>JAJYQN010000153.1 GCA_021794595.1 Pseudomonadota bacterium
AGCCGACAGCCCGGTTATCGTTCAGGCCTCCGCAGGGGCCCGCAGCTATGCCGGCGAACCGTTCCTGCGGCACCTGATTTTGGCCGCCATCGAGCAGTACCCGCATATCCCTATCGTTATGCACCAGGATCACGGCGCAAGCCCGGCCGTTTGTCAGCGATCCATTCGCTCCGGGTTTAGCTCGGTGATGATGGACGGCTCCTTGAGGGAGGACATGAAGACCCCGTCGTCCTACGAGTACAACGTCAACGTCACCACCCGGGTCGTGGAGATGGCGCACGCCGTGGGCGTGTCGGTCGAAGGCGAATTGGGCTGCCTTGGCTCCTTGGAGTCCGGCATGGCAGGCGAAGAGGATGGCTCGGGGGCCGAAGGGAAGCTGTCTCATGACCAGCTGTTGACCGATCCCGAGCAGGCGGCGGATTTCGTCAAGAACACCAAGGTTGACGCGCTCGCCATCGCAATCGGAACCAGTCACGGCGCCTATAAGTTCTCGCGTCCGCCCACCGGCGATATCCTGGCCATTCAGCGCATTAAGGAAATCCATCGCCGTATCCCCGATACCCACTTGGTTATGCACGGTTCGTCTTCCGTGCCCCAGGAGTGGTTGAAGATCATTCACGAGTTCGGGGGCGATATCGGCGAGACCTACGGGGTGCCGGTGAAGGAGATCCAGGAAGGGATTAAGCATGGCGTGCGTAAGGTGAATATCGACACGGACTTGCGTTTGGCGATCACCGGGGCCATCCGTCGCAACCTGGCGAAGAACCCGAAGAACTTCGATCCGCGGAAGTTCATGAAGGATTCGGTCCAGGCCGGCAAGGATATCTGCAAGGCGCGCTACGAGGCCTTTGGGTCGGCAGGCCAGGCCTCCAAGATCCGGGTGATCGATCTCGAAGATATGACCAAGCGCTATGCCAAGGGCGAATTGAACCCGCGCGTCAATTAGTCGCGGGCTTCAGCCCTACGGCCCTAGGGCCGAGCGTCAAAAGAACCCGGTGGAGGTGTTATCCACCGGGTTTTTTGTCGCGCTCGCGACTGCGCCGCGGCGCCCCTGTCGCGGGGGCGGCGTTTCGTGGCATACTTTGCTGACGAAAGCACAGGGGCTCGATTGTGACCTTCGATCCACGAACGCGCGTCCCAATCCGTACGTTGCTCAAGACCATAGAGGCCTCCTGCTATAACCGTGTGCTGTTGGCCCTGGCCCGGCTGGGAGAGCCTCTCGAGGTCGAACTTCCAGCCTTGCGTATGTCGATCCGCGCGGAGCGCCGTGTGTGGGTGGGGCGGTCATTGATCAACGACATCCCGCTCATGGCCTGGCTCGAGTTCCAGGCCGCGGACCGTGGTTTGCATGAGCCCGTCCCGTGTCGTCTGCATCTTTACCATTTTCACGCCGGCTTGCTCGCGGGTCACGCCCCGCAGTGCTTGGCGGCGGCCCTCGAGGCGCGTCTTGCGAGATGGCCACGCGGTGGTAGCCACCGCGTGGCCTCTCTCGTTCGCCGAGCGGGGTCCCCAGAGGGGAAAAGGCCCTAAGAACGGTATAATGATCCCAGAAGAATTTCAGGAGGTTTTATGTTAAAGGAAAGCGAAGTCGCCTATGGTTTTGATGTCGAGGTCGCGGGGGCCTTCGATGCGATTCGAGCCCAGGTCGTGGAGGCCCTGAAGGGGCAGGGCTTCGGGGTGCTGACCGAGATCGACGTCAGCGCCACTATGAAGGCCAAGCTCGGCCAGGACATGCCGCGTTACAATATTCTCGGCGCTTGTAACCCGACGCTCGCGCATAAGGCTATTTCCGCCGAGCCTGATATCGGGCTCCTCCTTCCCTGTAATGTCCTCTTAAACGAAACCGCCCCGGGTACCGTGAAGGTGTCTTTCATGGACCCCGTGGCGGTGTTGGCGCTGGTCAGTAATCCCGAGGTCACGGAGTTGGGCTGGCAGGTGCGGGCCAAGCTCGAGGCGGTTCGAGATAGCCTAAAGCCCGGAGCCTAAGGCCGGGCCCAAACGCTCACTTTCCTCGGCCGTCGTGGCAGTTCTTGAACTCGGTGCGGGTGATGCGCCCGTCCCGCAAGGTATCGCAGCGTTTGAAGTGGCGATAGAGCATGGGGTCCTCACGGCGCGCCTCCGCTCGGGTAATATAAGCGCGGCCATGCGACAATTGGTTGAACCGCGCGCCGCTTGCCCCGCCGGCCCCGGCCAAGCCCGAGCGGCTTTGGGTGGGGCGGGCAGTTTCGCTTACCATCATTCCTGAACTCCCCGAGGGGCGCCCGCTCGGCGAACCATGGACGTTCCCCGATGCCGCGAGCGCCCATGTCGGTACAAGGCTCAGTGACACCATCACCACAACGGTCGGCGCTCTCATGACTATCCTCCGAAAAAGAGATGGGTAGCGAGCCCCTGGTCTCCTCTGTCTCGGGGGCTCAGGGGCTTGCGGGCTCTATCGTAAGGGCCCACCCGAGTCCTGTCCTAGGGTCTAGGTCGGAGTGAGCGATCCCGTCAGATCGTGGACATCGGCGCCGGTGATGGTGCACTGCACGAACTCGCCTACCTGCCCCTGACCCGAGATCCGGATGAGACCGTCGATCTCCGGGGCCTCGGCATAGCTTCTCCCGGTAAGGCCCGCGGGGCCGCTGCCATCGATCAAAACCTGATAGCTGCGGCCGATCCGCGCCTGAAGACGCTGGGCGCTGACCGCGGCTTGGCAGGACATAAGCCTCTCCAGGCGCTCTTCCTTCACGGCCTCGGGCACTGGGTCTGGGAGGGCGTTCGCCGCCGCACCCGCCACCGGCGAGTAGGTGAAGGCGCCCAGGCGGTCGATCCCCGCCTCTTCGACAAAGCGCAAGAGGGTTGTGAATTCTTCCTCGGTTTCGCCCGGGAAGCCGACGATAAAGGTGCTCCGGACCACAAGGTCTGGGCGGACCGACCGCCAAGCGTCCAGACAGGCCTGCGGATGGGCCCGGCCAGCCGGCCGGCGCATGGCCTTCAGAACGCGTGGATCGGCATGCTGAAACGGGACGTCGAGATAAGGGAGGACGCCCTCGCAGTCGAGCAAGGGCAGGATATCCTCCACTGTTTTATAGGGATAGACGTAGTGGAGACGCACCCAGACGCCGAGTCTCCCCAGTTCCCGCACGAGATTCAGAAACGACATCTTGACCGCGCGCCCGCCGACGAAACCGAGCGCTTGTTTGGTGTCGACGCCGTAGGCGCTCGTGTCTTGAGAGACGATCAGGAGCTCTTTGACGCCGGCTTTAACAAGGCGTTCGGCCTCGCCCAGTATGTCCCCCAGGGGGCGACTCACCAGTCCTCCGCGGAGCGAGGGAATGATGCAGAATCGACAACTGTGGTTACAGCCCTCGGAAATCTTCAGGTAGGCGTAATGCCGGGGCGTGAGCTTTATGCCCTGGGGTGGAACTAGGTCGATAAACGGATCATGGGGCTTCGGCAGGTGTTGGTGGACGGCGCTCATGACCGCCGTCTCGTCGTGCGGACCCGTGACCGCCAGCACTTCGGGGTAATGTTCGCGGATGAGTGCGGCCTTGGCCCCGAGGCAGCCTGTGACGATGACCCGTCCATTGTCCTTCATGGCGTCGCCTATGGCCTCCAGCGACTCCTCTATGGCGGTGTCAATGAAGCCACAGGTGTTGATGATGACGAGGTCCGCTTGGTCGTAGGTCGGGGCAGTCGCGTAACCCTCGGCGCGTAGCTGGGTCAGGATGCGTTCGGCATCGACGAGGGCCTTAGGACATCCGAGGCTGACAAAGCCCACCCGTGGTTCCGATGCTGGTAAAGCCATGAGTCTCCCTTCCCCCCTGCGCAGCCGTGACTGCGCGGCTCTGTTCGGCGCTTTAAGCGACCCCTGCCAAGGCGACAAAAACGGTAATAAGACCCAGGACCATATTGACACCTATGAGTTGCCGGATCTGACGCAAGGCCTGCCCGGCCTTCACAAAGTCTCCGGCTTCCACCCCGGTCCGCAGGCGGCGATAAGGCGCGAAAAAGACATGGAGAAACAGGAGGATCATAACGATACCGAGGCCCTGCATCACGTTAATGGCGAGTGGCAGGTGCGCAAAGCCGCCTAAGCGGGTGGCGATCAGGAAATATCCGCTGGCCGGCAGGATGACGATAGCCGCCCATACCCACGGGAAGAAGCGTTCAAACGTCCGGGACCAAAGCCGCAGGCGCAAGGGCGCCTCGATCGTCTGGGCGGCGGGGCGGAGCACGACATAGGCGAAAAACATACCCCCGACCCATATCATAGCGATAAGGCCGTGGAGTGCGATCAGAGCTGACATAGGACGGAGATCTCCAAGGTAAACCCAGGTCTCATACGCAAGCCGAACCCAGGTGTCAATATCAATGGCGGTTATGGTGTGTGGTAGCGCCCCACGCAATTGTCATCCGATTGTCACGGAAGCGCAAACACCGCGTCATAGGGAGGGTCCATTCTGCGCGCTTTACGGAGGATTCCTTAATGACGATGCATTATCTTATTCATCTCGCGAATTATTCCGACGGCGTACTCTACCTTATGGTAGTGATATTGACGGTGGCGTTGGCCGTTATCATCGATCGTTCCTGGTACCTGCGCCGTACGCTCTTACAAGGCAATAGCTTGGTGGAGCGCTTGGGGACTTGTCATGAGGCCACCCGAGCTCAGCTCTCGAGTTTGGCCGCTACAGCCCCCGACCTGCCGGAGGCCGTTTTATTGGATGTGGCGGCTCGGCATATGGGGGTCACCCAGAGCGAGCAGTTGGCCAATCGCCTTGACGAAGCGACTTTGCGGCTCGCCCCGGCTCTTGATCGGCGTTTGTGGATCCTCGACACCACCGTGACCTTGGCCCCGCTCCTCGGCCTCTTCGGGACCATCGTCGGTATGTTCCATGCCTTTTCGGTGCTATCTGCGCCCGGCCACGCGCCGACGGCTGTGACGGGCGGGATCGCCGATGCCCTGGTGGCGACCGCCTCGGGGCTTTTTGTCGCTATGACTGGCCTATTGGCCTTCAATGCCCTCAACAATAAGGTGCGGGTCATCTTGCACCAGCTGGATCTCGTGAAGACGATGCTCTTGAACCGCCTGGACGGGGCCCCGGTCCTGCTCTCAGGTCCCGCGCAAGTGGCGAACCATAGTCCCGTGGCCTGTCAGACGGCGGTGGTCAAATAATCATGAAAATGCGTTATTTTGAGACAAAAAAGGGCCGCATCGAACTCATTCCTATGATTGATGTGATGTTCTTTTTGCTCGTTTTTTTCATGATACTGACGCTGCGCATGATTCCAGACCAAGGTTTGAGTCTCGCCTTGCCGCAGTCGAGTACGGCGAAGGTCTTGCCGCGTCCCCAGATTGTGGTCAGCCTCAACGCTGATGGCCTGGTGTCTGTGCAGGGGCAACGGGTTTCTTTGCGGACGCTTCAGGCCTTACTCAAGGCCGGTCCCGGCAAGCGTCGTCCCGACGTCACGATTGCCGCCGCGAAGGCCGTGCCCTTCCAGGATTTTGTCGCGATCATGGACGCGGCTCGTAAAGCCGGAGTGGCGAGCGTTGGTATTGCGACGCACCACTCCTAGAGACAGAGGGCTTATGGTGAATACCCGTGTTTCTCCCTTGCCTGTGCGTGGCTATTCCGACTCGTCGTTTAGTCGTGCCGTCGTTTTGGCGGTTCTGACCGAGGGTTTGATCGTGGCTGTCATTGTGGTGCTTGGTCTTATGCGCCCGGCTCCTGTTACGACGGGTCTTAGGCAAAAGCCTCTGTCGGTGCATCTTGTGACTCTGCCCAGGCCGCTCCCCCCTCAGGTGATCCCCAAGGCGGTGCCGGCGAGGCCGAAACCTTTGCTAAGACCGATACCGCGACCTGTCATTCACCACCGACCGGTTCCGCTTCCGGTACCCGTGAAGCGGATGGCGCCCAAGGTCGTGCGACCGGTACCTCCTCGACCGGTTTTACCGCCGCCCTCGAAGGCAGTGGCCGCCCAGGCAGTCAACCGCTATGCGGTCGAGGTCCGGAGCCGTATCGAGGCCGGGCTTATTGTGC
This sequence comes from Pseudomonadota bacterium, assembly GCA_021794595.1. Classification (GTDB taxonomy): domain Bacteria; phylum Pseudomonadota; class Gammaproteobacteria; order Acidiferrobacterales; family Acidiferrobacteraceae; genus Acidiferrobacter. The sequence continues at coordinate 6,027 of JAJYQN010000153.1, forward strand.
CGCGGCGTATTGCCGCCCTCGGGATATCGGGACGTACGATCGTGGCGTTTAAGCTTATGCCGAGCGGGCGACTTTTGTGGGCACGCGTTGCGCGCTCAAGCGGAATTACACTCATCGATAGAGCAAGTTTGGCCGCCGTCAAAAGCCGTATTTATCCGGCCTTTACGCGCATGATGCCCGATCATGCTGTGGTTTTTCGCGTCAGTGTCGGTTTAAACGACCACCGCAATCGTTTCTAGCGGCGTAGTATCTGAGGGCAGAGGCCTTCGGCGGCGGCGCGATCGAGCCACCATTCGACCGGGGCCTGGCGCCACAGGGCCGCGATCGGGGTCTGGGCGCCAGGCTCAAGGGCTTGGCTCAAGGGCTTGGCCTTAGCCGCCCCTTGTACGAGCACGATACGCGTGCGAGCGGCGACCAAAGCCGCCAGTGACAGGCTGATGCGACTGCTGCGGTCGGCGGTGGCCGGGACCGCGACGACCGGACTTTTTGCGGTGAGATCCATGCCGGGGAACAGAGACGCGGTATGACCATCGGGCCCAAGGCCAAGAAAGACGATATCAAAACCGCGTGCGGGTCCGAGTTGGGCGGCTAGGATATGCGCGTACTCGCGAGCGGCCGTCTCGGCGCCCTGTTCCCCGGGGATACGGTATATAGGGGTCCTTGGCGGCGCATAGCGTAACCAGAGGGCGTGGGCATGGCCGAAGTTGCTATCCGGATGATCGGGGGGCACGGCGCGCTCGTCACTAAAATAGATATCGAGAACGGCCCAGGGAATGTGCGCCGAACGACGCCCTAGCTCCTGGTAAAAGAGCGTCGGGGTGGATCCTCCGGATAGGGCGATCGCCAAGCGCTGCCCCCGTCCTTGAGCGGCCTGCGCCTCCAGACAAAAACGATCAGCGAGGCCCTGGGCCAGGGACTGCGGATCGTCGGCCAGGGTGAACATTATGTCGACGAGACCGGGGGGTCGAGGGGATACCAGGCCCGGCCGTCTGCGGCTATGAGCTCGTGCGCGGCCTGTGGGCCATCGCTCCCGGTGGCGTAGTTGGGGAAATCCTGGGACGGGTTTTCAGTCCACGCCGTCAGGATCGGGGTAATGAACCGCCACGCCTCCTCGACCGAGTCACGCCGCGCAAAGAGCGCGGCATAACCACGCATGACGTCGGTCAACAGCCGCTCGTAGGCCAGCGGTATCTCCCCTTCATAACGGCTGCCGTAGGCAAAGCGCATGCGGGCGTAATCCACCTGAGACTCGTTTCCGGGGGCCTTGATGCCAAAGCCGAGGCTGATGCCCTCGTAAGGCTGAATACGAAGCACGAGGCGGTTCGGTTCGATGCGGGAACACACTTGGTCTTGGCCGAACAGGCAAAACGGGATTTGGCGGAACTGGATCACGACCTCGGTCGAGCCGTAACTCAACCGTTTGCCCGTGCGGATATAGAAAGGCACTCCTTGCCAGCGCCAATTGTCGACGAACACCTTGAGGGCCACGTAGGTCGGCACCGACGATTGCGGGTCGACGGCCGGCTCCTCGCGGTAGGCCGCTTGCGAACCGTCACTGCTGGGGCCGTATTGGCCGCGCACGGTCGCCTGCAAAATCTCGGGCCCTAACAACGGTCGTAAGGCTCGAAACACCTCGATTTTTTTGTCGCGAATGGCGTCGGCGTGAAACGACAAAGGCGGTTCCATGGCCACGAGGCTCAAGACCTGGAGAAGGTGGTTTTGCACCATGTCGCTTAAGACGCCGGTCTCTTCGTAGTAGGCGCCGCGACCCTCGACCCCCAGCGCCTCGGCGGCCGTAATCTGCACGTGGTCGATATGGACGCGGTTCCAGAGCGGCTCAAAAATGGCGTTGGCGAAGCGAAATACCAGGATGTTTTGGACGGTCTCCTTACCCAGGTAGTGGTCTATCCGGTAGACCTGTTCCTCCCGGAAGACGGTGGCGATTTCCTCGTTCAAGGCTACCGCCGTGTCGAGATCGCGTCCGAAGGGTTTTTCGACCACGAGCCGGGTGAAGGGGTGGTCGCTGACCTTATTGATCATCTCGGCGCTCTCTAGCTGTTTGACGAGGAGCGGGTAGCTGCTCGGTAAGGTCGCTAAGTAGAAGATCCGGTTGCCCTGGGTGTGGTGGCGGTGATCGATCTCGCGCAAGGACATATTGAGGCGCTGAAAGAGTGTCTGGTCGGTAAAGTGCCCGGCCTCGTAGTAGAGCCGCGCAGCGAAGCTCGCCCACTCATCGTCGCTCGGCGGCTGACTGCAAAAGCTCTTGCAGGCCTCGCGCATGAGGGCCCGGAACTGCTCGTGGGACAGGGGCTTGCGGCTCGCCCCGAGGACCGCAAAACCGTCGGGGAGCAGGCCTTTGGCGTGCAGCCGGAAAAGTGCCGGTACCAGTTTGCGGCGGGCTAAGTCCCCTGTCGCTCCAAAAATGAGGAGGACGCAGGCTTCCGGTGCTTCTGTCATAGGTTTCACCTCGGGTCGTGCGGTATGCGGTTGGCGGCGCTCATGAATGGCGCGTCTTGGGGTCGGGCAACCCTCAAGCCGAGCGCCCCCGGCTCCTCTGGGGGCCTATTCTAGTCTTTATCTCCTGTATCGGTCAGCCTGGATTTCCGGATCGAACCCGTAGGGGGCAGGAACAGAGCAACGGGGCGGCCGGTTCCCGGGGGTTCGCCGGGTCGCCACAACCGTCCGGGTGGAGGGCCCCTCAGTTCGGCACCCTACGATAGGGTAGCGGCCGGGAGGCGTCGAGAGGCCAAGGGCTCGGGGTGCTGCAAATCTGATCGCTATCGGGTACATTGCCGACTTTAGCCTCGGGGCCTTTCATGCGCGACTTCAAGATTGCACCATCTATTCTTTCCGCCGACTTTGCCCGTTTGGGTGAGGAGGTCCATAACGTCCTGGCTGCCGGAGCGGACATGGTCCATTTCGATGTGATGGACAATCATTATGTCCCCAATCTCACGATTGGCCCCCTGGTGTGCGAGGCCCTGCGCAAAAACCAAGTCAAGGCCGATATCGACGTCCACCTCATGGTGAAGCCAGTCGATCGACTGATTCCCGATTTTGCCAAGGCCGGGGCTACCTATATCACTTTTCATCCCGAGGCAAGCGAGCATATCGACCGCACCTTGGAGCTGATCAAGGCCAGCGGTTGTCGATGCGGCCTGGTCTTTAATCCGGCGACGCCGCTGTCTTATCTCGACTATGTCATGGACAAGGTCGATATGATTCTGATCATGTCCGTGAACCCCGGGTTTGGCGGCCAAAGCTTTATTCGCTCGGCCCTCGATAAATTGAAGGCGGTCCGGGCGCGCATCGATGCGAGCGGCCGTGCCATTCGCCTGGAGATCGACGGCGGGGTCAAGATCGATAATATCCGTGAGATCGCCGCCGCCGGAGCCGATACCTTTGTCGCCGGGTCGGCGATTTTTGGGACCCCCGATTACCGAGCCACCATCCAGAAAATGCGCGAGGAGCTGGCGAAGGCATGACCTCCGTGTTCCCTTTAGCGGCCCTCCTGTTCGATTTGGATGGCACCTTGGTCGATACCGCGCCGGACCTGACCGCGGCCGCGAACCACATGTTGCGGGCGCTGGGTCGGGCTACGTTCGACGAGGCGACCGTGGCCAGTTGGATCGGGGACGGCGTTCCCCGCCTTATCAAAAGGGCCCTGACCGGCGAGCGCTTCGGGGAACCCGATCCAGCCCTCTTTACCGAGGCCGAGTCCTTGTATGGGCATTATTACGCGAGCCACGTGGCCGACCACAGTGTCTTGTACCCGCACGTCTTGACCACTTTGGCAACGCTCCAAGAACGCGGCTTTAGGCTCGCCTGCGTGACCAATAAGGCCGCGCGTTTCACGGATCCCTTGCTGGCGGCGCTCGGGCTCAAGCCCTATTTTGAGGTGGTTTTAAGCGGCGATAGCTTGGCGCGCGCAAAGCCCGATCCCTTACCCTTGATTGTTGCCGCCGACCGATTGACGGTCATGCGCGAGGGCGCGGCCTTGGTGGGAGACTCGGGGAACGACATGCGCGCCGCCAAGGCCGCCGGTATGCGGGCTTTGGCCGTCAGCTATGGGTATAATCACGGAGTGGATCTCCAAAGCCTAGGGGCGACTACGATCATGGAAGATTTTGGGAAGCTTCCCGACCTTGTGCGGTTTGATGAGCAGTTCTTGCTCTCGAAGGCGATGCCATGATGGATCTACGATGGCGCCTTAAGGAGATTGTTATGACCGCCCACTCCTTAGGGAAAGAACGCCATGTCCGAAAATCGTCGTCTTACATTTGATGCCATAGGGGGCCGCCGCGTCCCCATCGTTCGCGAGGTCTTGGCCGACCTCGACACCCCGTTAAGTTGCTATCTCAAACTGGCATGCGGCCGGTATTCCTATCTGCTCGAATCGGTGCAGGGGGGTGAGAAGTGGGGCCGCTATTCGCTGATTGGGCTTCCGGCCCGCACCTGTCTGCGCTTATCCGGGTATGCCGTGACGCTTGAGCACGACGGCGAGATCGTAGAGCGCGGGACGACCCACGATATTCTCGCTGTGGTACGCGATCTCAAGGCCCGTTATCAGGTCGACTTGCACCCGGCCCTGCCCCGGTTCCATGGCGGTCTTGTGGGGTATTTCGGTTACGAGACGGTGCGCCATATAGAGCCGGGCCTCGGCGAGAACACGAAGCCGGACGAGATCGGAATCCCGGACGCCCTGTTTGTGGTAAGCGATGAACTCGTGATCTTCGACAATCTGCGCGGGATGTTGTCTCTGGTTGTGCATGCCGACCATGCCGAGGGCGAGGCGGGGGTCGCGAAGGCGCGCAGGCGCTTAGATGAGCTCGAGGACCGTTTGCATAGGCCCCTGCCGCCCCCCGAAGGCCGGCGCGAGCCTCAGGTGGTGCGAGAGTCGGACTTTGTCTCCGGATTTACTCAGCGGAGTTTCGAGGCCGCGGTTTCGCGTTCGCGCGAGTACATCTACGCCGGCGACATCATGCAGGTGGCCTTGTCGCAACGGTTGTCGGCCCCGGCCCAGTTTACGCCGCTCGATCTGTATCGGGCTCTGCGCCGCATCAATCCTTCGCCGTATATGTATCTCCTGGATTGGGGCGACTTCCATGTAGTCGGCTCGTCACCGGAGATCTTGGCCAAACTCGAGGGTCGCGACGTGGCGCTGCGGCCTATCGCTGGCACCCGGCCGCGGAGTGGAGACGAGAAGAAGGATGCGGCCTTGGCCGCCGAACTCCTGGCCGATCCCAAAGAGCGGGCCGAGCACGTGATGCTGCTGGACCTCGGCCGCAACGATGTCGGGCGTGTAGCCGAGGTCGGGAGCGTGGTCGTGTCGGATCGCATGACGATCGAACGCTACTCGCATGTGATGCACCTCGTGTCGCATGTGGCCGGGCGGCTCAAAGCCGGTCTCGACGCCTTCGACGTTTTGCGGGCCACGTTTCCGGCCGGGACCTTGACGGGGGCTCCCAAGGTGCGGGCGATGGAAATCATCGATGAGTTGGAGCCTATCAAGCGCGGCTTGTACGCCGGCGCGGTCGGCTACATAGCCTGGGGCGGGAATATGGATATGGCTATCGCCATCCGGACGGCCGTCATCCGCAACGGTCGCCTCTACCTCCAGGTGGGTGCCGGCATAGTGGCCGATTCCGTTCCCGAGCGGGAGTGGGAGGAGACCATGAATAAGGCACGGGCCATGTTCAGGGCGGCGGAGTTGGCGGCCGCAGGCCTTGATCGGCCCATAGAACGTTAGACCGGGGCTTTCAGTCGAGAACGATAGGTGGTTTATGATCCTCATGATCGATAACTACGACTCCTTTACCTACAACCTCGTGCAGTATCTCGGCGAGTTGGGGCAGGAGGTGTACGTGGTCCGTAATGACCAAATTCCGCTCGACGAGGTCGAAAGACTGGCCCCGGAAAGGATTGTCATATCGCCTGGTCCCTGCACCCCCAACGAGGCCGGCATCTCGCTTGATCTCATCATGCGCTTTGGCGAATCCATCCCCATTCTCGGGGTGTGCTTGGGGCACCAGAGTATAGGGCAGGCCTTCGGAGGCACGGTTCGCCGGGCCAATCGGGTCATGCACGGGAAGACCTCACCCATTCAGCATGACGGCCTGGGGGTCTTTAAAGGCCTGCCGGACCCGTTTACCGCCACTCGCTACCATTCTCTGGTCGTGGCCCGGGAAGACCTACCGGAATGTCTCGAGGTCACGGCCGTCAGTACCGACGACAACGAGATCATGGGGGTGCGCCACAAGTGGTGGCCCGTGGAAGGCGTGCAATTCCACCCCGAATCGATTTTGAGCGAGCATGGCCATGTCTTGCTTCGGAACTTTTTGACGGCCAAGCGACCGTGAGCGCCTTGCAGCAGGCTTTGGCGCGACTGGCCTTGGGTTGCGATCTGAGTGGCGAGGAGATGCGCGCGGCCTTGTCTCTGGTCATGAACGGCGAGGCTGCCCCGGCGCAGATCGGCGCCTTTCTTATGGGTTTACGGGTAAAGGGCGAGTCGGTTGACGAGATCGTGGCGGCGGCCGAGGTGATGCGCGACTTATCGCATGCCGTCGTGGTCTCTGATCGGCGTCATTTGATCGATACCTGCGGTACCGGAGGGGACGGCGCCTCGACCTTTAATATCTCGACTGCCACCGCGCTTGTGTGTGCTTGCGCCGGCGCCAAGGTCGCAAAGCACGGTAACCGTTCGGTATCGAGTCGCTCCGGAAGTGCTGACGTGTTGGAGGCAGCAGGCGTGGTCTTGGCCTTGCCGCCGGAACAGGTCGGGCGCTGCATCGACGAACTCGGGGTCGGGTTTTTGTTTGCGCCGCGCCACCACGAGGCGATGAGACATGCAAGCGGCGTGCGCAAGGATCTGGGCATTCGCACCTTGTTTAATCTTCTCGGGCCGCTCACGAACCCGGCGCGCGCGCCGCGTCAGCTCGTGGGTGTGTATGCCCAATCCTTACTTGAGACCTTTGCGCAGGTGCTGAAGGCCCTGGGGTCCGAGCATGTGCTCGTCGTGCATTCGGACGATGGCTTGGATGAAATCAGCCCGGCGGCCGCGACCGAGGTGTGCGAACTGAAGGCCGGACAATTGACGCGCTATCGGTTGCGTCCGAGCGATTATGGACTGAAGGAAGGGACCCTGGCGGACCTTAAGGTCGCGAACGCTCAAGAAAGCCTCGCGATGTTGAGGACCGTCTTGGCCGGAGTCGAGAGTCCGGCTGCGGTCGCGGTCGCCATGAACGCGGGTGCCGCCCTCTATGTCGCAGGATTGGCGAGCGGAATCGCAGACGGAGTGGCGCTCGCGCAACAGGTTTTGCGGGAGGGACGCGGTAAAGCCAAGCTTCAGGAACTTGTGGCGTTTACGCAGGCCTATACATGAACGGTATCCTGACGCGCATCATGGCCGACAAGGCCGACGAGGTGGCGCGGGCCAAAAAGCGCGTGACCCTCGCGGCCTTAGAGCAAGAGATCACCAAGGCGAGCCCGGCCCGTGGCTTCATACCGGCCTTGACCGCTCGCGCCGCGCGCGGGGCCCCGGCCATTATCGCCGAAATGAAGCGGGCCTCTCCTAGCCGTGGGGTGCTGCGCGGCGATTTGGATCCCGCCTCCGTTGCTCGGAGTTACGAGGCCGCCTCGGCCGCCGCCTTGTCGGTGCTGACCGACGAGACCTATTTTCAGGGGAGCGCCCAAGACCTGAAGGTGGCGCGCCAGGCCTGCCGCTTGCCGGTGCTGCGTAAGGATTTCATGCTCGACCCTTATCAGATCGCGGAGTCCCGCGCCCTGGGGGCCGATTGTGTACTCTTGATCGTGGCGGCCTTGTCCGAGGCGCAGCTCCGGGAGTTGTTTGCAGCGAGCGAGGCCTACGGTCTGGACGCCTTGATCGAGGTCCATGATGCGCGCGAACTGAATGTTGCCTTGACGCTCCCCGGGGGGCTCATTGGGGTCAATAACCGCGACCTCCAAACCTTTACCACGTCGATCGATACCACGATTGACCTTATGGGCGCCGTACCGATGGGACGGCTGGTAGTCAGCGAAAGCGGGATCAGAAGCCGCCAGGATGTGATGCGCTTAAAGGCGGCGGGATTGCGCGGTTTTCTGGTGGGCGAGGCCTTCATGGTGGCAGAAGATCCGGGGGCGAGTTTGATTCAATTGTTTGAGGAGTGGTTATGAAAGTAGCGGTGGAATGGGATGGGGAGGTCGCCTTCACTGGGGCCACGGAGAGCGGCCATCAGATCGCTATGGACGGGCCATCCGAGCATGGCGGCCGCAACCGCGGGCCGCGTCCCACGGAACTCGTGTTGGTGGGTCTAGGTGGGTGTACGTCATTCGATGTCGTCCATGTCTTAAGAAAGGGCCGCGCCGACGTCCGTGGTTGTACGGCTCGCATCGAGGCCGAGCGCGCCGAGGAGGACCCCAAGGTCTTTACCCGCATCCATGTGCATTTTGTCGTGAGTGGTCGCGACCTGAAGGAGGCCACCGTTGAGCGCGCCATCCGCCTGTCGGCCGACAAATATTGCTCGGTCTCCATCATGCTGGCCAAGACCGCCGATATCAGCCATTCCTTTGAGATAGTGGACGTCGAATAGGGATGGCTACGGGAACGCTGCGCCTTTGCCATGTGGCGCTGATTTGCTCCGACCTCTCGGCCAGCGAGGATTTTTATGGCCGGGTGCTTGGGCTTGAGGTCGTGTGGCGACCCGATGCCGATAACGTCTATTTGTCGAACGGCCAGGACAATTTGGCGCTTCATCGCGGGGACCCATCGGCGGGCGGGGCCCTCGACCATATCGGGTTTGCCGTGGATAGCCCCGACGAGGTGGATCTTTGGTATCGCCGCCTCATGGATGCTCAGGTCGTCATTACCGCGCCGCCACGCACCCACCGCGACGGATCGCGCAGCCTCTACTGCCGTGATCCGGGCGGGGTCTTGGTTCAGGTTATTTATTTGCCCGTGGCTTAGAGCCAGAAGGCCGTTCGCGTCATGACCTGGGAGGCCAAGCGCATGGCCCAGCGCATGGGGAGGGGTAATGCTCGACCACCCGCCTCCAAGGCTTGGGTCGCATGCCGGGCCTCGTCGGCCACCATATGCTCGAGGATGACGCGGGTTTTCTGATCGGTCTTCGGTAGACGCGCCAGATGGCCTTCTAGATGGGCTACGACCTGACGTTCGGTCTCGGCCACAAATCCGAGACTCATGGCGTCCCCCAGCAAGGCCGTGGACGCCCCGATCGCAAACGATCCCAGATACCAGATCGGCGTCAAAAGGCTGCGATGGCCGTTGAGTTCCTTGAGCCGTGCCGAGGTCCAGTGCAGATGGCTCAATTCGTCGCGCCCCGCGCTCCGCATGGCCTCGTAGACGCGGCTATGGGTGGCGCAGAGGGCGTGGCCCTGATAGAGCGCTTGGGCCGCCACCTCGCCGGCATGGTTGACGCGCATCAGTCGTGCTCCAAGGTCCCGGTCGGCGGGGCTCAGTTCTCCCTCCGTGCGCGGTACGGTCTCCGGGAAGGGGTCTCGCGGGGGCGGCACGAATACCGCTTTGAGCGTTTGGTCGATTTGATCAATGACGCGATCAATAGCCGAGAAGCTTCTCATAGTCCTACTCTATCACGGCTCCACTGGGGGCGGGAGCTGTCGCGCCAGGACTAAAAGCGGATGCACGAGAGGAATGTTTCGCCCCTGACGGGCCAGGGCGGCGCTCACATGGAGTACGCAACCGATATTGGCCGAGACGATGATGTCCGGGTTTTGGCGGATGAGGGCCAAGGCCTTGGTATCGGAAAGCGCCTGGGCGGTCTTCGGTTCACGCAAGAAATAGTCGCCGGCGGCGCCGCAGCAGAGGTCGTTGCCCGGGGCGGTCACGAGCGTGATCCCCGGAATCTGTTCAAGAAGCTGACGTACATAAGCGGCCCCCTTCAAATCGTAACGGAGCGAGCACGGCTCGTGGATGGCCACGGTTTGGGTAAGCGGCCTGAAGGCCACGTCTTTAAACGCCGTCCTTTCGACCAAGAAGCGGTGAATGTCGTATACCGGCGGGAACGGGCCCTCGGCCGGGGGGTCGTAATGGTGAAGGGCGGCGGCGCAGCCGCTTGCGATGGCGACGAGGGGGGCGGTAGTGGCAAAGGCCTGCCGATTCCGCCGTTCCTGGCGTTCGGCCAAGGCGGTAAAGCCCGCGTGGCGGGCGAGCGCCCCGCAGCAGGCCTGGGTCTTTGGGATCTCGACTGTATGTCCCAGGGTCTCGAGGACGACGATGGCGGCATTGATGGTCTCGGAATCGAGGTCCGCGGTGCACCCCAGAAACAGCGAGACCAGGCCCCCCGCGGGCCCTTGCCGCGCCGGGGTTCGCCTGCGGATCGAGGGTCGAGCGGGCAGGTCTTTGAGCGCGCGAGCGAGATGCGGCTTGAAGACCGCGAACAGGCCTAAGCGGCTGGCCGCGCGAGCGAGGCGATAGCCAAGGGCGACAAGCGCTCGCGAACGGGTTCCGTACACGAGTCCACGGTAAAGGGACGGAAGCGGATCCCGGGCGCTACGGAGGAAGGCGCGGCCGTCTTGTAGAAGGGCTCGATACGGGACGCCGCTTGGGCAGGCGGCCTCGCAGGCCTGACAGCCGAGGCAACGATCAACGTGGGCGACCAACGCATCCGAGACCGGAAGCCCCCCTTCGGCCACGGCGCGCAGCAGGGCTATACGTCCGCGCGGGGACTCGTTTTCGTTTAGACTCTGGCGGTAGGTAGGGCAGTGAGGTAGGCACAGCCCGCAGGCGACGCACCGGTCGGCGCCCGCGCGAATTCGCGCAGCAAGCCCCGGGACGGTCTCGTTTTCCGAACCTTTATGATGATGTGGGAGCGATATGGAGACCCCCTTGTATTATCGACAACATGTCTTTTTTTGTACCAACGAACGGAGCGACGGCCGTCGCTGCTGTCAGCAGCAGGATGCGCGCGGCCTTCGCGACTATGCCAAGCAAAGGATCAAGGCCTTGGGGCTCGCCGGTGAGGGCGGCATACGCATCAATACCGCAGGCTGCATGGATCGCTGCGAGGAGGGCCCCGTGCTGGTCGTCTACCCAGAAGGCATATGGTACACCTACGTCGACCGCGAGGACATTGACGAGATCCTAGAGCAGCACCTCGTGGGCGGGCATCCGGTCGAGCGCCTGCGGCTCGACCGCTGACGAAAAAAAGCGACGGAGGAGGGAACATACCCCTCTATCGGTGGTCCTAGCGAAGAGAGAATAAAAGTCCCAACGAGGCCCTTGACGGCAGGGCGCTTATATTAGATAATTATTATATGCTTCTTGCATAGGTGACTTAAGTCCCCTATGCCCTACCGGCTCCTCCATCCTCCTAGTGGTGGTTCAAGGCGTGGCTTACCCCACGCCTTCTTTTTTTCTGCCCTATATACCACAAAAACAAATCTGGTCAATAACGGGGCGTGCGATACCGTTGACAGACCGCTGTGTCCTCCGTACCATGCGGCCCTTCGCCCTATTTGCCTCGGAACCCTTTATGACGACGTTCTCGGCTAAGTCAGAGACAGTGAGACACGACTGGTTTGTCGTCGATGCCTCTCATCATGTTCTCGGTCGCCTCGCGACTGAGATCGCGCGCCGTTTGCGCGGCAAACACAAACCTGAATTCACGCCGCATGTGGATACCGGGGATTATATTGTGGTGGTTAACGCCGAGAAGGTGCAGGTGACCGGGCGTAAAGCACAGAATAAGCTCTATCACCATTATTCCGGTTATCAGAGTGGTTTGAAGACCCGTACGTTTACCGAACTGAAGGGCCGTGCCCCCGAGCAACTGATAGAGACCGCAGTACGCGGGATGCTGCCCAAGGGTCCGCTCGGTCGTCAGATGTTACGCAAGCTCAAGGTCTTCGCCGGCGAGTCGCATTGTCACGCCGCTCAGCAGCCCAAGCTCTTAGAACTCAGAAAGGTATAAGGAATCTGTATGGCCGAAGCCAAGCACTACGGGACCGGACGCCGCAAGTCGGCCAACGCACGGGTCTACTTGAGCCGGGGGAAGGGCGTGTTTTTGGTGAATAACCGCCCGGTCGACGAATATTTCGGACGCGAGACCTCGCGCACCTTGGTGCGGCAGCCGTTTGCCGTGACCGAGACCCAGGACCGCTTTGATGTCCGGGTGAATGTGCGGGGCGGCGGTCCCAGCGGACAGGCCGGCGCGGTCTTGCATGGCATCTCACGAGCCTTGCTTGCTTACGACGAATCCCTGCGCTCGACCCTCCGGCGCGCGGGTTTCCTGACCCGTGATGCGCGCGAAGTCGAACGGAAGAAGGTCGGTCTTCACAAGGCGCGTAAGCGTCCCCAGTACTCAAAGCGCTAGCCCCATATCTTTTGGGGGATCGTCTAGTGGTAGGACAGCGGACTCTGACTCCGTTAACCGAGGTTCGAATCCTCGTCCCCCAGCCAATAGAAATCGAGGGCTTAAGGTCACGACCTTAAGCCCTTTTTCTTTGGGTCTTCGGATGAGCGGAAGCCTCCTCCCGCCAAGCTCCGGTGGCGCGTGGCGGGAGGAGGCGCCCTCGGACGACCAGTCGCTCCGCCTCTTATGGCTTAAACCCACCGCGCGTCAGATAGTCTATAAGCCAGGCATCCAGTTCTTCTTCGGCGGTCTGCAGCGTGCTCAGGGTGGCCACCCGGGGGCCTGTGGCATCGGTGTGCTCAAGAAGGCTTTCGGTCATGAGACGGTGAATCGTGGCGTGTAGCGTCGTGAAGCTTGGGGCATTCGCTGATTCGAGCCACTCGCGTAAAGGACAGAGACCGGCATCCAGTATCTCGGGAGGCGCGGATCCCCGTCCGTGGCGCAGGATTTGCTCGGTTTTGTGGAAATGGGCGCGGTGGCTCGCCCGGGCGAGCCACGCCGCTGTATCGGGAGGCGTGGCTCGCTTCGCGGTCCAAAACGGCGGCGCTTGCCAGTGGCGCACCCATTCAAGTACTTCCGCGATCGGAAGCGGTCTATTGATCGCATAGCCTTGGGCATACTGACAGCCAAGATCGCGCAACAGGACGCCCTGCTCGATTTCTTCGACGCCTTCGGCGACGGTCACCACGTTCAGGACGCGGGCCGCGGTCAAGACCGCGCTTACGATCGCGAAGTCGCGCGGGTCATCGGCCATATCCGCCACGAAGCTTTGATCGATCTTCAGGACGTCGCAAGGCAATTTCTGAAGGTAGTTCAGCGAGGCGTAGCCAGTTCCGAAATCATCCAGGGCCACGGCCACCCCGAGGGCGCGACACTCTTGCAAGACCGCGCTCGCTTGGGTGAGATCGGTGAGTTGGCTTGTCTCGGTGATCTCGATCTCGAGCAAGTGCGCGTATCCCCCGTTATTTTTGAGCACCGACTGAAGGTCTTTCAGGAAGTCGGGATGTAGAAGGTGCGGGCCGTGGATATTGACGGCCACAGGGAGAGAAAGGCCTTCTCTTTTGAGGTGGCGCAGGGCGTCAAATGCCAGCTCCAGCACAAAGATGTCGAGACGGCGCATGAGTTCGGCGTCTTGCACAATGGCATGGAAGTATTCGCCGGGGGCCCACACTTTGCCGTCCGGCTGTGGCCAGCGGAGCAGGGCCTCGAGGCAGCGCACGCGCCCGGTCACGAGCTCCACCTGGGCCTGAAAATAGAGGATGGGTTCTCGGTTTTGGAGGGCATTGGCGAAGCTATGCTGGAGCCGGTGTCGGTTCAATAGACGCTCTTCCAGGGCCGGCGTGAAGAACCGGTACATATTCTTACCGAGCCGTTTGGCCTCGTAGAGGGCGAGATCCGCGCGTCGGATGAGGTCGTCGACATGGAGTCCGTCCTCCGGTATCAGGCTCATCCCTATGCTCACCGCCACCAGGAGCTGTTCGTGGCCCCCGGCGGAGAACGGGGGGTCGAGCGACCACCGGACGGCCTCTATGGCCTTGATCGCCTGCTCCCGCTCCCTAATGTCCGGGAACAGGATTCCAAACTCATCTCCTCCCAGGCGGGCCACGCTGCTGCCCGGCGGGACCGCGGCCTGCAGGCGGCCTGCTACGCGGCGCAGGAGTTCATCCCCTACGATATGCCCGAATTGGTCGTTGATCCCCTTGAAACCATCCAGATCCAAGATCGCGATCGCGGCGCCGCCATTGGCGGCGGCGCTCGATGCGGCGAGTTTTTCGGTGCGGACGCGAAACACCGTCCGGTTCTCTAAGCCGGTCAGCGCATCATGCTGGGCCTGGTGTGCGAGCTGCTGTTCCCGTTCGGTGTCGTCGAGCGAAAAGGCGAGATCTTGGGCTAGGCCCTCGAGGAGGTGTATGAGGGGCGGCGAGAAGAGGTGGGTCTGTTCCGAACCGAGGGCCAAGACCGCGACCACCCCGGTCCGCGTGCGGATAGGGAGGGCGGCAGCCGATTGCGTCCCGGCCTTGGCGTGCATGGACCGCCAGGCGCTAAAGCGTTCGTCGCCTACGAGATCATCCGTGATCTCGATGTGCCCGCTTCGTACGCATCGGCCCGCCGGGCCCCGTCCCTCGGGGCGATCGGGGTTGGCTGTGAATAGACAATGAAACCAGTCGATGTCGAGCGGGCGTTTTTCGCTGACCGCGACCACCTTGATGTCGCCCGAGCTCTCAACCCGTCCGATCCAAGCGAAGAGCAGGCCGGTGTAGGCGATGATGATGCGGCAGGTCTCGGCGAACAGCTGCTCCGGCTCCGGGTGGCGGACGATAAACTGATTAAGCTCCGTGACCGCGAGGTAGAAATCACGTTGCTGTTCGGCGAGGGTGCGCTCTTTGCGAATCTGAAGATCGGTGGCGGTCTGGAGCGCCTCCACCCGGCCAATCTCGCGGTGTGCGTAGTAGTAGTAGAGAGTGGCGCTCGCAATCAAAATCAAGATGAGGACCAGTGGAATCTCAAGGCGGTGGGCGAAGACCTCGATCTGGGTTCGTAGCGGCAGACTGGCGGCGGTGATAAGGCCGTAGCGGGCCGATTGATAGGCGCCGAGCCGCCAGCCGCTGTGGGTCTCCCCGGAAAAGGTCCCGTGTCGGCGATAGGGCGTTTTTCGGAGCGCCCGCACGAGCGCCCCGTGGCGGCGGCCGTAGTGGGCCTTGAGCGGGTGTGGAAGCCGGTATTCGAGATCGCCGCCTCGCCTCAGGATGAAGATATGAAAGCCTTGGGGTAGCCGCCGGAACAATTGGCGCAGCTGCGGCCAGGAGGAGAGCGGCCGCTCTAGGACGATGGTCTCGTGGGGGGAAAACGGGCGCGCAAACAATAGGTAAGTGCCGTGCTCCTGGAGGAAAGGGGGCGAGAAACACATGTGATGATGCAGTAGGCAGAGGGTGGCGACCGGCGGAATCGCGGTCCTCACCCTTTCTGGCTTCATATGAAATAGCCCGGCTGCGAGTACCACATGGTCGCGGGCATCGAGGATGGCGGCTCCCACGTTTCGAGGATGGTCGACCAGATAGTGGCGTAAGACGCGCCCGCGGGCGACAGGCGGGAGGGCCTTCAGAGTCGTTTTGAGGCGGATAAGGTCGTGGGCGACCGACTGCAAATAGGATTGTTCGATACGGGCTATGGCGGTGGCGACGACCGTGAGACGGTGGCTCGTGGCGGTCTGCAAGGCCTGCCAGGAGGCCACAACGAAGGCCATGGTGGTGATCAAGATCCCGAGCACGAAAAACGCCCAGAGCTTGTTTACGGCATGTGGGATGGGGCTTTGGGGGCGTGAGCTCATGGCCACTGAGACTCTCGGCCGGGTCCGGGTATTCCATGGTGTCTACGCGTGCGCCACGGTCGCGCCTCCGGAGCGTGCAAAAGAGGATTCGGCGCGAGCGGCAGCCGGTCCCGGTGTATCGGCAACGCTTTTTTCATCGTCAACTCCTTAACTCTCCTTTTACGGGTGTCGGCCCCGCGCACCTCAAGAGGGTTTATAAGCGAGTTCTTCTATATTGCATTTCGGTGTCCGGCTTGCTATATGTGCAGCATAGACGTTCTGGCGTCTTGGTGTTTACTAAAAAAAACGTTCTGTTCGGTGAGGAGGCAATACCTATTATGAAGTCTAAGATTCTAGTAGCGGCAGTAAGCGCGGCTATCGCGTTGGTTCCCGCAGCGGCAATGGCGGGCGTTAAACTCGGCGGGATGGCCCAAGGGGAAATCGGGTACTGGAAGAATACAAGCGCCGGTGTGAGCACAGGCGGGACCAATACGCTGGATAACGGCGCAGGTCGCTTTTGGGTCTCGGCGACCCAAAAGCTTGGTTACGGCCTGAAGGGCCTGGCCTTCTATATGTTCAAGGTCAACACCATGGGCAATGGCGGCTTTGATACCTCGACCTATGGCGTGGCGGGGGATTCCGGCGAGAAGTACGTTGGCTTACAAGGGGGTTTTGGAACGGTCGAGATCGGTAATGTGGCGAGCCCCTATAAGTACGCGGGCGGTGTGACCTGGGATGCCTTTCTCTACACTGATCTGCAGGCGCGCGGTAATGGCGCCATGGCCGATGGCGTGTTCGGGCAAAACGGCTTTATGACCGACTCTATTCGCTACTCTTCGCCGAACTTTGCCGGCTTCAATATCGGGGTCGCCTATAGCCCGATGAATGCCAGCACTGGCGCGGGTAAGTTTGCCAATACGGCGGGAATGGTTACAAATATGACTGCCCAACACGGCGATTACAGCGCTGCCCTGACCTGGAAGGCCATGGGCTGGGATGTCATCGTAGCGCGCGACCACGCGGGCGTAGTGGGTGCGCCGGGCGGAACAACGATGCAGACCTTGAACCCGTATGCGCAATTGATCGGTGTGAGCAATGGTTTGGACTACAAGATGACCACGGCCACGCAGAACAATACCAAGTTCGGTGCCAAGTACAACTTTGGCCCGGTGGCGCTCATGGGTCAGTATGAGAACCTGCAGACCTCGGGTGAGGCCGGTCCGACCCACGACCTCTTCGTCGGCGTAGACGGGAACCTCGGTCATTGGGCCCCGGCGGTGCAGGCCGGTGAGACCACTGACAAGTACTATCCCGGTGCCGATGTGAAAGTGAACTATGTGGCGGTCGGTACCTGGTATCACTTCAAGAAGGGTTTTGGCCTGTTTGGCGGTTATCGGCGTACCCAGGTTTCGGGCGCTGCCAATGTGCCGAATGGCTCCGATGGCACCCAGAACGTGTTCTCGATCGGTATGCGTAAGGTGTTCTAAGTCGTCTCTATGTTGTGTGTGAGAAACGGGGCCTTAAGGCCCCGTTTTTTTATGGGCCTCTGCTACAATAGCCCGCTCAAAGAAGGGGGCTTTATGGTCAAAGTCGGGATCATCGGCGGGGCGGGCTACACGGGGTCTGAGCTGTTGCGGCTTTTGAGTCGCCACCCGCGGGTCACCATTGCCGCCATCACCTCGCGCGCCGAGGTCGGGAAATCGGTGGCGAGCCTCTTCCCGAGTTTGCGGGGACACACCGATCTCTGTTTTTCCGATCCCGCGGATGACGGCGTCTTGCAGTCCTGCGATGTGGTGATGAGCGCCACCCCCAACGGGATCGCCATGACCCACGCCCCCGGGCTTTTGCAGGCCGGCGTCCGTTTGATTGATATTGCGGCCGACTTTCGGATCAAGGATGTGGCGGTCTGGGAGCGCTGGTATGGGATGAGCCATGCCTGTCCCAAGCTCGTGGCCGAGGCCGTGTATGGTCTGCCAGAGAGGCATCGGGAGGCGATCCGGTCGGCGCGCTTGGTCGCGAACCCCGGGTGTTATCCGACCGCGATCCAACTGGGCTTTTTGCCGCTTCTTGAAAACGATCTCGTCGATCCGACGACGCTCATGGCCGCGGCTATGTCGGGGGTCAGCGGCGCGGGCCGCAGTCCGCATGTGCCGACCTTGTTCGCTGAGGCCTCGGAATCCGTGAAGGCCTATAATGTGGGTGGTCATCGTCACCAGCCGGAGATCGCCCAAGGCCTTTCCGAGATGGCGCAAAAGCCGGTCGATTTCGTGTTCGTGCCGCATCTTGTGCCCATGATTCGCGGTATCCATGCCACCCTCTATGGGCGTTTGAAAGACCCGGCGGTCGATCTTCAGAGGCTCTATGAAGAGCGCTATCGGGACGAACCCTTTGTCGATGTGCTGCCGGCGGGCGCTCATCCCGAGACGCGCACCGTACGGGGCACGAATCTCTGTCGAATCGCGGTCCACAGGGCCCCGGGAAGCGACAAGGTGATCGTGTTGAGTGCCATCGATAACCTGACGAAGGGGGCGAGCGGACAGGCGATCCAGAACCTGAACCTTATGTGCGGTTTTGAAGAAACGCTGGGTTTGACCGATATCGCGCTCTTTCCATGACATTGCTCGAAAGCTTAGGGCCGCTATAATGCCCGCAAGTATCGTGGAGGTACTGTGGGCAATCGCATAAATGATCTCGTAGTTAAGCGGCGCATGTCACCGGTTTTGCAGTATGGATTGACGGCTGCGGCCGCGGTGCTGATCGTCTTGGGGGGCCTTGGGCTTTATGAATACGGGGAGTCCGTGGCTGGGTTCAATGCCCAGGCCGCGAGCCACGCCAAGACGAAGGCCGATGCCAAAATATTCCATTTGCATCGAGAAATTAGGCGTATGCAAGCGAGCCTTTCGGTAAGCAAGCGCTCGCTTCAAACGGATGCGGTGGCGTACAAGGATCTGGCCGCAGCGCTCAAGCGGTCCGATCAACAGGTGATGAGCCTGCGCGAAAAGCTCGGTTTTTATCACGCGATCCTCGGCGCTTCTCATAAGGCCGCAGGCGTCAGCATCGACAAATTTCACCTCGTGCGCAAAGCCAAGGTCTGGCATTACAACCTCGTACTGATCCAATCCTTGGCGTTTCAGCGGTGGGTGTATGCGAGTGTCCGCTTTACCGTTCAAGGACAGATCGCGGGCCATTCGTCGGATGTCTATTACCCAAGCCTTGTTGACACGCCGCTTACGGTGCACTTTAAATACTTTAGCGATACGCGTGGGCGCCTAGTTATGCCGGCCGGATTTATCCCGCAACGGGTTATCGTGACAGTGGCGGCTACGGGGCATACGATCAAGCAGGCCTATCCTTGGCCCCATGAAAAGTGAGGATTGAAACTATGTTGGGAAAGAAGCCGGGCGAAAAGCCTTGTAACACCATAGACACCCTGATTGGGGAACAGACCACCATTACCGGCAACTTGGTGTTTTCCGGGGGGCTGCGTATAGATGGGAAGGTTCACGGCGACATCACGGCCCAAGGTGAGGGGAGCACCGTCATTCTCAGCGAACGTGGCGAGGTGGTCGGGAATATGCGCGTGCCGCACCTCATTATTAACGGCTCGGTCAAGGGCAACGTCCATTCGATGGAGTGCGTGGAACTCCAGGCCAAGGCCGAAATTACCGGGGATATGACGTACAAGACCCTGGAGATGGCGTTGGGCGCCACCGTCAACGGCAGCTTGATCCACGAAGCGGAGAAGGCGACCCCTAGGCTTAAGGCCATAGGTGGGGTCGATCCGGTCATATCATAAGACGGTTTGACCCTAGTGGCGTCCCGGGCGGATAATACCGCCATTGGATCGCAGAGGATTGATGAGCATGAACGAAGCTGTCGCTACAGAGATGCCGAGCCCCTTGAACTTTACCGATAGCGCCGCGCGCAAGGTCAAGGAGTTGATTACCGAGGAAAACAACCCGGCGCTGATGTTGCGGGTGTTTGTATCGGGTGGCGGATGTTCCGGTTTCCAATACGGGTTCACGTTCGACGAGCACGCCAACGACGACGATGCCCGAATCGATAAGGCCGGAGTCACTCTGTTGGTCGATCCTATGAGCTTTCAGTATCTGGCCGGGGCCGAGATCGATTATCAAGAGGGCTTGGACGGGGCGCAGTTCGTGATCAAGAACCCCCAGGCGAAGAGCACATGCGGGTGCGGATCGTCGTTCTCGGTTTAAGGATCGCGGCCACCTCTCAAAACACCCCTCCTTGAGGGGTGTTTTTTTATTTGTAAGCGGGGTATATGCCTCCCAGGATCGCGGCATGGCGGGCCCCGGTCGCTGACGGTGCATTTCCGGCCTGACCCTCGAGAGTTTGATGCGCAAGCCAGGCGAAGGCCACGGGCTCTACGAGCTGCGGGTCGAGGCCCAGCTCGCGCGTGGTGCGCACCGGCTGTCCGGTGGTCTTGGCGATAAGACCGGCCAGAACGGGATTGGCAACACCCCCGCCGCACAGAAAGATCTCGGCCGGACGGTGGGGCGCCAGGGCCTCAGCTATGGTGACCGCGGTAAGCTCGGCGAGTGTCGCCTGCACGTCCGCGGGTCCGAGCGTGCGCCCGGTAGCGCGTATCCCGTCTTCCACCCAGTTCAAGGTAAAGTGCTCGCGCCCGGTGCTTTTGGGTGGCGGGGCGGCGAAGTAGGGGTCCGCGTGCAGTAGCGCTAAGAGGTCGTTTTGGCATTGGCCGCGCGCCGCGAGCTGGCCATCGGTGTCCTGGGCGGCCCCGGTTTGGGCGCGTATCCAGGCATCGAGCAAAGCGTTCCCGGGTCCGGTGTCAAAGCCTAAAATGGCTTGGCCGCTTACCAGGGCCGGGATCAGGGTCACGTTGGCGATGCCGCCGATGTTGACGATGGCGCGGGTCTTTTGTGGGTGCTGGAATAACCATTGATGGAAGGCCGGCACGAGCGGCGCGCCTTGGCCGCCGGCGGCCATGTCGCGGCGCCGAAAATCGGCCACCACCGCGATCCCGGTGCGTTCGGCAATACGCGAGGGATCGCCGATCTGCAGGGTAAAGCCGTGCGGCCCCTTGGGTCTATGGCGGATGGTTTGGCCATGCGATCCGATGGCCCGGATAGCGGTCGTCGCGAGGCCGGCCTGCCGGCAGGCCTCGAGGCTAACCGCAGCGAAGATCTCCGCGAGCTCGACCTCGATTGCGCCCAGGCGGTCGATTTCGTCCGGGCCCGAGACCATGAGGGCGAGCAGGCGCGCGCGTAGGGTCTCGGGGTAGCGTTCGTAGCAATGGGCGTGAATGGTGACCGATGCCTCCTCGGCACCCAGTTCGACGCAGACCGCATCCACGCCGTCTGCGCTGGTTCCCGACATGAGGCCGATGTAATGCATAGAGGATGCCCGGTTCTGCTCCGAAGTGATGGGTATGGTACTCTTTGCGCCGCAAAGGAGGCTAGGTGTGAGTGAGACCATAGACGCAGCGCTTTCCATTATCCGTGGCGGTACGGCCGCTATCGTGTCCGAGCAGGAGCTCCGGGCGAAGCTCGCCCTCGGCCGTCCCTTGCGGATCAAGGCCGGCTTCGATCCGACCGCCCCCGATCTCCACCTGGGCCATACGGTCTTGTTGCGCAAGCTCCGTCAATTCCAGGATCTTGGGCACATGGTCGTCTTTCTTATAGGCGACTTCACTGGTCGCATAGGAGACCCTACCGGTAAGAACGCCACTCGCCCGCCGCTGTCTGCCGAGGATGTCGCACGTAATGCCGAGAGCTACGAGCGCCAAGTCTTCAAGATCCTCGACCGCGATCGCACCGAGGTCGTGTTTAATTCCCAGTGGATGGGGGCCATGAGCGCTTACGATATCGTCAATCTCGCCTCCCACTATACGGTCGCGCGTCTCCTTGAGCGCGACGACTTCGAGCAGCGTTACGCGGCGCGCCAGCCGATCGCCGTCCACGAATTCCTTTATCCCTTGATCCAAGGCTACGACTCGGTAGCGCTCTCGGCCGACGTCGAACTCGGCGGCACCGACCAGCGATTTAATCTCTTGGTCGGTCGCGAGCTCCAGCGCGATTACGGCCAGCCGCCGCAAGTCGTGATCACGCTCCCGATCCTTGAAGGCCTAGACGGCGTCCAGAAGATGTCAAAGTCGCTCAATAACGCCATTGCCGTGAATGACCCGCCGGACACGATGTTCGGCAAGCTCATGTCGATCTCCGATGTCCTTATGTGGCGCTATTTCGACCTTTTGTCGCTCTGCCCACAAGAACAGCTAGACGAGCTGCGCCGTTCTGTGGATAATGCCGCCAATCCGAGGGACGTGAAGCTTAAGCTCGCTCATGAGTTGGTGGCGCGCTTTCACAGTATCTCGGAGGCCAATAGCAGTCAGGAGCGTTTTCTGACTGTTTTTAGTCGCAAAGCTTTACCAGATGCCATCGATGAGCGTAAGCTTATCGTTTCCCCGGAAGGGCTACCCCTCGCACGAGCGCTTAAAGCGGTCGAGCTTGTCGGTTCCACTTCCGAGGCATTGAGGCTCATCCGGCAGGGTGGAGTGAAGGTCGACGGCGAATCTGCCGCCGAAACCTTAGTACTTCTGCCCGGTACGGTGAGGTTGGTGCAGGTCGGAAAGCGGCGTTTTTTACGGCTACGAATTAGCGAAAAAGACGCTTGACGGACCAAGCCAACTGCGTATAATGCGCGTCTCTCCAAGGGTGCCTTGGAAATGTTCTTTAAAAAATCGGATCAAGTAATTTGTGTGGGCGCTTTTGTCGAGCCGGGTCTTCATGAAAGACCAGTCGATACCCGCAAGGGAATCGACTAAAGATTTGTCTCCTTAAGAGACACCAAGTTTTGCAATTGGAGAGTTTGATCCTGGCTCAGATTGAACGCTGGCGGCATGCTTAACACATGCAAGTCGAACGCGAAAGGGGGCAACCCCA
>JAJYQN010000129.1 GCA_021794595.1 Pseudomonadota bacterium
GCGCTGGATGATGGCGTCGAGGTCAAAAGGCCCGGAGGCTCCCTTACGCCCCCACGGATCCTGGCCCCTCCCCGGATCGTTCCATCCCACGTATCGGTTTCCCCACTCGGCCGTATCGACAAACGCGGTATTCTAGGCGTCCCGCCCCGGCACGGCAACAATACCGCGCCCCCCCTCATATCGACGATTCGCGGCATTCGCCGTTCCAGGCGCGCCGCGAGGGGCCCGCCGGAAGGACACATCGACGCCGCTGCCGTCATCGCACCGGCGTGTCGGCACGCCGCGCGCGGGTCTTCCGCATCCCTGGGGGGCTGCCCGAGGGATCCGCGTGGTCTTTTTATCGGGGCGTGTCTTGCTGTCTGCCAAAAAGGTTTTATACTGCGCGGGTCGTATGGGCCGTTAGCTCAGTTGGTAGAGCAGCTGACTCTTAATCAGGTGGTCCCAGGTTCGAGCCCTGGACGGCCCACCAACCCCTTCAGCGGGTCTGTCGAGTCCCTTCAATCCCAAAGTCTTCTGGGGCCGGTTAGCGGGCGGCAGTCTCTGGCCTTGAAAGACCAGGCCCGGCAATGATCCCTGGCGCTCCGCGCGCCCGTCTGGCAGCACGCCGCTTCACCGCATTCACGCGAGAAGCTGGCCCCAGGCCAAGGGATAGCGCCCCTCCTGGCTTTATCGATGGCGTCCATGAGTCATCCCGGGGATCACCAAACCCCGCGTGCCGGCTCATCAACGACTCCGCGCCCATGGCCGTTCTTTTCAGTTCGACGGGGTATGCGCCGACCAGGCGCCCCAGGACATGCGGCCCGCGCCTTCGCGCGCATCCCTGACCATGCCGACAAGCGAGCGCGTCCGAGAGACCAAACCCCGTCGCTGACGCGGTTATGCCACTTGCCCGCAACGCGGGTCTCGGTATCGTCGATCAAACGGAGATTGGAGGCTGGGGCCGGAATCGAACCGGCATTGACGGCTTTGCAGGCCGCTGCATCACCACTCTGCCACCCAGCCTAGGTGGTTTAGGACGGGGGGACCCGGTTTCCAGGGTAAGAAGGTGGAGCGGGAAACGAGATTCGAACTCGCGACCCCAACCTTGGCAAGGTTGTGCTCTACCACTGAGCTATTCCCGCAGACCGATGCATTGTAAACGGGCCTGCGGCTCTGTCAAGCTGTTGAACCGTAAACCCGCAATTCTCAATGTTCAGCAGCCGCGAACGGGCCCGTGAGGAGGCTACCGGGCAGCAATCCTCAATGTGGGGCACCGTGGTTGGAAACAAATAACGCCACGGGGACTATGGGACCTGCCAGCGTGCGCCGACTCTCGGTATACGCGACGGGACGTCCCAGTCGCCCTAGGCCATACGGCCCACAATGCGGCGTGTCGGTGTCCTTGCAGGTGGCCTCACGCCACCCGCCCGGACCTACGTCTATGGCCGGCCGAATGGCTGGCATTGCCGCCCGCTGGGTGGTCCCGCGGACTACGCGCCCTCGCTTCGCTCTTCATGGCGCGCAGCCGATGGCGCGCGACGAGGTCGCGTCACAGGGCCCGGTCCGCGGGGGTCGTCTCGGGCTTGAGGACGATCGGTCGGAGGGCGGTAAGCGGCAGGGACAAGGCATCGGCTTGCGCCGGCGCAGGATGAGCCCCTCCTGCCGCCATCCGCTTCAGGAGCGTGCGGCATTCGCGTACCTTCGGCGGGCCGTTGGCGCAGCGCCAACCCGTCGACACTAGGCGGCGAGGTAACGGCTGGCGGTCGCTCTTTTGCAGTCTTGCCGCGACTATCTTGGGAAACAACGAATTCCGGCGTAAGCGCCAGGGCATCACTGTGGTCCGGCATCACACGACGGTGTGCGGTAGCTTGCGTCGCCGTTGCGGTGTGCAATTCGGGTGCACTGGGCCCGGATCACGGGCGCAAGTCTCGACGGCTATTCGAAACATATCGACGCAGTCAGCCGCTTCCAGGGCCTCGAAGATCTACGTAGAGGGGGAACAGGTAGTGCGGCGCCACCGGATCAAGCAGGGTCTGAATGCGGTTGTCCATCGGGATGTGCCGCGCGCCGAAAGAGAGTGCGGGCATTGTTCCGCCCCTTCGCACGCTCCATAGTGCGCTGATTAGGCCAGAAACACGGGGTTTTGCGAAAAAGTATACGCCAAAGGCCGCTAACGCCGCGTCTTTCAAACTATAGATGCCATTCTTTTCCCGTCCGGTGATCCGGGACGTGCCGCATTACCTCCTTCAACGCCTCCACCACGCCCTCCTGCCTCGAGGGTCGACCGAAAGCCGGATCGGGCATGCCGTGCCCACAATCGCCCGGCGCTGTTATACCGCGTGTCACACGTTTTGTTCAGCCCTGGCAGTTATTCCTACATTGAGAATCATTGCGAAAGCAGGCCTTGGCTTGGCGCCATTCGATCTTTTGGGTAAGCTTGCCCGCGTACCCATCGATAATAAGGATATACTCGGATTAAGGATTCGATTCCGGTGCCGGATTAAGGATAAAAGGGACTTTTGCCGCGCGCGGTGTCAGACCCTTGATTGGTTGCCTACGGCCGCAGGCTACGTCGCGTCAACTTAGCACATGGACGAAGCTACGGGGCATAGTGAGGAACCCCCAACGATGAGAACTCCAAAAATCAGAGGGTATCATGAGTGAAAATAAAGGGCCGGGGGCGGCTGTTGACAGTGCGGTCCGTGAACCATTAACGACAGATCCATCGAACCCCGAGCACCCCCCTGAAGGGTCGTGTGTTTATGCCCGGCATTTCATCTGCCATCCTCCCCGCCACTTGCAGCTTTCGATCATTCTGGCATCCTCTAGAACCCAAACGGCCCAGATGGACACGGAAAATAGACTACGGCATACGACAATAGGGCGACTCGTATGAAGCTCCAAAAGGAGGACCTGCGGATCAGTTTGATTGGCGGGGTCATTCTTGTGGTTCTGACCTTGGCGGCGGGTGTCTCGACCTATCTTGTGATGCAGCGCGAGGTTGAGTCTATCCTGAAAAGAAACCTAAGCGCCCTGCTACAAAACAATGCGCGCGTCTTTACGCAAGAAATCCATCAAGGGATCCGGGAAAGCGTCACGGTCGCCACTCGGCCTTTTGTTATCGATAGCCTGAAGGCTGTTGATGCTCATCCGGGCGACATTCAGGCGCGGCACAACTTGCAAGAAATTGCGCGCTCGTTTTTGCCTGTGGGCTTTTCTGTTGTGAAGTTTGTGGATACGAAAGGCCAGACCATGGCGCGCGCCGGAGATTTTCGGCTTTTGCCGTTTGCAGCCCGTCTAGAGGCCTCGCAAGAAACCTTTTTGTTATGGAAACGACAACTTCTGCTCCAAGTGTTGGTCCCGGTCAGGGATGGCAAGCGCCGACTCGGTTTCGTCATCACCCAAGCTCATTTGTCGTTTATGAGGAAGATACGCCCAGTGGTGAGGGCGCTGGGGCGCACGGCCGATCTCGCTGTCTGTGCTCCCCTAGGCACAAACCAGATGAGCTGCCTTCCTGGTACGCTCTACCCACGACGATATATCTCTCGACCAATCTCGCAGTCGGTCAAAGACCAATTCGTGCCTATGCATTATGCGTTGGCGGGGCAATCAGGTCTTAGGTACACACGGGATTATTTCGGTCACCAAGTCGTCGCGGCCTATGGCGCGATAGGCGATACGGGGCTTGGGATGGTTCTGAAGATCCACCAATCTGACCTCTTTCGTACCTTAAACACGCGGCTCCGGCAGGTCGCGGGGCTTTTGCTGGCCTTGCTTCTGGCGGGCGCGCTCATGATGCGCATCCTCATACTCTCGCTTTTGCGCAAACGCACGGCTGCGGAAGAGGAGACGTGTAAGGCCAATAGCCAATTGCGCACGAGCGAGGCCCGGACGCAGGCCCTTTTGGCGCATGTGGCCGATGGCGTGATTGTCATAGATGAGCATGGCCTAATCGAGACCTTTAACACCGCCGCCGAGCAGATCTTTGGGTATGAGGCGCAGGCGATCATCGGTGCCAATGTGAGCCGGCTCATGCCGGAGCCGCACCGTAGCCAACATGATGGCTATATGAAACGTTATAAGGAGACAGGTAAATCCGCTGTTATTGGGGTAGCCCGGGAGCTCACGGGTGTACGTCGCAGCGGCGAGATATTTCCCTTGGAGATCAAGATCCGCGAGGTCTGCGCCGAGACCGCCCACCTTTTTATCGCCGCCGTGCGGGACATCACGCAGGAGAAGGAAGCGGCCCAGCACGCTTTGGATTTGGCGACCCACGATGCCCTGACGGGTTTACCGAACCGCCTGCTGCTGGCAGATCGGCTCGAGCAGGCTTTGGTCCAGGCGCGTCGCGCCCAGAACCGTGTGGCGCTTCTCTTTCTGGACCTGGATGGCTTTAAGACCATCAATGACTCCTTGGGGCACGCGATCGGGGATCTCGTGCTCAAAGCCGTGGCCCAAAGGCTGACTGCGAGTCTGCGCGCCACAGACACTGTGGCCCGTCAGGGCGGAGATGAATTTATTGTGGTCCTATCGGATCTTGCGACTATTGAGGCCGTCGACACAGTAACCCAAAAGCTCATCACGCACCTTACCGCGCCCTACGATATCCAGGGCCAAATTCTCTATGTCGGGACGAGCATTGGCGTCACAATCTTCCCAGACGACGGCGTAGACCGCGACACCTTGTTAAAAAACTGTGATATCGCCATGTATCGGGCCAAGGAAACAGGGGGGTAATACCCGCTTCTTTTTCGCCCCGGCAATGAACCAGGAGGTGGTGGCGAAGCAATCTCTCAGTACGGATTTGCATCAGGCCTTGGCGCACGATGAGTTCCGGCTCCATTACCAGCCGGTGGTCGATCTCGCATCCGGGGTCGTGGTGGGTCTTGAGGCCTTGCTGCGCTGGCAACATCCCACGCAGGGACTGCTCGCCCCATCCCGCTTTATCCCCTTGGCCGAAGAAACGGGATTGATTGTGCCGATAGGGGAATGGGTGCTCGCCTCCGCCTGTGCGCAGTGGCGGGCGTGGGCAAAAGCCGGGATAGAGGCGCCGCCGCTTGCAATCAATCTCTCGGCCCGCCAATTCCGCGACAGCCGGCTCGTCGGCATCATTACGCGTGTCTTAGAAGAATCCGGCATGCCGCCCGATCATCTTATACTCGAAATCACGGAGAGCATGGTCGTGGGGAATATCGATACGACTATAGAAACGCTGCGTGCACTGCAGGCTATTGGGTTACGGATCGCGATGGATGATTTTGGGACGGGCTACTCAAGCTTGAGTTACCTGAAGCGCTTGCCTGTGAGCATCCTTAAGATCGATCAATCATTTGTGCGCGACATCACCACGGATGCGAGTGATGCCGCGGTGGTGGTGGCGGTGATTGCCTTGGCCCACAGTCTCCATATGACGGTCATTGCCGAAGGTGTGGAAACCGAGGAACAATACCTTCTGCTGCGTAACCAGGGCTGCGACCAATGTCAGGGATATTATTTCAGTAAACCGCTGCCGCCCACGGAGGTCGTTACGAGGTTTGCGGGGATTCGATAAAGGGTCGAAGCGTGCCTGGAAAATGATTAAAGCAGGCTGCAATTCTCAATGCAGGAATAACCGCCAGGACTGAACAAAAGGCGTGACCCGCGGTATAACAGCGCTGGGCGATTGTGGGTGGGCGCGGCATGTCCGATCCGGCGCTACGCTTCATGGCGCGCAGCGGATGACGGCACGACGATGGCTGTTGGTGATACGCACGGTATTGCAAAGGTGCCGCGCCGGTCGTTCGTGTTGCGAATAAAGCGAGCCTCTCGGATCGCCAGGCCATTACTATCGGGCCCCGGCGCTCGCCGTGCCTCATTGCGATACAGGGATCACGGATGGGGGCGATCGCGCATAACGGTCTGCCAGCGCGCCTCGAGGTCTTCGAGGCGTTTGGCCGAGGCCCCGAGCGATTCACCCAGCCGCGCGATCTCGGCGGTGAGCGTCGCGATCGTTTGATGGGCTTGCTCCAGGTGCTTGTGTAATGCCAGGCGCTCGGCGCCGAGCGCCTGGCATTGGCGTTGCGCCTCCTCGAGGGCCTCCTGCATCTCACTTACATCCCGCAGCGCCGCTTCGCGGATGCGTTCGATAGTCTGCCCGGCCTCACGTGCCGCGAACTCCCAGAGCACCGCCAACGATTCGCGGGCCTTGCCCTCGACGGCCGGCGGCAGCGCGGCGGTCAGGCCCTCGGCCTTCCATTTGAGGGCCTTCCATTCCCCCAGATGCTGGTTGATGGTCGTGAAGCTGCCCTTACCCAGATCGCCGCGCACGATGGCCACCGTCGGTGCGATCCCTTGATCGGCCAGGCGATCGGCCACGGCAAAGACTTGTTCTCTGGTGATGCCGGTACGTGGCATGACATATCCCCTTGCATCGCTATTACGTTATGTTACATTATATAGTGTAACCGGTCACGCGCGGGCGTCGATCGGACATTCGCGGGGTCTCGCGTTCATGCACGTGCCAATCGGGCTTCCATGGGGGCTTATCCTAGGCGCCCTGATCCTTTGGTCACTTTTGGCATTCGCCA
>JAJYQN010000025.1 GCA_021794595.1 Pseudomonadota bacterium
GCCGCAACCCCGACACCACTCACGGCCAACAGGGTCTCCGGCCAATGCGGGACGTAGGGATGGACGACCCCGTCGTAAAACGAACTATGGACCACAAAGCCTGGAAAAAGCCGCAATGGGTAGGCTTGGCCTCCTATGATGAGCACATACAGTTGCGCCAAACCACCTACCACAACACCAGCACTCGCCACCACCACACGGCGAGCGAGACGGGCTTTCGCCGTCAGCAATAAGACAAGCGGCACGACCCCGCCCACACCGACCTGTATGACCCAAAACAGTAGGGTGTATATCCCTCCCGAGACCAGCACAAAACCCTCGATGCCGCGATACCCCGCTCTATAGAGGTTAGTGAGGTGATAGACCGCCACGAAATACAAAGCAGCCGCGACAAACACCACCAAAAGTCCCTTCAAACGTGTAAGAAGGCGCAAGCCAAGCGGGCGCGAAAGGGCGCTTGAGGCTGTGATCAACACCAAAAGGAATACGGCCAGCCCAAAAGCAAACGACAAGATAATAAAAAGCGGTGCCAAAAGCGCGGTGTCATAGGCACGACGTGCCGCCAGGAAACCAAAAATGGACCCGGTACCGGTGGTCAAGACGAGCCGCCACAGGAACGCCACAAGCCCTATGGTCTTGCTGTGTCGCTCCAGACGCCGCTCCATCAAAAACCACAGATAAAAGCCGACGACCACAAGAAAGCCCGTGTAGAGATAGATATTCCAGGCGAATATCGAGCGCCATTGCGGAAACATGACCGCGTCTAAAAGGTGACCGGGCCGGCCGAGGTCGAGCACAAGGTTCCAAAGCCCGCCGATCAAAAGCGCTACCGCCAAGAGCCCGGAAAGTCGCGCAAGCGGCTTATACGGGCTGCGGCCGAACACCGAGGCAATCGAGGCGACATTGAGCACGCCCGAGGCAGCTACGATCAAAAACACGGCAAAAACGTGCGGCATACCCCAGACGATCTGATTGGTCATGCCCGTTACATGATGGCCATGGGCCCGCATATAAAGCGCAGCACTAAGCCCCGCCGCCACCAAGATCCCAAATCCCCCCACTAAGGCCCAGTAGCGAGCGCTTTTCCCACCAATCTCTCGATACGCCAGTGTCGCCATAAACCCTCCCGCCTAGATACCACGATAATGGACGCCAGGCTCCATGCCGAGATCGGCGCGTATGGTTGTGCTGGCGTACTGCGCCAAACGCTTTGCGATCGCGCTCTGCGGGTCGTGCAGATTCCCAAACAGCATGGCCTTATGGCCGCGTCGCGCACAGGCCGCGACACAAGCGGGAGGCTTGCCGCGATCGACGCGCTCGACGCACAGCGTGCAACCCTCGGCCGTCCCTTTTCCGCGCGGCGCCCTGGGCCTTTGATCGTCCACCTTATGCGCCACAAACGAGCGCGCCTGATAGGGGCAGGCCATAAGGCAATAGCGGCAGCCGATGCAGCGATGCTTATCGACGAGCACGATGCCATCGGCGCGCCGAAACGAGGCCCCTGTGGGACAGACTGCAACACACGCAGGCTTAGCGCAGTGCTGACACATCACCGGGAAATTCCGGGTGAACCCGGTCTTCGGATCTTGGATTGTGACCTTACGGATCCATTGGGCATTATCGGGACCGGTCTTGCCGGAAAGACCGTTGTATTGCTTGCAGGCGCGCACGCAGGCATCACACCCGCCCTGACAGTGATTCGCGTCGATCAAAAGCCCATAACGCACGGGATCCGCATCCACGGCCCCTTTCGCGCGGAAAGTGCTGGCCCACACCGTCACCCCCGGCGCCAAGGCGAGTACTGCCACCCCGCCTGCCATCGCCAAAAGCCGGCGACGACCGACATCGCAACCGCCCTCGTTCTCGGCCTGCGCTTTGCTATCTTGGGGAACGAAAGAATCGGGATCTGTCATGGCGCAGCCCTCGAAAGCGACGCCTTAAAATGGCGCGGAAGAACCCGCGGCCAGAGAAATGCCGCCTGGATATGATGGGCGCCGCTAAAGTGGCCGGGCGCGAAGGCCGGTTCGGGGACGGCTGCGTGACAGGCAAAGCAGTCGACCTTAACCCCTGCATAGACGTGGCAAGTGCTGCAAAACTGGCCTGGGGCGTTGATGGGGATCGCTTGGCCTTGGGCGTTTTTCTGGACATGACAACTGATACACCGTGTCAGCCGATCAGCACGTAGCGCCACCCCGTAGCGCACGACCCGCATACGCACTTGCCGCAACCACATCATATGGATGCGCCGCATGCGGGACGGATTTACGACGCAGTGGCCGCGGGCTTGTGCGATAAGAGGCCGCGGCACAGGCCCCTTATGGGTGAACCATAGGGCCGCCAGCAAGACCGCTACCACGGAGATCGCTATCGCCAGGGCCCGGGCGCGCATCCGCTTATTCTCCAAGACCCATCTGGATGTAGCCCGCCGGACAGACATCCGCGCAGATATGGCAGCCTATACACCGGGTATAGTCGGTGGTCACGTAATAGCCGACAGCGTGCTGATCGCGCGGGATCTTCTTCACCGCCACCTGGGGGCAGAACACCACGCAATTGTCGCACTCAAGACACAGTCCACAACTCATGCAGCGCTTGGCCTCGGCCACTGCTTGATCGGCGCTGAGCGGCATAATACGCTCACCGCCATGCGCAAAAAGATCAACCAGTCGTCGCTCCTCGCGCTTTATGCGCTCGGTGGTCGCGAAATGCGCCAAAAAGAGCGCATCTGACTCTATAACCTCGCGATGCGAGCGGTTTTCGAAGTTATGTACGGCCTCGGGGCTTGTCACCATGCCATCGACAGGCGTGGCGTTTTTGGGGAGATACTCGCGAATATCGAAATGGCGCTTATCGATATGCGGCCTACGCTCGACGGCCGCACCCCGCAAGAGCGCATCGATACCTTCGGCGGCAATGGCGGCATGACCGATAGCGGTCGCCAGAAGATGGGGGACTATGATATCTCCCCCCACAAAATGACGGGGCTGTCCTAGCACCTGAAGACCAGAACCTGGGGCAATGGCATGGCGCCCATTATCCAAGACCTCGAGGCCCTCCATGTCGGCGACCTGGCCTATGGCAAAGACCACAAGATCGGCCGGGATCTCGAATTCCGGGCCCTCTTTGCGCACCCGCTTGCCGTCTTTGTCGTGCATGCAGTGGGCAAAACGCACACCGGTGGCGCGCCCGTTGTCGTCGACTGTGACGGCAAGCGGCATGATCTCGCCCATGATCGCGACATCAAGCGACTGGGCGTCCGCCACTTCGCGCTCCGAGGCCTTCAGCCTTTGCACCGGCAAGACCGAAGTCAAGGTGACATTTTGCCCGCTATGAACAGCCGCCGAAGTGACCATATCGGCGGTGTAGGTCAAAGGACTGCCATCGGGTTTGGTCGCGCTGACGCCGCCTAACTTACGGGCCACGGTCGTGACGTCAATCGAGGTGTCGCCGCCGCCTACGACTACGATGCGTTGCGGCACATCGGGCAAGCGTCCCTCGTTAAAGGCGCGCAGAAACTCGATGCCGCCTATGCAATTGGGGGCATGGGCACCTGGTATCTCAGGGATCCGTCCCCGTTGCGTGCCGATGGCCCAGAACACGGCGTCGAAGCTTTTATCCAATTCCGAAAAACTGATGTCTTTACCGATCCGCACGCCAGTGTTGACCTCAATACCGAGATCGAGGATGCGCCGGATCTCGCCCTGCACGACGGCAGGCGGGGTGCGGTAATTGGGCAGGCCATAGCGCAACATGCCACCTAATTCCGCGCGCGATTCAAAGATCGTGCAGGCATGGCCCTTTAAGCGCAGCTGGTAGGCGCAGGCAAGACCCCCGGGGCCGCCCCCGACGATCGCCACCCGTTTACCGGTCTCTTTCGTGGGCCTGGCAAAGCTATAACCGGCCTTCAGCGCCGCCTCGCCTAGGAACTGCTCGACGGCATTGATTCCGACCCGATCTTCGATTGCCCGGCGATTGCAGCCATCCTCGCAGGGCGCGGGGCAGACATAGCCCATGATGCCTGGGAAGGGATTGGCACGGGTCAAGCGCCTAAAGGCATGTTCCTGCCAGGTGACGCCTGCGGGCGGCTTATCGAGCCCGCGCACGACATCAAGCCAACCCCGAATATCCTCACCTGCCGGACACCCGTTCTGGCAGGTCGGCGTGCGCTGTACATACACCGGGCACTTGTACGACCAGCCCGCCTTGAAGATCTGTTCCTGCCACGACTCGGGCTTTGAATCTCCGTCCCGATAGCGCCGGAAGGTGCGACCTTCGGCCGCTGTCTCATTGTGATTGGCCATGCTCATCCCCTTATATGACAGCTAGTCTTTGGCACCCAAAACGATAGCGTCGCCCACAAGCTGATGGACGCTGATCACCATCTCGCGCGGCAGTCCGTAGTACGGCAACACCTTGCTAAACTGGGTCTTACAGATGGCGCAGATCGCGGCCATGTGTGTGACTTTGCGCTCTTGCACGACGGTATTGAGTGCAGTCAGGCGCGGCAGCGCCCCTTTGACACGCAGATCCATAAGGTCGTCGGTCAAGAGTCCACCCCCGCCGCCGCAACAGAAGGTCTTGTCCCCTATGGTGTTCGGATCCATGTCCACAAAGTGCGCGCACACCGAGCGAATGACCGAGCGTGGCACCGTAAACTGGCCGCCTGGACGATCGCCCATACGCGTGGCGCGCGCGACGTTGCATGAATCGTGAAAGGTCACGACCTTATCGTCATTGGCGCTCGGATCGAGTCTCAGGGCGCCGCGCGCGATCAGACCTTCTGTGACTTCGCAGATGTGTTGCGGCTGGGGATAACGGGGGTCTAAGAAATCGAGCGGCCCTATCAGCGTACTCCAAAACGAATAGGCCACCCGCCATGCATGTCCACACTCGCCGACTACGATGCGCTTGACCTTAAGGGCGATGGCCGCTTCGCGGATGCGCTGAGCCACCTTGCGCATCTGCTCATGACTTCCTATGAACATCGCGAAATTGGCAGCCTCCGAGGCCTCTGAACTCACAGTCCAGCTGATACCGGCCTGATGGAACACCTTGGCGTAGCCGATCAGGCCATCAATATGAGGTTCGGCAAAGAAATCCGCCGAGGGCGTAATGAGTAGGACCTCGGCACCCACGACGTCGACCGGGAAGCGCACATCCGCCCCGCACTGCTCTTTGACGTCTTCTTCCAGGCCTTCTAAGGTGTTGCGTAGCGCCGGTTCCGGCAGGCCCAGGTTATTGCCGATCTTATGGACCTTGCCTAAGATCTCGTTACAGTACTTTTGGCCGACACCGACTGAATCGAGGATCTCGCGGGCGGCCATGGATACCTCTGCGGTGTCGATCCCAAACGGACAGAACACCGAACACCGCCGGCATTGCGAGCATTGATGGTAATAGGTGTACCAGGACTCTAAGACCTCGGGTGTGAGGTCTTGGGCCCCCACAAGCCACGGAAACCAGCGCCCGGCCCACGTGAAATAGCGCCGATAGACCTTGCGCACCAAGTCTTGACGCGCAACCGGCATATTGCGCGGGTCGCCAGTCCCGAGAAAATAATGACACTTGTCGGTACAGGCACCGCATTTGACGCAGGAATCGAGAAACACCCGCAAGGCCCGCGACCCTTCGACAAGCTCGCCTAGGCGCCGAATCGCCACCTTCTGCCAATCATCTACCAAGGTCCCCGGAAATCCGAGGGCCGCTTGATGCTCAGGAGACGCCTTGAACGGGCGCACCTCCTTCATGGCGTCCGGCTTTAAGTCCGGCGTGGGAACGTCATCCGAAAGCGGGGGGGCTACGATGTCGCTCATAATCCGCCCTCCCGCACCACGGGACTTGCGGTCGTACCGGTCCCGGCCTCATTGCCAGCGCTTACCCTCATCCCGCCTTCGCGGCGACTGCGATCAACCTGGTTACGCGTGGGGCTAAAAAATACCCCGGGCGCGTGGAGAAGCTTACTGAATGGGAAGATCAGCATGAGGCCTGCCACCGAGGCCACGTGCACTAAAATCAGGGGCTCTAGCGGCAAGGACTGCAGATGTAAGGCCATCACCCCGAGGATAAAGGCCTTGAACCCGACAATATTCACGCGATCGGCAAAGCGCATAAGCGTGCCTGTGACACCAATCACAAGCAACAAAAGCAGCATCAGGTAATCGGAGGGGGCGGACACGAAGCGGACGCGCGCTATCAGCAAACGCCGCCCGAGGAGACCTACCAGGGATATCACAAGAACAAAGGCCGCGTAGCTGCCAAACGGCGACTCCAGACGGACCCATAAGGGGACGGGTGCCAACACATAACGCAGGTGCTGCAAAAGAACCAGGAGCAGGCTTGCATGAAAAAGCGCGCTCCAGATCCACGCCCACTTGTCACCGCGAAAGAGACTCGAAAAAAGCCCCACCTCGCGCCCCATGCGGGCTACGACCCCAAGGGCTGTCCGCGGCGCAGGCATGGTCGGAATGCGCAAGGGGGCCGGCGTAAATCGATAGACGGCCACGCGGTAGGCAACTCCGCCCACGAGGACTACGAACGCCACATACAGGAGTACCGCATATCCTATGGTCCATGCCGACATAGTGTTACGCTCCCTTGCGAGTCGTATTCCCCGCTTGTTCCCGAACATTGAGGGGACGGATCCCCATCATTTGAGCGCCTGTCTGCGACTAGATGCAGCCCGTGGGTTTTGGGAGCCCGGCAATCTTGCACGCCTGTTTCGCCGGCCCATAGGGGAAGAGATCGTAAAGATACTTGTTGTTGCCCTTATCGGCGCCGAGCTTCTTGCCAATCGCCTTCGTCAGCACCCGAACGGCCGGTGCGATCTGAAACTCGTTGTAGTACTCGCGCAGAAAGCGAATCACTTCCCAGTGGTTCTCGGTCAGATCCAGGCTCTCGCTCTTGGCAATGATCTCTGCCAAAGGCTCGCTCCAATCCGCCAGATTGACGATATAGCCCTCTTCATCGGCCGTTACCGCCTTGCCATTGACTTCGTATGCCATGATATCGTCCTCACCCCGTTAATTGCGTTCTAAAGCCACGATTGGACAGCGTCATGCTCGACTACAAGCTTTACGAAACCTGCGTAATCCACCGTCACTACCCCTTCTACCACCTGATTATGAGAGATCCCGCGCGCCTCAAGATCCGGTCCTAAGACATACACCGGGAATCGCCCGAGACAGCTCGCGATCTGCGTGCCGGCCCCGGTTCCGGCCGTGGCGCCATACACTCCGTCTTCGATCAGAAGGACAGCCGCCCCCGGAGCCAAATGATTAAGGCATTGCGTAAGCGTTAGGCTTGCGAACGGTGATTTATTTACGGTATGCAGCATAGGCTCCCCTAAAAAGACAGAACGACGTCTTGCGCGGCCATGACCTTGCCCATCTCGGCCCGCCCGACCACCGTCACCGGCACAATCAAGGCGTCCTCCGACACCCCGCGCTCCGCAAGCGACTCGCGCTCGACATAGAGCTTGGTGACGTCGTAATCCTCAAGCGCCCGGTAGGTGGGGGAAAAGTTCTTCATCCCAATGCCTGCGGGATTATTCGCAGAGACCAGCTGATAGACGCCATCGTCCAGAAAGGCCAAGCTCACATCCTGGTCGAAGGCGGCACTGATCAACACCACCTCTAAGGCCTCCAGGGCATAGATCGTCCCGTATGGCGCCTTGCGATTCACAAACAGGAATTTCTTAACAAGCCCTGTTGCCTCGCCGTCTCCCTCGCTCATAGCGACCCCCTAATCCCCAAAGACCACTAACCGATCGGCTTGAATGCCGGATTCCACGAGCTGGCCTAATCCCGATATCCGAAAGCCCGGCGCCAAATTCTGGTCACGAATCCCGCGTCTAAGCGCGGCTGCCACGCAGACGACAAGATCAATCTCATGCTGTGCGGCAAGCTTTGACCACCGGTCTGCGATCTGGCGATCGTCCCGCGGGGGGTCTGTGAGCGAGGACCCGTTATAGACCCCGTCGTGATAGAAAAAAACGCGGTGGACGCCATGTCCGACCTTCAATGCCGCCACCGCAAACTGGTAGGCCGAGTCCGAGGCCTGATGGGTATAAGGACCCTCGTTGACTAGGATGCCAATCTTCATAGCACCCCCTTAGAAGCGCACATGGGTCGAGGCGTTCAAGCTGCTACGCGAGCCCCGCCAATTGTCGATATGGAACTTCGTAAACGGTAGCCCCGTCAGGCTAAAGAACTGGGGCCAGCCAATGCGATCGATCCATTCCCCCAGACGCTCCCAATTGTGGGCATCGTTTTTGTAGGCATGAATGATACTTTTGACAGCGGCTGCGACCTCGGGCCAGCGTGGCGGATTATTGGGGAGATTCGCCAGCACAAGCTTATGGAAAGTCGGCTTGCTGCGCGCATTCGAGTGCTTGCCGCCCACCCAGATCGCGATCTTCGAGTTCTCTGGGTCATTGATCATCATGGGCGGGCACGGGGGATAGCAGGCCCCGCAGCACATGCATTTGCGTTCGTCGATCTCAAGCGAGGGCTTACCGTTGACAAGGGCTGGCCTTATGGCGGCCACCGGACAGCGCGCAATCACCGTGGGTCGTTCGCACACGTTGCCGACGAGGTCGTGATTGATGCGTGGCGGCTTGGTGTGCTGGATATTGATAGCAATATCGGCTTGACCGCCACAATTGATTTCGCAGCATGAGGTCGATATGTGCAGGCGGTTGGGCATGCGCTCGTTCACAAACTCCTGATGCAACTCATCCATTAAAGACTTCACAACGCCCGAGGCATCGGTCGCCGGGATGTCGCAATGCAACCATCCTTGGGTATGCGAGATCATGGAGATCGAGTTGCCGGTGCCGCCGACCGGGAAACCTTTCTGGCCCAAGGCCTCCACGAGCGGTGCTACCTGGGCCTCGGTCGCTACCATGAACTCCACGTTGCTGCGCGAGGTAAAGCGCATATAGCCATCCGCATAGCGGTCGCCGATATCGCAGAGCGCACGCACGGTATGCACATCGAGTTGCCGTTGGGTCCCAGCGCGTACCGTCCAGACCTCGTCACCGCTCTTCGCGACATGATGCAAAACCCCAGGACGCGGGCGGTCGTGCCATTTCCAGGTCCCGTAGTTTTTCTTTAAGAGGGGGTGTAGGTACGGCTCAAGTTCCGGTACCCCGGATTCGACAGCTCGGCGTGCACTCATGATTTGCCCCCCTTGTTGTTATGGTCGCCAGTTGAACCCTTGCGGCCCTCTTGATAAGAGGCCACCGCCGCATCCCACTCGTCCATGCGGACGTAAGGATTGGTGCGCGGGTGGGAGACCATATTGGGGTCGATAGGCAGACCGATCCCTTCCAGAAGATTCACAAGACCAATACGCTCGATCATCTCGCCCGTGCGTTCATGCTCCAAGGCGTTATCGGCAAAGAACTCCATGGTCCGTCGGCCGATATCCACCAAGGTCTCGTAGTCCGCGTCCGTCTTTAAGGGGAGGAAGGGGATGATGACCGTACCCATAAGATCGCCGACCTTCAGCGTGCGTTTACCGCCAAGAAGAATCGTGACACCGCGATCATCGCCTGGTGATAAGGCTTTCGTCATGACATTAATGCAATGCATGCAGCGCACGCAGTTACGATTATCGACCTTTAATGTGTCGTCGTCGGCAAGCTTCAGACTCTTGGTCGGGCAACGCGTGATGATGTTGTCTATGACATAAGAGCGGCCTTTGCTCTCCACAAACGCCTTGACCTCTTTCTGATCGACCTTTATGTCGTCGCGCCACATCCCGATGACCGCAAAATCGGAGCGCTGTATGGCGTCTGTGCAGTCGTTGGGGCAGCCTGAGAACTTGAACTTGAACTTATAGGGCATAGCCGGCCTATGCATCTCATCCAAGAACTCATTGATAATCGTGCGATGGGCGCGTGGCTCGTCATAGCAGGAGTGCTCGCACCGAGCGTGTCCCACACAGGACATAGAGGTGCGCAAAGCCGGTCCCGCGCCCCCCATGTCAAAGCCCATCTCATTAAAGGCGTCGAACGCCGGTTGCACGTTGGCGGTAGAACAGCCCTGAAACATGATGTCTCCGCTCTGGCCATGCAAGGCAATCAAGCCCGATCCGAATTGCTCCCAGACGTCGCACATCTTGCGTAGGACTTCGGTCGTATAGTGCATGCCAGGAGGCGGCATGATGCGCAGGGTGTGGAATTCAGAAGACGCCGGAAACTGGTCTGATACCTCGGAAAACCGCGGGATCACGCCGCCGCCATACCCTATGACGCCTACGGTGCCGCCCTTCCAATAACCTTTTCGGGTCTTATAGGAGAGTTCTAGCTGGCCGAGGAGGTCTTTCATCATGGGGGCATAGGGTTTGGACTCGTCTTGTGCGAGCCTTTTTAGGCCGGTCACGAAGCTAGGCCACGGGCCCGCCTCTAATTGGTCGAGCATGGGCGTCGCCGGCATTGCCTTCTTCACATCTTTCATTGCCACTCCTTATGCAGGGGCTAGGGCATGCCAGAAGAGTAGGGAAGCCAGCTCAAGCCGCCTATGCCTCTCTGGGGGTAGGGAGGCAAAGACCGGTATATCTCTAAGGGGATAGACCTAAAGGGCTTGGTTTTACATCCTGCGGGCTTGAGGTTATCAGGCGAGACGAGTGACTTCTTGCCGCACTGATTTTGATAGCGGAAAAACGAGCGCGAATACGATAAGTGGAGAAGCGACAAGCGCTCCCTGGGCATACATAAGGAGTTGGGCGCGGGGATCGTGGGTCATCATGGGAAGCAGGGGTCTTGTTAGCGATCGCCCCTGATCATGGTCATTTTTTGGCGCGCTATATTTGCCGGGCTCCTGAATATCTTTACCGGCGCACTCCACTCAATAGGCTGGCGTAAAGATCAAAGGTATCGGAGATCACTCGCTCCACAGAAAATTCCGCGCGCGCAAGTTGTGCTGCATAGGCGCCAAAGGTATGGCGCAGTGCGGTATCCCCTATGAGACGCACCATAGCGCGCTCCAGCGCTGCAACATCCTTGCTCGGCACCAAAAGTCCGCCACGCTCGTTGTGTACGATCTCCCGACAACCTGGGGCGTCTGTCGCAACCAGCGCACGCCCAAGGGCTGCCCCCTCAATAAGCACCTTAGGCACGCCCTCTCCATAATAAGTAGGCAAAACGACAACATGGGCCGCCGCCAGCACCTTCGCCATATCCGGCCGGAAGCCCCACCAATCGATAACTCCTTCTTGCTGCCATTCCGCAAGAATCGATGCCGGAATTGCCTGCGGGTTCCCAGGGTCTGTATCCCCGACCAATACGAAACGCGCGTTAAGGTTCTGTGCATGAAGATGGCGCGCGGCTGCAACAAACTCTGCCACTCCTTTTGACCACAACATGCGTCCGGCTAGCATGACGACCGGTGCGCCATCGGGCTCAGGAGTCATAGGGAATGATGCCATATCGACGCCGGACCCGCGGATAAGTACCGCATGCCTAGGCGCCACCAATCGCTTCTCAACAAACTGCGCCTGATCGTCGGGGTTCTGGAATATCACCCGACTGCGTGAGTGCCGCAAGGCCAGTCGATAGCCCTGCATCACCGCATGGCGACGTATTTGAGCCATGATACCCTGCGCGATGAACACCTCTCCTAGGCCGGTAATAGCGCTCACCACAGCAGAGCTCCCCACGACTCTTGCCGCAATGCCCCCGTAGAGCACAGGTTTAATTGTAACGGTATGGATGATATCCGGGCGGATACGGCGAAAGAGTTTCGCGAGCTGCCATACCGACACCGCTTCCTGCCATAGATGGGTGCCCCGGCGTGTCATCGCTATGGGATGGTGCAAAAACCCATGGCTTACGATCCCCTCTACACCCGCCCCAGCCGGCGTTGCCACGGCAACATCTAGCCCTGCGCTCACAGCCCCCAGCGCCAGCGGTAGCCTATGTGAAAGAAAAAACTCCGCGGAATTGACGACAAATAATAGCCTTCCATTGAGCCTCCGGGCCTCGATCGGGACAGCACGCGGCCCCTTATCCGTCGTCGGTAAACTCATGTGCCCCTAACTCGAAACCGCGAAGCTTGAGGACGAAATACCTTCGCAAACACCCTTCTGTCGCTCCCACCATGCCTGAAACATCAGCACATCCCAGAGAAGGTATTGATGGTTTGAATGTCCGCTGAGGTGTTCGCCCCATTTCTTACGTATCGGCACCGGGTCGAAAAACCCCTCTTGGCGCAAACGATCTTCCGAAAGGAGACCTTCAGCCCAGTCTCGCAAAGGGCCTCGCAACCAGTAGTCTATCGGTACGCCAAAACCCATCTTGGGCCGATCGATGAGCGCTTTCGGGACATGCCGATACAAGACCTGTCGCAATAGCCACTTGCCTTCGCCATTCCGTATCTTCATCGATAATGGGACCCGGGCCGCGAACTCCACCAGCCGGTGATCAATGAGAGGTACGCGCGCCTCGAGACCCACCGCCATGCTGGCTCGATCAACCTTGACGAGGATATCATCCGGCAGATAAGTGACAAGATCCGCATACATCATGCGCGCCGTGTAGTCCGGAAGCTTCGCGCGCCGGCTTGGGTCTGTCAACACGGTGAGCGGTTCATGTCCTTGCACCACCACCGCAGCCGCATTGGCCCAATGCGACACCAGCTGGTAGTAGAGGGCGTCCGGCGACTCATGGCCCAGCACCTCAGCTAATCTGCGCATCTTCTCGCCCGGCTGACGGACTCGTAAACGCGATGGTAATAACGGCATGACGGGGCTCAAAGTGGCCTCCCAAAAACCCTGGGGGAGCGAACTCAGCAAGGAACCTATCGCCCTCCGGGCCGGCGCTGGCACCAAACCAAACCGCTGCCACAAACGACGCCCCCAGAAATACCGATTGTAACCTCCGAACAGCTCGTCGCCTCCGTCTCCCGACAAACTCACCGTCACTTGCTGGCGCGCCAGTTCTGATACTAAGAAGGTCGGGATCTGTGACGAATCGGCAAAGGGTTCGTCGTAAAGTTCTGGTAACCGTGGGATGATATTCATGGCATCTGTGGATGTCACATAGAGCTCGGTGTGCGCCGTACCAAGATGAGCGGCCACCGCCCGGGCATACTGCGCTTCATCGTATTCGCGTTGCTCAAAACCCATGGCGAAAGTGCGGATGGGCCGGTTACTAAGCCGCTGCATCGTAGCGACCACGACGGATGAATCCACGCCGCCAGACAAAAACGCGCCGAGCGGAACATCCGCAAT
This sequence comes from Pseudomonadota bacterium, assembly GCA_021794595.1. Classification (GTDB taxonomy): domain Bacteria; phylum Pseudomonadota; class Gammaproteobacteria; order Acidiferrobacterales; family Acidiferrobacteraceae; genus Acidiferrobacter. The sequence continues at coordinate 13,234 of JAJYQN010000025.1, forward strand.
CATGCGCGCCCGCACAGCATCTTCCAAAAGACGCTCTAACTCCTGCTCTGCTTCTGTATCGGTGCCCCCAAACGGGTCGGCCACACCGCGCTCGGCCACCTCACGTGCCGACCAAAATGTTCGGGCACGCGTTGCAAGGTATTCCCATGTGCGCGGCCGTATTACGTCATCTGCACTCAGCGTCACAATCGTACCAGGGACTAATTTATACAGACCTTCATAGATTGTGTGTGGCGCCGGAATGTAATTGTGTCGCATGAACAATGTCAGCGCACCCCGATCTACAGCGGGCGTTGTTTGCGAGGCCGCGCGCAGTGCCTTGAGCTCGGACCCAAACACAAACTCTTCGCCCAACCAACCGCAGTACAAGGGCTTGATACCAAGACGATCCCGCACCAGATGGAGTTGGCGTTCCTTACGGTCCCATAGGGCAAACGCAAACATGCCGACGAATCGCTTTATCGCGGCCGTCAATCCCCAGGCCTCGATCGCTGCCAACATCACCTCAGTATCGGATGAACCCCGCCATTCGGGCGCACAGTGTTCCTGCTCTAGATCGTGGCGCAACTCCTTAAAGTTGTAGACCTCGCCATTAAACACGATGACAAACCGACCGCTCGCAGAGTGCATCGGCTGATGGCCACCTGGCGAAAGGTCAAGGATCGCAAGACGCCTATGACCTAGCCCAATACCGCCCGCGCTATCTACCCAATACCCTGCGTCGTCCGGTCCTCGATGGGCTATGCGGCTTGTCATTCTTTGCAGAATATCCGCGTCTACGCGCCCCGCCGGCGCAAAGAGTCCCGCTATACCGCACATGATCGTCCATCCCAGGAGGGTGCGCTAGATCCCATTACGCCCATAATCTTCTCGTAGACTCCAATACAAGTCCGCATATTGCTGCGCTACGCCTTCGATTGCGAATCGCTCCACGATTCGTGATCGCGCTCGCTCCCCCAAAACCTCGGCAGATCCTCCCGCCATTACCGAGAGTATCCCAGACGCAAGCGCCTGTGGATCACGGGGGGGCACCATAACGCCCGTGTCCCCGATGATCTCAGCCGAACTGCCGATATCTGTCGCGACACAAGGAACACCACAGGCCATGGCCTCCCCCAAGACATTCGGGAAGGCCTCACCCCAGGCGGAGGATAACACGCAAACATCGACCGCCTTCATAAGCCGTGCGACATCCGTACGTTCCCCCAAAAGGCGCACATGGGACTGAAGTTCCCAGGCGTCAAGTAGCTTCCTAAGATTCTCGTTATCGGCATCAATGCCGCGCCCCACCATGATGACACGAAACTCGGGGCGTTCCGCGACCACCAGCCGCACGGCCTCGAGAAAAGAGTGATGGTCCTTCACGGGGTGGTAACGCGCAAACATACCCACGACTGGGATATCGGATGCATATCCCCACTCCGCCCTGACCTCATTTCGGACCCCAGGGTCCGGCCGGAACCGATTGACATCAAAGCCGTTGGGGAGGACTACTGCTTTTTTCGAGTCGAATCCGATTGCGCAGTGTTGGTTCGCGCTGATTTGCGCATTGTAGATAATCGCCTGCGCGTAGCGAGAAACCTTGGCATTCAATCGGATTACATACTTTGTCAGAATTTTGTCATGGGCAGTACCACAGAGCGACTGACGTACGTTCCAAGCCACCGGCACCCACGTAGGCAAAAATGCACGAGCGACCAAAGCTGCCAGATTCCCGTGGTACATCCAACCCTGTATGACATCGGGCGATTGCGCGCGAACGATGCGGCGCAGCCGCCACAAAGCGACACCCCCTCCCATACCTGCCATATCTCGTGTCATATTCAAACAATGGACCGGGATACCCTGCGCCTCGATGAGATCGGCGATGGGGCCCCGTTTTATGAGAGATATCACAGCGAGCGTTGAAGGGGCGAGATAAGGACTCGAGACTAATTTTGCCAACATCATCTCGGCACCACCGGTCTCTAAGCCCGTAATGATATGAAGCACCTTCATCCGCCTTCCGTCGCCTTATCCACATGGTCGGCTAGGACATCAAACTCCCGAAACGCCTCAAGGGTGCGATTGACCAATGCTGTCACACTAAAGTGGTCAACTATGCGCATGCGCGCCGCAGCCCGCATCGGTGGGCCTTCGTGGGCTAGGCGCTCGACCATCTGCGCCATCCCCTCCGCCAATCGTTCGGCGCTACCAAGCTCTACGATAATGCCGGTGTCAGCAATGATCATGGCCGAGTCACCGACATCCGTTGCTATACAAGGTACGCCGCACGCCATGGCCTCGCCGACAACATTAGGAAAACCTTCGCTCGTAGACGCCAACACCAACACATCCAATGCCCGATAAAGTAAGGGCATGTCCTCCATGGGCCCCACCCAGATCATCCGATCATGCATGCCTAGTGTCCGAGCGAGCACTTCCATACGGTCGCGATAGTCCCCCGCATCCATACCCGCACACACAAACCGTATATGGGGGCATTGATCGGCAAGCCGTGCCGCGGCCGCCAAAAACATCGCATGCCCCTTCATGGGATCTGCGCGCCCCACAAGACCCAGCACGAGATCGCCTGCAAGAACCCCCCAGCGCCCCCTGAGCTGCGACCTCCCTTGTTGCGGCGAGAAATAGTCGGTGTCAATACCATTCGGAATCACGACACTGCGGCCACACGCAAACCCATGCTCTTGATAGTATCGCCGCCCCGCCTCAGAATTAAAGATAATGAGGTCTGGCTGGGTTGAAAGCTGGCTCATCAGCCAGAAGGCGAATCGCCCTAGTCCTGGTGCATTGCCTGTACATAGAGTGGAGTTGCGTATTCCCCAAACTACCTTGGCGCCCACGAGCCGGCCGGCCACCAGTGCCGCGATATTGGGAATATCCATATAGCCGATACACACATCCGGCGATGCCCTTCGGACAGTCCTCCAGAGCCGCCATAGGAAAGATATCGTATCCCAGCGACCCCGCTTCTTCAGCGGCGCCCACGTGATATCTCGGTCGTGACTTATGATGGGAGCTAAGTGTCCCCCATCATAAAAGGGCGCCACTGTGATGGTGTAACGGCTCTTGTCAAATGCCTTTACGAGAGCAATAAGCTGCCGCTCTGCCCCGCCTTGGCCAAAGCGCCGATTTAGAAAGAATAGGCGTTTCACGTGAAGCCTTGTGAGATTCGGACAACCCTAGCGAGATACAGAAAAGACCACCCTTTCTCCATGGTAAAGCGCAACCATGATCGCCGCCGAACGACGATCCCTCGATTAACGGGCCCTTACCTCTTGCGCGTTGGCCCAGCCTAGCATATATACCATAGCCAGGAAAATTGGCAGTATACCTGACTGAACCGGCCTCCTGGTCATCACGCGAAGGATAGACACGCACATGGACACAAGCCATTCGGAAGACAGCGGGCAGGTAAGGGGGGCGATGCCAGAGAGCCATGAACAAGAAATGGCTCAGGGGAAGCGCTTTGCCTTTGGCAAGAACTGGTCGCATTTTCTGCGCTTACTAGACGACTCTCGGATCGACCATGCCAAGACCTCGCTACAGCGGATGCTGGGTCGCGATTCGCTTAACGGTCTGCGGTTTCTAGACGCGGGATCAGGAAGTGGTCTGTTTTCGCTAGCCGCGAGGATGTTAGGGGCCGCGGTCACGTCGTTCGATTACGACCCCCTATCTGTCGCTTGCACCTCAACATTGCGCGACCGCTACTTCCCCCAAGACAAGATGTGGCGGATTGAACAGGGGTCCGTGCTGGATAGGACCTATCTTAGTAACCTGGGCCAATTCGACGTTGTGTACTCATGGGGTGTTCTGCATCACACTGGCGCGATGTGGCAAGCACTTGACAATGTAGGTACTCTGGTGGCAGAAGGGGGCTATTTGTATATCGCGATCTATAACGACCAGGGAGGCGCAAGTCGGCGCTGGACGATGGTGAAGCGCTACTACAACAAATATAAACTGCTGCGCCCGATACTGCTAGTCGTATCGGCTATTCGACTATGGGCCCTGTCAACAATTCGCTACGCCTTACTAGGGAAGACAGAAGCGAGAGGGACCCACAGCCAAGAGAATCGGGGGATGTCACGCATACGTGACCTGGTTGACTGGGTCGGGGGTTATCCGTTTGAGGTATCGTCTCCCGATAGGATATTTGATTTTTACCATACTCGTGGATTCACGCTTGAACACCTCAAAACCCGCGGGGGAATAGGGTGTAACGAATTCGTGTTCTACCGGTTGCCGCAAAAGCCAGGTCAGAGCGAAAACCCCTGGCCAGGGAAGACGGAGCCGTAGGTCTCAGAAAAGCCCGACAAGCTAATCGGGCGCCTGACTAGCTTCCATTTGAAACAAGAAAAATCGTCCGAAAACGCGCAATGGAGCCCCTCGTGGGGGAGTAAGCCCGATTTCGCTTAACCATAACATATCTATTTACCTTTCGCCGACGAACAGGAATAATCCAACGACTCAGGCGCTACCACCCACGCCGCTAAAGGCGAGATGGCGCTTGACGATACACGAGATACCTCCGGCGAGAACACGGTAGCAGCCTTAGTTGTAACCCGCTCCTAGCCCTACGGGCGAGCACACAAGCATGCATAGGAACCAAGGATGTCAGAAAAGTCCGTAGTGACCCACTATAGAAGCGTGCTGGCGGCCGCATGCATTCTCATCCTCTTTTCGGGGGCGGACCAGTTTGTCTACTCCCTAAGCCCGATACCACCCTTGGCATGGCTCGCTATGGGCGGTCTTCTCACGCTACCGCTTATTGGGCGCAGACTCATAGTTCGTCAAATACCCACACCCAGACTCGTCATATTGGCCTTCTGTATGCTGGCATTAGGTTTATATGGGTGGTGGGTATCCGATCACGGAATCATTGCTATACATGCGCTTCGCGAATGGATACTTTCGGTGCTCATCCTATTGATGTGTGCCGAAATATTTTCCGAACCTCATGCCGTTCGTGCTGCTCGTTACGCGGTGGTCGGAGTCGTTGCCATAAGTGTGCTACTGGCCGTTCTCAATTTCTTAGGGATCAACGATTTAAGTCACCTCATCTGTCGCAGTGGGGCGCTTTACCGTAACCCCAACACCACCGCCATATCCTTAGTCCTGGGAGCGGTCGTTGCGATGGATCTGTTACCGCCAAAATGGCGTGAAGCGTTTTTTACGCTCACCGGGATAGGCGTCTGCGTCACAGTGTCGCGAGGCGGTTACGTGGTATGGCTGGTCGCCGCCGCCGGTATGATTTTCACAAAACAACTGAGATGGCGCACCCTGCTAACTCTTATAGGCGGCACGCTCGCCTTAGCCGCTACGGCCTACCTTGGCGCCCGCACCTTCGCGGTACTTCCTTCCTGTCTTAAACCTGCGGACGTAAGCTATATTGGGGCGAATCGGTTTTCCACGAGCCCCGTTGACGACTCACTCTACATCAGGATTCAGATGCTCGAGGCCGGTTTGCGTGGGCTCGCGACATCGGGCTGGTTTGGGGCCGGTATCGGCTACCCCATCAAGCTCACTCGCGCACTGATAGGACTTTCCAGCGGTAGCCAGACTCTCTATCTCGATATGATGCTCCAGTTTGGTATCTTCGGGTTACTGCTCATTGTCCTGACGGTATACCTTCTGCTGCGCCACCCCTACTCGAATCACATTCGACCTTGGACGTTCATTATGGTTTGGCTGGCGTGGTCCTGGCTTGATAGCAACATGTTCTTATCCATGTCGGAACTCGTTATCCTAGCCCTACAGATGGCCATGATTGCGGGACCCGCATACTCGCTTGATGGATACAACCCTCTGCCGCGACTAAAGGGGATGCGTAGCAAATGACCACTGTCCTAGATACTTGGCCAACTCATGTAATCATTGTTCTTCATTGCTCTACAATGGAATAGCTACAATTGCCTTACTTCACGCGCTCCTGCGCGAAAGGTCGCGCCGACCACACATCAACAAACTGTCTTGCTACATCTATATGGGAATGATTCCTTTCCACATACTCGCGTCCACGATAGGCTAACGGTTCTAGCGAATCCCCCATCGCCAAAATCTGATGAAGAGTCGACTCGAGTGCCCCCGGTTCCGAACTCCCGTGGAACCCGGGATTGTGAACGAGAAATGGAAAGAACCCATGCGCACTGCGAAGATTACCAGTAATAACGATCTTGCCAGCCGCCATCGCCTCCAACGCCGCCATCCCGGGCACCGGCGCATCTAATTGGTCAATCAACACATCGACCCGCTGTAGCTCATCACGATACCGCGCATGACTCAATCCCTCAATAACCCGAAACTCTATACGTTTCGCATCGCCGCCAAGATTCTTTATTGCTTCCAACACTCGCGCCGTTCCCTTCATACCACGCCGCGTCGGTGCATGCGCTACGACCAACTTCCTGCTTCCAGATAGCCCGGTAAACGAAATAGCTGAAATATCTACAGGAAATGGGATCGCGGCAGTCTCTGCATTAGTCATAACGCGGTGTTGGTGCGCATAACTTGGAGTAGACGTAATAGAAAAATTAAAACGAGACGTAAACGTTTGTGGGCTAGGTCGCCGCGATATGTAGTTACGGCTGCACTGCGCACCAAGGGGATCAAACGCTTGGCACCGTATACAAAACTTTGGACGCGGGTTTGGGTTCGCCAACCGTATAGCACCAATCTCATCACATCCAACACCATAGTATGATAACCGCATACCTTTTCGCTTAAGGTACGCAAGATCGCGATACCGTACAAAACGCCCCTGAAGAAGCGACATTCCCAAAACGAAATTCACAATGTCGAAGCGCTCAAGACGTAATATACGGAATGGTGCAACAAGATGGTTCCACAGAAACTGATTCCGCCTTGAGGAGTATTCCCTCCCCAATATGACATCGGTTTCTCGGCCCTGCGCCGCTTGAAATCCAGTTTGCAATAGCAGCACATCATGCCCTAGGGCTCTAAGCCCTAGGGCTAGGTTCCGATGGACTCCTGACGCCTCATTAACTAATAAAACCTTCACTGGCTATCCCACAATACCGCGATTGGGTATCTCGGTTTGAATGCTCGCGTGGCCATTGTCGACCCCATCCGCGCACCCAAGGTCATAGTGTTCGTACACGCAACCACCGGCACCGAACTCCCGCTTGAATTGATAAAGCCCTACATTAAGCACCCATCCCGCCGCTTCGTTCGACGTACCGAAATCAAAATAGCGCTGGCTATCTTCTGAATCTGAAATCGAATTGATTATTTCCTCAAAAAGAAACTCCAAGGCGCCGACCTGATACCCAAGGTCGGTCCCGGCGATATACTGGGCATGCACCACGCGCCTAGTCTTAAACAACACAACGCCCGCACATAGCTCCGACTCCCGGCGCACGACCACAACCTCGATATTATCGGGAAAACGCTGAATAAGGTCCGCCATCTCCGCGTATGAATGTACCGGAGCTACACCATGCTTACGACCAAGATTGTCTTCAAGCATTGGCCAAAAACCATCTAACGCATCCGACCCTCGATCCAGCGTCAGATTGGCCCTTCGTGCCTTAACAAGGCCCCGCTTCCTCCGCTCCGCCAGCACCCTTGGCTGCTGTATATCTATAGTGGCGGACAAGTCGCGCCGAACACATCGTGCCCCAAGGCGAAACAAGGCGTACAAATCGTCTTGCGATGGCACCTTATGGTAGATCCAGGGTACCGGCTTGTAAGTAATATTTTTGTACCCTTGTTGTCGGTAGTGGTTTATAAGTGCTTGCAAGACTTCTACGGATACCATTCCATACAGTTTTCCCTGGTCTATTATGCCTCCATACGTAAGGCCGGGATGGCTAACGATTCTCGCACTGTTCGCCGGATCCTCCGCTGCGGGGAATAGTCCTAATAGTCGATCATTTTTCCCTCTTATAAGGACTGAGCGATCGGTATATCGATTCCCGTGATAACTAAGAAATCGTCTTGTATGAAGGAATGACCCATTAGTCGAGTGGGCACAAAACTCATCCCAAATGGCCGCATCTGCCTCTCGGTACCCAGTCAGCTGAATCGACTTTCGCGGTTCAGTTTCAGCCTGCATACGCATATACCGGTGTCTGGCGCGAAGAACGCACGTTAGTCATCCTGGGTGCCACAGGTCCGCGGACCATCCTCGGCGCCATAGTCACCCTCCCGCATTGCATTCTCGCCGCCACTCTTATCCAGCTTATAGTAATGGCGGGCAGTAACTTTTGATGGGCCTGTCGAGTTACTAGCATAAATATGCCCACCTTCCGCACTTTTTAGGATGAGCGCCGCCGCGCCGACTACGGTATCTGCCCCCAACGTTACGTTATTTCCCAGCGTGCTGTTGACCCCGAGGAAGCAATGCTTCCCGATGTGACAATGCCCAGAAATCACGACATGCGAGGCGATAAAGCAATGGTCCTCAATCAAACTGTGGTGACCGACATGATTTCCGCTCCAGAGAATGACATTATTTCCGATTTCAACAAATGGTTGAATGACATTCCCTTCGAAAACGAAGCAGTGCTCACCCAGGCGCGCATTTGGCCACACGAACGCCCGACTGCTTATGTATTGCGCACATTTGTAGCCCATACGCTTAACGTCCTCATAAAGGCGCGCGCGAAGCCTGTTAAGCTGACCATAGACAACCGCAACGAACACGTCATGATCATCCGGCGTATACTTCATGACCAGCTCGTCCAGAGCGACTACCGGTAGCCCAAATAAAGCACTGCGCTGGAGATGCTCTCGTTCTACCGCGAAAGCAACTACGCGATACTCAGAATCATGCGTGAAGTACTCGAAGGCGACTTCCGCAAATGAGGAGTCTCCGACGATAATGACATTTCTCATTTTCATAACGCACCGGTCAGGCGCACCAACGCCCCTGTGAGAGCCAACCTAGGGCCGTTCAACTAGCAAATCCTCGCGCCGGTTGGCCATTGGTAACTCAGATCCCTGCCGCACCAAATACGCGTCAAATCCAGAGGCCCTGGCGCGGGACAGCAGGCCTAGCAAAACACTATCATCAATCTTATCGTGCTCAATTCTATTGAAGGCCACTCGCGGTATACTGTCATCCCCCGTAAATGCCTGATGGTAGGCCACTCCAGCTTCTGACGAAAAGAAGCGCATGCGTTTTGAAATGTTGGGGATGTCGCCAAGTAATAACTGGCCACCTGGCGCTAAGAGCGATAAGGCATGGTCAAAGAAGGACCATATGTTAGCCTCCGAGAATATATAGTGGAGGACGCTATAAGATAGAACAACATCAACTCTATCGCGCAATTCGCTTAGAATGTCAGGGCAATCTGGGAAACGTGCGGCGATTTTCTTAACAAACGGCTCATCGGGTAATTGGTCCAACATTTCCCGCGAGTCAATAAAAACAAGTTTATGGTCTTGTTGGCTACATACCTCCAACAACCGCTTCGGCAAGGCGCCGCAGCCAGGACCGATATCAACCACAACGCGCCCGCGATCTTGCAGTAACGTCAACTTTTGGGCGATATCTTCGTAAATGATGTCTTCTTTCCCCAGCCGATAAGAATCGGGAAACCCGATCTTTTCCGCATCAGTCAGCGATGGATCTTTAGCCATGCGACGAAAATCGTCAAACGTCAGGTTCTCGAAACGCCGTAAATCGCCGCGATCGCTGTCATTTCTACCCATTTGGCACCACTTTTTTCAAAGGCCCCCGCCTACAGACGAAGATTTCAAGGTACGGTAACGAATCTCGCAGTAAAGAGCCATGGCTCCATTACCAAAAATCGAAAACATATAGACCGCAAGCGTCCCCCACACCGCCCCCAGAGCCCCATATTTGGGAATCAACACAAGATTCAATCCAACGTTCCCAACACCAACAACAAGCGTCAGTAAAGAGGCTTGCCAAAACAACCCCCGGCCAATCCATTGCGGAGCTAGGAGGGTGGAAAATGTCATCCCCACGACGCCAAGCAACAGCCACCGGAAAAGGCTGACGCTCGGCACAAATCGGACGCCAAGAAATGCGGGGATCACCCACGGTGCCGCCGCATAGGCAGCTAGGCAGCCGACCACCATGAGCCCAACGATAGCGGCCAGCACGCGCCGATGCACCCGCCATGCGCGGTCTGGCCCATCGGCCGAAACCCGGCTGTATAATATCATGGTCGCCGCCTGCGGGACTAACAAGAACATCGTCGTCAGCTGAACGGCCGTCTGGTAATATCCGGTAGGAACAGGCCCACGAAAATGGTGCAACAATAAAACATCCGTGCCACTGAACAAAACGCTGCCTACCGCATTCAAATGCAGCTTGACGCCGCCGGTAAGCAGCCCAAGAGTCTCTGCACGCATGAGCCTTGGTCGCCCAGCGAGTTGCCAAAGGTGCCGAAAGCCACCCACTGCCAACACTAGGTTTGCGGCCATCCACGCCAACAGCGCACCCTCTACACCCAATTTTAGATAAATCAAGACTACCGCCATCGCCGTGAGCCCGACTACGCGGCCCAATATCTGATAACGGTTATAGAGACCCACACTTCCGACGGCCATCAAAAGAGGCACGTTGTACTGTTCCCACAAGACCAACGGCAGACCTAGAAAACCTGTTACCAGATACGGTAGTGGCAAGCCGTGGAAGAGATGCCTAGAGAATGTGTATAGCCCGACCGCTGTCAGCCAACCAAGCAACGTGATGGTGATAGTGGCCGCCAGCAGTGCCCCCATGATGGGCGCAAGCCATTCTTGCACCGGAACGCCGGCGCTGCGATGAATAGCGACCTGCCCTAGGCTCAGACCGCCCAAAGTGGCAAAGAGTACGACCCAGGTACTGATGGTCACGAGCGTACCCCGACCAGCAGGACCTAGCCAATGCGCCGTGAGCGCCAGGGACAACATCCCGAACAACGCACCCAGTATACGAACGAGGGTCGTCGCAGTAATGGCGCGACCCACGCCGCTGACAGCCTGGGCATCCATCATCGCCATGCTCGACATCCCCTAACTCGTCCACCGACAGCCACAAATCTACCCGCGCCCACTGTGGTATTTGGTGGAATCGCCATTTCTAATATCTTGGAGAGATTTCAAAATGACAGGTGTAGCGCTTGACGACGGACCAAACGATCGTCCTGAGGCACGCAAGTCAGGCCCAGCGGCAGATTAGGTATCCGCCGCCAGTTCATTGGTCTCCGCATAACCCATGCCTGTTCGCCCAAAATCATTGCCGTTGTAAAATAAGAGAAATCGGCCACCAACGGGCAAGACGGCCGCATACATAATAGCCTGGGAGTCCCAGCCCTCAGGCGACACGTCCAAATTGAGATCGTGGTCTCGACGCTCCCAGTGTCTGCCATCGACAGAACGGGCATAGCCCATGCGGTAGGCGCCCAGGGAGCGCCTCCGAATGGAGTAAAACAAATGGTAGTAGCCCCCTTCCTTGATAATCCACGGTCGGCCAAACCCATGTTCCTCTGGCTGCCGGATCTCAAGACACACTTCGCCTGCCTCTGGCCAATGAATCCCGTCATCTGATTCTGTATAGCGTAGGTCATACACTGGCATTGCCTTCCCGCCTATGTCTGTCCAAGAGCTACCCGCCACATACCACATTCGAAACCGCCCCTCTTCGTACCGCACGAATGGACCACATCGGAATAAGGTCTCAGACGAACTCCGCTCAAGGATGGGGGTAGTCTTGATGCGACGGAAATGCTGGCCTCCGTCCTCGCTTATAGCAAGCCCTGTTAGCAGTCGGTACCGCGCCTTGTGACCACGCTCGAAACCCACATAGTAGAGATAACGGATCGTATCACTAACAGGCACTACGCAGGTGGCGAGGATCCCATCTTGGTCAAAATGCCCCGGATAACCTATGTCTAGCAGTGGCTCAGAGCCGACCTCCACCACGTGCCGCGGATCTTCGGTCGACACATCGACGTAGCCGATTCGCGCCTCTCCCCGCTCGTCCTGGCAACAAAGATACAAGCGGATAATGTTCCCCCGTAACTCCGGGGTTGGCAGCATCGCGTGTGTCTGCGCCCACCACAGGCGCCCGTCCGGCACATAAATCACACCGCGCTTATGCCACCGCATCACTTCGACCTTCTCGCTTTGCCTTCACCATGGACCGAAACACTGCGTAATCCCTGACATAGTCAGTCTCGTCGTAAAGGTCACTTGTCACGGCCGCCAGGATCGTGCCGGGCTCAAAATCGTCCAATACGAGCCAAACCATTGGGGGGATATAAAGCGCCTTACAGGCAGAATCAAGGACTAGTCGTTCCTGAGAAACACCATCGTCCAACAAGGCGCTGCATCGCCCTTGTACGCAGATTACCGCTTCATCCTGTTGCTTGTGGGCGTGATGTCCCCTACTGCTGTTCTTTGGCAAATCATACAAAAAAAAGATGCGACGTATGTCAAAGGGGATATCTTTGCAGCCCTCATACACCGCAAGGCCTCCACGTGTATCACCCAAAGGTGGAACATTCACACAACGCCAGGATGGCATATCATTCCTCCAAGACCATAGGCAGCGCATCCCCGGCTACCGTTACTGATCCCATCAGACATAATGGCCACACCATTATTGCGGAGTTATATTCAAAGAAGCGGAGGATACGCCCCACTCAGTAGCAACCCGCTCCAAGTACCGGCCGTAACCGCTTTTAGCGTATTGATGCGCCCGCTTGAGTACGGTTTCTATAGTAATCCAGCCCTGATGCAAGGCGATCTCTTCGAGGCACGCAATCTTATACCCTTGGCGATTCTCGATCGTCTGCACAAACTGGGCGGCCTCCAACAAGCTCTCGTGAGTACCGGCATCCAACCAAGCGTAGCCACGACCCAAGACCTCTACACGCAAATCCCCGCGTTCCAAGTACCTCTTATTGATATCCGTTATCTCATATTCGGCACGTGAGGAGGGCTGCAGCTCTTGCGCGTATTCCACAGCTGAAGAATCGTAAAAATAAAGCCCAGTGACAGCAAGATTAGACGCTGGGCGCTTGGGCTTTTCCACAATAGCAACGGGGCGCCCAGCCCTGTCAAGCGTAACAACACCAAAGTGCTCCGGCTCATTGACCGGGTATGCAAACACAACAGCACCCGACTGAAGCGATGCGGCCGCCCGCACACGTAGCGACAATCCTTGACCATAAAAGAGATTATCGCCGAGCGCGAGGCACACAGGTGCGCCATCACAAAAATTCCTTCCGATTACAAGTGCCTGCGCCAACCCTTCAGGACGCTCCTGCACGGCATAGCGCAAATCCAAACCCCAGTCGCCGCCATCACCAAGCAGCCGCTGCAAAAGCGGGATATCGTTAGCATTGGAGATGACGAGTATTTCAGAAATCCCAGCAAGCATCAAAACGGAAAGTGGGTAATAGATTAAGGGCTTATCATAAACTGGCAGTAACTGTTTGCAGACAACGCTCGTCGCCGGCATGAGTCGAGTACCAGTACCCCCCGCAAGAATTATCCCTCGCATATCCTCAGCCAGTTGTCCGCGGTGCTACGGCCAGAAGCACCGTATTGAATGTCGGCATCATAACCTCCCACACCCCCTCAGGCAACCCCAAACTCGGTCCATCTCACACGACCCACCGAACCGACACCGCCTCAAAGTTCCGTTGCTTTCCCTTTATCTTTCAAGCAAAAACTAAATGCCTGGACCGCTTTGGCTTGGCAAGACAGAGGGGAAGACCCCCCAATGCCCTCGCACACCAGCCAATCTGGCCAATTTCTATCGGGAACGCCCCCTCGCCACAAGATTGTGCGAGGCCGCCAGAAGGCACGAAATGCCTCCCCAGTTGGCATGCGATGTAAGCAAAACATCCACCAGAGGGCCGCCAGCCGTTGCCCCTTTGAGGAACGCGGGCCTAAATCAACCGTCAGAGAGGTCCCGCCTGTCCTTTGTAAACATGCCGCCGGACACCAAACCAAAAAATGTGTATGCCTCACGCCTAGTCGCCTAGTATCGTAACACGTAAATAACGAAACGTTATGCTCAGGCATATCCATTCCACTCGGAGGCAACGGGCATGCGGCAGACAGCACTGAGGCTGAATAAGCAGGAGCGCCGGATCGTAGACGAGTTTCGTTCCAAAGGCCTGCATAGGGCCCGGGAATTCAATCGGGCCCATATCCTGGCGGCACTTGATCGTAACGTCCCCGAACAGCAGATCATGGAGGTACTCAAGGTAGGCCGCACGGCGCTCTGGCGCACCCGTGCGGCCTATGTGAAGGGTGGGGTCGAATACGCCCTCCACGACGAGGCGCGCCCCGGTAAGCCCAAACAATATGCGGCCGATGCGGAGGCACAGGTGAGCGCGCTTGCCTGCTCGGCGCCGCCCGTGGGCGCGAGCCGCTGGACAGTGGCGCGGCTCACCGAAGCGGCAAGGCGCCATCCTCGGATGAAGGCGATTAGCCGGGAGACGATCCGGCGGATTCTCAAAAAAACCTTCTCAAACCCTGGTGAAGACTGACGGGGTGCATCGGCGAGATCATAGCCTTGTATCGTTGCTCGCATGTATAAGCTCCTCGCGCTCTACGCCCGCCCCTACGATCCGCGCGAGCCCGTCATTTGTTTGGACGAGAAAAGCCAACAGCGGCTAGCGCAGACGCGCGCACCGCTGCCTGCGAAGCCGGGAACACCGGTGAGAGAAGACTACGAATACGAGAGCTGGGACCCTGCCATATCTTTGGGGCCGTCCTGCCTCTTGGCGGAAAGCGGCGGGCCCAAGTCGCGCCCGGCGCACCAAAGCCGATTTCGTCGGCTTCGTCCTGCGGCTGCAAGACAGTGGCACCAGCAAGGCGCGCAAGATCCACCGTGTTCCAGACCGCCTCAATACCCCCTCCGCGAGAGTGTCGAGGAGGGGCTCGGGGTGGCGGCGGCCCAACCCCTACTCTCCCGTGTTGAGCTCCACGACACGCCGAAGCATGCGAGCTGGCTCAATAGGACCGAGATCGAAATCGGTATTCTCTC
>JAJYQN010000136.1 GCA_021794595.1 Pseudomonadota bacterium
AGAGCTTCCGTCAGCACATAGCGGCGGCCCGCCGTACTCAAAAGCCCCTCATTATCCATACGCGAGAAGCGGCCACCGATACTTTGCGCATTTTGGGCGAAGAGGGGGCCGCAGAGGTGGGCGGGGTATTGCACTGCTTTACCGAAAGCGAGGCGGTCGCGCGCGCGGCCTTGGACCTGAACTTCTATATCTCGTTTTCCGGCATTGTTACGTTTAAGAATGCCGAGACACTCCGCGCGGTCGCGCGATTTGTCCCCGAAGATCGGCTTTTGATCGAAACTGACGCTCCATACTTGGCGCCGGTTCCGCATCGCGGAAAAAGCAACGAGCCCGCCTTCGTGCGCCATGTCGCGCAATGTCTGGCGGATATTCGCCAGATTCCCTTGGAGCGGATCGCCGAGAGCACTAGCCGGAACTTCTTTTCGCTCTTCAAAGACGCGGCCTAGGTCCGCAGAAGAGGGGCTGCTCCCAGCCCCTCCCACGCGTTCAGCGCAGCCCCCCGATTCCCCCCGCCCTTGGTGCAGGCAAGGTCCAGATACTTTCCCCAATCTCATTTCTTATCAGTGGGTTACAGTACTGTCCTTGTGTACTTAATGTAGAATGTCTGGATTGCCACGTAACGCATTGAACGATCTAGCCTTTTTTACGTCGGCGCTCAAAGAGATAGGCCACCATCAGATAGAGATAGACAATCATGTACATATTGGCGGTGCCCAGCATATCGCCTCGATTCCCCGTGCTTCCGAGGCTATAGGGACCACCCCAACCCTCGGCGGTGGTCCACACGCCAAACGAATAGAAAAACCCGATGGGCAAGAACCACTTCTCGCCACGCTTCGTCAGAAGACTGATCGCCAACACCGTCTCCGTGACCGCCGCAAAAATACCGAAGGTCATGGGTCCGACTATGCCGAGGAGATGGATAAAGAGACCGATGTAGGCCACGATCCAGCCGGGTTGACCGACTTGAGCGGCGCGCAGGTAAGAGAGACTGTGCTCTAAAAACGCCGGCTGCCACTTCCAGAAGGCATCAAAGGCCCACAAAAGACCAAACAGTATCCGCACCACCTCGATCTCCCGAGTCTCTACCACCCGTGCCGAATGACCCCCTAATGTCAGCCGCTGTTCTGAAGGAACGGAGAGGATGGTAAAAAATGTCAATGCATACACGATGGCGGTGCCGGGATCGGTGGCGCCAGCCACATAAGGTCCTCCGAAACCGCCTACCGTCGACCACAAAAACAGGCTGTAAATAACGCCGAACCGCGCCCAAGGCCGTAAACCCACTCCAGTCAGCAGCGCTACGGCAAGAAGACCGTCCACAACCACCGTAGCCATCGCCACATTCGGGGGGCCCAAGAACTCCACACCGCGAATCACGAAATGCATATAGGCCCGAATAATGTCGGGCTGGCCTGCCACACGCTTTGTGATTGACGCCAAAAAATGATTCACATACGGCGCATTGGCCTCAAGCGCGGTATTCACCGCCCAAATGACCCCGAAGATAATGCGCATGACCGCGAAGGCGAAGTCCTGATCCCTTGTGTAGCGCGATGATCGGTTTTCGTACATGTGAAACAATCTCCTTATAGGGCCCCTGCGGGCGTAACGCGTCTTTAATCCATAGTCGGCATAGTACAAGGTGATGTCGCTTCTGCCCACCATCTCCCGCAAAAGAGGCCCATGCCACCGGGGCACGTCATCGTGATAAGATCCGAGTCTCGTTTTCTCAGGTTGGGCGTTATGAACGTATGGGTTGACGCTGACGCATGCCCCGTGGTTATTAAAGACATGCTTTTTCGCGCCGCGCGGCGCACCCATGTCCTGGTGACCTTGGTCGCAAACCAAGCGCTCCTGATTCCGATCTCACCTTACATCAAGGCCCTTCGCGTCGCCACAACACCGGACGCCGCAGATCAAGCCATTTTGGATCGCGTGGCGCCCAATGATCTCGTGGTCACGGCCGATATCCCGCTAGCCGCCCACGCTGTCCGCCTAGGGGCCGCGGGACTGAGCCCAAGAGGTGTCGTTTTTAACCAAGATACGATCGGGGCCCAGGTTGCCACGCGAAACCTTATGACCGATTTGCGCGATACTGGAGCCATCACGGGGGGGCCGGCTACACTTTCGCTCGCCGACCGCCGGAATTTTGCGAATCACTTAGATGCTTGGCTTGCTCGCATGCCGGCGCTTAAGGCGCTGAAAGCGGAGTAGGGGGCTGACCCTTTTGTGAGAGTGACCGGATCCCTGACATCTTACCGTGTGACCCAAAGGACAAAACCTTATGGAAAGCCCTCGCTTCCCGTCTACCCGCCCTGACGCTAGCTTGTCGGAGCGTTTCCGAGAATCCGCCGTTCCCGCCTTACATCTCTGGTGGCGATTTTCTTGGCGTTCACTCCTTCTGCCGGTAGCGGTCGCCATCATCATCGTCCTAGTCGCCCTGATTACGGGTAATACCGCGCCCCAACATCGCGATATGAGTATATTCGGAGCCGTCGTCGGTTTGGGCCTTTTATGGCTTCTTTTCATACCGATTATGATTGTCTACCAGGTCTGGCTTATCCGGAAAAGCATCTTCGCAAAACCGTTCTTGCACCATGGTAGGCCAAGTCTATTCGTGGTCACTGACCGTCATACCCCTCTACCGCTGCCTCTCTCTCTAGAAACCGCCCTGGGCATTTGGTGGGGTATCGCCTGGCGCGCCTGGATTGGTATGGTCGTCACTATGATGCTTCTCTTCTTTCTGGGTCCTCTTCATCTCTTTCTCCAGCTAGCGGTAAGCTACTTTGCCTTCCTGTGGCTCATAAGCATCCCCTACGGAGGCCTCGGTATTACGGTTGTGCCGCTCGATACCCGGTGATCTCGCTCTGTCCGCTACGAAATTGCTATTGGCTTCTAGCGGACTCACACGCTGCTTCTTTAGGGTCATGATGAGCGCTGCGATGATCCCCCATGCGTTCATTCCGGGGCCAAAAAAGCCCGCGAACGGATGCCTCATCCGAGCCACGGATACCCGCTCAGGCCAGCTGTCACGACACATGGGTCGAGTTGATACAGGCCCCTGGACCTTCTACACTAAGGACCGGAAACACCATTGAGCGACGAAATGCGAAACCACCCCAGGTTTACGAAACATGTGGCACGGATTTTACTCACCGTTATAAGCCTGAGCTTTCTATCCGGATGCTTTTTCGTTCCGCGCGGCGGCGACTATGGACATCCCTGCTGGGGGTGCGGAGATCGGGGTGGTGACGGTGGCTGGCATCGGGGCGAGGATCATAGAGGCGATGGACGGGAAGATTGAGGCAGGGGATTGGTGGCCGTCTTGTGGTCGAACCGATGCCCGGGGGGGCTTAAGGGCCCGGGGACGGCAGGCCCTGCCTGACCCTTCCTTCCCCCTAGAGGCCCCCTCTCGGAACCCACGGTCGCGCTTCGCCGTCCTGAGAGCCCCTTAAGTGCCCGCGACCCAGGAATCCGCAGTCTTCATTCTCCGGTCTTCATTCTACTGAGCTGTCGCTTTAATCATCTGTTCAACTGTAATCGTCACGCCTAGCCCGGCCCACACCTTGGATTTGCCTAAGCCCGCGAGCAGCGCCAGACCCGGCAGTGGGTAAGAACGCGCTTGCCAGTTGACCCCTTTCCGGGCGTTTTTTGTAGTTCGCATAATGTATATTATGTTAAATAATAAACGGTGTGGGAAAGTCCCTGTGAGCCCCTCCTCTGACCAGAAGGCATAAAAAAAGCCGCCCGGTTCGGGGCGGCTCACGATCAGTCCGGAGGACTGTTGCCGCGCTAGCGGGTCACAATTTGTGACTCCATGGGGGCTAGCTTCGCCAACAAATTATTTTGAGCATCAAGTGGGATATGTTGGCGATCCATCCCCTTAATAAGATCAGCCACTAAGGCGTTGAAAGCAGTCTCATTCACACCCAGACTTTGATGAACATCGGCCATGCTGGGACCCGTGTACCTACAAGGGCCGCCCTCTTCCTGACAAAATTGGTCCGTCAGGGCGGCTTTGAGGTTTGGGATATCGGTGGCAGAGAAATAGTGAGAGATTCGGTGGTCAGCAAGGACATAGCCGATAAAGCGGTTTACTACGGCTTTGATTCCCGGCTTTTGGCCAAACTGTTGATAGTAGCTATCGTGGGCGAAGGCTGCGCTAAACGGGAGCGAGAGAACCAAGGCAAGAGCGGCGCGGCGTACGGCGGCGTTACGGTAGATAGACATGGACATACTCCTTAGAAATTCAGGACGGAGGGCTTAAAAGCTCGCCGTCACAGAGGTGTAGAGACCGGATTGATTGTTTAGTGTCGCGACATGCCCAAGCATCGCGTAGGCAACGGTAATGGAGAAGTTCTTGTTCGGGATATACGCGACATAGAGATCTTTCCAGGCATTGGTTTGGCTGAGGGCATTACCTGTAGCGTTGTCGCCCAGCAATTGGTTTTGGGGCATGGCGCGGTATTCGCCCCCTAAGACCACGCGGCGATTGAGAAAAATGCCTGCGGACACCTCAGGCTCATAGTGGTACCGGGTATTCTGGACGCCCTCAAAACCCAGCAAGCCATTCTGATTGGCGCGTGTTGCATCGACATCGACGTCCAGTAAGGTCGTGTGTCCCCACAAACCGTCGAGCCACACCTTCGTAGCCGCCAAGTAATAACTCGTACCGTTACTCTTGGCTCCCAGCACGCCCAGAAGATTCGCACTGCCCCCCAAGCCGACATTATGATTTCGGTGATACTGGACGCCAAAAGCCACCTGCGGAAGCCACGTGTTCTGCTGATAGATCGCGTTGCCGAACAGCCGGACCTTTAGACCCACGATGTCTTGTGTGAGATCGGTACCGTTCTGTAATGGGACATTGCTGCCGGCGGGCTCTCCGAGCTCCGTATCTAGAAAGTTGGCTGTGTTGCCAAGACCTAGACTCTGCTGCGCCAAAGATATCTCCACACGGTTATCGATCCCGACAGATCCACCATAGGCATTCAAGAGATAGTTGGATGTGGCGAGGTTTGTATAAAAAGCGGTATACCCGATCTGTTCATTATCTCCGTAACCACCGATCAAGGCCCAAGGCACGATGCCGCCACCTGCGGCGCCGCTCACCGTGGTCACGCCGCCGGTCCCTAAAATGCGCCCTTCCCCAAAAATATTAGCGTGCGCAAGCCAGGGACTGAATGTCAGGACGACACCCATAGCGACAGGAATCGTCTTAGAGGTCAGAACTTTTCGGAGCGCCCGAATCGTTGTTTCTTTCATGCAGGTTGTCCTCAGTAATGAAAAGGCCTAGGCATCTGGGCCAGCTTGGGCCCTCGCCTTGTACGCGCTATGCGCCCCCTCAATACGCAGGAGTACCTGGTTTGGATTCGGGCGCCGTCCTAAATCCTTGAGACCGAGGGCTTGTGATCGGGCAGGAAACCCAAATGGGTCTTGCTACTCATGGTAGGCTTCACTATGCTAAACCTCATTTCCGACTCCAAAAGGCCTACCCAGATTGTCTGACCCTCTGGCAACTGTGAGCGAGACTGACAGGATTTCTGACCTGATCGCCCGCATACAGCAGGGCAATGAAACGGCGCTCCGGCAACTCTATTCCTTGACTGCCCCGAAACTATTTGCGGTCGCCCTACGTATAGTGAAAAGACGAGCGCTTGCCGAGGACGTTATTCAAGACGCCTTCGTCCGAATTTGGCGCAGCTGCGAGGATTACACGGCCTCTAAGGGTTCGGTTTGGGCGTGGATGACTACCATTGTCCGGAATCGCGCCATCGATTGTGTCAGGCGCGATCGAGAGGTGCTTATGGGCGCTGAGGAGGATCTCTGGGAGCAGTCGGATCCCGCTGACGGACCTATGCAGGCCTTTTTACGCAACGAGGAGACGGTGGCCATCAGGAAGTGTTTGGATCAACTGCCGAAGGATCAGCGCCAGGCCATACTTGTGGCCTATTACGAGGGACACACTCATGAGATTATCGCTCAGCAACTGGGTGCGCCCCTTGGTACAATAAAGACCTGGATCCGACGCGGCCTTTTGCGCGTGAAAGAGTGTCTTCAATCATGAAGTTGACCAATCGCGATCTTCAGATTCTTTTGGCGGGCGAGTATGTCCTCGGGACCCTGAAGGGCAAAGCGCGCCAACGTTTCGCTTATCTCCTCAGGACCCGACAGGATCTTCAGTCTGCCGTTTCCGACTGGGAACAAGACCTTCACCCGCTGTCGTCGAGCGTGACCCCCGTGGATCCACCCGCTGCGCTTTGGGGTCGTATTTCCCGCGATATCGAGCGCGACAAGAGGGTTGCAAAAAAGTCGCGGTCCCCTGGGATTTGGCCCTGGCTTGCGCTTGCCGCGAGCCTTGCTGCGGTGACTTTCGGAACCCTGTTGGCAACGGGTGTTCACCAGAGCGCTCGTGCGCTTACGGTCGCGGTATTGGGTACAGGTCCTCGTCCCGCCTGGGTGATGAC
>JAJYQN010000104.1 GCA_021794595.1 Pseudomonadota bacterium
GCCTGCGGCCAGGTCGGCCAAGTGCGGGCCAGGGCCTGGCCCGGACGCAAGAGGCCTGCGCCTGCTGCCACCGCCAGGGCCGAACCCGAGAACGCCTGTTTCAAAAAGGTTCTGCGTGGAAGGTTCACGTGAAATTTTCTCCGCGTACTTTGAGTGTGTGGGAGAGAGTCCTCCCCCCGGGTACAGAGACGCAGGGCCCCGGGGGATTATTCCTTCGCAGCCCCCACCATACACCCCCTTGCGAGCCGAGCTGCGCTGCCGCAAGCCCTCAAACCTTCGCGAGCGCGGGCTGACGCTTACCGTTTCGTTTCCCCTGGAGACTCCGCCGTGATCTCGGATCCAAGATCCAGGATGTCCCGAGGAGCGGTTGTGTCGTCCTGGCCAAACGTCAGCCGAGGAGGCGAGACCCGCCGCCAACTCTTCAATGCACACAAACACCCTACGGGCGGCCTCCTCGGAAACTCACTTCGCGACTCCAAGAAGGTCCGGATGTGCTCCGTCTTCGCGATTGCGTGATGCGTGATATGCGCATTGCAGCGATGGCCCCTCGCGTCCGACGCAACCGGCTCTTCTGCGCCTTCAGGGCCTTGCGGCGCGCACCCAATAAGGGCGAATCCTCCGACGTTCGTCAAAACCGTGCAAACCGGCGTCTATCTCGGCTTTGTCTGGCTAGGGGCTGGCTTTGGTACGAAACCGTACCACCCTCAGGCATCGTATGGAAAGCGTGCGGTACGGATTACCGTGGCCTGCCCCTCGACCTCCGAGTAGACCTGGAGGCTCGCAGCGGCCAGATCGAGCAGGGCAAACACGTACTGGTTGAGATACGCGCCTGGCAGTTCGATGAAACGTTCGAGGACGATGATCCCGATTTCCGCATTGCGCTCTTTCCAGATCTCGACAAAACGGATAAAGCCAATCCGCTTGCCGCGCGTGGTGGCGAGGCACGCTAGATTGATCGTCTCGCCCGCGCGGTGATAACGAAGTCCCTTCGCACGCAGCCGTTCGGAAAACTTGAACCGAAAGAACTCCTCGCTCTCGGCATTGAAGCGCGCACACTCGGCATCGATGGCATCGAGCGAGGTGAACGTATGTTTACTCCACAGCTTCTCGGTAAACGTGCGGTTGTGTCCCTCAATATGGGGGTTGGTATACGAACGGTAGGGCGCGGCAAAGAGCGGCGTGACGTTCCTGTTTAATAAAAACTTGAGGAACCGTCCGATCACCGCCACTTGGCGCACCGCGCCGCGGAAGGCCGACGCATTGTCGATGCGCATCACCTGCGGGATCTGATGATCGATCCAGAAGCGGGCCAGCGGCTCGACCGCTTCCTCCACGGTTTCGGCTAAAACACGGTATATTTGGTAGAGTTCGAACCATTTATAATAACTGGTGGAGAACACCGAGATCGGCTCGCGAGACCCCACGATATACTTCTTGCCGATGAAGTCGCAGGCCTGTTGAATCCTTCCTAATCCCACGATCGTCTTGATCGGGTAGCGATGGCGTTGAATGATGTTTTGACCCTTCGTGCGCTTCTTCGGCGCATGCGTTTGCAATCCTGCCCGGCGCACCGATTCATCGATGAACCAGAGCGAGGGGCGATCCTCCGCCTGGTAGCGCTTCGCGTAGTCCATCTGGATGTGGGGCGAACCGAGGAAGTACTTCTGTTGATCGATGCGGGCCTGCTTCAAGGCGATCACCCGTTCACGCACGAGCGGGGTATATTTGCGCAGCGTTCCCTTGACCCATCCGCGACCCTCCTCATACGTCTCTTGCCTGAGCCAGGCAATGAGCGTGGCGCGGCGTACGCCCAGCCGTCGCGCGATCTCGCGGACGCCTACGCCTTGACGTTTGAGCTCAACGGCCTCGTGGAACTTTTCTTGGCTTTTTCCTTCTTCATCGCAAATATCTCCCCGATCCTAGCGTAGTGAGAGGAACGCCTCATGCTGCCACGGGAGTATACGTCGCAACGCCGCCCGGGGGGTGCTGTGGGGTGGTACGGTTTTATTCCAAAGTTAGCCGCTGACTCACGCGCATACAAGGGATCGGTTACGCGCACCGTGCCGGTCACCGTCACGGATACGTCCCGGGACCCCTCTCTGAGTTCCCAGGCGTAGGTGGATTGCGAAGCGAGCAGTCGATATCCGATGCAGTTATGTGCGTTAAGATCGCCGACCGAACGCAGCGGCTTGTGGGCGTCCAGATACGAGGGTGCCGCGACCATGATTGCTCGGAAAGGAGGGGTTAGCCGAACGGCGAGCATATCCTGGGCGATCATCTCGCCCAGTCTGACACCGGCATCGTAACCACCCGCGACAATATCAATGAGGCCTTCATCCGAAGTCACCTCGATCGTCAAGTCCGAATACTTCTGGCTCATGGCCAAGACCACCGGCGCGATCGCCGGCGGAAGCGCAAGGCGAGGCGCATTCAGTCTCAAAAGGCCGGCCACGTGACCCTTGGCCGCGCGCAAACGGTCGATGCTTTCCTCAAGCGCCTTCAGGGCAGGACCCGCCGAGGCGATAAATTCCGTTCCGGCCTCGGTCAACGAGACGCTTCGGGTGGTGCGGGCAAAGAGAGGCTGTCCAAGTCGTATTTCGACGAACTTGACGGCGTGGCTTACCGCGGACGGACTCATGTCGAGGGTCGCCGCTGCTGCTGCAAAGCCGCCCTGACGGGCCACGGCCAGCACGACGGGCAAATGGGCGAGCAGGTCACGATCCATTCATGCATGCATGATATCGAATAAGTATGTCAATTTACACTATATAGTTGTCCAATTAAGCGCAGGTCATACTTCTCCCGACATTCGATTGGAACCTGGGACTCGAATGATTGCGGCTTCCATTACCCCCGAACCTTTGTTTGTGACCGGCGCGCCCTCTGGCTTCGGCCGGGCCTATGTCGAGCATGCGGTTTCGCGAGGCCACAATGTTGTGGCGACCGCGCGCGATGCGAGTTCTCTTCAGGCATTGGTCGCGCTCGCCCCCAGCCGTGTGCTGGCGCAGCGCCTGGATGTGACACGGCCCGGCGAGGTGGCGGCGGCAGTCAAGTTGGCGCTCGAAGGTGTCAGCGAGGCACTGGCGCAGGAAGTTGCGCCATTCGGAATCAAGGTCCTGATTGTCGAGCCCGGTCAGTTCCGCACGAACCTGGCTGGTGCGAGCATGCGGCACATGCCGATCCTCGATGCCTACCGTGATGTCATTGCTGGCACGCGCGAGTTTGCTCACACTATGCACGGCACCCAGGGGGGGGCCCGAAGAAAGCGGCTGCGGCGATTGAGGTGGCGCTGGAGGCGCCGAGCACACCGCTCCGTCTTCAGCTCGGTACGGACTCCATCGATGCTATCCGTCGTCACAGCGAGGCCTTGCTGAAAGACCTCTCCGTGTGGGAAGGGCTCGGTCGCGCGACCGCGTTCAATTGATGATTCGGGCACGGGCGTGAGAGGGTGCGCCGTGCCTGACCCAGCGGGCTGCAAGTCGTTCGGGAGTCTAGGTAACCAAGCCATTCGCGGAGCTGTTGCTTCGGGATCAAACGTCGGCCTCATTGCCTTCCTCGGCCTGTTGGTGTTTCACAAACGCGTCGAAATCTGCCCCGCTCATAGGTTCACCTTTAACCCGGGCGTCCTGCGCTGCGCACTGGCTTCAACGGCTACGGTTCTTTGGACTTCCGTGACCAGTGCACGGCTCCTCGGTCGTCTCTTGTCCTACGGCAGTCCCAACGTCGGCTTCACCGAACTCGCCGGGCTGATGCAGCGGCAGATCATGGCCTGGAGCCGCAATTCATTCCAGTTCCCGTAAGCCGCCGGCGGAAGAGTTCATCGAATGCCCGACAGCTGTATTCAGGCGTGCCCCCGTGTGGCTCTTGGACGAGGTTCTCGTCTCTCGCATCCTGCAGTCGAATAAATACATCGCTCCTCATCATCGGTCGGCGCCTTAGTCTTGCACGCCGCTGCGCATGCCTGTCCCGCTGGACTTACGAAAGTTTCGCGGATTCCGGTCGCCGCCTATTCATCTACCCGAGGGTAGAGTCGCATAAATGCCTCGGTGGCTTGGTGTGCCTGCTGTTTCAGGGCTCGCTCACCCGGACGTTCGGCGACGCATAACAGCAGCCCCAGCATCAAATCTCCCCAGAGCAGCGCCGAGAACCGCCGACCCATCTCGGCCGTGTCTCCCCGAACAAGCCCCGATGCCTTGGCTTGTGTGAGCAGAGCGCCCAAGGCATCCCGACTTGCCGCCCGGCCGATGCGGTCCAGGGTGTGGGCGACTTCGGGTGCGCGTTCGGCCTCGGCAATGGCCAACCGAAAGATCGAAACGACGGTGGGGTCGGTGACTTCCCACAGCAACTGAACCCCGAATCGCTCCAATGCTTTTGTCAGAGCTTCGCGGTCTCGGGGCGGAGGGGCGTCTTGGGGCCATTTCAGCCGTGTTGCCCGCTCGGTGATACAGGCAATGAGCATGTCCTCCTTCTTGCCGACCAGTGCATAGAGATCGCGCTTCGAAACCTTTGCACGCGTGGCGATTTCGAGCGTACTGGCCTGTGTGTACCCGTTGCGGGTGAAGACGGCAAAAGCCGCATCGAGGATCCGCTGGTGTGCTTCGGGTTCACCGGCCTTTTGGGTTTTGGTCGACGAGGCAGATGCCAATTTATTACTCCCTGGTTGACATGGTACCAATCAGTACCTACACTTGACCAATACGGTACTGAATAGTACCTCTCCCTGAGGAAGGATGCAAAGGAGGCGGGTCATGTCGGAACGATACATCTTGGTGACGGGGGCTGCGGGCGGCAAGCTAGGCCGGACAGGTCGGCATGTGACGGAGCTCTTGTTGCGGCAGGGGTACCGCGTTCGCGCCTTCGTCCGCAAGCGTGACGAGCGCTCGGAATACCTGGAGAACCTCGGGGCAGAAATATTCGTGGGAGATCTTCTGGACTTCCGGTCTGTGCAAAAGGCGAGTACAGGGGTCTGTGCCATCTATTTCGCCTATCCCGTTCAGGACGGGTTGCTGGAGGCTACTGCGAATATGGCCGTGGCCGCACGCGAAGCGGGTGTCGAGCGCCTCGTCAATCTGGTGATGCTCAACTCGTCTCCCGATGCTCCGACGCCCCGAATGCGCCAGAACTACCTCTCTGAACAGATCCTGGACTGGGCCGGCATCGGCGCAGTCCATCTCAGGGCGGCCGTGTTCTACGAAAACCTACACGCACTGGTCAGCGCGTCCGTCGCGGCGGCGGGCGTCATCCGGCTTCCCTGGGGTAGCGACACGACGACCATACCGCTCGTCTCGGCGGAAGACGTGGCGAAGGTGGCGGCGAGATTGCTTCTCGATCCCGATATACCATCCGGTTCCGCCTATCCCATGGTGGGCGCCCTCCCCGCCCTGGGCGAGATTGTGGCGACGTTCTCCCGGGTGCTGGCCAAGGACATCCGCTACGTAAACATTTCGGATGACGCGTGGCGTCAAGGGGCATTGGGGACAGGGATGAATCACCACGCCGTGGAACATCTCTCGGATCTCTGGCACTACCTCCAAGCGGCGTCTGCTTCTACACGTCCTGTTCGAGTCCAGGTCACCACTGATACGTTCAAGCGACTAGTCGGCGCGGATCCGCTGACACTCGAGGACTTTTTGACCACGAGACGAGACGAACTGACCACGACCCCGCACGGGGCCTAGTTCAACTGTGATCGCCTAGGATACGAAGCCAGAGAGGAGTCGAATCATGCTGAAGACGAGAATTCCGCCCCCGTTCTACGGGCTTGTTGTGGCTTTGGCCATGTACGCGGCCCACCGTTACCTGCCGATCCCGATTGATC
This sequence comes from Pseudomonadota bacterium, assembly GCA_021794595.1. Classification (GTDB taxonomy): domain Bacteria; phylum Pseudomonadota; class Gammaproteobacteria; order Acidiferrobacterales; family Acidiferrobacteraceae; genus Acidiferrobacter. Next base: position 5,819 of record JAJYQN010000104.1, read on the forward strand.
CGGCCGTTGCAAGCTGGGGATGGCTGCTCTCGCTGCCGGGCGTTGCACTTATCGCTTGGGCCGGGGTGACGTTCCGACGCGCCCACACGACCATCAATCCCACCGTGCCCTCGAGGGCAAGCCGGCTGGTGACGCACGGACCGTTCCGGTTCACGAGGAATCCCATGTATCTGGGTTTCGCCTTAACGCTGACCGGATGGGCGCTTTGGCTGGATAACTGGGTGAGTCTTTTGGGCATCCCCTTGTTCGTGGTGGTCGTGACGGTTCTCCAGATCGCCCCGGAGGAGCGCGCCCTCCAGGATCGCTTTGGCGAGGAATACGCGAGCTATCGGCAGCGCGTCAATCGGTGGTTCGGTTCCATCAGGATCGCCTTTCCGGGGCAGAGTTCCGAGCGCAGGTAATCGTCGCCCAGAGATGCCTATCTCGCATAGGCGTACCGGTCTTAGTAAATATCCCCCGGCAGAGCCGGGGGCTTTAGTTTGTGAGCCGCTCAAAGCGGCTATAGGGGGTCGCTCACGCGGCCCCGATTCTTGTGGGCCACCTAACGGTGGCCTGTTCTCAACGCCACAG
>JAJYQN010000027.1 GCA_021794595.1 Pseudomonadota bacterium
CCGCGATCACCCACTCCCAAAACGGAAAGGCCTTGGTATGGGGATTGTCCACGCGAAAAATCCGGACCCCCTGGTCGATCCAAAACAGAAAGACATCCCTCAGTTCCTGCCAAAGCGCCTGCCAGTCCTCAGTCTCGAAATCGAGGGGATAGATGTCCTGGTATTTCTTGGGCGGGTTCTCGGCATACTGAATGGTCCCGTCCGGTCGGTGGCGAAACCATTGGGGATGGGCCTGCACGTAGGGGTGATCGGGAGCGCACTGGAACGCGATATCAAGTGCCACCTCCATATGACGACTCGCCGCCTTTTTACAAAACCCGCGAAAATCCGCAAGCGTACCGAGCTCCGGCGCTATAGCCTTGTGTCCGCCGCGCGCACTGCCAATCGCCCAGGGACTCCCGACATCGGTCGCGGCGGCCGTCTGGCTATTGTTCGGGCCCTTGCGCAGGCTTTCGCCGATCGGGGAGACCGGCGGCAAATACACAACGTCAAACCCCATATCGGCGATATACTCGAGCACTGCGTCCGCGCCCCGCAATGTCCCAAAAGACCGCGGGAAGAATTCGTACCAAGCGCTTGAGCGCGCGCGTTCCGGGTCCACAGAAACCACGAGCTCGCGCTCAAAACTCACCTCATGCCGGCGCTCAGCAAAGCGGTATACGCGCTCAGCCAGAACATCGTCGAGAGCCAGGGCCCGCTTGGTGCTCGCTGCGCCCTCGCAACGGAGGACACGCTCCGCTTCGCGCAACGCCAGAGCCTCGGCCTTAGCCCCGGCGCGATCTGCGCCCTCGGCGGCCTCGGCAATAAGCAGGGCACCTGAGGCCCAAGCGCTTGCGAGATCAGGGTCGTCCAGAGGACGGCGGCTCAATTCGAGACAGAACGAGGCAAATCGATCGATATGGGCGCGCACGGTATAGCTGTACGTTCCGAGCTCGGACACCACGAAGATGCCCCGAAAGCGATCGTTTCCGAGCGCCACCATCCGCGACTTTACCCCACTCCGGCTCCCACCCTTGCGCACGTAAAGGGTACACGCCACCACATCATGGCCATCGGCAAATACATCGGCCAAGACGACCACCTCATCGCCCCGAATGCGCTTAATCGGGAACCGGCCGCAGTCGATGCTCGGGGCCACCGACTCGATGACGACGCGCTCGCGTCCGGTACGAGGCAAAACCGACTTCTTGGACGGCGACCTGGGCATTGACCTTTATGCTCCTCGTTCTATCGGGGCCTTAAAACAGACCATGGCAAGAGGGGGGAGTACGAGCGTCAGGGCATGATGGTAGCCATGGGAGGCGACCGGGGTCGCCTCAAGGCCGCCGAGGTTCCCGTGGCCGCTACCTCCGTAAAGACTGGCGTCGGTATTCATGATTTCCTCCCAATAGCCGGCGCGCGGCACGCCCAACTGATAATTTATGCGTGGCACGGGGGTAAAATTACACACCACCAGGACAAGATCTCCGGGGCGCGCACCGCGACGATAGAAGCTTATAACGCTTTGCTCCCAGTCCGCCGCATCCGCCCATTGGAACCCCGATTCGTCACAGTCATGCGCATGCAGGGCGGGCTCCTTTCTATAAAGGCCATTCAAATCCTTGACTAACCTCTGTATCCCTTGATGCATGGGGCTCTCGAGCAGATGCCAATCGAGACTCCGTTCGTGGCTCCACTCCCGCCACTGCGCGAGCTCAGCACCCATGAACAGCAGCTTTTTCCCGGGATGGGCGAACATATAACCGAGTAGCAAGCGCAGATTCGCGTACTTCTGCCAATCGTCGCCCGGCATCTTCCCAATCAGGGAACCCTTTCCGTAGACGACCTCATCGTGCGACAAGGGTAAGACGAAATTTTCTTGGAAGGCGTACCAGATGCTGAACGTAAGCTGCCCTTGGTGGTACTTCCGATAGACGGGGCTCCGCTCCATATAATCCAAGGTATCGTGCATCCACCCCATGTTCCACTTGTACCCGAACCCAAGACCACCGAGATAGGTCGGCCGCGAGACCTGGGGCCAAGCCGTCGATTCCTCCGCCATCGTCTGGACATCCGGATAATGCCGGTAGATGGCCTCGTTCAGCTCCCTCAAGAAATGGATAGCCTCGATATTTTCCCGACCGCCGTACTCGTTTGCTATCCATTCCCCCGACTTGCGCGCGTAGTCGCGATACAGCATCGAGGCCACGCCATCGACCCGAAGCCCGTCGATATGGAACTTGTCCAGCCAAAACATCGCGCTCGAAATGAGGATCGAGCGGACCTCGTTCCGTCCGTAATTGAAAATACTCGAATGCCATTCCGGGTGGTAACCCATACGCGGATCGGCGTGCTCAAACAAATAGGTCCCGTCAAAATACCCAAGCCCATGAAGATCTGTGGGGAAATGCGAGGGTACCCAATCGAGTATCACCCCTACCCCGCTCTTATGGAGCCGGTCGATCAAATGCATGCAGTCTTGGGGCGTTCCATAGCGCGCCGTCGGCGCAAAGTAAGCGGTGGTTTGGTAACCCCACGATCCGTAGAAAGGGTGTTCCGTAAGCGGCATGAACTCGACATGGGTAAAGCCCATATCGGCGATGTACGGAGGCAGCTGATCGGCAAGCTCGCGATAAGCGAGCCAGCGATCCCCCTGTTCCGGCACCCGCCGCCAAGAACCGGGGTGGATCTCGTAAATGCTGATCGGGGCCGACAACGCAATCTTGGCGGCACGTTCTCTCATCCACGCACCATCGCCCCAGGTCGCCTTAAGGTCCCACACGATCGACGCGGTACGCGGGGCCTCCTCGGTACAAAACGCGAAGGGATCGGCCTTTTCGACCTCATAACCGTGGTATTGGGAGGCAATGTGATACTTATAGCGAGCCCCGGGCCGAACTTGAGGGAAAAACCCCGCCCAGATCCCCGAGCCGTCGGCCCGCGCCTTCAAAGGGTCGGCCCCCTTCGACCAACCGTTGAAATCGCCGATGACGCTTACGGCCGAGGCATTGGGGGCCCAGACCGCAAAGTGAACGCCGTCACAGTCCTTGCCGCGCACGCAATGCGCGCCCAGTTTTTCATAGAGCCGGGCATGGCGCCCTTCGCGGAAAAGATAAATATCCTCCGGACTGAACCATGAGTCCACATCGCCCAAAGACCCCTCTCGGCTCGCCCGCTTGCTGGTCGGCATTCCATGCCCTCCTCTGTCGTATAACAGCAATCGCCCATAAGGACCACGCCGGATATGCGAACCATATTACGGGCCATGGCAGGCCATGACAAGTAACGATATGCCCGCTTAGGCGCAATTCACGGCGCGTCTCCCGCTTCTGTAGGCACAAAGACGATCGAAACGCCCGCGCAACTCACGACATCCCGAAAACACCTTTCGACATTCGTCAGAGTGTGTGGCACCCTAAGGGTACGCGTGTACGTGCCTCTTAGGTCCCGACAACACGTCTCTTGCCGCAACGATCGAACATCTTATGACGGCACCCGACAACTGGATCATGGCCCAGGAAACCGGACCGCCCGCCTACTTCACAAAAGCAGGGCGACGACTCCGCGGAATTTCTTTATTATGGAGCTAACCGGTCGCAAGATACATGAGATTCGTGGATCGGATGCACCGTGTGCACAAACCACGACGCGATTTGGCCTCCGGGGGTCCGCCCAAAGGGGGTCCACTTATGGCGTGGCTCGTGCTATGAATCACAAGAAGCGAACTCGCCGCAGCCCCGCCGAAAAAAGCGGTGGGCCTTTTTACTCAACGAGCATGCGCTCATCAAAAATTAAGGGCCTCGAATGCTTGGTACCCGCTACCCACTAGAAATTCAACCCGTCATCCCCCAGCGCCTTGCGCGGCTTCCGGAACTCGCGGTTGATCTTCTCTACAGTTGGAACCGACCGATCCGACACCTCTTTGTGCAATTGGATCCTATCCTTTGGCAGGCGTGTGGCCGAAACCCGAAGCTCGTTCTCCGGCGCGTCGCGCAAGAACGATTGAACGAAGCGGCCCGGGACCCCTTGTTTCTCGAGGAATATCAGCGGGCCCTCTCCTTGCGCGACACATATCACACCGAGCGCGGCCAGTCACAACTCATAGGCCTTGATCCCGAGCGCGATCTCGTTGCCTACTTCTGCGCTGAATTTGGCTTCCACGAGAGTCTTCAGATCTACTCGGGTGGACTGGGAATCTTGGCCGCGGATCACTGTAAAGCCGCAAGCGATCTAGGCGTTCCGTTCGTCGCCGTGGGTCTCCTCTACCGCCAGGGCTACTTCACCCAAACCATAGACGCCCAGGGCAACCAAGTGGTTGGCGCCGTTCCCACCCTGATCGCCGATCTTCCGGTGATCCCGGCGCGCACTCGCGATGGACAAGACTGTTATATTTCCGTCAGCCTTCTGGGACGCGAGGTGGTTCTTAAGATCTGGCAGGTGCAGGCCGGCCACATCATCTTGTATCTCCTGGATAGCGACCTTCCGAGGAACAGCCATGCGGATCGCACCATCACGTATCAACTCTACGGTGGCGATCGCAATACCCGCCTGCAACAGGAGATCGTCTTGGGGATCGGCGGCGTGCGCGCTCTCCGGGCCCTTGGCCTAAAGCCCTCGGTATGGCACATCAACGAAGGTCATCCAGCGTTCCAAATTCTGGAGCGATGCCGCGAATATACACGCACCGGCCTGGACTTTGGCACGGCCTGGGAAATCGTAGCGGCCGCAACCGTGTTTACGACCCACACCCCGGTCGCGGCCGGCCACGACATTTTCGATGAAGAGTTGTTTGGCCGCTACCTCGAAGACTACACCCGGGACTTAAACGTCAGCCTTGCCGAACTGAAGTCCCTGGGATCGAGTCCTCTCGGGCAAGGGGGCTTTAATATGACCGCCTTCGCTTTGCGCGGCTCGCGCTTCCATAACGGCGTCAGCCGTATTCATGGCTGCGTCGCCTCACGCATGGAGACCTATATCTGGCCCCAGATCCCGTGGGCCGAAAACCCCATAGGACACGTCACGAACGGCGTCCACGTCGCGACCTTCCTGGCCCATGAATGGGCCAATCTCTTTGATATCCGGTTCGGCAGCGAGTGGCGCAACAAGCTGACCGACAAGTCCTACTGGGAACGTATCGAGAGCATTCCGGACCATAGCTATTGGAGCGTCCATCAGTCCCTTAAAAGCACGATGCTAGACACCGTCAAAGAGCGCGTGACTCATCAGTACCGACGCAACGGGCTAGGCGAGGCCCTTATCCGGCGCCTCACCCACCAACTCGAACCAAACACCAGAGGTCCATTGATCGTAGGATTTGCGCGCCGCTTCGCGACTTACAAGCGCGCCGGTCTTTTATTCGAAGACCCGCAGCGCTTAGAACGCCTATTGAACGACCCCAAGCACCCGGTGCTCTTGCTCTTCGCCGGCAAGGCCCACCCCCACGATCATCCGGGGCAAAACCTCATTCGCCTCGTCCACGAGTACGCGCGCCAGCCGCAGTTCGCAGGCAAGATCGTTTTGATCGAAGGCTACGATTTGTCTTTATCGCGGCGCCTCGTCACAGGGGTCGACGTGTGGCTCAATACCCCCGAGTACCCCTTGGAGGCAAGCGGCACGTCCGGGCAAAAGGCCGCCATAAACGGGATTATCAATCTGAGCGTCCTCGACGGGTGGTGGGGCGAGGGCTATACCGGCGATAACGGCTGGGCGATCTTTCCGCAAAAGAGGCCCGTGGATAGCGTGCAACGGACCCGGGAAGAGGCGGCCGAACTGCTCGACATCCTCGAACACCAAGTCATACCGCTTTATTTTGACCAAGGCGAGCATGGCTACTCAAAACAATGGATCGCGATGTCGAAAGCGGCGATGAGCGATGCCTTGCCGCGCTTCAATGCCGAACGTATGGTCTTGGATTACACGCGCGGCTACTACACTAAGGCCGCGGCGCACGCGAACGCCCTTCTCGCCCACGATGCGATCGGCGGCCGCAGCCTTGCTGACTGGAAAAAACGGGTCTTAGAAAGCTGGTCCGGGGTGAGCCTGAGACCGGAGGGCCCGCTCCCCGAATCGCTTTTGATGGGCGAATCCCTCATGCTCGCGGTCCGGGCCCACACCAACGGGCTTGCCGCAACTGATGTGGTGGTCGAGTGCCTGTTCGAGTCCCCCGACGAAAACGGGGAATACGTGACCTTGGAGCAAGTCCCGTTTGTGGTCGCAGACCCAGACGACCAGGGCGATCTGCTTTTTACACTCAACCATAGACCCCTGACGCCGGGCCTACAGAGCTACCGCGTGCGCATGTACCCCTACCACACCTTGCTCGCCCACCGCTTTGAAATGGGATGCCTCGTGTGGCTG
>JAJYQN010000076.1 GCA_021794595.1 Pseudomonadota bacterium
CGACCTCGGTATTGATTTTCGCAAACACGATGTCTTTATGTTGCTCCGAGACCTCTTCGAAGATGGGTCCGAAGGCGCGGCAAGGGGCGCACCAGGGAGCCCAGAAGTCCACGATCACGAAGGAGCTTCCGTCGATCAGCTCTTCAAAATTTGCCTTCGTTGCTTCAATTGTGGCCATATATGTCCCCTGAGTGTGAATCATTATTGTACCGTGAAGAGAACGATTATACCCTGAGGAAAACGATGGAGTCCCGCGCCAGGCGCAAGCGTTCGGGCACGGGACTTGCACTGGTTGGGGCCTAAAGGGGGGGTTATCGTGTATCCAAAGCCCATTTACGAAGCATTACCGTGGCTCTATGCCACGGCCGGGTGGCTCAGTTTCAAGGCCCTTTCGTGGCCCTACGCCCTGGTACCGATCGGCGCCTTTGCCGCCGCCACGGTCCTGGTCCTCGTTCAGCGTTGGTATTACCGGCGCCAATTGAGCGACGAAAACGAGCTTTAAAGCCGCAATTTCGCTAACCACAGGCGGGCCATGAGACCGGCCTCGGTGGTGTAGCCCGCCACCACGAAACGAATACGCCCCCGAGGACCCACGATGAACGCAATGGGGAATACCCGCGCCCCGTAGCGGTGGGCAAGCGTACCGCGCCTATCCAGGATCACCGGGGTCTGCCAGTGGTGGGCTTGCGCGAAGGCGCGGACCGCTTGCGCGGGGGACTCGGTGGCCACGATGACGACCGGCTCATGGTGCGCGATCTCTTGAGCCACGCCTTGGTCGAGACGGCAGATGGGACACCACGTGGCAAAAAACTCGATCAGGACCGGGTGTCCGGCCCCCAGTGGCGGCGCCGGGCCGTTGAGGCGGGCTGCGGGCAGTCGCGGGGCGTACCCCGAGGCGGCATGGCGGGTCAGAAAGCCATTGATGGCCACGATCGCAAGCCCGGCCATGAGGAGCTCTAACACGATCCTTGGCGCCCGCGCGCGGCGACCCACTAGACCAAGAGGCCCATGCCCAACTGTTGCAGCGGTTGGACCACAAGGATCGCGATCAGCTCGAAGACGATGATGACGAGCACCGGAGAGAGATCGATCCCCGAGATCAGCGGCAGAAGCCGCCGCGCTGGGCGCATGAAGGGCTCGGTTAAGTGCACGGCCAGGTCTGTGAGTGGGTGCTCACCATACGGATTCACCCAACTCATGATGATGCGCACGAAAACCGCGCCGATCAAAACGTAGAGCGTGAGCTGGATTAGGTCGGCAAAACTCAAGATCAAAACGCCCCCGAAGCGGGGCGTGACGCCCTGAACGATCGCAATCAGGGTGATCTTGATCGCTTCTAAAATGATAAGGAGCACGGCGGACGCGAAATCAATCCCGAAGAATCCGGGGATGAGGCGTCGCAGAGGGAGCAGCGGTCCGTTGGTCAGGCGGACGATGAATTGACTGAACGGGTTGTAGAAGTCGGCATGAGTCAGCTGTAACAAGAATCGCAGCAGGACGAGGATGATATACATCCCGAACAGGGTTTCTATAAGGAAGGCAAGCGCCTGACTGAGATAACTCATAAGGCTCCGAGTTCGTCGCCGATTTGCTGGGAGCGCCGAGCGGCGGCGGTCACGGCGCGGGCGACAATGTCCATAAACCCATCGGCCATAAAGCTCTTCACCGCCTGCTCCGTGGTGCCGTTGGGGGATGTCACGCGCCGTCTTAAGTCCGCGACCGCTTGCGGGTCCGCCTTCGCCATGCGCGCAGCCCCTAGTGTAGTCTCGATGGCGAGCGCGGCGCAAAGCGGTTCGGGGAGGCCGACGTCAGCTGCGGCCTTTATGAAGGCCTCGAGGAACAGGAAGAGGTAGGCGGGCCCGCTGCCCGACACCGCCGTGACGGCGTCCATCAAGGCCTCATCTTCGACCCAGAAGACCTCCGAGACCGCGCGCAAGACCGTTTCCGCCGCTTGGCGGTGGGCGCTTGTGGTGAGCGCGTTCCCGTAGAGGACGCTCGTCCCTGCTCTCAGCAGCGCCGGGGTATTGGGCATGGCTCGGACGACCGCCAAGTCGGCGCCTAGCCAGCGGCCGATATCGGTGGTACGGGCGCCGGCGGCTACCGAGACCACGAGCGGCGAGCGCCGGGCAACGGCCGGCGCCAGGGCTCGGCAGAGGGCGGGTAGATGCTGGGGTTTTACCGCCAACACCAGGACCTCGATGCGCTCGACCAGGGCCTTGTTGTCGGTTTCGGTCATGACCCCGAGTTGCTCGATGGCCCGCCGTTTGTCGGGATTCGGGTCCGAGACGATAAGTTCGGTCAAGGACCCGGCCGCAAGCCCAGATGCCAGCGCAAGCCCCATATTGCCTGCGCCAATGATGCCGATGGAAAGATTTTTCATGGTCTCAGTGTAAGGTGCGCCTTCATGAAGGGAAAGAGCGCCTTGTCTCGGCGCTTATGCCCGTTATACTTCAAGTAGCCTTCACCTGGGTACCCCAAAGCATGGACATCGCAGAACTCTTGGCTTTTGCCTTCAAACAGAAGGCCTCCGATTTGCATTTGTCGTCCGGTTTGCCGCCGCTGATTCGCGTCGATGGCGACGTAAAACGTATCAACGTAGACCCCCTGGACGATCGCGGCGTCCATAATATGGTCTACGACATCATGAACGACAAGCAGCAAAAGGAGTACGAAGAACGCTTAGAGTGCGATTTTTCGTTCGAACTCCCGAATATCGCTCGCTTTCGCGTCAACGCCTTCAACCAGAACCGGGGGCCGGCCGCGGTCTTTCGGACCATCCCGTCCAAGGTTCTGACCCTAGAGCAGCTCGGCGCCCCTGGGATTTTTAAGCAGATCGCAGACCAGCCGCGCGGTATCGTGTTGGTAACCGGACCGACGGGCTCCGGGAAATCGACGACGCTCGCGGCCATGATCGACCACGTAAACGAGAGTCGCCGAGAACATATCCTGACCATCGAAGACCCGATCGAGTTTGTCCATACCAGCAAGAATTGCTTGATCAATCAGCGCGAGGTCCATCGCGATACCTTGGGTTTTGAAAACGCGCTGCGCTCGGCGCTGCGTGAAGATCCCGACGTGATTCTGGTGGGTGAGCTCCGCGACCTCGAAACCATCCGTTTGGCGTTGACCGCCGCCGAGACCGGCCATTTGGTGTTCGGCACCTTGCACACGAGCTCGGCGGCCAAGACCATCGACCGCGTCGTCGACGTGTTTCCGGCCGCCGAAAAGGAGATGGTCCGGTCCATGCTCTCCGAGTCATTGCGGGCGGTGATCTCACAGACTCTTATGAAGAAGGTGGGTGGTGGCCGGATTGCGGCCCACGAGATCATGATAGGTACGCCGGCAATCCGCAATTTGATCCGCGAAAACAAGATTGCCCAGATGTATTCGGCGATCCAGACCAGCCAGTCGGTCGGGATGCAGACCCTCGACCAGTGCCTGCTCGAGATGGTTCGGGCCCGTCAAGTGACGGTCGAGGAGGCGCGTGGCAAGGCCGCCAACAAGGACTCGTTCAACGCCAATGCCGGCACGGCGGCGCCAGCCGCCGCTCGGAGGTAGCGTGGGTTTCGTCGATTTATTGCGCCTGATGGTCGAAAAGGGTGCCTCCGATCTCTACATCACGGCCGGCATCGCACCCAGCTTGCGGGTCGATGGCAAGTTGACGCCGATCACGCGCCAAGCCTTGAGCGTCGAGCAAGCCCGGCAATTCGTTTACAGCATCATGAACGAGGAGCAGCGCAGCGAGTTCGAGGAGAGCAACGAGTGCAATTTTGCCATAAGCCCGCAGGACATCGGCCGGTTTCGCGTCAACGTCTTTCGTCAACAGCAGCGGGTCGGGATGGTGCTCCGTAAGATCGAGACCAAGATCCCGGACTTCGAACAGCTGAATCTTCCCGCGGTCTTGAAGGATATTGCCCTGACGAAGCGCGGTCTCGTCATCTTCGTCGGCGCGACCGGTTCCGGGAAATCGACATCGCTTGCGGCCATGGTGGGCTACCGCAACCAGTACTCGAACGGCCATATCATCACCATAGAAGACCCGATCGAATTCGTGCACGAGCATAGGAATTGCATCATTACCCAGCGCGAAGTGGGGGTCGATACCGATTCGTTCGAGTCAGCCCTGAAAAACACCCTGCGGCAGGCCCCCGACGTCATTCTTATAGGCGAGGTGAGGGCCCGCGAGACCATGGACTACGCGGTGGCGTTTGCCGAGACTGGGCACCTCTGTTTGACGACGCTCCATGCCAATAGCGCAAACCAGGCCCTGGATCGCATTATCAATTTTTTCCCTGAGGATCGACGCGGTCAGTTGCTTATGGATCTCTCCTTGAACTTGAAGGCGGTGATTTCCCAGCGCCTTATACCAAAGAAGGACGGGACCGGACGGGTGGCGGCGGTGGAGGTCATGATCAACACCCCGTTGATTGCGGACTTGATCTTGAAGGGCGAGATCCATGGCATAAAAGAGCTCATGGCCAAATCTGGGGAAGCCGGCATGCAAACCTTCGATCAGGCGCTCTTTGGCCTATACGATGCAGGTCTTATCAGTTACGATGAGGCCATGCGCAATGCCGACTCTCAGAACGACCTACGCCTACGCATCAAGCTGCAGAGCAAGGACGCGAAGGACGGGGCGCTCGGCGACTCTATGCGCAATATCACTTTTTGATCTCGGGTCCGTGGACGCGGCCACGTGGGTTGGATATGTGGCCGGTACCATGACCGTTATCGCGTTCGTCCCCCAAGTTGTGAAGACCTGGCGTTCCCGGTCGGCCGCCGACGTGTCGCTGGCGATGTATCTGATATTCGCCTTCGGCGTCTTTTTGTGGGTCGTCTACGGGCTTGTCATCCACTCGACCCCGGTGGTGGCGGCGAACGTGGCCACTTTGGTGCTGGCGTGCACGATGATCGTATTTAAGGGGCTTTTTTAAGTGGACCGCGATCGCCCTATCGGCGTCTTCGATTCGGGTATCGGTGGCCTGACCGTGGCCCATGCCCTAATGACCGCCCTGCCTCATGAACGCATCCTCTATTTTGGCGATACCGCCCGATTGCCCTATGGCGCAAAGTCGTCGGCCACGGTCGCGGGCTACGCCGCCCAGATCACCGAGTTTCTTTTACGGCGCGACGTGAAGATGCTGGTGGTGGCCTGCAACACGATGGCGGCCGTGGCCTTACCGGCTATCGTCGCCATGTCGCCGGTTCCGGTGGTCGACGTCCTTGATGCGGGGGCCCGTGCCGCCACCGCCAGCCGCTCCGGACGGGTCGGGGTCTTGGCGACACTCACGACCGTCAATTCCGGGGCTTATGAGCGCGCTATCCACGAGTACCGCCCTGATTTTACGGTGGTCTCTCAGGCCTGCCCGCTGTTTGCGCCGCTTGTCGAAGAGGGCTGGCTTGACCATCCGGTGACCGAGTTGACGGCGCAAGAATACTTGAAGCCGGTGGTGGCCTTGGGCGTCGACACCTTGGTCTTGGGTTGCACCCATTACCCCCTCTTGAAGCCCCTGTTGGCACGGCTCGTGGGACCGGACATGACTTTGGTGGACTCCGCGCAAACCACCGCCATGCGGGTCCTGGAGTTGCTGACGAGTTGGGACCTGTGTCGGGCCGCCTCGTGCGGCGTCCTCGAGCACGAGTATTTCGTCACGGACCTTCCGCAGCGGTTTCGGGCGGTAGGGGCCTTGTGTCTCGGGCGGCCGCTACCCGATGTTCATCTGGTTCATTGGTAACGCCTATGGCCGACACTCCCTTGCTGCGCGGACTTCAGTGGCTTTGGCCGACCAAACCTCCTCTGCCGGGGGCGGTCTGGGTGGTCGCGACCTGTGAGAGCGTACGCGCGGCCCGCGGTTTCCTCACGGATCTGGCGGCGCGCCTCACGCGACCTTTGGCGGTGTTGCTTTTGGGTGAGGGCCGTTACCAAGAGCCCTGGCCATGGGCGCTAGCGCCGAGATCGGGTCCGGAACGGGTGGCTTTGCGCTTGAGGCCGGCCGGCCTCGTAATCCTGGACGACCACCCCATGGCGCGCGGCGTGGCGCACCATGGTTCATGTCCGGTTTCGTGGATCAACGCTCGCTCGCCCGACCTTTTGGGCTTGGGCCGGGTGCTGGTCGATAGCGATGCGCAGGTCAGCGCGATCGGCGGTGGCCTGGTCACGGGCAACCCCTATTTAGACTGGCCGGGGCGTCCGGCGCCTGTCGATGAGGGCTTTTGTAGCCGCTTTCATAGCGTACGCAAGGCCGGACGCTGGCTCATGTACTTTGCCGCCACGGTGCCGGGCGAGGAGACCCTGGCTTACGCCACCTTCCT
>JAJYQN010000034.1 GCA_021794595.1 Pseudomonadota bacterium
CACCCGCAATCCTGGTTGCCGCATCTTTGCGCCTTTAAGGACTTACAGGATTCGTGCCAAGTAAGACCTTAATTCACGGCCGCGTCTGGTACGGATCATAACGGAATTAACTTTCAGACGAATGGCAATAGACGTTATAAAACAACGACATACTGCCTATCTGACTGCCTATATTTTGAGCATATTTGATTTTTTGCTCCAATTTTGCTCCACTTGACAGACCGCTGGGCCTGCCAGTCCAAAAAAATAAAGGGGGTACACGATGGCCACTATCCGCAAGCGTGGGGATCGGCAATGGGAGGTCCGCGTCCGCAAGAGGGGTTACCCCATCCAGTCCAAGACCCTGGAGACCAAGGCGCGCGCCGAGACCTGGGCCCGCCAGATTGAATCCGAGATGGACCGGGGCGTCTTCGTGTCCCGTGCCGAGGCCGAGAGCACCACGCTCCGCGAGGCCTTGCAGCGCTACGAATCGGAAGTGACGGCCATGAAGCGCGGCCGTGAGTCAGAGAGCAGCGCCCTCAAGGCCTGGTACGAGCACATCATCGCCTCCCGCGCGTTGTCCCGCATTCGCGGCCACGACCTGGCCCTCATCCGCGACCAGTGGGTGAAGCGCGGATTCAAGCCTGGGACCATCGTGCGCCGCTTCGCTATTCTTTCGCATGTCTTTACCGTGGCGCGCCGGGAGTGGGGCATGGAGTCCTTGGGGAATCCTATCCGCGATGTGCGCATGCCGCGCGTGGATAATGCCCGTGACCGCCGCCTCCAGGGCGACGAGCTCGTACGCCTCCTGGCGGCTGCGAAGGCGCATGCCGCGGGCCCGGCGCGGAGGGTGGGCGACATCGGGCCCCTCATCACTTGGGCTATCGAGACCGCCATGCGCCGCGGCGAGATTGCCGCCATGCGCTGGGAGCACGTGGACCGCGACGCGCATGTGCTTCTCATCCCGATCACCAAGAACGGGAAACCTCGGCGCATCCCGCTATCGTCCAGGGCCCTCGCGGTGCTCGATGGACGACCACGACGATCCGACAATCTCGTCTGGGGCTCCAGCGTGGCCGGGATCACCGCCATCTTCAAGAAGGTGTGCGCCGCTGCCGGCGTCAAAGGCCTGCGGTTCCACGACCTCCGTCATGAGGCCACGTCGCGGCTCTTTGAGAAGGGGCTCGGGATCATGGAGGTGAAGGAGATTACGGGTCACAAGAGTTTCACACACCTCCAGCGCTACACCCACTTGCGGGCCGAGGATCTGGTCCCTCGTCTCGACTGACGTTCTGCGTCACATGGCGGGCCGCCACCCCACCGCCCGCGTGAGGTGCCTGTCTCACCGTTTATCGGGCCAATTCTACCGAATCCGACCGCCAGTTTTTTTGGGGCCTCCAAGAGACCCTTTATGCGTGAAGGGGTTACGGTCCAACGCCTCTTGACCATCGCTTCTTTACCGTCGCGCCTGGTACGAATCCTGCACCTTTTATGCCACGTACACCGTTCATCGTGAACCGGTGCTATTGAGGTTGGGAGGAGTTAATGGCCATGCGTACAAAGAACCCCATAGTGGCCGGTATCCAAGCCGGCTTTACCTTGATCGAGTTGATGGTCGTGATCGCGATCATCGGTATCCTGGCGGCCATCGCCATTCCCCAGTACGAGAAGTACATCGTGACCACCAAGGCTCAGGATGTGGCGCAGAACTTCCATTCGGCGATCACGGCTACAACCGCCGCCGTGTCGGCGGCGCAGGCGGGCCAGGCGACCCTTATTGCCATGAAAAACGCGCAGGGGACCGCTGCCACTCCGCCGACGGCGGGCCAGGGAAGCCCTGTCCTGAGCTACACGGCCGGCGACCCGGCAGCTAGCGGGACGACGGGCGCGTCCGCGACGAACTTCGCCTTTATAGGGACCTCGGGCGCAACAGGCCCGGCCACGCCAACATATTGTGGTGAGGTGGATGTTGCTGCGGGACAGAGCAGCTCGGTGGGTGGCGGAACGCCAGGCGCCTGGGTTGCTCCTGGCATCTCGCTTCCGGTCTACATCACGATAGGTGCTGGCAAGCTATGTACTGGGAACACCACGCTCGGCAACGACATTATCAATGCAGTCGTTGGCGATGGATCTGCGGCAAAGGTTGCCGAAACAAATAGTGCCACAGCGACAGTTCCTGCCTGCGTGACGGGCGTTAGCCTGTGTGAGGCCTCGGTCGGCCCGAACGGTTCGGTCACGCCGTAACGATAACGACATAGCGGCAGTTGCGAGAGGGCGCGAGGTTCGCGCCCTCTTTTCTTTTTGTCGTTGCGGACCCCTCAAGGCTTTGTGTCGCCGCCCACGACCTCCGGTCCCTCGAATCCTCTTTTCTGTAGGTCGGCTTTCATCCGCTTGCCAAAGTCCTTCACTCGTCAGGAAGCACACGGCCCGCATTGCTGAGCACGATCACGCGAATGGACGCCCTTCTAAGCCGCTATTCGCCGCCACACACCGCTTGCCATGCCGGAAAATACTCGTATTGACAGGGTACGAGGCTCAACGAATGAGGCTTGGTAGTGATCAAGACGTGGCAGCGATCTTGGGGATCAGCCATGATCGGTTGAAGGCGCGGATCAGCGCAGGCGCGCCTGTGCCGCCCTTCATGCGAGCGCCTGGCTCAAAGTATCGCAGGTGGGACCTCGATGCCGTTGCGGCCTGGTTGGTGCAGTACACGGTGCGCGGTACCGCTGACCAGGGGTTGCCACGGCGCGGACGGGGCCGGCCTCGGAAAGCGAAAAAATGATCCTTCCGAACCCAGTATTTTCCAATCCTAAAATGAGTCTGAAGGGCGAGAGTCAGGGGCCACCCTCAGCCGGATTTGAGATGCTGTTCGCGTATGGTGTGAAAGAGTTTCTGGCGGGCCTTCTGCAGACGGTCCGCCGCCTGATTGTCGCTGAGGGCATAAGCGACTTGGTCCAGTATCGCAAAGCTTAAACCCGGCTTCAAATAGGCCTCCGCCCCGGGGAGCGACTTCAGCTTCTCATAGGGGGTCATCATGGCCTCATAGCGGTAGCGCTTACGCTCACGGCCCTTGGCATCCGTGTAGGTCTCGGGGAAGAAGCAGGGGCGGTGGTAGTTCACGTAGGGATTCAAGACCTCCTGGTTGAAGAGATGGATCCTTTGGGCGAAGCGACTGGGGATGTGGCTATAGCCGAAGACCTTGCGCACCACGGCGCCGTTCTTGCTCTCGGCCAAGGCATTGTCGTTGGACTGCCGGGAGCGTGACTTCGTGAACGCGATGAGCAGTTTCTCCAGCAGTTCGGCGACCCGCTTGTTGATATATTCTGAGCCGTTGTCCGAGTGGAAACCCAGCACCGTAAACGGGAAGGCCTCCAGCAATTGGGCGAGGATCGGGATCAGATACGATTCGCTGATCTTCTCGAGCGTGCAGACCACCTCAAACTGCGTGACCTCGTCGACCGCATTCACATGATAAACGCCTTTTTTCCCGTCCAAATCCCCCTGGTGAACGGTATCGATGCGGATGGTGCCGGGGCGTCCGTGGGGGACCGGTTTGCGGCGTTCCCCGATCGGGATCGGCCGTGGCCGGGTCTTCTCGAAGTGGCGCCGCTTGCGCGTGTACGGAACGGACTTGCGGAGGTTGTAGAGGTGGCTCACCGAGATCTGCGCCAAGCGCTCGTATTCGGTTTGACCGAAGACCAACAAGGCCCGCTCGCAGAGCTTCTTGACCGCCGGCCCCGAGGGCGTGTCGTGGCGCTCATCCATGGCCGCCAGTAGTCCGATATCAGCGGGCGTGTACTTCGGCGTAAAGCCCGCCACGGTCCTCTGGCGGCGTCTCACGGCGCCGCTCGTGCGGTACTGGGCGATCAGGCGCGTGATCTGTTGCCGGGAGTAGCCGCTGACCTTGGCAAGTACGCGGATCACGACCCCTTGGTCGGCCCGGGAGAGGGTGAGATACCGGAAGCGGACCAGGGTCTTTTGCACCCATTCATAGCGGGCCCCAGGGCTGCTCAGTACCGAAAAGGCCACCGTCTGGGTGCCGGACAAAAAGTCCACAAGCTGATCAATGGAGGTCAGATTATCGAGGTTCATAAGGGTTTGCATCTCCCTATCATGAACAAAACCCAACCCGGCTTCAGACTCATTTCATGTTAGAAACACAAGCCCCCCTTCAGACTCACTTCATGTTGGAAGAGGCTAACCCTTGACGCGACTGGCTGGAGTGCATACCATTTGTATGCGGGCACCGCCCGTACCTATGCGAAGCCTTTAGCGGCCTCACCTCACAACCCCGCCTTCCCGGCAGGAGTTGAAAAGGACCACACAGGATAGATCTGTCCTGAATTCCTGGTCCTGAAATCCTCAAAAAATGGCTTCACCAATTCGGCCCTCAGCTGAAAAACAGGGACCACAGGACAACTATGTCCTGATTGCGGTCCCTAAAAACTCCCAGGTCTTTTGGCGCGCTTTGGCGCAAAAAAACTCGCACCCGCCGGCCTTGCCGCGCGGGTCCGGCCCCTTTTTGCGCGTCCAACCCCCTCTCATGTTGTGTTGTACGCCTCTATCCGCCGCGCGGCCGGGCGGCTTCTTGCGTTTTCGCCAGGAGGCGTATTTTCATGAACCTGAACAAATTGGAAGCAGAAGCGCCAGGGTTTACGTGGGTTTACAAATCGGTCAAGCGGTTGGCGCTTTTTCACAAGATCGACCTCGTTGATTGCCAAGAAATTGCGCTGTTGGCGATCGTTGAGCACCCGGGCAACCTCCAGGCCGCAACTCGCGCTGCACGCGGCGAGCTGAATGCTGAGCGTCGCCAACGCCGTGGCGGCCGGCCGATCGATGATCGGACCGACGGGGACGGCGAGGGGGTAGAGGTCGAGGCGGACCGCCGGGTCCTGCCTGGTGGGTTCCAGCTAACTCACTTGAATGATGAGGGTGAGTACCAAGATCAAAACGATCAAGGTCACGGAGATCAGGTCAACGATTGCACCGAGGATCACGACACGCGGCGCCTTCCAACCAATGTCCATGGCTTGATCGGCGCGATCATGTTTTGGGCGGATCGTGGGATGAACGTGAAGCAGATCGCTGAACGTGTGGGCCGCACCCAAGAACGCATTCGCCAGATCCTTAATGACCCAGAAAAAATCCGCCGCGCCGTCGCTTACGCAAAGGCCCATCCGACCTTCCCCGGCCTGGGTCTGGAAAATTGCCCCCCGGCGCCGGGCAAAAAAATCAAGCACAAGCCACGGGACGCGCACCCGATCGCGCAGGATCGCGGCTGCGATCAGGACTGCTTGCCCTTGTTTTAAAAGGGCTTTCCGGGGGTGGCGAATGGCCCTGTTTTTAGGGGTGCATTCGCCGCCTTCCACATCGGAAAGATATGGAAAATTTCCCTACATGCTGATTGCAGGTAGAGGTGACAGAAAGATGGCGAACGAATCGAATCCCATTGCCTCGGGGCTTCCCTGGCCCCGACTAGATATCCGGCGTGCCTGCCTTGAACAGGCGCCAGCGCTCGAGTTTGTTGTGGCGAACCTGCCAGCCGAGCCGGGCATTTATGGAATGCTGGTCGGGCCAGATGGCTCACGAAAATCGTGGCTGGCTCTCCTCATGGCCGTCGCGGTGGCTTCCGGGCGGCCGGTCGCCGGCGGGCTTTGGCCGGCGCCGGCAAGTGGGCGGGTCGTGTTTGCCACGGCCGAGGACTCTGCAAATGAACTGTGGAGACGAGTGCAGGCAATCTATCGAACGCCAGGGTTTGAGTATATGGCGGATCTAGATGACCGACTGGACATTGTGCCGCTCTCGTCCACGAGCGATGGCCTCACTCTGGTTACTCAGGATGGGCGACAGGCGGTTGAGCACAGCCAGGTAAGCACTCTCGTCGAGATCGCGCGCGGCTCGCGCCTCATTATACTGGACCCCCTGAGCGATCTCCTGGACGCGGATGAGAACGACGGGCGAGCCGCGAAGCTTCTCGTATGTAGGCGATCACCAAGATCCGCGTCTTTTTGGATGATGACGCGGATTGGTCAGGAAGGACACTCATTGAGCAAAGGGGTTGGAAGGGCCTTGTCCGATCGGTCATGACGGGGGGCTGATGGCGGTGTTCGTCTTGTCGGTTTTGTAGGAGGGCCGTTCCCAAAAAGAGAGATCGGGCACCCTGGCATCGGGATGGGCATGACGAGCCGTTACAAGCCCTGCGAAGACCCGGGACTTTTCGTGACAACGGCTATAAGGAGGCGTAGAAGGACGGCTGATAAGAGAGCCGGCGCAGTCCCGATTCGAACTTGGCGGTGAGAACGGG
>JAJYQN010000031.1 GCA_021794595.1 Pseudomonadota bacterium
ACTTATGGGCCATGCTCTTCCACATCTTCCATCCAGGGCTTTGGTTCAGCGGCCCATGGTACTACCACCCCCGCTGGCACTTTTATGCCGCATATCGGTACATCGCGGGTTCCTGGCAGGCCTCGCTGGCGGTCGGCATCGCGCTGTTCGTCGGGGGCGTTGCCGCTCTCTGGATCGACCGCCAGATCGTGCGCTGGAACCGCAGTCCGACTAAGCCGATGCCGTAACCAGCCCTGAACCCCGGCCTTTTTATCGTCTATACTGGACTAGAAAATGAGACAAAAATGTATCACTTTTTGAGCCACTTGCCGGACCTGGATTTGCCCCGGCAGACCGTCCACCGAATCCGCAAAGGACAGGGGCGACTCGCCGTTCTGATGGCGGCCTTGCGCGAGGCCGGGTATGAACTCAGGCCGGACCCCATAGCACTGGCCCAAAAGTCTGGACAGCGCGAAACTGCGCGACGTGCGGGCATCTCCCGGTCAACCGTGACGGCACTTATGAACGGGAAAGGGACGATACAGAGTTACGCCACCCTTGCGGCGGCCCTCAAGGTCACGCCTAGAATCGCAGAACGGAAATCCTACTCGGCATGTATGTCCAGCCGGGACCAGACCTGGCGGACGCCACAAGATTTGCTGGCCTCTATCCTGGCCGCCGCCGGCCGCTCCGAATTCGATCTTGACCCTTGCTCGCCGTCATCGGACGGACCAGTGCCGGCGCTCGTGCGCTGGACGGAAGCCGATGACGGACTATCGCGCCCCTGGTCGGGCCTCATCTTTGTAAACCCGCCGTATTCCCGCGCGTTGCCCCACTGGGTCGCCAAGTGCGCGGCCGAGGCGGACGGCGGGGCAGTGGTTGTGGCCCTCGTGCCGTCCAGGACCGACACGCGCTGGTGGCATGATCATGTGGTCGGCATGGCGAGAGTGATCATGATCAAAGGCCGGTTGAAATTCGGTAACGGTCAAGGCTCCGCGCCGTTCCCTTCGGCGCTCATCGTATGGGGCGATCCGGATCTCGCCAAGCGCATTGCGGCGGCGATTCCGGGGTGTTGGCTCATACCGGCCCAAAAAACGGCCGCCTAAGAAGCGATGGAACGACGGTCTTGGTTAGTGGCCAACCTCGGCACGTCGTGCGTCATACCCACGCTTACCATCACCGCCCCCATAGAGGCCAGGAACGCGGACTTGGTATGGCGCGTCCGACAGACAGCGAGGGCATTTTCGGCTCGCCGCCTCGCCTCTTCAGGGTTCGCTAGGATCTCGCGGAGGGCCGTGACGTAATCACCGATACAGCCCGCATCCGCAACCGGATAGCCGGTGTCCTGGCTAACCAGATCCCGGATACCCCCTATATGGGTAGGGCAGACGATAGGCAGGCCCGCCATGGTGGCTTCCAGCAGCACGTTCGGCAGGCCATCAGAATCAGTCGTATAGAGAAAGGCGTCGAAACGTTTATCTCGCACAATTTCATCGAAGTTGCCATAGATCCCGTGCGCGTGGACGTTCTCAAGACGCTGGAGTTTGCGGTAGAGCGTGGCGGTCTCGTTATCCGGGGACCCGTAGACATCGAACAGTATGTCAGGCATGGCCGTGGCGATCCCTAAGAGGAGGTCCGGGCGCTTTTGTAAACATACTCGGCTGGCCCATAAGACGTGCTTGGTGTCGGCGCGGTCTGTTGGAGCGGTTGTCATTGCGCGCGAAGTCTCGTCAACCCAAAAATGCACGGGCCACACTGTCTCCGGCCTCAAGGCGAACTCGCGAATCAGTTGATGGGCAAAAGGAATATTATCCGTGAGGACTCCATTAAGGTGCTCGCGCGCGGCCGGAAGGTAGGTTGCGGCGTAGCCGGCCTTCCGACCGCTCCCATTGAGTTCGTGCGCAAAGCTACTGACTAGGATCTTGGCGCCGTTGGCACGAATCGCCCCACCAAACCCGCTGATGACGCGCCATCCGATATCGGACTGCACCACGTGGACAAGTGCGGGTGACAACTCCAGAAGGAGCCTAAGGACAACGGCTATCTGGTCTTCGGGTGGGAGGTGGGAGAGGACACGACCTGTCTCCAAAACCTCGACCGAAGGCGCTACCCGCGTTACCCACGGAGAAGTCTCTGGGCGCGTTGTGATAAGGAGCACGCGCTCGAAGGTGTTCGCATAATGGTCTGTGTATTGAAGCACTCCCTTATCGGCGCCCCCTTCTCGTAACCAAGGCGCCATCACGATGACATCGTAGTGGCTTGTCTTCAGCTGGCCCCATAAAGCCGCATAAACCTCACCAGGGGCACTATTAACGGGCGCCTGCCAACGGTGGAAGCACGCCAAGAAGTCGGGGCTTGGATAGAGTGCGGGCTCTACTTCAGCAATTGCTTTGAGGTCCCCAATCATCCAGGAGGGAAACAGCGACGGATCGATTCCGCGAGCGGCTGTTGCGGGCATCGGGACCGCGTCGCCTTCCAGATAGCGCCAGACGCCAGGGAGGATATGCCTCTGTCCGTGAAGACGCGCCACGCGGTAGAAGCCGCGCAAGCGCGAAATCTTTTGTCGTCCTGCGGTGTCGCCCCAGGTCAACGCTTCGCCCCGGCCGAGCAGGACTTGATAGGCGCCATAGAAGGTCGTGAGCCAGCGTGCGCGAGCCTTTGAGCTCAGTCCTCGCGTGACCCCAAGGCCGATTCTCTGGAGCCGGTATTGCCAAGCGGCAGCACCCATCAGCGCGATACCTCAGCCCATTTTGCCCATTTGTCCGGGCGGCGAAAGAACCCCGTCGGTCTAATGGTGACGCCACGATGGGTATCTTGGGTCAGCATTGACACAGCCTTTCTGCGGTAGTAGAGCGCGGTACCGCGGGCTGTGACGTGTCGATACCCGGCAGACACAACCTCAAGGTTCCAGTGCCAATCCTCGTATCCGAATCCGGCTTGCGTATTACGGGTGTGGTAGGGGATGTCTCGGAATATCTCGGTCGGCGCGAACGCGGTGGATACCCAGGGGTGAATCTTCAGACAGCTCGCAAGTGGGTAGTGATCACGCTCTTGGTCGATGACGCGCCTGACCGAGTGCACGGTGCCGAAAGAGACAATATATTCCGGATGAACGATGGCCTTATCAGACATTTCGCGAGCCCGACCATGGGCATTCATAAGCCACGCCTCGCTGTAGTAGTCGTCTCCATCGACGATTGCGATGTACGCGCCTTTCGCAAGTCGAATCCCGTCATTGCGGCTCACAGCCTGGTCGCGGTTCGTGACCGGGATGACGGTATCGGTCGCGCGCAGCGTGTCGTGGTTTGTGACGATGCGCGTCGTGTCCTCGTTGGCCGAGTCGAGGACGCAGATCATCTCCACGCGCAACCCTTGGCGTTCGGCATGACCACGTGTGCGCGCGAACATGTTAAGCATCCAGTGAGCCAGAAGATTTTCATTGTGAAACGTCACGACAACCGAGATATCCACTGTCTTTCCTGCCTAAGTCGCAATCGCCAAGAGGGATGCGTACAAACGGAAGGTGTCCTGGACCACAATCGACGTGGCAAACTCCCGCTCGGCCCGTTCGCGCCCCCGCCGCCCCATGCGCTTGCGCGCCAGAGGGTCGGCGAGCAGTTCATTGATAGCCGCAGCGAGCGCCGCGGGGTCGCGGGACGGGATGAGTAAGCCGTTATCGCCGTCGCGCACGGCTTCGCGGCAGCCGACGGTATCGGTCGTGATGACTGGCCGCCCCATAGCCATGGCCTCCAGGATGACCTTGGGCAGCCCTTCCCGGTAATGAGTGGGCAGGCAGAAGAGGGCAGCTTCGCGTAATGCCGGACGGATGTCCTTCTGAAAGCCCCGCCACTCGATAACGCCTTCCTCGTGCCAAGTCTTGAGCTGCGCCTCGGGGACCGAGGCGGCATTGGCCAGATCCACGCCGCCCACCAGGACACAGCGGACGTCCACGCCCTGGGCCTGCAAGAGCCGCGCGGCCTCCACGAAGACGCCCACACCCTTGGCCCATAGGAGACGTGCGGCCATGACCACGACGGGCGTCCCGGTCGGTTCCGGGCTGGGCCGGAAGGCCTCGGTATCAACGCCAGCCCCGCGAATCACCACCGTCCGGTCCAAAGGAGCCGCCTGCATACGCACGCATTCGGTCTGATCCTCGGGGTTTTCGAACACCACGTGCGCTTGTCCGGGGGCGAGCAGTTGCTTTAAACCAGCGCGCACGACAGGCCGCAGCAGTCGGGCCTTAAGAGATTGCGAGGAAAACACAAAGCCCATGCCGACCGGGGCATTCACGATGCGGGGCACGCGCGCGAGCCGCGCGGCGAGAGTCCCGCGGAAGATGAGCTTTAAGCCGATGTGGTGGACGATATCGGGTGTGAGGCGGCGATAAAGGCGTGTGAGATGCGCTACGCCCCAGAGTTCAACGAAAGGATTGGTGCCGTGGCGCTTGAGGGGAAGCGGCACAAACGTGAGGTCGCTGTTTTCAAGGATGGAACCGGAGCCCGTGTCGGGCGCGAGCACCAGGACCTCGTAGCCGGCCTTGCGGGCGGCTACCGCGCGTTCAAGAAAATGTGTGCAAAAGAAGCGGTCTTCGGGACAGACATACAACAGACGACCGTGGTATTCGGATGCCGGCGTGTAAACCGATGGCGCGACTTGCCTGGCAGTAGTCGCCCCCCCCCCCCGAGTTTGTCCATTACATGCCCCGAATGCCCGTAGTTATTGTGATAGTACCCGCTAGATTACCCCAAAGGCCGGATGGCGCCAAGTGCGCGAATATGTACTTCGTCGGCCCTGTCTGCAGGTCGGGCGGATGGCGCACGACGGCCAGCCCTGGCGTGGCATTGGTCACGAAAACAGCCGCTTATGGCCCTTGAGCGGATGCCTGTGGCATTGCCCGTGGGATGCCTGTGGCATCGCACAAGGATCGCACAATGATACCCGCGGGGACCGGACGCCCGAATAAAACGGCCGCCTGAGAAGCCCCAGGAGCCACGATCTCACCCTGGCCCTTACCCTAGTACCCCCAAAAACAAGGCAAAATCTCAAATCGGTCAAGAGCGGTCAAGGGCTTGTCACCCGGCGTCCGCGGCTGTTCTCATTCCTCCCTTGTCTCCATGGTCCTGCCAGCGTCAGCCGTCGCCCGGTGCCGCTTGCGCTCGCGACTCCCTTGCAGGTCCCGCGCCAACGGTAAGGCGCGTTGTCACGGTCCCCGCCGGTCGTAACCCGCTCGCTGACGCGGCCCTCAGTGAGGGCGACGGTTGACGCAAGACGCAGGACCACACAAACAGGAGACAAGACATGAATACGAACAGCCGCAAGCAGGACGCCAGAAGCCAAGTCAAGGTCGAGGGTTCGGGTCTCAACAATCCGCAGGGGGGCGAAACCTTCGACATCTACCAGCAGGTCACGAATCAGATTTTGGAGGCCATGGAGACCAGCCAGGGCCAGGGCCGCCGCTTGTGGGACGCCCAGCCGTCCTTACCGCTGAACCTCGCCACCGGCAAGCCCTACACGGGCATGAACACGCTCATCCTATGGGGTGCCGCGATGTCGCGCGGGTACAAGTCCCCGTACTGGCTCACATACCGCCAGGCGCAGGCCATGGGCGGCCAGGTGCGCAAGGGTGAGCATTCCGAATTGTGCATCTTCTATAAGCCCTGGGAGTCGCAGGAGACCAACACCGAGACCGGCGAGACCGAGACCAAGACGGGTGCTGTCCTCAAATCCTTTCGCGTGTTCAACCTCGACCAGATCGACGGCATCACAGCCCCGGCCACGGAAGCCCGTCCGGCCTTCGAGGTCCTGGTCGACGCCGAAGCCCTCTTGCAGCACACGCCGGCCCCCATCCGCGAAGGCGGGACCCAGGCCTGCTATATCCCAAGCCGGGACGAGATTCACATGCCAAGCCGCGAGACCTTCGTAAGCCCTGAGGCGTTCTATTCAGTGGCCTACCACGAAGCGACCCACTCGACGGGCCACCAGTCCCGTCTTGCCCGGCAGTTTTCAACCCGCTTCGGTGACGAGGCCTACGCCATGGAGGAGCTGGTAGCCGAGCTTGGGGCTGCATTCCTCTGCGCCGAGGTCGGCATCCTGCCACAGACCCGCGCCGACCATGCCGACTATCTGGCGCACTGGGTCCGCGTGCTGCGTAGTGATCGGAAGGCCGTCTTCACGGCCGCCGCAGCCGCCAGCAAGGCCGCCACGTTCATCAAGGGGCACAATGCCGAGGCGCGGACGGAGGCCGCGTAGCGCCGACCAGGGAAGCCCCGGAGCGATCCGGGGCCATCCTTGCGCTATTCCG
>JAJYQN010000143.1 GCA_021794595.1 Pseudomonadota bacterium
ACCCGGGCTTCGTAGCATAGCGGGCCTTGCGTTCCCCGGTAGCTCAGTCGGTAGAGCAGGTGACTGTTAATCACCGGGTCGGAGGTTCAAGTCCTTCCCGGGGAGCCAATAAATCAAGGACTTAGCGTTATCCCTAGTCAAAACCCCCGCCTTTTGCGACAATAATGCGACATTGTGAGGTATATGGGCCTCATTAACCCGCTGGAGGTGTCGCATGGCGACATTCGTACAACGACCGGGTCCGGGTGGCAAGCGGGTCTGGCAGGGGCTAGTCCGACGCAAAGGGTATCCCCAACAGACCCAAACCTTTGACACAAAGGGCGAGGCCCAGGCCTGGGCGTCCATTTTGGAGTCCGAGATGGCGCGCGGCGTGTTTGTCTCCCGCGTCGAAGCCGAGAACACGACCTTGCGCGAGGCTCTGGCTCGCTACCAGCGCGAAATCGTGCCGGGCAAGAAAAATGCCGCACGGGAAGGTCGCCGCGTGAAAGGGCTTCAGACCCGCGCCCTGGCTCGGCGATCGATGGCGAGCATCCAGAGCCAGGATATCGCAACCTTCGTACAAGAACGGCAAGCGGAAGGGGCCGGACCGAATACCGTCCGCCTGGATCTCGCCGTCCTCTCCCATCTCTTTAATGTCGCCCGCGCGGAATGGGGTATGGCGTCGCTCACAAACCCCGTGGAGAGTGTCCGTAAGCCTAAGCTCCCCCAGGGTCGCGAGCGCCGCTTGGTCGATGACGAACACCCCCGCCTCTTGGCCGCCGCCCGCACCTACGGTGGCGAAATAGGCCCGCTCATCACATGGGCCATCGAGACCGCCATGCGGCGGGGCGAGATCGCCGCCATGCGCTGGGAACACCTGGACCGGAAGGCGCGGGTCTTACTCCTACCGGAAACCAAGAACGGGACACCCCGGCGAGTGCCGCTGTCTACGGCGGCGCTGGCGGTCCTAGACGGGCTCCCCCGGCGCAT
This sequence comes from Pseudomonadota bacterium, assembly GCA_021794595.1. GTDB lineage: Bacteria > Pseudomonadota > Gammaproteobacteria > Acidiferrobacterales > Acidiferrobacteraceae > Acidiferrobacter. The sequence goes on from JAJYQN010000143.1 coordinate 970, forward strand.
CGACGGCCGTGTGTGGGGCATGCGTCCTGATTCGATCAGCCAAGCCTTTGAGCGGGTGTGTGAGGCGGCGGGGATAGAGGGCCTGACATTCCATGATCTACGGCATGAGGCCACCTCACGGCTGTTTGAGAAGGGTCTCAATCCGATGCAGGTGGCCGCTATTACGGGGCATAAGACGCTGCAGATGCTCAAGCGGTATACCCATTTGAAGGCTGAGGATCTGGTGACGATGCTGGGGTAGGCGGGTATCGACAGAACGCCGAGGGCTAGAGGGTGGACGATATTTCTTAAAATGGAAACTCTTCGACAGTAACATCAATTGATAGCTCGTAATCATAATTCCCCTCTGAGGTTATGAGGCGAAGTATGCTGCGACCCCTTAGCTTGTAAGACTCCTTCATTTCTTCTCCTGCCCATGCCCTAGCCAGAGTCTTCGTTGATCGAAATTTCACCTGTGCCCACGAATCCTTATTCAGTATTCTTATGGGAAGCTCTAAGAGGTGCCGTTTATCAAAATCTGGAATGTCAGAATTCGTCGACGCGCACATCTGCTCCTTCTGAAAAATCACCCACCCCTCGGTCGAGTAAAAATACGCCGAATAGATCTCCGCCGAGGGCTTTTTCGATTCATACGACAGATCAACCTTGAAGTCGACATGCCCTACTGCCTTCATCCTATCCTTCTCCAACTCTCCTCTGAGCGGCTGAAGTATGGCCTTTATATGGCGCTTCCGCTCGTTCCCAACCTCGGCCTTTGCCCACGCCAGATCTTTGCTTAAGTTTTTCTTCAGACTTAAAATTGAGCCACCGTAAATAACGCAACGTCTGTGCTTTAGATCGAACGGGATATCGTCAGCGTTAGATGTTATCAGTATGCATAACTTCCCTTTGGCGTGCGCGTACCCTACCTCATAAAAGACATTGGGGTTTTGACCCGTCATGTCCGCGATAATAACATCCGCGAGATCTATCTGCCGGTAGATGCGGTCCAAAATACTCTCCGTATAGATCTGTTCGTCGACGCGCTCGGTGCGGAAACCAAGCAATGTGGCTGACTCCTTAATTCCCAATTTATAGATATCATCGAAATCTGATGCAAATGGCATCAAGACAAATGCGAACAGATCATACTTTTCCATAGCCATTTCCCTGTGTTTCTGGCACATATGGGTGTACAGCGTCTTCAATGCGCCGGAACAACGACCGGTTCATTTGTGGGTAATTTTCCGTCAGCGGCATTGTCGACGAGGTCAACCGGAGCAATGACAATCGTTTCTGGCTCTTGCCCGGAAGCTCTGCGCTAACGTTATCTACGATCACGGCTCTGACAGTTTTCACGCCTGTAATTAGGCAATGAAAGAACCGAGCGCTGCCTTCAATAAGAACAAGGTTTTGGGTGCCCACACGCTCTAGGACCGGCGGCGTAACGATCGTCCCTGGGCCACCAAGTAGATCGACCCGCAGGGGTTCGAAGAGACCGCGGTGGCGCGTCTCAAGTTCCCGTATGTGCTGCTTGACCTGAAGCATCTTAAACTCCTTCACCGCTTCTTGCAGCACCAGCACGTTGTCGGAGATAGCAACTTCATCAAGACGGAACGTGGCTTTAGCGTACTGGGGAACCGTCCTGAGCAGGTTAAAAAGATCTTGCTCAGGACACATCACGTATGGCAACTGTCTCACCCCGGACGGCTTCGGCGTCCAGAGTGGGGTCAGCCGCTCCGTTAGCATCTCTAGCACGGCCGGATCGCTATCTCTGGTATAGAAACGGACTCGCTCTTGTACATAGAAATCGGCTGTACCGACGACGCCATCCACAGTGCTCAATATCGCGCTGGTCTTGTCAGTTTCTGGATCAAAGATAAAACCATCGAATGGTAACTTACAATCATCCGACACGTACTCGATATTGGCTCCTAAGCGCGTCAGCAACAACAGCCGCCGCTTTTCTTTTTTGTCCCCTGAGCGCTCCGTTATACATACTATTTGGATGCCGCGACGTGCGGCGGACAGGATGGTCGGGAAGATGAAATCCAGCCAGTACGTCGACTTCCCGATGGCTAGGAAGACTTTGTTGCATCCCTGGAGTTCCTGCACCAATAACAACATCTTTTCGTCAAATCCATGGAACCGTGGCCGTGCGGTATTGGCTCGCACTTTGATGCGCTCGTTGTTTATGAACTTCCTGACTGCCGCCCTACCCGCCGCCAGTAACTGCTTCTTCTCCTTCTCTCCGACATTCTCGAAGTCGGTCGACTTAATCGGTCCTGTAGGAATTACTACATCGTAGACGCTTGGTTGGAGAATAGACTGGATATGGGACGCACCGTTAATCACGGCGCCCGATAATCGCGCAGAAAAATCGGATAAGTTCGAGACCGACTGGTGTCCGGCATCGTCCTCGATCAAACGGAAGACTAGTACGCGGGAGAGCCCGCTCCGCTCCTCGCCTGAATCGAGTAGATGAGTGAAGACGAAGGACGGAAGATTACTGACTACACTTCCATCGATCAGCACGGACTGCTGATTCCTGACAGCTTGATAGAAGAATGGGATACTACATGAACAGCGAACCGCTAGCGCGACACTGTCGGACGGGGTCGACTCCCGCGACCAGACCTTCGGCCTACTGGTCGTCAGGTCAGTAGCCACAACATGCAGGGGTAGCAGCAGTTCCTCAAACGTCACCGGGCCACTCGTGCCAGACGCCCGGTACGGCGCAACCAGACGCCGAAGGTGAGGCTCCAACCAATTCTGCAACGGTTGAGAGTTGTAAATCCCCGAGTCCAGCGCCACGTTAGCAAGCGTCTTGCACTTGCCAAAAGCGATGCGACGTAGAATCCTAAGCTTCCAGGGACGCTCTGTAAACACCGAATCCCGAGGATTAGCTTTGGAAAGGAACTGGGATAGATTTGTGTCCTGAAGTTGTTCGCTGATGTATTCGGGCGGGGCGCCCGCAGCAACTAGCGCCGCGACTATCGAGCCGCCAGAAGTACCCGCCACTCGTCCGAACATAATACCTGCCTCTCTCGCAGCCGCGTACGCGCCAGCGTGGGCTGCTGCCCGTACGCCACCGCCTTCGAAAACGCCCCAACAGTGCGAGAAGTAAGTTGTCGTCGGCATAGTTCCTTCATCGCGGAATGTCGTGCTCACTGGTCACCCTCGACGATCGATGCGAAAAGTGATACGGCTGCGACCTCCCATTCGGTCGGACAGTAGGTTCGAATGCTGCCCAGTACTACCTGACGCAGTTTCTCGGTGTAGCAGGTACTGCGCAGAAAAGTCCGCACGGTGTCGGAGATAGCGAGATGGAGTCGGACAGCCAGGATAATGGATCTCGCAGCCTGCACCAGTGGCTGCGCTACCTCGTCGGCTGCAAAATCGAGCATCCCCGTTTGCACTGAATGGATTGCTCCGGCATCCAACAGGCTTGCGCACCCAAAGAATTGCGCAGGCTTAAATACGATGGCATTTACGTTGTAATCGGCTGTAAAGGGCAATTGCTCAAAAGAGACGGGCAGTCGGTGCCTTCTGATAAGGAAGGTGTTGGGTAAATCCCATGCATCGAAATGCATGTGCGAAGCCTCTACCCTGATTCCGCCGAACGGGTTCCGGACCGCCGAGGACGGCAACGCCTGCTCGATCGAGACCGGCCCGTGGGCCACCATATCGACGTCCCTAGAGGGGCAGTGGTGTCCACGGAGCATCTCGATAAGCCGATCACGAGCCCAGCCGCCAAACACGACTCCCTGAATGTCGATCTGTTGCATTTTGATAATGAAACCCGCCATCCTCTCGTCCGAGATCAGTAATTCATCGAAGCATCTCTGTAAGTGCTGCGTGGCAGCAGTCAGCGTGGCCTGATTGGCCGAACCCCAATAGGGCGCTGGGCGACCAGTGGGGAGTTGGTAAACGTCCAGAGATGCTTTGGATTGTCCTTCTGTCATCTGGCGTCGCTACTCCAAGCTCGGCCCCACCCGGCCTCGATAGATTTTCTGACGCTCGAAGTCTTGGCTGGAATGCGTATACTTCGCGCCTCAGCCGCCCATTCTATTAACGGTCGGCCACCGACTCCACGGGGCATCGTTAACCCGTCCGTTAGCATTGTGGATTAGCATCAGAGAGAGATTGCAGGCTTGGCAAACTGGCGACAATCCCCACCGTCTCCACGCTCACCCTCACGACCCGCTTCACCAGCTCCACAATATACCGCGGATCCTCCGACCAATCGTTAGCGTCATTCCGGATCCCGCTGTCCTTGTCCACGGTCACCGCATAGCGCTCCATGACCCACTCGATCGCCGACTTGCCATTGACCACGTAATCATAGGCCTCCAGCGGAATATCGCGCAGCGTGAGGTGTGCGTTATAGACGATCACACTCTTATCCGGCTTGCCGTCCTTTTTCCCGAAGGCCATCTTGGTGACTCGGTAGTCGGCGTCCGTGAGAGGCCGTGGGGCGTCCTCGGTCAACGGGTAGGGCTCCACGGTCTCGTAATGCAGGTGCCAGTCGCCCAGGGAGCGCCCTGCCTGGCTAAAGGCCCAGAAGTCCCCGGCATAGGGAATGCGCGGCAGCATCTTCTTGAGGTCCGAGGCGAACTGCTCTTTGTATTCCGGGGAATGGAGGATCCCGTAGACGTACCAGAACAGATCCTCCTTGCTAATGGTCGTGTCCCGATAATGCCCTTGGAACGCCGCCAGCGCCGCATCGGTGATCGCCTCGTGGCGGATGTAGCCATGGGTATCGGGTGTGACCTCGTCGGAAAACATATCCACGCGCGGGTCGGGTGCTTCGGCATCGTCGGCCTTCGCGTACCAGTAGAGAGGGAAACATTGCCCGGTGTCGTGCATGTGCAGATTTGGGATACAGTCGGAGACCAGCGCTGAAAACGCCTTGCTCGCCCCGATCCCGGTGGCCGAGATCACCATGTTTTCGTGTTCCGGCGTCGGGAAGAGACGGGGCATTTGGTAGACCATTTCATTAAATCGGCGATTGAAATAGAGCCACTCCTTTGTGAACGGACGGTACATACTCGGGGCCAGTGATGCCTGTTCAAACCCGTATATTTTGTGTTTCTTGGCATCGGCTTTCAGGGAACGAGTCCAGCTAATGCGCTTCGGATCCGCATCAACAATGGCCTCCACTTCCGGCCGTACGTCCTTAGCAAGACCCTCACAGGCTTGTGCATACCGCGCCGTCTCCCGGTTATAGGTTTCGATCATGGAGGACATATTGGCTTCGAGACGGGAGCGCGAGAAGTTATAGGCCCAGGCATCACGATTGGTTACAACGCCCAGAGAATAAATCGAAAAGACCGTTCGGGCGGACTTGTCATCTTTGCTACCCAAGGGCATGAAGGTCTCAAAGAGCGGGTTGCGCGCATTGATCCAGTCGCCGTCGGCATTCGGGGTAAGTGTCTGCCAGGGCACGCTATCTATATTGTGCAGGCCCTGGATAATCGCAAGCTTGTCTTCCCGACTCAGGTAGTCCCCGATGTCGTAGTAAAGGAGCGCACAGGGGCCTGTATGCGCTTGGTCTTTGACCAGGATGGTGATGGCGACGGGGGTCCGCGAGCCAGACCCAAAAATCTTACCGCCTTCTTTGCGGGATAACTCACCTGAGGTGCGCTGATTCCCCCGCAAATTGAACACGTACAGGTGACTGAATTCCTCGGTCAGGCACTTGCGCAGCCCGTCCATATTGTTCGCATCCAGGAAGGAGCCGTTGGTGACGAAGGCGATAATGCCGTCGTTCTTCAAGCGGTCTGTCGCCCAGCGGATGGCACGGACGTAGGAGTCGTAGAGGTTTTTAACGAGCTTGGCGTTCGATTGGGCCGCATAGGTCTCCCGGATACGGCTATCCAAGGTGGGGTAAGCGAGATTCTTGTTGTTATCGTTCTCGCTCTCCTGTTGGGCCGAGTACGGTGGATTGCCGATGATGACCCGGATGTCTTGACGTTTCTGGCGGTTCACGCGCTCGCTGTTCTCGGGAAGAACGGCGGTATCGATGAGGTCGCGGCCTTCGGTCATCTGAAAGGTATCGGTCAGCACAATCCCTTCAAAGGCCTGATACTTACCCGTCTGGGCGTAATAGGCGCTCTCGATGTTGATGGCCGCGATATAGTAGGCGAGCAGCACGATCTCGTTGGCGTGCATCTCATGGGTGTATTTGTAGGGCAGGTTCTCGGGCTTGATGAGCCCCGATTGCAACAGACGGACGATGAAGGTCCCCGTGCCGGTAAAAGGGTCCAGGATCTGCACGCCTGCGTCGGCCAGATGGGCCCCGAAATGCTTTTGCAGGGCGACCTCGGCGCTGTGCAGGATAAAATCCACGACCTCCACCGGCGTATAGACAATCCCTAAGCGTTCGGCCATGCGCGGGAAGGCCGTCCGGAAGAACTTGTCGTAGAGCTCCAGGATCACGCGCTGGCGCCCCTCGGCGTTGTCGATGCCTTGCGCTCGGGTACGGACATCTTCGTAGAACTTGGTGAGCTTGGTGGTCTCTTTTTCCAAGGCCTGGCCTTCCAGCAGATCCACCATCTTCTGCATGGATTGCGAGACCGGATTGTGGTCGGCAAAGGAGTAGCCGGCGAACAGGGCATCGAAGACCGGTTTGGTGATGAGATGCTGGGAGAGCATCTCGATGGCATCGGCTTCCGTGATGCTGGGATTCAAGTTCTTGCGAAGTCCTGCGAGGAAGTCATCAAAGAGCGCCCGATGCTCCGGGTGTGCGCCCTCGATCAAGGCCTCGATGCGCGCCTTATGACGCTCGGCGATCTGGGCGACATCGCCCGCCCAGGATTCCCAGTAGCGCCGGTCCCCGCACTTCTGCACGATCTTGGCGTAGATGGCGTCGCGCCATTCGCCGATCTCCGGGAAGCTGAGTACCGTCTGCACTGGGCGGCTGCGGTCCCCCTCTCGGTCGAGGCCGTCGCCCCTGACGCCGATGACCTGGATCTGATCGCTTGGGGACTTGTTTAGTTCCAGCTTGTTGACTTCGGCCTTGAACCGATCGTCATGCGCGCGCAAGGCCTGTAAGACCTGCCAGATGATCTTGTACTTCTTGTTGTCCCGCAAGGCCTCTTCGGGCGTGAGGTGGGCGGGGATGCCGACGGGGAGGATGATATAGCCATATTCCTTACCCTCGGCTCGGCGCATGACACGGCCTACGGACTGCACCACGTCAACTACGGAATCCCGTGGATTTAGGAAGATCGCGGCATCGAGCGCCGGCACATCCACCCCTTCGGACAGGCACCGGGCGTTCGTGAGGATCCGGCAGACGGCGCCCTGGCTGCGGGTATCGTCTTTCAGCCAATCGAGGCGCTCATTGCGCTTTAAGACGTTGAAGGTGCCGTCCACATGCTGGACCTCGCAGCGCAGCAAGGTGTTATCCTCCGCGGCGCCCGACAGGTACTCTTGGACGATGTGCCCAAAGAGCTTGGCGATCTTTTGGGAGTCCTTGATCGAGCGCGCGAAGGCCACGGCGCGGCGCATGGGGGCCCGTGGGGCGCCGAGGGTCTTTCCTCCCTCCTCGGCGGGGGTGCGCTGGGCCAACCCATTCCAACAGCCGACGATCTTGACAGCATCGTCTAAGGTCAGTTCGTTGTTGGTATCGGCGATCTGCCCCTGAAAGGTCTTGCCAACGGCCTTCTCATCGATCGCGAGCACCATGACCTTGTAGTCGCAAAGAAGCCCGGCCCCGACCGCCTCACCGAACCCCAACCGATAGAACTCCGGGCCATAGAGCGCCTCGTCGTCCATGGAGCACAACACCGCACCCTCTTCCTGGGCCTTGGTCTTGGTGCCATCGTTGTAGAGCCGCGGTGTGGCGGTCATATAGAGGCGCTTGCGGGCGCGCAGGAAGCGCTGATCGTGGACCCGCACGAAATGGGACTCCTCTTCGCCCTCCAGGGTGGCGCCGGTCGTGCGGTGGGCCTCGTCGCAGATCACGAGATCAAAGTCGGGTAACCCCCGGGCCTGGGCATCGGCCAGGACCTGGATCGACTGATAGGTCGAAAAGATGACGGTCAGTCCCGGTTCGCGGGGTGGGATCCGGAAGGCCTGGACGAGCTTCCCGGCATCGGTTGTCGCCGGATAGGCGAGATCGTGGACGCGCAAATCTTCATTGGTTTTCTTCTTGCCGACGGTCGTATCCGAACAGACGGCAAAGGCCCGTAGGGGGACCGCCGCTTCTGCGGTCCATTCCTTGAGGGACTGGGACAGTAAGGAGATCGAGGGCACCAGGAATAGGACCAGCCCACCGACCGGTGTGAGTTGCTCCGCGATCTTTAACGAGGTGAAGGTCTTACCCGTCCCACAGGCCATGATGATCTTGCCGCGATCACCGGCCTGGAGGCCCGCCTTGACCTTGTCCAGGGCGAGCTGCTGATGGGGGCGGATCTTCTTACGTGCTTTACGGGTGAGGCTCTCCGGGCGGTCTAAGGCGAACTGGCTCCAATCCACGGCACTGTCGTCCAAATCCTGTACGCGCAGGCGCGCGACTGGGATCTGCTGGGCCTCTAAGGCCTCCTCCGCGTGCCTACTCCACTTATCCGTGGTCGAGATCAAAAGACGGCTCGTAAACGGGGCCTTGCCCGAGGCGGTAAAGAAGGAATCGATGTCGCTGCGCTGGAGGGTATGGGCGGGATCGTAGAACTTGCACTGGATGGCACAGAATCCGCCTGTATCGCGTTCCTGGGCCACCAGGTCGATCCCGGTGTCCGGCCGCCCATCCCGTCCGGGCCAATCGGCCCACAGCCAGACATCGCTGTACTGGTCCTTGTAGAGGGGGTCGGTGCGCAGGTAGGCCGCCATCAGCCGCTCAAACTTATCGCCCTTATCGCGGGCATCGGTCGCCGTGCGGGCGAGATCGTCCAGGATAGTGTGGATCGTGGTGGCCATTGGCTCTCTCTCTTTTTGCGGTTTGTCTGGCGTTGCCAGTTTGGGAGTCAATGGTGGTATTATGATCCGTTAGATAACATGTCGCCATATCCTTCAGCACTACTGTTTGTCCGCGCACCCGCCTCAACCCTAGGGTCGCGCTTACTGCCTCTAACAAAAACTTTTGTATTCTGTGTGCGCCAAAGGCCACTCGGTATCAGAGTAACCAAGCCTGGTTGTGATACGCTTCTTACTGTAGCTATTTGGATAAATGGGGTATCGATATGCTAACGGAACTCTGTGGCCTGACATATGGGTAGACTTTCAGCAATCGGGGTATGTAGACTGCGGACCCTTTATGACATTAGCCCACCTATTCCACTACGCCCAATAACTGTGTTAGTCGGACGCAATAGCGTAGGGAAAAGCACCTTTGCGCGACTATTTCCCCTATTACGTCAAAGCGCCGCAGAGAAGAAACGTGGTCCCATATTGTGGTTTGGTGACTTGGTCGACTATGGCACACTGTCTCAAGCCGTTACTCATGGGGAGACTGACCTAGAGTTAATCCTTGAGTTCGATGACCTCACCGACAAGCATAGACGCGGCGGCTCCGGTCCGCTCACTATTACAGAGTTCGACACGCCATTCCACAACGGTTTGCATATTGAACGGGCTGTGGTATCCATGACGATGGCGGAAGACGCAACCTCTGAATCCACCTATACAAAACAGCTTAAAATAACGGTGGCCGGGACTACAATTTGTCTCCGTATGAACTCATCTGCACAATTGGAGCACTTTTCAGTAGGCGACACACCATTTTCTGTAGAACCGAACGATACTCTTATTGAACAGGGCAGATTGCTCCCGCGCCTGATCTTCATACGGCATCATTCCAATGAGCCTAATGTACTATATCGGACTCGGTTTAGCCCATGGCGCTCCATGGCAACCGATCTTATTCATAGCGCGCTTCATCGGAACACTTCAAAAAAAACAGCGGCGAAAATCGCGAGCCAAATTCCTGTGGCGGACCCGGATGAAATCCGACAGATCATAAAGAGGCTTGATGGGCCACCAACCTGGAATAATACGCGCGAAATCTTAGCCCGTAATGACGACTTTATTGGGAAGTTGGTTTGCAGGCTAATTGCCGCAAATATTGAAATACTCTTGGAGATGCTAGATGATACCGCAGGCAGGTCCGCGTTGGGTGTGCGATACCTAAAACCCCTGCGTGCAACGGCCGAACGGTACTACCGGCGCGCTGATTTATCCGTGTCAGAGATTGACCCGGATGGTCATAACTTACCCATGTTCCTAGACTCTCTGAGCAAAAACGAGCTATCTAGATTTAGAAGATGGCTGAACGACAACCTGAACGTAGATGTTGAACCGAATCGCGAGGGCGCCCAAGTAGTGATCATGGCTAAAACCCCAAACGACTCTCGCCAATCGAACGTGGCCGACATGGGTTTTGGAATTTCCCAGGTATTGCCCATAGCGGCCCAATTATGGCTATCGAGCAATCGAGTTAGATCTCGGTCAAGTCCGACAAGCTTCGTGGTAGTCGAACAACCAGAGCTCCATCTGCACCCAGCGTTTCAAGCAACACTAGGTAGCGTCATCGCGGCGGTGGCATGCCCGAAAAATAGGGACGACGCGAGAAACGCGCCCATGCACTACACCATACCGCCGCGGATTGTGGTAGAGACACACAGCCCTCACCTGGTAAACCGGCTGGGGCATTTAATTGAAGAAGGACACTTGAAGCCTGATGACGTCTCGATAGTGTTGTTCGAAGCGAATGAGAGTCGGGTTGGGACATCGACCGCTAGGTTATCTAAATTTGACGAGCAGGGGGTTCTGTTGGATTGGCCGTTCGGTTTCTTCGAGCCAGACATTTAGCATGTGGTTTATTTTAGACGACGATCTTGCCAATATCGATTTGACCAGTACCGAATCACGTTCTGGTCTCGAACAGATATTGTATGCGGTTGCAAAGGGGGAGCATGCCATTGCAGGAAGCGCCATGGTAATAAAAGCCATTGTGGACAAAGTGGCTATGTCACCAGTACCACAAGGGGTCCTTAAAACTATATTTCACAAGTCCCCAACCATTCTTGATGGTGCCAATAAAGCACCATTCCGCATAAGGATTATAGCGGGCGTGCAGGAACCGATGAGGCGCCCCGAAGGGGAATGGGCCATTTCTTTAGCTTGGGTTGCTGATCACGGGGTTCCATTGAGTCACGTTCTCGCTGAGGACATAGTAGACGCGGCGCTATATATCCATTGCGCCTGGCATTACGCAATAATTACCCGTACGGGCATGAATGTAAGTCTGCATCCTTTAAATGGTGGCGGGACAAGGACATCTGAGGTGCAAAAAAGCGAGATCGCGAGAATGAAGAACTTCGTTGTGTGTGTAACAGACTCTGACAAATCTTGCCCTACTGCGCCGCCTAGCAGAACAAGCAACGACTGTGCCTCAGCTGCAAGGGAACCTTTGTTTCCGACACTTCACATATGTTTGGAGGAGCGTGAAATCGAGAATTTGATTCCGTATACTCTCATTTACGAGGCGGTAGGTGAGCTATCCTCAGATCACGTGAGACGGTTGGAGAATATTTGCCAGTTGGTCCCTAGTAACGATGCCCATTGGAAATTCTTAGACCTAAAGGAAGGAACTCCTTTAAGGGTATTATTTAACAATGTGTCTCGCGAGTTTTGGCGTAGTCTTGCGAATAATGTAAAGGATACTGCAACATCAATCGGCCGTTGCCTCAATAAAGGTGCATGTTTGGCATCATCCGGAACTAAGTGTGGTTGCCGTATTACGCCGCCTCTGAGCCCAAATATTGCAGAAACTGTATTGAATTATGTGAATATGAGAGGACATCATAACAATGCGAAGCGTGCGTCAAGTTCAGGAAATTTTTCGCGATGGCAGGATGTTGGGGCATCGCTTAGCGCTTGGGGTGCCGCGATGCCGAAACAGCGCTCCTGAGATTTGCCTGTCCGAGCAATATATGCGCCCCCCCATTTAGAGTGATCTCGCGGCGGCCATGTCTGGCCAGAGTGGTTGGTACGCGGATAGGCGGCCATCAGCCGCTCAAACCTATCGCCCCTATCGTGGGCATCAGTAGTCCATCTAGCAAGATCATCCAGGATCGCGTGGACCGTGGTCATCAGGTGGTCTCGGCTGGCGAAATCGCCCGGCCGTTCGGGGCCGAATTATGGGGGCATCTTAGCGCGGTTTCGGCCGGATTGCTTCACGCGGGAGCAGGACACCCCCCATTTTCCGGGGTTCGTTTTGTCTGTCGCCTCTTTTAGAATACCGCCATGGGCGACGACGTCATGCTCTATAAGGATGTGGCTACAGGAGCCGTCTATGTGGTCGCCTCCCGCGACCGCCGGGGTGTCACTCTGCGCGACCTGGACTCCGAGCCGGGAGACCCGGATGGCGTGGTTGTGGTTAGCGAATGGACTTTATGGCAATGTCTTCACGCGGGCATCTGGCACCGCATTGAATACGAGTAACGATATGTGGGATTCCGAACTCCGCGAGATCCAGGACCGTGCATCCGCCGCCAACGAACTTGTCGAAGGGATTACCGGCGAGCTGGGCCAATTTCCATTTGATAAGCCAACGGACCGCACAAGGCTAGCACTAACGCTCCTGAAATCGAGCATAGACCTCGCTTCTGCCTCGACCCGGCTGCTTCGCCTAGACCCCATACAGTACGGATCGGCCTCTGCTACCCTTGCTCGCCCGCAACTGGAGCGCTTTCTTCGCGGCACGTTCTTCGGTAGCCCTGCATTAACGACAGACGAAGAGGTATCCGCCTTTTTGACAAAGGAGGATCTCCCGAAGCGGACGCATGAAGACGGGCAGGTAAGGCAGGTGACATTCTCTTTCCTGACGCGCATGGTCGAAGAACAGATCTTGCGGCAAGCGGGGCACCACGTGGGAACTAGTGGCCTAACCGCCACTCTGAAGAGGGCCATGACGTACCTTAACGGTTCTGTCCACGGCGGAACGATCGTTCATGCAAGTTACGGCAACGACATGGTGTGCTTCGACCCGCGACCGTTTGCCACCGGGGAATTACTTACCAACATAGTTGCCATGGCGCTGCTCGCAATGACACAAATTGGCCAAATACACAGCAATTACGAGGACGCGAACCGCATCTCATTTACTGCACGCTTTGATACGATGTTTAGGGCGTACTTTAAAGGCGCGGATGTGCCGCACCCGCTCTAGCGGCGTCGCTTATCTGGTAGTGTTGATGTCGAAGATACCGCCGCCGGTCGGATTAGAGTGGAGATGTCAGATGCAGGATACGCAAGCTTTGTCGAGTTTGCGCGGACCCGAGGGTGGAAGGCATTCAATGAAACCAGCGATAGAACGGCACTTACTACATTCTCGCATAATGCCTGATATGAAGAAATGACCGAGCGCTGGATTGCGCCCAGCGCCGTTGTTGTTAATGCCCATCTTTGGTTCGGAATTGGTGGGTCTCAGTACGGAACGCTGGATGTCATTAGTTAAGGGGTGGATAGTATGGCGCTACATAACAGCATTAAAGACTTGAACCACGAAATCATAGAAGAATACCTAGCCACGGTGAAAATATGTCTCGCCCACACTAAGAGTGATGGCGGCATATTGGGGTACTCAGCAACCCTATTGTTGCTGTGCATCACGGATGCGATTGGTCATGGTCTACTGAAACCAAATGGCAACAAAACGCGGCTAGATGTACTAAAACATCCGCCGTTCTCGACCGACCTAACGGATAAGCAAATCAACAACCTTAAAGACTGGTTTCGGAACAAACTCGCCCACAGTGCGGCGCTTTGCCCTGGGGTACATTTGCATCCTGACACGGGGGGCCCACCATTCGATTTTGAGGGCGAGAAGCTGGTCGGGATACGGGTCCCGGTCTTCCATGGTGTTGTGGAGAAAGCGTGGCGCGAATTAAGAGGAGACCTCCCTAGGGTGCCTGCTATGCCGCCGCCGCAAGCATGGCCCGAACGTGGTGCGAAGCGCCAATCAACTATGACGCCAGCATCCTCTGGAGTGGTGACTCTGCCAGATCATGATGAGTAGCAGGGCTGCGCGTCCAGGCCCCCCTGGCTGGTTGCGGCGCCTAACGATGCCCGCCGCGCTCCTCGAGTCTGGCCAGCGCCACGGCAGCGGACTGCTCGGCCGCAACCCGCGCCAGACGCTCGGTTTCCAGGGCCTCCCGTGCCAAGGTCAGGTCAGCTTCCAGACGCGGCATGGCCTCCAAACGAAGCGCCGCCTTGGCAACCTCCACCCGCGCCTCCTCGGCGGCGCGACGCTCCCGCCCGGCTTCTTCCCGGGCGGCGGCGAGTTCCGCCACCAGCTGCGCCGCCCGACCATCGGCGGCGGCCTTCTGTTCTGCTAGGGCCGCCATCTGCCCGGTCAGATCCTCAATTTCCTTTGTTTGGCGCTCGTTTTCGGTTGCCAGATCCGCAGTGGCCTGCCGGGACTCCGCAAGGTCGGCGATCAGAGGCGCCTTGGCCTGTGCGATCTCCATGCCCATGTGATCGATGATGGCCCGCGCCAAGGCGGGCGGGATCGCAACCTCCTGGGCGGTTGGGCGTCCCTGGGTGTCTTTCCATGACTGGAGCATCCTGCTGATTGTGCCCATTGATCCTCCGCCAATCTTTTCCCGCACGGCGCGGAGGGTGGGTGTTTGTCCCGCTCCCTTGATGGCCTCGGCTGCTGCATTGATCTGTTCTTGATTGATGGTGGCTTCGCGTCCCATGTGATCTCCTGGTATGATACGATATGATATCTATGCTATGAGCCGATACACAATAAGTCAAGGATCACCGGCTGTTTTTTGTGTCCGCCGACGATACGGTCGTTGCGCCAGTCATCCTGCCCCGACTGCCCACACAACCCGCCCCTCCGCGCTGTCTTTTGCGTTTTTGTCGGTTCCGGCCCGGTAGTTGGTTGGCCGGGCGCCCACAGCGCCCGGCTCTCCACAACCTCCGTGGCCTACGCCGCCTCCTGCCCCCGCTCGGCCAGCAAGCCCCGGATAAAGCCGTGCGCCTTGGAGGCCTGCGCGGCGGCTGTCAATATCGCCTTCTTGTCGTTCTGTAGGATCTTGATCCAGTTGGCCAGATAATCGGCGTGATCCTGTAGGGTGCTGCCGATGATCCCAAGGTCCGCATTCAGGAAGGCGCTTCCAAGCTCGGCGATCAGCTCCTCGAAGGCGTAGGCCTCGGTTCCGAAGCGTCCGCTAAAATCGCGGGCAAGGCGGCTGGCATGGCCGGTGCTGTGGGTCGCCTCATGAAGGGCGACACTGTAGAAGGCTTCCGGACTTATGAAGGCCTCGCGGGCCGGCAGGTGGATGGTGTCGGTGGCCGGTTGGTAGAAGGCCTGCGCGCCACCCTCAATGATCCGCGCCGGGCTCGCCCGCAAGATGTGTTCGGCGTCCTCGATCGCCTGGAAAGGCGCGCGGACTTCCCGCGCGGGGCCCTCGATGCCGTCGATCTGGTCGAGGTTGAACACGCGGAAGGACTTCAGGACAGCGCCCCGGGTGGTCTCGGTTTCGCCGGTCTCCGTGTTCGTCTCGGTGCTCTCCCAGGGCTTGTAGAGTACACACAAGGTCGAGCGTTCACCCTTGCGAACCTGCCCGCCCTTGTCGGTAGCCTGCTTGTAGGTGAGCCAGTAAGGGGAGGTGTAACCGCACGTGATGGCCGCGCTCCAGAGCATCAGGACATTGATGCCGGAATAGGGCTTGCCCGTGGTGAGGTTCATGGGCAAAGACGGCTGACTGTCCCAGAGACGGCGCCCGGTGCTGCGCGCTTGCTCCATGGCCTCAATGATCTGGTTGGTGATGGTCTGGTGAATGTCGGTATCCATTAGAATGTCCTCCGATGGTTGCGCATGGTGCGTGTGATGTCGGCAAGCGAAGCGACCCGTTGCCGATAAAAGGCGCGATCCTCACCCCGGCACAGATTCCACAAGGTTTGTAGGCTGTTCGTGCTCATTCCCAAAAAGGCGCGGATCGTTTGGAGGTCCGCCGCCGTGTCACTCATCGGGATGAGCGTTTGGGTCTGAACATCTGCGGATTGTTGAGGCTTGAACCCCTCGGGGTTGACTTGGCCTCCATTGTGGGCCGTATGGCCCATGGCATCCGTGTTGCGCTCGTTCGTATTTATATTCGCCTCCAGGTTGTGGTCTCTGCGTCTTGCGTCGGCTCTCGCCCCTCACGAGTGGCGCCGGTAAGCCATGGGAGGGGTTACGGAGCGGCAAGGGCCATGACAGGCGGGGTTAGCCTGGCGTAGCCCTTGTAAGCGACGCCCACGGCGAGGCGCTTGGGGGCGAGATCCGAGACTTGCAGGAGACCAAGGAGCGAATGGAGAATGAGCGCGGATGCCGGGCTTAAAGCCTTAAAATGGGGGTACTACCGATAAAGGGTGGGGTGAGATCGTGGCGTGGCGGGCTTCCTACAAGCCCACTGAAAGAGCCGATTGTGGTTATCTCCCTTCTTCTAGGACCCATATCTTTCCAAGGCAACGAATATACTGAGATCACACACAGATTCTACTGAGGAGCCAAAATGGATAACGCGACAGAGTACAGGTGCCCAAATTGCGACACAGTCGTTAGCGAGAGAGCGATCACGTGCCCCGCGTGTCACTTTCAGTTAGAGGATTATCGTGAAAATCAGAAGAACGCGAAATACGTTCATATGGAACTATCACCATCGGATGCAGAGACTATAAACAATGAAGTACTAATGATCGCAAGGACGCAAAAGACCACTAGAAGTGGAGCGGGTTGCCTAGCCGGGGTAGCTACCATTGTGGCTGGGTTTTTTATTACGTTCGTACCAATTGTTGGATTGATAGTGGGACCTATAATGATGTTTTTCGGACTCGTTGCCGGATTTGTTTTAGGGGTGGCACCGCCCAGAGTGGCGGTGTCCTTTGGTAAGTTATTCAACACAGACACGTATCGGAAGGATTTCGTTAAGGCTCAAAGAGATATTGCAAACAAGTACATCAACGTATCCTGCCCATTTTGCCAAACGACATATCCTAGCCTTACATTTTCGAATTCTATGGATGGGTACTTCGACTGTCGAAAATGCCGTAACAGACTGATACGAAAAAGGGATTACCTGCTGTATATACCAAAACCCAAAGCCGTATTGAACAACGATCCGATTAAGGATTTCGTTCGCTAACGTAGGGGCGTCGCTGCGCCCTTACAAAACCACCAACCGAGTTGGGCACTGGCGGGCAACAGAGTGCCCTCCATGGGCCCCGTGGCGCAGATCCCGCTCCCGCGGCTTATGCCATAACCAACTCGACGAGGGGTACACCCGCCCGCGCCGTCAGCGCCAGTAAACCGTACTTAGCGTAATCGTCGGCGCTCCCGTGCGGCACAAGGCACGCGGGTGCCCGCACGAGTAGATCCTTGGTCTGTTCTATCGAGGCGGCGACTCCCGCATTGTTTACGGCGGCGCGCCAGTTCACGACCTCGACGCACTCCGGCCCTTCCGCGTATTCATAGAATCTGCACATGTTGTCCTCCCGGGACGTGGTTTATTTAGCAGGCTTAACCGTATCAAGCCCCGCGCCACATGTCCACACAGATGGAACTCTCTGGTACACAATAACACACGTTCCGTTAAGACCCCACGTCTTCCCATGGAAGGCCTTCAGCATCCCGGCCTCCCGCATCGGCCCCGGTTGCATCCGCGACCTGCGCCGGATTTGTGGGCACCACCGGCAGCCTTGATTCCCTGTTTGATTGGATCAAGAGCGCGCGAATCTCGCACCGTGCGCCCCTCGGAATCAGTGCGGCCTCAGCGACGATGAAATCCCCGACTTTGAGGCGCTCGGCGACGCGGATCCCCGCATCATCCGCGATACTGACCGATAGCGGCCCCATATCACCGGATACGACGATCGTCCAGGGCGTCGTCCGGCGGCTCTTGTGCCGGACATCCGGCGAGACTGCGAGGACCGCCCCGGCGAGGATGACTTTACAGATGGGACCGAGGGGCTGCGTCATCGATGCGGTATTGGGTTCGCGCTTCGGCATGTCTTAGTCTCCCGGTTCGGGTTCGGATTCCGGCGATTCCGGTTCCGGTATTCCAGGAACCGGGGGCGCAGCGCCGGGGGCTGTTGGGGCTGTGGTATCGCCCGCAGTGTTTGCGATGTCTACGACAACGGACGCGTCTGACAAGAGCACGTCAGCCAAGATACCACCAACCAAATCACCGAAAGGGTCGGTCTCAGCGTCTTTCGTGGCTTGAGCTTTTGGGGCCCGCTGGGATGGCGTTTGCGGGACCCTCCCTTTAAGCTCTACCGTCTGCTCCTTTTTTATTTTCTTCGCGTCTGCGCCGCCCCCAGTTTTTGGGGGCACTCCCGCGATCTCGGGGGCCACGAGCGGCGGGTCCCGACCCCACGGTGGGGCCTGGTAGCCCGGCCGTATCCAACGCGCATCGGCCACAGGCTCGCGTAGGCTTGTACGCGGCACGAGAGGCCAGCCTAGTAGGGCCGCTTCGCCAGCTGCTAGCACCAACGCCCGGGGGCCCTTCAGGCGGCCTCGCCGATCTTTCTGCATGCCAAGCTCCTGGCCAAAACTTGACGGCATCAGGACGGGCTCACGCATCCGTTGCCAAGACCCGGACCTTGACGGCCCCCCGGGCATGCCCGGAGACTGGGTTAACTGATGGCTGTAACGCTCGACCTCTCGATCGCCCAGCAATCGCGCCGCCCACTCCTGGTCAGCGCCCGCAGTGAGCTTGCCGATGATTTTGATATCACACTGACCTTCCCAGATTTGAGCCGTATCTTTAGAGTATCTCTCCCGCACGGCGGCTAAGGTCTGGAACCCCGTCACGATACGCGTGCCTTTCGACCGTAACGTCGTCAATCCCGTCGTGATGCTTGGAATAAAACCCGCCACCGGGGTCTCGTCAATGCACAACCAGATTCTCCGTGCCTCGGGCGCGGCGTCGGGCATACCGCCGACCTGCCGGACAACACGCTCGATGATCGACGCGGCAAACGCTTGGCTCATCTGCTCCGACTGCTCTCCACGGAATCCGATCACGACCGTGGATGGGCTCTTACCAGCTAACCACTCGCGCACGCTCCATCCTGAATTGGCCTTCATGTCATTAGCGCTAACACCCAGATGGATCATATTTGTGAAAGCAGACACGATCTGGGTAAGGAATCCCATCGTTGTCCGATTCGGACCCTCGGCATCCTCCCCACCCAACAACATGATACAAAGCGGCGCTTCGCGGATCGTCAACGCTTTTAATCTCTCGAAATTCGCCAACGCCGCGGCACATTCAAAAGCGAGATGGTCGAGGCCCCATCGTTCACCAAACCGGCTTTGAAGGTCGACGATCATGCCAGCCACAAGCGCCCGCGACCCCTGAATCCACATCGGGTCCGACTTAGATCCGCCGGGCGGCTCTTGGATGAGTGTTGTGGCCAGCGCCTGCGCCTCCAGTTTCGTACGAATATCTTTGCCCAAAACCCACCGGCTAGACCGTGCGTCGGTCGGGGACAAGAGTGTGAATGGCTCAGGCACCTTCTGCGTGAAATCGCCCTTCGAGTCAAAAATCAGCACGCGGTCTTGTCTCAAAATCGCTTGCTGAATCCATGGCCAGAGGATCGTGGTTTTCCCGGCACCTGTACCACCGACTACCATAAAGTGGTGAGTTTCCTGACGCTGCGATATGGTTATTTTCGGGTGAATTTGGATCCCCGGCACCTCATCCCGACCGGGGCGTAGAGCGCGGGCAACCGGCTTCGGTTTACGGTGCAAGACGTAGCCACGGATATGGCGCACGTTGTCGCGTGTGGCCAGCATCCACCCTGCGGCACCGAACCCGACCCCGAACCCGACCGCCAGGGCGGCTGGTATCCAGCCGCCCGGCACCGGCGGCACAACACCGTAACTACGGATAAGATAATAGATCCATGTAGGGATCAGGTGCACAGGCGTGAGGGGCCGACCAAACCATTCCAGTAAGCCCTCCATTCCGCCAATAAACCCACCCACCACGCCAACTATGGCACACAGAATCGCAACCGTTGGGCGCTCGCCGCTGGCCCAGTTGATGTCCGAATTACTCGTTACGTTTTGATTGTCCACGTCAGCGCCTCCACCGTTGCATGACCGTACGATACTTCTCATTCCGCAATGCACGCCCAGTCCGACACAAGCGTTCGGACAGCAGGTTGCACCGCCCGCATATCCGGATGTGCCTGGAGAACCCCGCCGCCGCGGCTTGCGCCGCGTCATTGTCTACCTGGTCGATGTGCGTCGAGGCGGCCATCACCATCCGCCCCCGATTTTCCGGATCTGCCTACGGATCTTCCGGATCTCAGACTCGATGACCTTGACTCGCCGAGCGATCGCCTCGCGCCCCTTGGGCCGCAACAGGGGCGCACTGGGGCCAGAGCGACCTCGCTCGGCTTTCAGCAGGGCACGAAACATTGTGCATGCCTGCCGTTCAAGCGCGACGCGTTCTTTGCGCACCCGCACCAGGGATTTCATGTTGACGTCTAGATAAGCCATTTCTCGTCCTCCCGACGCAAAGGGCTACAGGCCGCCACCCCATATTGTCGTCGCATGTGATCTATATATTCGTCCAGCCTCGCCCGCCGCACGATCGCGACGGTGCGGGGCTTCGGGTTGCCGCCTGCGGCCTCGCAGGCCGCGCGCCACGCCTCGACCCACAGATCGATCGACGCGCGCCGCGCAGTTTCGTCACGCAAATTTTGCTCCATCACCAACCGGCGAACTCGCAGCCCCGGCGAGATGCGCGGGCCTATGAATGTCGGCAACTCTTCCCAATGATCAAAATCCATCATTCACCTCCGTTGTTTGTGTTGTGTATCTACTAAATGACCCCGCATGGAAATTCGCTCAGAGACAAAAATCGTCACCCAACTCACGTTCGCGGGCCGGAGCCGGTTCGGGCCTGGCCTCCGGTTCCGGCGCCTGCTCCTGCCTCTCTTTATCAATCTCCACTCGCGCCTCGGCGCGCAAGGCTTCCAGCGCCGCCACACGACCGTCGGCCTGCATGGCTTCGTGCCCAGTCAGACGCTCGGCGGTCTTGGCCCACGCTTTTTTTAATCGCGTGATGTTGTCAGTGACGATATCGAGGGCTAGTCGCTCACGGCTGCAGGAGACATAGGCAGCCTTACTTGTGGCGACACGGCACGCTTCGCCTGCCACGATCGACCTATCGATCGTGCGTCCTTGGGACCTATGGACCGTGATGCCCCAGCCGTAATCGAGGGTGTGCATGGCTTGCGCATCGAGGACCACTAGACTCTTATCGTCCTTTTCTATGGCGATCGCGCCGTCGGCGACCTCGCGGACCGTGCCGGTCTCATTATTCCGGAATCCCAAGGTGCGGTTGTTGTCCGTGAACACAAGGCGGTCGCCTGGTGCCACCGCCATCTCTCTGCGCGTAAAGACCGAGAGGTTCTTGATGTCGACCTTGCGCATATCGAACGCGCGCTCCGCGCCGTCTTGCGCACGGGCGATCACCGTGTGCCTAGTCGGGTCCGTGATGGTCACAAGATAGTCGGTGGTCTGGCGCTCGCGACCTCGACCTGCTGTTAGGCGGAGCACCATGCCCTTCTTATAGGAGAGCGCGTTTCTCATCGCCGCCCGCGTGAGCCCCGCTTTATCCAGGGCCGTCACGGTCGCGGCATCCGGACCAACGGCTCCCAACTCCTGAAGGCCTTGCCGTATACGATCGTTGATGGCGCGCCGCACAACATTGGTGCCCGACAAGACTAAGGTCTTTTCCCTTTCATCTGGGGAGAGAGCGAGGTATTTGGCGGCAGTCCCCCGGGCGATGGCCTGTTGCCGCACGGCAGGCGGCGGGAGCTTGCCGGGGTTCTTCTCGGACTGTGCCGGGGTCGGTGGCTCGATCCCGGCGGCCTTCCAGTCCTGAGCTATAACCGTAACGGACGACATATAACGTTCGGCGAGGGCCACGGCACGGGCGGCGTCGCCGTTGGCGAAGGCCTGGGCGATCTCGCGCAGAGCCTCATCCCGCTGGCGATTGATCTCCGTGATCTCACTGACCGAGATCACCTTCTCCTGGATCATCTGTTCCAGGACCCTGCCCGCCTCGACGGCGTCCAGCTGCTTGGGATCGCCGACCAACACGAGGCGATCGTCGGGGCGCAGTTTTTCGAGGACACGTCGCATATCGCGGGCCGAAACCATCGCCGCCTCATCAAGAATAATGAGGCGCGGGGAGGAGCCTTTATCGCTGCGAGCGACAAAAGAGTGAAGGGTGCGCGTATCGTCCGCGCCGATCTCTTTAAGCCCGTCGGCGGCCGTTTGGGACGGCCCCAGACCGACGACGCGCAGACCCTGCGCATGAGCCTCGTCACTTAGGGCCGACATGGCCGTGCTCTTACCGGCCCCAGCGGCCCCTTTGATGGCCACGCACTGGTCGGCGCTGGTGAGGGTGGCGGCAACCGCCGCGCGTTGCCCTGCCGTAAACTGGAAACCCTGGACTTCTTCTCGGGCGGCGATGCGTGCCCGAGCACCTTCGGCGGTTGTGATGGGTGTGGATGTGCCGCGCCCGGCGTCGATGCGCTCCAGAAGCCATGCCTCGGTTCGCAGGGTTTCCCTGGTGACAATGCGATCGCGTCCGGTGACATAAAGGTTGGAGGATCGCGCCGATGATTGGATCTCCTGCGTGACCTTGTCCAGCGTAACGCCCCTGTGCATTCCATGTAATAGGGAGTCAAGCCGCACGCGATTTATGGACATCACAGATTCGCGCTCGGACAGGTGATCGACCGCATAGGCCACAGCCTCGGCGGGCGCTTCGGGTTCCGCCCCGGTCACGGATCCTGGGGGCTGAATCTCGGCGGTGATCGCGAGGTCGCGGGCCTCTTGCCGCCACTCCCAGCGTTGTTGGTCTTGGTCGAGTTGTCGCTTGTCCTCACGGGTGCTGAGGTTCGCGGCGGTCTTCTGGGCGGCCGTGGCCGTATCACGGGTCAGGCCCCACTTCTCAAGCTGAGCCTCAACCTGGGCGGATCGGGCGGACGCGGCCTCGATCTGCTCGTCGCTGACCCCTGCCAGTTCGAATCCCTCTTTGGACTGCCGGAGTTCAAGACCTAGGGCGCGCAGTTCAGCGGCCAGCTCCGCACGGTATGTGCCGCCGCTGAGTCTTATCCCATCATTGCCGAAAGCCAGATCGATGGCGCGCAGCTGCCCGTCGCGCCCCTTCGTGACGTTCAGCAAAATCGCATGCGTGTGGATCTGCATGCCCGTATGCCCATTTACGGGCCGCGCATCTTCATGACGATAGGCGGCCCACAGCCCGGAGCCCGTCTGTTCGACTTGGGTGCCGCCCTTGCCATACCGGGCGGTCAGGAACGCTTGCTCGACAAGCCGCATGGCGCGGGCCGCGGCGCGGTCGTGGGCGGAAAGGATTTTGTCACGCATTTCCGGGGTGGCGGCGCCGAGGGCATAGAGCGAGACCGACTTAGGGGCCGAGAATGTGCAATCAATACCCATGCGCCGATGTCCATCTTTCTCGACACCGGATGTGCCGAAGATCCGGCCGTCCGGCAACCGGCCTTCCAGAAGTCCTTGTAGCGTCCGCCCGTCGACGGGCCCGGCGATTCCCAGTTCGGCGGCCAAGGCGCCGCCCCAGGCGGAAGGCGCCGAACCCTTCGTGTAGTACCCATCTTTACGGGTATCGCCAACCTCATGCTCGCAATACGAAACGACGTTACGGGCGGCGCCGGGTCCACCGGAAAGGCTCTTCAGGGTCATCATCACATGCACTCCATATATATAAGGACTCCCGTTAAGTATCCCCACATGGAAATTCACGTGAAGCGCGCACCGCACCCTCTTGCAAACATGTGTACGTTTTTAGGTTTGTGGGAGGTCTTGGGATTTGGTCTATAGACGTGGAAACGTCGCCGGCGAAGCCGGACACCGGCAGCCCCGAAGGGGTGCGACGGTGTGTACAGGCTACCGAAGGTGGCCGTCTAACTTCGGGCTTATGTAGGCAGGAAATGCGGCATAAAACCATCACAAGAACGACAAGAAACAAACGGTATTCAGACAACATTCAGCACAACGCTTCACGCAATCGAAACATTCGTCATACTGAATTGGGACGGAAGTGCGGGTCCGCTGTAAATATTGTGATGGTTGTGCGTTGGAATTTCCAAGAATGTGCACTAAGTAAGAACTATGAGAGGAGCGAGGCGAATTATGATAACTGACACGGCATCGAGACTAACGTCGCGCGTCGCGCCTTACTTGTCGGCCATCGCCAAAGCGAGAGCCGCGGGGTTGACATGGCGCGACCTGGGCCTCCGGTTCGGAGTCAATCACAGGCGCCTGCAGTGGGCTGTTACGCACTGCAAGTATGTGGCTGACCAAGTCGATCTACCGGACCCGACACCGGCGCCCTCCAAGACCGTGCCCCGGCGGGAACAACGCCCGAGCCCAGAAGACCAGGACGACTTCGTCAACAAAAATCTAATCCCCTAAGGAGTTTGACCATGACACAGAAACGCATCTACGTATCCGTCGGCGACAAGGCTGGGGCAGGAAAGTCGGTTTTGGCCTCCGTGCTTTTTGAGGCACAACCGACCACGAAGAGCCGAAGCGCGCCAGGACGACTTCGTCAACAGAAGAACCCTAATCCCTTAAGGAGGGACCCAGCATGACAAAGCACATATTCATCAGCGACGGCGATAAAGGCGGGGTTGGTAAGTCGGTTTTGGCCTCCGTGATTTGCGAGGCCAGATTAGCCATGAAGGGCAGAATCGCGCTCGTCGAGGGTGACGCCACGCAACCCGATATTGCGCTCCGGTACACGGGCGATCCCGACGTTTTGTCTGGGATCTTGCCACTGAATCGCGCGGGCGATGCAAGCCTTGCGGTTTCGAGATTCGCGACTTGGCTGGAGACCCACAACCCGGACGACGTCATCATCAACTTGCCTGCGGGTGCCTCGGAGACACTGAATCAACAGGCGGATCTCATCAGGGAGTTGGCCGACACTCTGGGGTACACACTGACCTGTTTCTACTCTCTCGGAAAAGGCGACACTCCGACTGCGGGACTCATTAAAAGTCTCAAGTCCGGCGTGCTGAGTCATGTTGACCCCGTAGGGCAGATCGTAGTGTATCCCGCCTTCCAGGGCGATCCCCGCGACTTTGTCTGGTACGGGCATGAATCGCGAAAAGCGTTTAAGGGCAAGGAAATTGTCCTGCCGTTCCTGGACAACCGAGATGCCTTTAAGAAGATGCTATCGACGCCTGGGCGCCTGCAGGTACTCGCGGCTAAAGGTGCGGACGGCTGGATGATCATCGACCGACTGAAC
Organism: Pseudomonadota bacterium; assembly: GCA_021794595.1. Taxonomy (GTDB): domain Bacteria; phylum Pseudomonadota; class Gammaproteobacteria; order Acidiferrobacterales; family Acidiferrobacteraceae; genus Acidiferrobacter. Next base: position 26,265 of record JAJYQN010000143.1, read on the forward strand.
GTCGGGCGATGGCTCAAGTCCGCCGTCGCCGCAGTCTCCACGACATTCGCTGAGGCGTAATCACATGACCGGCCAATACGACGATGACGATGCCGTTTACGGCGTCCCGGAACCGGAATCCGCACCCCCCTCGGGGGGTGTTACCCTGTCCACGGATGCGACCCCGCGCGACATTGCACTAGAGGGGCTGACAGACGCTGAGAAGCATGCAGTCGTTATGTCGGCCACTGATATAGATGTCCACAGCCCGCAGGATGCCACGTGGATCTTACTTAGGAAGATCCGGGATGGCATTGCGGCGGCTCAAGCGTCATCTGACGCCGCAGGCCGCATCGAGGTTGCAACCCGTGGGGTCTCTCAGACGATTTACGATCAGACCGTGCGTGCTGGCAACGATCTCAAAAGCCTTGTGTCCCAAGGCATCAGAGAGACCACAGCCGACATCGGCAAAAAAATCGGCACAGCAATCGACATCGTCACGAAACAGGGAGCCGAAAGGATCTCGCAAGCCGCAGGCGAGGTAGACCAAGTCACACGGGACCATCTTGCAAAAACGGTACAAGAATACCGTGGGTATCTTGCACAAGCGGCGGCGTCTGAGGCAAGCCGCCGTGGATCGCTGGCTGCCGCAACATCGTGGATCGCCGTACTCGTGACGTGCGTCACATTTCTGATCGGCGGGGCCATCCTCGTTCATGAATACGAAGTTTATGCTCGGCATCTCCTGCCGCCCGGCTACAGCCTCCTCTATAAGACAAACGGCCAACCAGCCTGCGGTTTTATCCAAAGCTTCGGACAAGTCTGCGGGGTCCGCCGCTAGATCCGGATGGGGCGA
>JAJYQN010000016.1 GCA_021794595.1 Pseudomonadota bacterium
TTACGCCCGATGCCGGTTTGGCGGATTCCATCCAGGACCTCGTGCTCGACCACCTGGCCCCCGGTTTGGGCCTGCTCGCCAAAATCTTAGGCACGGTTGAATCCGTGGGCGCCACGCCGTTCGCACCAGCACAGCCGATCTCGACCCAAGCGGCCCCGTTGACGCCCGGATCCGCAGGCCTGGACGATCTGGATAAAACAGAGGAGGGGCAAGACGAGGAGCGGGAGCCGTAATTTCCGCTCGCGCCGCACCCTGTAATGCCACCGGATTTCGATGGCCAAACGACCATCGGTAAGGAGTAAATCGCATGACACAAAACAATGAAAATAACGGGCTGCTCACCGAGGAACAGGAGGCCTATTTCAGGGAACTCGGTTGGCACAGCCGCGCACTGTTCGCCGCGGCCCTTGCAGCTTTCACGCGTGGCGATGAGCCCGAGGGCCGGCGCCTTTCTCAGGAAGACCAGCGCTTGAAGCGTGTAGCCGATAATGGCCGGGGTACGCGCCCGGGGGAGGAATAGACCATGTTTTTTCTCATAGCCTTTGTCCTCATTTGGATATTCTTTGGACTTGATCGTGCCGGGGAGACGGCGTTTGCCCTGGGTCTTCTGGCTATCATTATTGGCCTGGGGGCTGCGCCGGGGATACTCATAGACAAGACCATCAAGGATATTCAGAAGAACGGGAAGAACCACTCATGACCATATCCATTGAACCACACGCCGGCACCGGGCCGGTCATCGCGTTTATCCAACAGGCGCGCGGCGCGCTGGATATCAACGCCTATCTGATGACCGATCGGCGCGTTATCCAGGTCATACGAAGAACGGATTTGTCATTCAAAAAACTCCTCATCCACGGCCTTGCTGTAAAAGGTCTCCTGGACCCGACAGCCAACATTGTGTTGAATCATGAGGCGCGCAAGCGTCTTGCCGTCAATGAGTACGAGCCGTTTGCTCAAATGCTCCGCGGTTTCCCGGGCGGATGCCGAGAAGTGGGAGGTTGTCACAAAAAGCCCCTTGCTGGCCTTCACGCGATCGAGGCTCCCGAAGAAGTCCCGGATGGCACCGGCCCCCACCGGGTTATCCTCCGCATAGCGTTTGGCCTGGACATAAATGCGATCCAGCCCCAAAGGGTCCTGATCGATCACGCCATCGATGCCGTTGTCGCCACTGCCACCCACCAGCGCCTGATCCACCTGCGCCACCGTCCCCCCATAGCCCATGGCGATCAGGAGGCTTACGATGAGCTTCTCAAAGAAGGCGGGCGTCCCAGCCCAGATCCGTTGGAGCAGTTCGGCGGCGAGGCCCGCCTCCATCTCTTCGTGAGTGGCCCGCAGGATTTCATCGGGGGTGAGGGTCGGGTGCGCCAAAAGGGGCGGGGGTGTCAACGCCTCCTTGTCCTCGATATCGCGGTCCAGGCTTCGGAAGGCACGAAAGGACGGATACCGCATCAGGGTCTCGTTATCGACGCGAAGCGGGTGTGTGGCAAGCAAGTGCCGGCCTTCGTCAGTCGCCTGGACAAACCCTCGCCGCGAGCTCGAAAGAAGGCCCGCCTTGTGCATATAGGTTCGGGCCCAGCCCACGCGATTGGCCAACACGCTCTGCCGGCCCGAGGGCAAAAGCGTGTTTTGTTCAGAGGCTGACAGCTGAAAGACCTGCGAAAGTTGTGTCACGACCTCGGATACGCGGACCTCTTGATCGGCCGCCGCCTGTAAGAGTGGGAGCATGACGTCCTGATAGGTGGGAATGGGCATAGACCCGCCGTTCGTGTTCTTATTATGAAAGCGCATTGTGGCGGGAATTGGGGAAGGGCGCAAACGTTATAAGTAGCCCTTTCGGAATAACCCGGAGTGTGGCGAGATGCTTGCTTTTAAAGACCTAAACCAGTGGCCGATTTGCGTCGCGTTCGTCGAGGACAAGCCCTGTGGGTGTGGTGGTTCCCTGCGGCATGTACGTATACCAGGGTCGTAGAAGGGGCTTCCCCTCACCAAAACGTGTCATCGGTTCGTGTCCTTCAAATTTTCTGTCATCCGGATCGTCGGTCCATCCACTTCGAGGCAAAAGGGAAAGAAAGGAGTGATAGATGTTCCCTTCAATATCCTCGTACTGAAGGTCAATTCTGGAGACGTTGTTGCAGAGGTCCGTGACAAACCCTTTAATAGAGCTCTGTTCGCCGCCCAGCCGTTTTTGTTGCCCTGACGGCGGTATATTGGCGCTCGTAAATGCGTAGGTAAATGTCCAGGGTGTTACGGATGGAATGATGACCGGCGCCACCGGCACGAGTTCCGTCCAGCTACACTCATCGCCCGACGCACCCAGATGATCGGAGCCCAGGCAAAGGCGGACATGGCAGGCGGGCCCGGTACCACCGTTCACAATCCAGGCTTGAAAGAGGAGAGGGGCGTCCGAATCTTGATGGTCCGTAAGCTCTTTCCCATTTTTCTTCTGATAGAAGTATGCCTTGGGGGCCACCCCGTATCGGGCCAGATGGGCCCGGTCTGGCGTTGGCTCGCAATAACAAAGCGGCTTAATGCGGCGCCGCTCGGTCGTTATGGCCTGGCGATTGAGCACAAACGAGAAATAGGCCATACCGAGAGTGCCGACGGCCACAAGGGCATTGATAGCAGTGGAAAGAGAATCCGCCACCCACAACAAGGTGAAGACCGCGATCAAAGTACCGCCGAGAGTAAGACGGGCTCGGTGGGTCTTCCAGCTCGTATTATCGGACGCGTCCCGCCAAATCATATAGTGCCAATGCTCCGTAACGGTTATGCCGAAAGCGCCACTATAGCCCAAACTCGAGGCGGTTGCCGCGCGTGGCCCTTACGGCACCACCGCCCACTGCGCGGACAGCAAAGCGGCCTGCTCTAACACCGTCTGGGTCGCCTTCTCCTGCTTGTCCGGCGGGTAGCCGTATTTGCGGAGGATGCGTTTGACGATCACGCGCAGATTCGCGCGCACGTTTTCGCGCACGGTCCAGTCGATGGTGACGTTCTTTTTGACGGTGGCGACCAGTTCGCGAGCAATGTCGACGAGGGTCGGTTCGCCTAAGACCTTGACGGCGCTGTCATTGACCTCAAGGGCATCGTAGAAAGCGAGTTCGTCTTCTGTGAGATGTAAGGCCTCGCCGCGCGCGTGCGCTTGGCGCAGGTCCTTGGCCAGCGCGATCAGCTCTTCGATCACCTGGGCGGTCTCAATGGCGCGGTTCTGGTACTTGCGGATCGCCTGATCCAAGAGATCGGCAAAGGAGCGCCCCTGGACGACATTGCGCCGCGCGCGGTTTTTGATCTCGCCCTTTAAGAGCTTCTGTAGGAGTTCTACGGCAAGATTGCGCTGCGGCATGTCGCGCACTTCCGATAAGAATTCATCGGACAGGATGGAGAGATCCGGTTTTTTCAGCCCCGCGGCCGCGAAGATATCGATGACGCCATCGGATGCCACGGCCTGCGAGATGATCTGGCGGATGGCGTGATTCAGATCCTCATCGCTCTGCTGCTCCCCCGGAGTGTTCTTCGCCAGCACCGCGCGCACTGCCTGAAAGAAGCCCACATCCTCCCGGATTTTTAACGCGTGCTCGTTGGGTACCGCGAGCGCAAAGGCCTTTGACACATCGGTGACAGCCCGCAAGAGCCGCGCCTTGCCATCGGGCTGGGCGAGGATATGTTCCTGGGCGGCCGGCAGTAACGAGAGCCGCTCCTGCGGGGTGCCGGTGACCCATTTTGACCAATTAAAGGGATGGAAGAGACCGCGGCAGATTTCGTAGTGCTGCAAGAGCGCGCTGACGGCTTCTTCCTGATCGAGGGCCGTTTGCCCCTGACCCCCGCTTTCGGTGTAGGTGGCCAAAGCGGCCTTCAGTTCGTCGGCCAACCCCAGGTAGTCCACCACCAAGCCGCCGGGCTTATCCTTGAAGACCCGGTTGACGCGGGCAATGGCCTGCATGAGCCCATGGCCACGCATGGGTTTATCCATATAGAGGGTATGGAGGCTCGGGGCATCAAAGCCTGTGAGCCACATATCGCGCACCAGCACGATCTGAAAGGGGTCTTTCGGGTCACGAAAGCGCTGGGCCAAGGCCTCGCGCCGGGGTTTGTTGCGGATATGGGCCTGCCAGTCCAGGGGGTCGGTGGCCGAACCCGTCATGACGACCTTCAGACGGCCCTGATCATCGGCCTCTCCCACCCAGGCGGGGCGGAGTTTCGCGATCTCGTGATAGAGTTCGATACAGATCCGTCGGCTCATGCACACCACCATGGCCTTGCCCTCCATGCCGGTGAGGCGGTTCTCAAAGTGTGCCACCAGATCTCGGGCAATGAGGGTGATGCGGGCCTTCGCCCCGACCACGGCTTCAAGCCGCGCCCATTGGGTTTTTAAACGTTCCTTGCGCTCGCTCTCCTCGCCTTCGGTGATCTCCTCGAAGCGAGGATCGATCTGCGGGCGTTCGGAGGCCTTCAGGGCGAGCTGGGCCAGGCGGCTTTCATAATAGATGGGGACTGTGGCGCCATCGGCCACCGAGCGCTGAATGTCGTAGATGCTGATGTAGTCCCCGAACACCGCCCGGGTATTGGCGTCGGTCTTCTCGATGGGGGTGCCGGTGAAGCCAATGAAGGAGGCATGCGGCAGGGCATCGCGCATATGACGGGCATAGCCGTCCAGAAAATCGTACTGACTGCGGTGGGCCTCATCGGCGATCACGACGAGGTTGTGCCGCTTTGAGAGCACCGGGTGGCGGTCACCCTTCTCCTCGGGAAAGAACTTCTGAATCGTGGTGAAAACGACGCCGCCTGCCGCGACCTTCAGCTTCTCGCGCAAGTCGGCCCGATCGCGGGCCTGGACCGGCGGTTGGCGCAAGAGATCGCGGCAGCGGGCAAAAGTCGCAAAGAGCTGGTCATCCAGATCATTGCGGTCGGTGAGCACGACGATAGTGGGGTTTTCCATGGCCGGATGAAGGATGACGCGCCCGGCATAGAAGGCCATGGTGAGGCTCTTGCCGGAACCCTGCGTGTGCCACACAACGCCCACGCGGCGATCACCCAGGCCCCCGCCCGGACGGTCCGTGGTCCCATAACGACCCCGAGCCTCGGCCACCTGGGGCACGGGGATTAGGGCGGCCCGTATCGTCTCATCTATAGCAACGTTCACCGCATGGAACTGATGATAGCCCGCCATCTTCTTCACGAGCCGGCCACCACCCTCGTCCTCGAAGACGATGAAGTAGCGCACCAAATCAAGAAAGCGGCGTTTGGCAAAGACCCCTTCCAACACCACCTGGAGCTCCGGTAACGCGGGGGGCGCCTCTTCGCGTCCGGTAATCGTGCGCCAGGGCTTGAACCACTCCCGGCCGGCACCGACTGCGCCTAGGCGCGCCTGGGTGCCGTCGGAAATGATCAGCGCGGCATTGGTCGCAAAAAGCACGGGGATCTGTGCCTGATAGGTCTGTAATTGGTGCCAGGCGCTTTGGAGGGTCGCGTTTTCGTCCGCCGGGTTCTTGAGCTCTATCACGGCCAGCGGCAGGCCATTTACGAACACCACCACGTCCGGGCGCCGGGTGTGTTGACCTTCGGATACCGTAAACTGATTGACGGCGAGCCAGTCGTTATTATCAGGCTTCTCGAAATCGATCACCCGCGCCTGGGTGCCTGCAATAGAACCATCCTTACGGCGGTACTCCACCGTGACGCCGTCCACAAGCATCCGATGCACCGACCGGTTGCGCTCCAGAAGCGAGGGGGCATCGCTGCGGGTGAGTTTGCGGTAGGCGTCTTCCAACGCCTCGGATGGCAGGTCGGGATTGAGACGCACCAGCGCCTGGCGCAAGCGACCCTCCAGTATGACATCGCGGTAGTTCGGATCTGTGCGCTCGGCGGCAGGCAAGCCCGATGCGATGTCGGGGCCGTGGAGAACGGCATAGCCGAGAGACTCGAGCCAGGCGAGGGTGGCGGATTCGACGGTGGATTCGGAGAATACGCTCATCAATGACCGCCGCCCCTGCTGAGAACAAATCTTGCGCGTTCTGTTCGCAGCATTTCGTAGGGTGTCATGAAATTCACATCCAAACCGATGCAAAC
>JAJYQN010000042.1 GCA_021794595.1 Pseudomonadota bacterium
GTTTCGGCGCGCCGATGGCATCGTGCTCGTCGATAAGCATCGCTGCATCGGCTGCCGTTATTGCCTTATGGCCTGCCCCTATCAGGCGCGCTCGTTTGTGGCGCATAAAGTGGACGATCAAAAGCCCAGGGCGCCGCGCGGAAAAGGGACGGCCGAGGGTTGCACGCTGTGCGTCGAGCGCGTCGATCGCGGCAAGCTTCCCGCTTGTGTCGCGGCCTGTGCGCGACGCGGCCATAAGGCCATGCTGTTTGGGAATCTGCACGACCCGCAGAGCGCGATCGCACAGCGCTTGGCGCAGTACGCCAGTACAACCATACGCGCCGATCTCGGCATGGAGCCTGGCGTCCATTATCGTGGTATCTAGGCGGGAGGGTCTATGGCGACACTGGCGTATCGAGAGATTGGTGGGAAAAGTGCTCGCTACTGGGCCTTGGTGATAGGTTTTGGGATATTGGCGGCGGCGGGACTCAGTGCTGCGCTTTATATGCGAGCCCACGGCCATCATGTAACGGGCATGACCAATCAGATCGTCTGGGGCATGCCGCATGTTTTTGCCGTGTTTTTGATCGTGGCCGCCTCGGGCGCGCTCAATGTCGCCTCGATTGCCTCGGTGTTTGGCCGCAGCCCGTATAAGCCGCTTGCGCGGCTTTCCGGGCTCTTGGCGGTGGCGCTTTTGATCGGCGGGCTCTGGAACCTTGTGCTTGACCTTGGCCGGCCTGGTCATCTCTTAGACGCCGTCATGTTTCCGCAATGGCGCTCGATATTCGCCTGGAATATCTATCTCTACACGGGCTTTCTTGTGGTGGTCGGCTTTTATCTGTGGTTTTTGATGGAGCGGCGTCTGGAGCGACACAGCAAGACCATAGGACTTGTCGCGTTTTTATGGCGGCTCGTCTTGACCACCGGTACCGGGTCCATTTTTGGCTTCCTGGCGGCGCGTCGTGCCTATGACACCGCGCTTTTGGCGCCGCTTTTTATTATCTTGTCGTTTGCTTTTGGGCTGGCCGTATTCCTTTTGGTGTTGATCACAGCCTCACGCGCCCTTTCACGCCCGCTTGGCTTGCGCCTTCTTACACGTTTGAAGGGCCTTTTAGTGGTGTTTGTCGCGGCTGCTTTGTATTTCGTGGCGGTCTATCACCTCACCAACCTCTATAGAGCGGGGTATCGCGGCATCGAGGGCTTTGTGTTGGTCTCGGGAGGGATATACACCCTACTTTTTTGGGTCATACAGGTCGGCGTGGGTGGGGTGGTGCCGCTTGTCTTATTGCTGACGGCGAAAGCCCGTCTTGCGCGCTCTATCGTGGTGGCGAGTGCTGGTGTTGTGGTAGGCGGCTTGGCGCAACTGTATGTGCTCATCATAGGAGGCCAGGCTTACCCATTGCGGCTTTTTCCAGGCTTTGTGGTCCATAGTTCGTTTTACGACGGGGTCGTCCATCCCTACGTCCCGCATTGGCCGGAGACCCTGTTGGCCGTGAGTGGTGTCGGGGTTGCGGCTTTGATCGTCTTGATCGGTGTGCGCCTGCTGCCGTTTTTGCCGGTAAGCCTCGCAGACGACGCGATCGATGTCCACGGCCGTAAAGAGCGTCCCGCCAAGGTCTCTCAAAGTGCGGTTCCAAACCCATGACCGCGCGCCTCTATCTCTCGGCGGCGCACAAGTCGTCTGGTAAGACAACAGTCGCGGTTGGCTTGTGCGCAGCGCTTAGCGCCCGTGGCCTGATCGTGCAGCCCTATAAGAAGGGTCCCGATTATATCGATCCGCTGTGGCTGACAAAGGCCGCCGGCCGCCCCTGTTACAACCTCGATTTCCATACCATGGGAGCAGAAGAGATCGATAGCTGCTTTCGGACCGAGGCCGTAGGGGCCGATATCCTGGTGGTGGAAGGCAATAAGGGGCTTTTCGACGGTGTTGCCGTCGATGGCAGTAACAGTAACGCGGCCCTCGCCCATCAGCTAAAGACCCCGGTTGTTTTGGTGCTCGACGCCAAGGGCGTAAGCCGCGGGGTCGCCCCCCTGGTATTGGGTTATCGCCACTTCGATCCCAGTCTCCCCATAGCCGGCGTGATCCTCAATCGAGTCGCCAGTGCCCGCCACGAGGCCAAATTGCGTGCCGTGTTACAAACCTACACCGATGTGCCGGTGCTGGGGGCTGTGAGGGAGTCCTTGGACTTCACCATTACCGAGCGCCATCTCGGGCTTGTGCCAAGCGGGGAGTGGGGGGGTGCGGACGTTCTGATAGCACGCCTAGCACGCGCCATCGAAGACAGTGTCGATGTGACTGCCCTCGCAGCTTTAGACGCCGGGTCTCAGTGTGGCCCAGATCGCGCGCTTACGCATAGCGCCCCCCAGAGCTTGCGTTTAGGTATAGCCCGGGATGCCGCTTTTAGCTTTTATTATCCAGGCGATCTCGCGGCCTTAGAGCGCTTAGGGGCAGAGCTTGTGTTCTTTGATACCTTGAATGACCCCTGTATTCCGGCTGTGGACGCCATTTTTATCGGCGGCGGATTCCCAGAGACTCAAGCGCCGCTGCTTTCCGCCAATGTCAGCATGCGCGCCTCGATTCGCGCGGCGATCGAAAACGGCCTGCCGGCTTATGCCGAGTGCGGGGGGCTTATGTATCTCTCGCAAAGCCTCACGTGGCACGAGCAGACCTATCCTATGGCCGGTGTCATCCCCGGCCGGGTCGTGATGGAGGAGCGCCCGGTCGGACATGGTTACATGGTCTTGCGCCCGACTGGCGCCCACCCGTGGGCCTGGGGGGCTTCTTACGCCGAGAGCTCCATGCCGGCCCATGAGTTCCATTATTCGCGCTTAGTCGATCTGAGTCCGCAAGCAAAGTTTGCCTTTTCCGTCGATCGCGGCCAGGGAGTCGATGGACATCATGACGGCCTCATCTATAAGAATCTTGTGGCTCAATACGCCCATTTGCGTGATGTGAAGGCCTGTCCCTGGACCGAGCGCTTTGTGGATTTCGTCGTGCGCTGTCGCGGACGTCTCAATGACGCCTCGCGTGGAGATGTGAGGGAGCGGGAGCCTTGTGAAAACAGCCTATGATGTCGCGGTCGTGGGATGCGGGGCCGGAGGCTATCAGGCGGCGATCACTGCCGCGCGTTTAGGCGCGCAGGTGGCCTTGATCGAGCGCGATACCCTAGGCGGCAGCTGCTTGAATCGCGCCTGCGTCCCCAAAAAGGCCCTGGCGCATATGGCAAGCCTTCTGGCCGAAACGCAAGCGCTCGCGGGGCTTGGCTTAAGCGGCCGATTGACAGCTGACCTCAAGGCCGCAATCGCCTTTAAGGATAGGCTCGTGGCCGGCTTGATCCGTGGGCTTCCGGTCCGTCTTCAGTCGCTCTCGGTGGATCTGAGGATTGGGGCGGCGCACATCGTTGCCCCTCATGAGATCCGGCTCTGTGGGCCCCGCGAACACACCACGATCAGCGCCCGATCGATTATTTTAGCAACCGGCTCGGCACCGCGCGCCTTGGCTACGTGTCCTGTAGACCATATCCGTATCGTCAATGGGGACAGTTTCATAGAGAGCCTGGTGCCGGCCGCAGACACCGTCTTGTGCGTAGGCGGCGGGGCGCTCGGGGTTGAGGCCGCGTTTATCCTGCGCCAGTTTGGGAGCCATGTGACCATAATTGAGCCGGGGCCGAGATTGCTCGATCGACCGGTCATCTCGGACCGCGCCGCGGGTTTTCTGGAGCGGCGCCTGGTGGCGCTGGGTGTCACCGTGCGCAAGGGTGTGACAGTGCAGGAGACCAAGGCCTATCAAGACGGCGTCTGGGTCCGGTTTTCCGACGGCAGCGAGGGACAATTTGATCGTGTGCTGGTCGCCGTAGGACGCGTTCCGCGGTCAGACGATCTCGGTCTGGCAGCGCTCGGCGTGCGCTTTGATAATGCCGGCTTTGTGGTGACAGACGAGAGTTGCGCTACCGATGTACCGGGACTTTATGCCATAGGCGATATGCGCGGGGGAACCATGACGGCAGCGGGCGCCATGCATGATGGTCGTATTGCCGGCCAAAACGCGGTAGGAGGCGAAAAACGCCAGCGCCACCCGCATCAAGTCCCGCTTGTTATTGATTCGGCCGTGCCCGTGGCAGCCGTCGGTTTGTCCGAGGATATGGCCGAGGCCGCCGGCTTTACACCCGGGGTCCTATCGATTCCGTTTGCCGCCTCGGTCAAGGCGCAGGCCTATAACGATGCTGGGGGCTTTATCGAAATCGTGCATGACGAAGAGACCGGGCAGATGCTGGGTGGCTGTATCGTAGGGGCGGGTGCCGATGAACTCGTCCATCTTTTGGCCGCGGCCTGTCTTTCGCGCCGGGGCCTTTGGACCTTTACGGATCTCAATTATGGGCACCCGTCGTGGGGCGAGAACATGGGTGCGGCGCTCGATTCCTATCTCGGAGTGTTGAGCCAATCCGTGGATACACTCTTTCGCCCCGGGATCTACGCGCATCCCGATTGAGGGAAAGGGTTCGAGCTTAAGCGTGAGGGATAGTATAGTAGTGACGGGGACCATGCACGGGCCGATCTTCGGTCAGGGGTCTTATATGGCGCGACCCTTCTTTGGGCAAGCGACTTTGAAGCAGGGGCTATGGGGTATTTGGGGCATTAAGCCGGCCGGTGGCTGGCAAAGAAAGCGTCGGCTGCGGCTTTTATGGGTGGCGCCTGCGCTTTTGACCGGGCTTTTGGTCACAGCCATTGGGGCGGGCGCGCTCGTGGGCAATCGGCACGCAGGGGTTTTACGCGAGCTCAGTTTAGGCGCCTCGATACTTGCGCTTGGCATCGTTGTGGCGCTCTGGATCGCGACCTTCCGATCGCTTTTTACTCCGCTTTATCACCTCAGGAATTGGGCGGCCCGGGTGCGGGGCGGCAATCTCGCGGCGCGTATTCCGGTGGAGGGCGCGGACGGGGAATTTGCCGAGCTGGTCGCCGACATCAATACCGTGAGCGATACCTTGAGCGTTTTATCACAGGAGCGGAGCGCGCGGGCATTTCTGCCGGTGTCCGCGCGGTGGCTCGACATCCTAAATGACATCACAGCCGGCATCGCGAGCTCTCAAGATCTTGATGAACTCTTGCCGCGCTTCCTCTACACCCTGCGCTATGCTCACGAGGTGCGGGCCGGGGTCGTGCGATTGCTCACCGATGACGGCCATTTGCGGCTGGTGGCGAGTATGGGGCTGCCCGAGGATATCATCGCCAAAGAGCAGCGCGTCACGCTCGACTGCTGCCTCTGTGGGCACGCGGTGGGACGCCGAGAGATGAGCGTCGACATCGGCCTTGAGGCCTGCTGTGCGTCCTGGGGGCGTCAGCCTTTCCCCGGTGAGGATCTCGTGCTGCTCGCCATTCCCTTGCGTTACGAGGGGCGTGTCGTCGGCATCTACAATCTCTTCATGGAACGCGCCGGCATCGTCGGTCACAAGGATATCGGGGATCTTTTGCTGGCTCTCGGCCAACACTTAGGCGCGGCTATCGAGAAGTTGCGGCTTCAAGACGAACGCCGTCAGTTGTCCTTGTTACAAGAGCGCGTGACGATCGCTCACGAGCTACACGACTCGCTCGCCCAGACCTTGGCGAGCGTGCGCATCCAAGCCCAGGTTCTCGGCGAGACGCTAGAACAAGACGGACCCCGGTTGGCGCGCGTTGAGTTTACGCGCTTGAATGCGGGTCTTGATGTGGCTCACAAGGAGGTCCGGGACCTTATCGGAACCTGGCGCGCGGTGGGCGCCGAGGGCGGCTTGATGCCAGCTCTCGATGCTACGATTGCGCGCTTTCAGGCCGAGACCGGGATCCCGGTCTTTGTCCAGAAGGATTGGCATGGGGTGTTGCCGGCAAGCTACCAGACGCATGTCCTGCGTGTGATCCAAGAGGCCTTGGCCAATGTCCGTAAACATGCCCACGCCGAGACCGTGCGCGTACTTTTGGTCAGTGAGGCGAATGATCACTATCGGGTGTTGATCGAAGATGATGGCGAAGGGGAGGGGCCGTTTTTGGAGGCCGAGCGTCATGATGGAGCTGAGCATTTCGGGCAAGCGATTATGCGCGAGCGGGCCCGTGCTATGGGCGGAGAGCTACGGATTGAGCGCGAGGCCGGTGAAGGGACGCGGGTTCTTTTGACCTTTCACGATCCGGCCGCGAAGGCAAAAATCGGCCTTCCCGGGGTGGCACTGTGAAGGTACTTTTGGTGGACGATCACGCCCTGTTTCGCGGCGGCCTTCAGCATCTCTTGGAGCGACGAGGCATCGAAGTGGTCGCTGCCACAAGTAACGGTGCTGAGGCCCGCGCGCTGATAGACGAGACCTGCCCTGACGTCGTGTTGTTGGATATCCGCATGCCCAAGGTCGGCGGCATCGAGACCTTGCGGGCTTTACGGACGAGCGGGGTTACGACCCCAATCGTCATGCTGACGACAAGTAGCGATGAGGCCGATCTGGTCGCCTCTCTTCATCATGGCGCCCAGGGTTATCTGCTAAAGGATATGGAGCCCGAGAGCCTGGTCGCCGCCTTGGTGCAGATCGAAAGTGGCGCCATGGTCGTGGCCCCAGAGTTTGCCCCAGTGCTTGCGCGCTTTGTGCAAAGTGGACCGCAATCGCTCCCCGGTTCCGAGGCCTTTCAGGAGTTGACGCCACGCGAACGAGAGATTTTGGGTCACCTGGGGGACGGTCAAAGCAATAAAGTGATCGCGCGAGCGCTCGGTATATCCGAGGGGACCGTTAAACTCCATGTGAAGGCGATTCTCCGGAAGTTGAAATTAAGTTCTCGGGTCCAGGCGGCCGTGCGTTCTGTCGAGGAGGGTTTGGGACGCAAAAGCTAGCTACGGGGTACGCCGCTTCCCAAGACTCCGCCATCAAAGACGCTCCCGATACTCGACGTTAGTCCACGACGGATGAGGAATGGTGACGCGCGGGCGTGCGAGCCCGTATATTGATTGGCACCTGAAGTTCCGTACGGTGTTGCGTATACTTCTTGCGTGTGGGCCTCAGAGCCACCCTCCTGATTACAAAATGGAAGATATCGTCATGACCGAAACACACTTAGGGGATCACGGACTGTCGGCAAGCGAATATCAGGAATTAGAAAACTTCCTAGAATCACCCGAGGTCCCCGGGAAGGCTATGAGTCTTGGCGAATTAGAGGGGTTTTTGACCGCTGTCCTCCTCAGTCGCCGGGTCATACTGCCTTCCGAGTGGTTGGCTTGGGTGTGGGATAAAGAAAACGGGAAGGTTGGGGTCGTTTTTCAGGGAGGAGAGCAGGCTAATCGTATTATGGAGCTCTTGATTCGCCTCATGAATGGCATCGCCGATGCCTTTGCGACCACCCCTCCGTCGCTCAAACCCCTCTTTCAGCGCGATGGGCGCGGGAGCGCGCAGGCGTGGGCGGCCGGCTTTGTGTTGGGTACGCGCTTTGATAAGACCAGTTGGGAGGCGTTGTGGGCCCATAGACCTGAGCTTGCCGCACCCCTTCTCGGACTGGCTCGCATGCAGACCCCGCCTCATGCGACACCAGGAGAGCCGCCCGTGGCCGACGAACCCCTTATTGCGGCCTTGGGTCCGGCAGCTTGCTGCGCTCAATACCCGGCAAAAAGATCAGACCCGTCGTGACTATCCACAAGCCCGGCCCCCATCAGCGCCCCCTCTCCGCACAGGCCCCAAAACCGGCCGCAACGATCCCTGTCCGTGCCAATCGGGGAAAAAATATAAAAAGTGTTGCGGAAGCGACGGGGTAACACTTCACTGAGTCGCCCACTGGCTCAGACTCAAGGGATCGTGATCGGCGTTTCCTGGACCCTCGGAGCCGGCACGCCCTAGCCACCTCACAGCTCGGTCCTGAAAAAGAGGAGGGCGGGAGTCGGGTATAGCGAGATCAAGCCTTAGGCGGTCGCGCGCAGGGCCGTGGGCGATTGGCCTCGTGTCCGCGAAGCCCAGCGATTATGGAGGCGTACGATCTCGCCTATGATCACAAGCGTTGGGGGCGATATCGCCTCCCGAGCCACGGCCTGCGGGAGCTCAGCGAGGGTGGCTGTGATGACGCGTTGTTCCGGGGTCGTACCGCGTTCGACCAAGGCCGCAGGGGTGGTCGCGGGCAGGCCATGGGCTATGAGCTCGCGGCTTATGGCGGCGACCGCCGTGACCCCCATGTAAAACACCACTGTTTGACGGGGTTGGGCCAGGGCCGTCCAATTCAGGGCGAGCCCGTCTTTTTGGCAATGCCCGGTCACGAATACGCAGGACTGGGCGTAATCGCGATGAGTGAGCGGCAAATCCCCATAGGCGGCGCAGCCAAGGGCTGCGGTAATCCCGGGTACCACCTGAAACGGGATGCCGGCGTCAACCAAGGCGTCGATCTCCTCGCCGCCACGGCCAAAGACGAAAGGATCGCCACCCTTCAATCGTACGACCCGTTGGCCTCCTGCGGCCAGATCGACCAATATCTGGTTGATGGCCTCTTGGGGAACAGCGTGATGCCCGGCGTTCTTACCAACGTCGATCTGTTGCGCGTCGCGGCGACAAAGTGCCAGAATCGGAGCGGCCACGAGGCGGTCGTAGACCACCACGTCCGCCTCCTGCATCAGGCGTAATGCCCGCAAGGTGAGAAGATCGGGGTCTCCGGGCCCGGCCCCCACCAACGATACCAGTCCCCGAGCGGGTCCCTGGGATTCGGCAAGTTCCTGACTAAAGAGCGTGCGCGCCGCCTCCCTGCGGCCGCCCAAGAGCAACTCGGCGACCGGCCCTTGAAGTATCCGTTCCCAAAAGCGCCGCCGGTTGGTAGGACCCGGGATGTGCTGGCGTACAAGCGTGCGGCGCCGCGCCATAAAGGTAGCAAGTTGCCCATAGGCCGATCCCACGATGGTCTCGAGACGTACGCGCAAGAGCCGAGCCAGTATCGGCGAGGCCCCCCCGCTTGAGACGGCGATCAGGATAGGCGAGCGATCGATGATAGACGGCATAATGAAGCTGCAAAGCCCCGGATTATCGACGACGTTCACTGGGATATGGGCCGCGGTGGCGGCTGCCGAGACCAGCGTATTGACGGCCTTGCGATTGGTGGCGGCGATCACGATACGCGCGCCAGCAACGTCTGCGGCATCAAAGCCGCGCGCGATATGGGTGATTTCCCCGGCGGTCTTCTGGGCGTTTAGCGCGGGGCAAAGATCGGGGGCTACCACCACGATGCGGGCGCCTGCGCTCTGGAGGATACGAACCTTGCGGGCAGCGACGTCACCGCCTCCTACGACAAGACAACGGGTCGCACGGATATCGAGAAAGATGGGTAGGTGGTTCATAGACATCCCGCTTAAATCAGGTCAGTTGCTACTGAACACCCAACGCGCAGGTGAGACTATATCCCGGGAGGGATAGCCCTTTAGACCGCAAACCCCTCTTAAGGGGGGTGCGGTGTCTCTTAAAGGTCTGCGTAACGAGGCGTCCCCAGGGTTTTGCCCCGAAGTGCCGGCCAACGGGCTATCTGCTGCGTAAAAAGCCGGTGGCGAAGACGTGCGCGACTTCTTTACCCACTGTCGTCTGTGATCACGGCTTGCCGGAAACTCAGGGGTTTCGGTCGGCTGGTCCCTTTTCGGCTCATGAACACTAGGCCTTTCGCGCGTCCGCAGAAGGGAGTATTTTCTTCACCGAGCCTTATCTGTAAGGACGCCATGATCACCGATATCATCAGTCATCCTGTTGGTCTTTATATGTTGACAGCCGACGGCGACCTGGGATGCTTTTTCGCGAATAAGGAATTCCAGATTGATCAAGAAGCGACCGCTGCCCTCAAAACCCGTCAGCTGAACCTCACCCTGTTGCGCGAGCAACTAACGCAAAGGGATCCTGAGCGTTCACGGGTTGCCGTGATCGGCAGTCCCAATGGACCCCGTGCGTGGGGCGAGACCTCGCTCTTTCTCGAAGAATCGGTTGTGCGAGAGCTCTATCCAGTGAGCGGGGTCGTGGCGACGGGTCTCACCGCCTTTCAGCGCAAGAACCAGGAAAAGAGTGTCTACCGAGGCATGGAGCTTTTGCTGGAGTATCGAAGGTTACAGTACCCGGACACGCCGGTTTATTGCCCGGTTTTGTTCGATCGCGGGCTTACGCTCAACTCTTACCCCGGTATTGCCGGGTGTGTGGCCCCGGAGAATGCCCATACCCCGGCGGTGGATGTCTTGAACCTGGTTTCGGTCGTGCCCGCCGCTCTGCGCGATATCACGGCACTGAATCGGATCAAGGCCAAGGTCCATGGCACGCTGATTCATAAGGAAAGGCGCCGGGGGGTACCGTTCGAGGTTCTTCATACATCTCACCGAACGTCCGCAAACGTGATGTTGCCCGAGGAAGCCTATGTCGAGGCCGATAGCCGCAGCCAACGCCCGGTGGTCTTGACCGAGCAAGATCTCGGGGAGCTTCGTCTAGCCCAACGTCTGGCGCTCACCCAGCATTGGCAGGAGGTCGCGTCTCCGCAAAGAGCGGCCGAGAGTCTCCGCGCCTTCAACCATTTCCGGGACTTGTCGCCCGAGGTCCTCGATCTTGTCGCCAGTCAGGCCCTGCTGTTTACGGCCACGCCCGGGACCCGGCTTTTGCAGCAGGGAACGAGCACGCCCTGGAATCTTTATCTGCTGGAAGGCCAGGTACAGTTGGCCTCTAACGACCAGATGACGGTGATGGTCGAAGCAGGATCGATGGCTGCAAAAAGCGCGATCGCATTTCTGAAGCCCCGGAAATACACGGTGACGGCGCTGAC
Organism: Pseudomonadota bacterium; assembly: GCA_021794595.1. Taxonomy (GTDB): domain Bacteria; phylum Pseudomonadota; class Gammaproteobacteria; order Acidiferrobacterales; family Acidiferrobacteraceae; genus Acidiferrobacter. The sequence continues at coordinate 10,738 of JAJYQN010000042.1, forward strand.
TAATGCCCGTTTCTGGTGGGTCCACGACATCGTTTTGCGATGCGCAGGCGTGGGTATTTGAGGCCGGGTCCCAAACGACGGGCGAGTAGGGCCTGAGAGGCACGGGAGCGACTCGCGGTCGCAGCTCTGAGGCGTCGCTTGGCGTGGCGTTTTTTGCGGCGATTCCGCGGGAGGTCGGTCTCCTGACGGTGAGGCAAGGTCACTCAGCGGGTGTGGCTTCCCTCTCACAAGGCGGGCCGTGCCGTGGCCTCCGCGGTGTGCGGATTCGAGAGGGCTAGGGTGATCTCGCCAGGACTAAATCGTGCATGACGGCGGGCCTCTTTTTTGGGAGACACTCCGGGCGTTCATTCGTCGGCTCACACACCAAAGCCAATTTACTCAAAGAGTGTGGCGACCCTGGCTAAAATCTCATCCATGACGGCGACAGGCAGGCTTTCCACCTTGCGCCCATTGCGGGCGCTGAGATCGAGCACACGGGGCTGATCGCAGTGGACAACGCCGGTTGTCTTGGTCCCGGCAAGAGGCACGGCAAAGCCCATACGGCGGGTAAAATCGCCACCATTCATGATCGGCAGGATCACGGGTAGGCCGGTCGCCAGGTTGAACTCATCCGGTGAGACCACGACGACCGGACGGTATCCGCGTTGTTCACGGCCGTGCGTCGGCTCCAGGTCGACCATATACACCTCGCCGCGCCTCACAGAAGCTCGCGGCCTACAGTCGGGGCATCAACCCATTCGCGTTCCTCGGGCGGCTGGGGTTGCGAATAGTCCGATGCCGCCAGAAGCTCAGCCATCGTGTAGCGTGGCCGCGCCTTCGGTTCGACAACGAGCCGTCCGTTATCGACCGCGAGCCCGACCGTGGCCCCGGCCGACAGCTTCAGAACATCGAGCAGCGCTGGGGGGACAGCGAGCATGATAGAGCCGCCGACCTTGCGTAGATTCGTGGTGTGCATAGGCACCTCCGAGAGTTATATATAAATATAACATCACAACCACGGCCCTGCAAGGTTATTGGGGATTGTGCCATCGAAAGGCGGGTCCGCTGAACATCGCTGCGGCAAGATAGGAAAGAATCGAGCCGGTCGTCCCGACAACCGCCATGCCGCCGTACGATGAGGGGCGACCGAACCCAGCGTAAGAACGGGGGTTATCGTCACTGCCGAATACCATGATTGAGTGACCACACATAACCCCCCTGAACCCCGGGAATCACTGGGGTTCAGGGGGGAAGGCGTTACGACCCAGGAATAAGTTCAGCCTAGTCGAGCTGGGAAAGCGCCTCTTCTACCCACCCAAAAGCGATGCGCTCTTGCTCAAGACGCAGGTTTGGGCGTATCCGGTTGTCGCGCAAATCATCAAAGAGCAGGCGTTCCTCGGGCCCAAGTCGCGATAGCTCGCGTATAGTGGGATGGTCCTCGAACCCCCATTGGGATTCGTGCGCGAGCAAGGTCGCGCGATCCATCAAGAACGATTCGACATGGGCCCAGTCTTGGCGGAGTTGGTCGAGTATGGCAAATCCGTGGGTGTCGATGTCACCCCAATAAGAGAGGCGGCAACGCCCGAGCCAGCGGGCCTCCCGCAGCATGGTAAAGCCGTATCCGGCCCCGAAAATCACTAAGCTCCCCCGGCGCTCGGGAAAGGCCAGAAAGTTGATCTCATTTTCAGTGATAAAGACCCGGGAGATATTGAGTTCAAGGCGCGCAAAACTCCCCGCGTCCAGGGCCACGTCTTGTCCCACAAACGAGGCCGCAAGATGGGGGTCCAAGACTCGAAAGCGGACGCGCACCGGCTTGTCGCGAAACCCGTAGCGCTGGGCGAAGGCATTGACCCCTGTCGCCGCGGGGTCGCACGCCTCCTTCGGCAGCGCGCGATCGAGGAGTTCTGCGAGTACTGCGCGGTGCGCCTCGATAAACTTGCTGTCCAATCCGGGGATATCGATTTGCCGCAGATAAATGCCGGGGCGCGGGTGGGCGCTAAGCCATGTAACGATGGCAAGAAGGCGATCCCACTCGGCCGCGAATTCGAGGGCCCGCAACGGCTTTTCTTTAAGCCATCCCAAAAGCGCGGGGGCGCTGGCTAAGGTGATATCGATTAAGCGCCTAAAGCGTTTCACCTCACCTGCTTTACCGAGGAGCGCTATCGCATCCTCGAAGGACGGGACCCAGACCTCGTGGGGTAGGGAATTGGCCCCCAGTACCCGATGACGGATGACGCGCCGCTCGAGGCGGTAGTGGGCTAAGGCCCCAAGCTCAGCCGTCCAAGCGCGCACCTCGTCGAACCGATCCGCCATTTCTGATGAGCTCGGGCCCTTCAAGCTCAAGCGGCGCGGGAACAGTGAGCTACCCGACACTAGGCTCGATAATATCTCGCCGCGCGCCCACAAGCGTTCCAGCTGGGTGCGCAGGTCGGCGGGCCTAGTCCAGCTCATCTCGCTATCCGGGCCTTCTCGGCGCGGTACTCCTCTATGGACAGGTTGCGCAGCTTCGATGAGCGGCCCTCGTCGTTGTGCACAAAGCCTACGCACGACACGAACGGCTCAATGACGTGGATCTTTTGCAGCGGAGTCACGATCAAAAGCTGGAGATTCAGCTCGCCAAAGAGGCGCAGGCCGTACTGCGCGGATTCGTCGGAGCCGCGTCCGAAGGCCTCGTCTATGACCACGAAGCGAAACGAGCGAGAGCGGATCGCGCCGGCCTCCAGGCCGAACTGATAGGCGAGGCTCGCCGCAAGCACCGTGTAGGCGAGTTTTTCCTTTTGGCCGCCGGACTTGCCTCCCGAGTCCGAGTAGTGCTCATGCTCGCTCTGGTCCTCGCGCCACCTCTCGCTTGCGGCAAACGTGAACCAATTGCGTACGTCTGTGACCTTGGTCGTCCAGCGGCGATCGAGTTCCGATTGGCCCTCGCGCCCGCGGAAGCGTTCTATAATGCGGCGCACCTGCAGGAACTTCGCCTCCGAGTACTGGGCGTCGTCCGACCCGGTCAAGGCCCCCTCGGTACAGGCCCGCAGTTCACCTTGAAAATCGCGGATATCGGCATCGGCGGTCGCTTGGGTCTCGAGCGTGATGTAGCGCCCAGGGTTGTAGTCGATCTGGGTCAGTGAGGCATTGACCCGCGTGATCCGTTCCTTGATCGTTTCCCGCTCGCGGGCCAATTGCGATTGGAAGTTCGCGACTTCGCGTATGGTGTTCTCGTTCAACAATTCCTTGAAGCGTGCCTCGAAGCGGGGAAGGCCGTTGGCCTCTAGGTCATGGAGCATCTTCTGGTATTCGGAGCCGGCCTCGACACTTGCGTCGACCTCGGCGGTCTCGAGTTTAAAGGCCTCCTTGTAGGCGCTCATCGCCTGGATGATCTTGTCCCTTAAGGTCCTCAGCTTGCGTTCGTCCGACTCCAAGCGATCTTGCAACCAATCGCGCATCTCCCGTTCGCGGGCATCGCAGGACTCGAGCGTCAGGGGTGGGGCATGGGGCGCCTCTTGGCGTTCGGCGTCGAGCCTCGGGAAGAACGGCCCGTGCACGGCGAGCGTCGACTCATCGAGCAGGGCTTCCGTCTGGACGCGCAAGGCCTCGATGTCCGCTTGTTTTTGCTCGCACTTTGCGCGCAGATCTCGGGCATCCGTGGCGGATTTCTCGCTCCCTGCGAGTTTGGCGCTGACCAGCCGCAATTGTCCCGTGAGTTCGGCCAAGGTGTCCGAGGCCGATTCCAGCGCCCGTCGTTCTTCGGTCAATTCGGCGATCTCGGTGGCCAGTGCCGCCCAATCCAGCTCCGGGAAATCCTGGTACTCCTGCAACTGCGAGAGCGCCGTCAGGCGCTCCTTTAGGAGTCCTTGCTGCTGGGTGATGCCGCCGATTACGGCGCCGCGCTCGGCGAGACTCTCCGCAAGCGCGGCGGCGCTATCCTCGAGGGCCGCGATCTTCGCGGCATTGGTCCAGCCGAGAATGTAGCGGCTACGATCGTCGAGCGCGTGGCGGTCGTCTTTTTCATGACGGTCTCCTGGGGCCTTTGTTTGGCCGGCGCGGGTCACGGCCCGCACCTCGCGATGGAACTGCTCCTGGGTCGCGCAGCAGGCGTAGTCGAAACGTTGGGCCAGTTCCCGCTCAAGCCAGTCATAGAAGGGCGAATCGGGCTTGATCTCGAGCTTGCGTGCCAAGGAGTCGCGGTGGAGTTCGGCGCGGACCTGGCCCACTTGGGCCCGCACCCGGAAATAGACCAGGCGCCCGCGGAGATTGGTCTTGTCGACCCAGGCCGAGACCGCGGCGTAGTGCTGATCGGGAACGAGAAGCGCCAAGCCAAAGTTGTGCAAAAGCCGTTCCGCGGCCCCTTCCCAATCGCGTTCGGTAGTCCGCACCTGGAGGAGTTCGCCCGCAAACGGCATGTCCTCATCGACAAGATTCAGGCCCTGGGCTAAGGCCCGGCGTAAAGCGATATGGTGGGAGGGGATATTGCTGCGTCGGGCCTGTAAACTTTTGATTTCGGCCATGAGGCTATCGTGTTCTTCTTTTCCTTGACGCAAGGCCACGGCATTTTCGGTGAGCGCGTTTTGGAGGTCTGCCTCCTCACTGCGACTGGCCTTGAGGAGTGCCGCGAGCCGGGCCTTTTGCGCATCAAAGGTCTCTTCGTTCGCAGCCGGGGTCTCGGCCACGGCGCGGCACAGATCGCCATAGCGAGCGGCCTTTTTTTGGCGATTCCCGCGCTCTTCCTCTTTTTTGTGGATCTCGGCCGTCAGACGTTCCAGGCGATCACCGCCGTTCGCGGCGATATGCGCCTTAAGATCGGTCTCGCTTGCACTCCATTTCAAGCGCTCCTCCAAGGCCCGCACCACTTGTTTGTCGCGCTTGTCCCACTCCGCGGCCAAATCCGCGAGACGCTTCTCGATTAAGGCGAGCTTTACGCGCGCAAAATAGGGTTTGAGCGCTTGGCGCGCCCCACGCAAGCCCGTGGCCCTTACGGACAATTGGGTGTGCTGTTCCCAGTCGGCCACCAGGGGGGTCAATAATTCGACTTGGCGCTTGGCCTTTAAGACCGCCTCATGGGCGCGGCTTAGGTCATCGAAGTGGGCGATCAAGGCGCTTATACGCGTCTCCACGTCGCCTGGTTCTAGCATGTGGTTGCGCACGAAGTCTGTGAGGTTGCCGACCGACTTCATGGAGACGGTCTGATGGAAGAGCTCCAGCGCCTGCGCATCGATGCCAAAGTGCCTCTGAAACCAGGCGCCGTAGGGTGGGAAGGTGTCGAAGAGCGACACCCCCTGGGCGCGCAGCTTTTTGCGCAGACCGCTGATGTCGGTGCCGAAGTTCGCGAAATCGGTCGCGATCGCTAAAGCGCGGTCGGTCGCTGCAAAAAAACGCGCCGGTTGGCCTTGTTGATCTTTCATCCAAAACACCTGCGCTAAGCTCACGGTCTGGTCGTAGCCGGCGTTATAAAAGACCCCGAGTATGACCGAATAGCTATTGTGATCGCGCAGCGCGATGGGTTTGGCCGATCCGCTGATCTCGTTGCGTTCCGACTTGTAGTGCCCAAGGACGTAGGAGCGGAGCGAGCGCTCCTTGTTATCGGCGCCGGCGGCCTTGTTGTAGGTGATGCGTTGGGCGGGCACGAGCAGCGTCGTTACGGCATCGACCAGTGTCGATTTGCCGGACCCGATGTCGCCTGTCAGGAGGGCGTTCTGGCCCTGGGGATCGAGGGTCCAGACCTGCCCATCGAAGGTCCCCCAGTTGTAGACCTCAAGCCGCTGCAGACGAAACCCCGAAAGCGCGTTGTCGCTCGCAAAATCTAGGCTCAGGGATTCGGGTTTGTCCGGACCTTTACTCATCGTCTTCCTCTCTGTCCCCGGGAGCCGGGGCGCCTTGGGCGGCGAGCCTAGCGCTCAGATCGGCGAGCCATTGGGCATCCACGAATGCCTTCAGGATACGCCGGACCTCGAACGTCGGTGTGTCGTGCCCGCCGGCGCTCGTCTTCAATCGCCGCAGGAAGCCCATGTCTGCAATCTTGTTAAGATGGGTCTCAAGCTGGTCTGCCAAGCGTGCCTCGTTGCTGTGGTCAGGCAGAAACACGCGTACGATCTCGGCAATCTCGTCGCGGGTAAGAACGAGGCGCGTATCACCGCCGCTCGCATCGAATTCGGCAAGCTTCTCGCGCAACAGCGCCAAGAGCAGACTCACCGGATAAGAGAGCGGCCGGCGCGCGACAAGACGGGGCAGGGCTGCGTCTTCGGTTTGCGGCCGCGACCGCAAGAACGCGTAGCCTTCGGCCTCGTCTAATATCAACTCAAGTCCGATCACGGCCACATAATCCCGCACCCGGGCCTGGAGGGACAGGAGCTGGGCCCATAAGGCCCCATCGGCTTCCTGGTAGATCACCCCCTTCAGAAGGGGGATGACTAGATTCGATAGGGACGGGGCCGCGTCGGCCAGGATCTCGTCGGTCATGTCGGTCTCACAAAGAGGATGCGTGGCACACGGGCTTTTCGTCCTTCGTTCTCGGCTCCTACGATATCCCAAGCGATCATTTCGGAGGCGCTTTCGTCGATGACCGTGTGGGGGTCGTCGCTCGCGATTTGGAGGTAGACTATCAGTTCCGCGAGCCCGTGGCGCAAAGGATGGAGGGCACAGAGATCCCGCAAGCTGATCTGGGAGCGGTCCTGGAGGGCGCGGCGAATGTAGCGCGTCAGCTCGGCGCGATCGACGATGACTTGGGAATAAAGGGCGCCGGCGTCGATGTCGGCGTCCCCGGACGAAAGCGCAACGGCGGCAATCACGGGTTTGACCGGTGCCGTGTAGAGCGGTCGCTCCATCGGCAACTCGATGGTCGCCCCGGTCTCCGAGAGGCTTATGATGTTGCCCGACGGCGGCGCACCGCGTAGCCCCAGGGCCTGGCTTTTTAGGCCCCGCAGGATGTCCATGATGCGCCGGTTCTCGAGCCAGGCCCGATCGTCTAGAAAGCGCCGCAACTGGAGCGAGAGTTGGGCCACCGTGCGTTGTGTGTGTTCGCCGGCCTCCAGCCAATCGTAGTGGACGCGGACTACGCGCGCATCGGGTTTGAGCTCGGTGATCGGGGTGAGCGCTAAGATGCGGCCCAACAGCGTCGACAACTCGTCTTGGCGCGCGCTCGACATCAGGAAGTCCCAAAAGGCGCGAAAGCTGCGGCCCTGGTCTGAGTCATTGATCGCGTCGCGCTCGCCCATGATGTCCTCGAGAAGTGCCCCCTTCGAGCCTTCCCAGAGGGCGATGCGTTCGCGAACGCGTCGGTCGAGGGCCCGGAAGTTGTGCTCGACCTCGCGAAAATCGGACAACAATTCGCGCGCGAGTTGGGTGAACTGCTGAAATCGATCTTTGAGTGCCGTAGTGTCGAGGAGCGGTATGTCGCCGCTCTCGATGCGCGCTATGTCCCGATCGATCTCGTCACGGCGTTTACGAAGTTCTAAAAGTCGCACTTGCGGATCGGTTTCGCTGCCCTCGCTCATTTGCCGCAACAAGGTAAAGAGCGTGAGGAGGCGCGATTCGGTGCCGACGAAGCTGCGTGCGGTCAGGGTCTCGAGCCAAGCGACGGCCTTTTCGGTCGCCGGCGTCAAATCGAACTGGGGTTCATCGGACCCTGGAGCGTAGAACTTGCGTAGCCACGCTCGATCGATCGCCGCCCAGTCGTCCAGGTAGTCGCGCGCGGACCTTGGGAAGCTCTCGGGACCCAGGCGTTCGCGTAGGCCAAAGAGTTCATCCTCCAGAGCCTCCACGAGATCGGCTTGCGGTATGACGCGTCTATTGGGGGTGATAAAGACCCGCTGCAAAAAGCTCGCGATCAGCGGTGCGTGGTCCGAGCACAGGAGGCGCCAAGCGGGATGGTTGCGGCGCAGAAGGTCGAGGGTCGTGTAATCGAGACTCATAGACGGGATGACCGGGCCGCACTCTGGGGTTGGGTTCCGTGTTGGGAATGGCGCCCCTCTATGACCGCCCGGATAGTGTCGGGGCGGCCGAACGGGGAGGCCGATCCCGGAAGAATACCTCCAAAGACCCCGTAGCCGCAAAAGCTGACTGCGGGGACGCGCCTAGGCTGGGTGCACCCATGATTGTCGTGGCCTGCTCGCGCCTAAGGCCCCCGCGCCCTGTAGCCAGGCGCTCGCGGCGGTCGAGGCGCGGGAGTTTTGGTATCGGTCCTGCGGGGAAAAGCCACCGGTCCGGGCCCCCGACGCGGCCCGGACCGGTGGCAGGCGGGACGCTTAAAGGACAGAGGTCGTTGTGAGCCCTTTGTCGCGCCCTTATGGTCCTCGGGAGTCGTTAGCTTGATGTGTCGAAGCTATAGCTATCCATGGCCAGCGAGCCATACAGAAAACCCGCGCACTCCCGATGGGCCTGCCCGTCTTCGCCCGCGGCCCCCAGGACCACAAAGAGTGGCAAAAGATGCTCCTCGCTGGGGTGGTTTTGGGTGGTATAAGGGTAACGGATCATGTTTGAAACCGGTCGTGCTCGCATGATCTGCAACTGAGCTTGCATTTATCCGGTTCGGCGCACATTCGATCGTCGTATGCTCACACTCATTGCCAATGAAATGATCTGGTTGAGAGGGTGCCGCCTGACCCGGTGCCCTATTTTCTCTGGCTTGGATTACCAAATCCAAGGGCACATGAAAGTGTTGACACGCTCGTTGCAACTGCCTATAGTTACACCGTGACGAGGCGCAAAAAACTCATCGCCAAGGCCCTGAATAACCCGAAAGGGCTGTCGTTTCAGGACTTCCAACAGCTATTGCGGGGCGCAAGCTGGACGTTCGACCATCAGCGTGGTAGTCATCAAATCTGGTACTCGCCTACCGGGCATCGCCTATCAATTCAGGAGGCCCATGATGGCAAGGCCAAGGGCTATCAGGTCGAGCAATTCATTCGCTGCGCGCCAGGGAGAGCGAAGCGAGGGCGCGTAGTCCGCGGGAGGCGTAGGTCCGGGCGGGTGGCCGCAGGCCACCTGCAAGGACATCGATACGCCGTCCAGTTATTGTGGGCGAGCCTCTTGTGCGCTAGAAAAGCGCACGGCTCGACCGCAGGACGGCCGCGGCATCTCGTAGCGGAGCGGAGAGATCATGAGTTGCGCCGAGATCGAGGGCGCGAGGGCGACTTGGATGTCCCGTCGCGCATACCGAGAACCGGCGCACGCTTGACGCAGTTTGAGAGCGAGAACGAAAATGGCGACGACTGACCGATTCGACGGTTTTACCGTCAATATGTATCAGGACGACGAAGGCGACTATCTGGCGCACTTCGTCGAATTGCCGAGCGTGTCGGCTTTTGCGGCTACGCCGGAGGAAGCACTGAATGAACTGGCGGAAGCCTGGAGCGGCGTGCGCGAGAGCTACGAGAAACTCGGGGAAACTGTTCCGGTGGCGCCGGCTCGCCGTGCGTACAGCGGCAGCTTTAACGTGCGGATCGACAGACGCGTTCATCGCGCGCTTGCTGTTGAGGCCGCGCAAGCCGGCGTGTCGTTGAACGCGCTTGTTGCGCAACGTCTCGCCAAGCACACATAAATGGTCCCGCCTAGGTATACCCGAATGGATCATCATTGCGCGATGACTTTTTTGTCTCAGTAGGGTCGTTTCGCCCATTTCGGTATGCTGTTGTTTGCGGCTCTAGGCTGAGCTTGCCCCTGCTACCCGATAGATTTCCCTTATGATTTAAGTCGTTTTGACGCAAATACCCTTCCACGTTCTGACTACACGACCAGACTCTCGATCAAGGCGAAGGCCCGCTCCTGGAGGGGCGTAGGCGTAGTCGTCACCGAGAAGCTCGGGGTATTGGGACCTGCCATCGGGGAGCGCCGGACCCGGGTAGTGCGGATCTTCCCGGACACCGAGCCCTGTCTATACTCGGCACGGGCCCTCTGCGCCGAGACCCACGAAAGCTGGCTTGGGACAACCGCTAGCTCACATGGGTTTTCGTAAGGAGTGGCGTTGCGAACAACTGCGGACGCCAGGGTGACGAGACCCTCTCTCATACCAAAAAGGAATGAGCACAACTCGACAGACGTAAACCCTGAGCGCGATATCGTATCGTCGGCACAGCCCGGGGCCGACCCAATGCCTGCCGCCGTTTTAGGGTTCGGCGGTTTTCGGCGCCTGGGGCCATCGGACCTCTTACCCGCAGGTCTTATAGGGGAGGCCGGCGCCCTGAGACTTTAAGGCGCGGCCCGGACCGGGGGCAGGCGGGACGCTTAAAGGACAGAGGTCGTTATGAGCCCTTTGTCGCGCCCTTATGGTCCTCGGGAGGCGTTAGCTTGATGTGTCGAAGCTATAGCTATCCATGGCCAGCGAGCCATACAGAAAACCCGCGCACTCCCGATGGGCCTGCCCGTCTTGGCCCGCGGCCCCCAGGGCCACAAAGAGCGGCAAAAGATGCTCCTCGCTGGGGTGGTTTTGGGTGGCATAAGGGGCCTTGTGGCGATAGTCCCAGAGGTCCGAGAGCCGGCGATTGACGAGGGCCTCGTGGAGCCACTCCTGGAAGGCGCGGGCCCAGGGCGGTGGCCCGCCATCGGGGCCGCTTGCGCCCAGGGCCCGCAGGTTATGGGTGGCCCCGCCCGATCCGATAATGAGCAGGCCCTCGGTGCGCAGCGCCTGACCCAAGGCAAATAACCATTCTGGTTTTGCACCCCGGGGGAGCGAGAGCGCAAGGACCGGAATATCGGCCGCCGGATAGAAGTGCAAAAGCGGCACCCAGACCCCATGATCCCAGCCCCGCTCGGGGTCGAGCTCGATGGCAAAGCCCTGGTGAGCCAAGTGGCGGCTGAGGCGTTGCGCCCAGTCAGGGGCGCCCGGGGCCTCGTAGCGAAGGGCGTAGAGGGGCTCGGGAAAGCCAAAAAAGTCATGAATGGTCGCAGGCCGGGCGGCACTTGTGAGCCGTAGCCCCGAGGTCTCCCAGTGGGCCGATACGACAAGAATCGCTTGCGGACGGCCGATACGCGCCCCCCAGTCACGCCAGAGCCTCGTGATAGGGTGGGATTCGGTGGCCAATAAAGGCGCTCCATGCGAAAGAAAGAGGCTCGGTAACGTGGACATGTTTCCTCCAAAAGAAAACTCCGAGACCACGGTCTCGGAGAGCTACCGCCGATCCCTTAAGCGATCTTGGAATCATTCTCCAGTCGACCTTTTTGGTGGGTGAGGATCTGAAGGCTGGGCGCTTGACCGCAGTTTTACAAGATTACCCCTTGTCGCCCTTGTCGCTCTATGCCGTCTACTCGAGCCGCCAGCATGTCCCAGCCAAGCTTCGGAGCTTCATCGATTTTGTTGCCGCGCGCTTTGGCCCCGAGCCCCCGTGGGATACGGTCTCGGGAGCTCGGGGCCCGTGAAGGGTGAGGGCGGGAGACAGTAACTCGGGACCGTGTCGCCCGCAAGCCCTTGGAAGAGTCGGTGAGGGCTTAGCGGTCGCGGTCCTCGCTGTCGTTGCGACGGTCGCCGTAATTCCCGCGATCACCACCGACGCCGCGGTCGCCGAAGTTGCCATAATTGCCGCGATTACCGTAATTGCCATAATTTCCGCGATCGCCGATGTTCCCTCGATAGCGATCGCCGCCTTCGTCCTCACGATCCCGGCGGTCATCGACACGCCAAAGCTGCGCGACAGTTTCGGTGCGCGAAGTGAAGCCGATCGTGCGGGGTGGCAAGAGGCGTGGCCGCGTCCGAGGACCCGCGGTCAAGGTCGCGGACGCATGGGCGGGGGTAGGTGCGGCGAGAACGGGGCGTAGGGTGGCCCCCGCCAGATTGCTGATTAAAAGGCCTGTGGTCATAAGTAGGGCGGCCTGTAGGGTCAGTGGCAGATAAGTGACTTTCATGAGAAGTCCCTCCGTTTCTGGGTGAATGGGCTGGGAAGAGAAGGTGGCGCCTCCGGATATCGGGCTGTGGTCAGGGGCGTGTTCGGCTCCCGCTTTCGGGCATGGTTTAGATTAAGGTTAGCACTATCGCAAGGTCAGCGATAATCGGGCGGCTACGCCGGGTACCCCGGGGCTCCCATGCGGCGGCCCTTAGCGGGTGAGGGCCGCGTTTCCGCATCCGTCACCAGAGCCGGGGCCGGACCCAGCCTCTGGCGTGAGCCTGCGGTCAGAGGCCCCAGGGTCGCGTGTCGAGGACCGCCTCTGGGGGGGTGATCCCCGGCCCGGTCCTGGTTCCGGAGTCTCGGTACCTGCCTCGGTGTGGGCGATCGCAAGTCGCGCGGACGGGTCGCTTTCCGTGGGCCCGGGGCTGGGTTAGCATAACGCCGGTCGCAGATCGCTTGGGATAGCCTCGCCCTAGTGCCCCTTACCCGTAACGTCCGTCTCCGCTCTCGCATAGCGCTTTTAGCGGCCGCTCTCAGTGTCGCCGTAGGGGGCGCAGCCGTGTTCGGCTGGGCGACGCTGCGCCCGGCGCTCGTGCAATGGGATCGGCACCTAGCACCTATCCAGTTTAATGCCGCCTTGTCGCTGGTTCTGATTGGCTTGGGGCTCATGCTTCTCAATCGCCGCGCGTTTCGGCTCGCGATGCTGGCCGCGTTTCCAGTGGCCTTATATAGCACGGCCGCCGCTAGCAGCTACTTGGTGGGTGCACACTTTGGCATCACCCACGCCTTTTTCATGGCGGGTATGAGTTTCCGGCATGTCTCGGCGCGTATTTCGCCCTTGACCGTCTTGATGCTGATGGTCGGCAGTTTCGCGCTGGCGTTTGCCGCTCTGACGCGGACCCGCGCCATGGGACCGGCGGCCGGGGCCTTGCTTATGGCCTTGGCGACCGCCGGGCTCATCGGACAACTGACGCCTTTATGGCCGATTTGGCGGGGTTTGCGTTCGGTGTCGTTCCCGACCTCGTGCGCGTTTTTTGCGATCGGCGCGGCGTCCTTGAATTACGGTTGGATGGAGATCCGGGCGCGCCGTTTTGGGCTTGCGTTTGTGACCGCGACCATCTTTCTGACCGTGACCGTGGTTTTGGCGGCCGCCCTTCATACCTATGAGCAGGACGAACTCCTCCGAACCACCCAGTCCGTGTGGCAGGGCGTATCCGACCAGATGCGCGAGCAGACCCATAGGCCGCTTGCGATTGCGCGTCTTGCCGAACGGTGGGAGGTCTTTGGGGTGCCGCCCCGGGCCGAGGTCGAACGCGAAGCCAGAATACTCATTCGCGAGGTCCCGGGCCTTAAGGCCATGATCTGGGTCGCCCCGTCGAGCCGGGTGCGTTGGCGGGTCCCCTTCAGGGGAAGTCACAGGGTGATCGGCCACTTCTTGGACGCCGACCCCGCGCGCGCTCGAGCGCTTTTGCGGGCGCGGACCTTAAATCGCATCGAGATGACACCTCTTATCCACTTATTTCGAGGGGGGGTCGGTTTTGTGGTCGTAGCCCCGGTCCGTCGGGCGGGGCGCTACCTGGCCGCGGTCGCTGGCATCTTCAATACCAGCGGCTTTTTCTCGCATCTCGTGGTCAATCTGTGGCAGGGATACCACGTAGTGGTAAGCCTCCATCATGTCCCGTTCTTCACCCGCGGCGGCCGCGGCGATAAGGTCGTGCTTGCCACGGGCCTCGTGCGCTTTTTAGGTCAAGACCTCACCTTGACGGTGAGTCCGACCCGACGCATCGTCAATAAGATCAAGGTGGGCCTTCCGGCGATCGTTTTAATGAGTGGGTTTCTGTTGGCGTTGTTTTCGGCGGCCGCGGTCTACGCCATGCAGCAGGCCCAGAGGCATGCCGAATCACTGGACCGCATGAATGCCGGGCTTGAGAACCTGATCTTGGCCCGCACCGCGTCCTTGCGCGAGGAACGCGAGCGCTGGCGGGTCACGCTCATGAGTATAGGCGATGGGGTGATCGTGACTGACGTCGCGGGCCGCGTACTGGCTATGAACACCGAGGCGGAAAGGCTTACCGGCTATCGCGATGAGGAGGCGCGCGGACGCGCCCTTGTGCATGTCTTGCCGCTCTATCAGGATGTCGACGGGCCGCCTATAGACGGTCCGGTCACCGAGGCCCTGGAGAGCGGTGAAATTCAGCATCTGAAGGACGCCGTGGTCTTGAAGCCCCGAGATGGCCGCATCCTTCAGGTCAGTGACTCGGCAGCCCCGATCCGCGACGAGGACGGGGCGGTGACCGGCGCTGTCATCGTGTTTCGCGATGTCACCCAGAGGCGCGTCCTTGAGGAGCAGGCCATGAAGGCCAAGAGCCTGGAGGCCTTAGGGGTCTTGGCGGGCGGGATCGCGCATGATTTTAATAATATTTTGACCGCTATTCTCGGCAACATCACGCTTGCGAGGATTTATGCCCCGCCCCACGAGGCCTTGGGGGGCGCGCTTACCGACGCCGAACGGGCGAGTTGGCGGGCGCGCGAGCTCACGCTTCAACTCCTCACCTTTGCGAAAGGCGGGGCGCCGGTCAAGAAGCCGGGCTCGATCGGAGAAACGGTAAAGGATTTGGCGAGCTTTTTCGTCAAGGGGTCTTCGGTGCGTTGCGAGTTCACCTTGCCGGACGATCTGTGGACCACTGAGTTCGATCCCGATCAGATGGGACAGGTGATCCAAAATATCGTCTTGAACGCCAAAGAGGCCATGAGCGGAGCCGGGGTCTTGAAGGTGCGGGCCGACAATATGACCTTAAAAGAGGCCGAGGTCGGCCATTTGCCGGCCGGGGATTACGTCCGGATCGCCTTCGAGGACACCGGCCGCGGCATCGAAAAGCAGCACCTGGAGCGGATATTCGACCCCTATTTCTCCTTAAAGCCGACGGGTACGGGTTTGGGTCTCGCGGTCACCTACTCGGTGGTCAAGCGCCATCAGGGTCTGGTCGTAGCGGAGTCCGTGGTCGGACACGGGACGACTTTGAACCTCTATCTGCCGCGCTCGGGTTCACGTTATGCCCCATTGGCCGCCGGGCGTCCAATGGCCGTCCGGGAGATTCCGGCGGCCGGCGGCGGCCGGCGCATCCTCTTGATGGACGACGACCCCGATGTGCGCGCGACCGGCGCCCATCTGCTGCGTACGCTCGGGTATGCCGTGTCCGAGGCCCGCACCGGCGAGGAGGCCATTGGGCTCTTCGAGCAGGCCTTGTCCGGAGAACGGTTCGATGGTGTGGTCCTCGACCTCACGGTGCCGGGCGGCATGGGCGGCAAGGAGTGTGTGCGCGCTCTGCGCGAACGCGACCCCGGCGTACGGGTGGTGGTGGCTACGGGTTATTACACGGATCCGATCGTGGCGGAGTTTCGGGCCTACGGCTTTGCGGCCGTGGTCCAAAAGCCCTACCGCTTGGACGAGCTCTCGGACACTTTGGCGGAGGTCCTCGCGAGTTAAAGACAGCGTCTTAAGTAATGCAGCATAATCTTCGCAACACGGTGTTCGGTCGACGCCACCGATCGAAGCAGGCGTTGACCGCTTCGAGCACTTCGGGAAGTGTTGCGAAGTAGCGGTTGTGCGTCGCGAGACGCCGGGTGAGTTTCCAGACCCGCTCGATCGGGGCCAGTTGCGGGCTGTAGGGCGGCAGGAACAGCAGCCGCAGGTGCTGGGTATGGCGACGCAGGAAGGGAGCGAGGAGTAACGCATGGTGGTAACGGGCATTGTCGAGGACGACGATCATTCAGCGTCCCGGCGTTTGTTGGCACAGCAGCCGCCTGAGAAAACGCTGGAAGGTCGCGGCGTTGAAGACTGGACACATCATGCGCACGAACTGACCGGTGCTCAAGCTGACGGCGCCAAAGCAAGATACGGATTTGCGGGTCGGTGCATGCTGCAAGATAGGGTCCTTGATTTCCGGCGGCACCCACATACGGCAACGCGAGCCATGTTGCTGGAAGTGACATTCATCCAGGCTCCACAGTTCGACGTCGGCGCGTCGCGCCAGACGCCGAAGTTTTTCTACCTGCCGCGGCTTTCAGCGGATCGGACTGGGCGACCTGGGGACGTGGCTTGCGAAGCCGAAAGCCCATGTGCCGGAACAATCGCTGGCATTGCCGCACGCCCAGATCGACCCCGTACCGACGACGCAGATGTTCCGCCAGGACCGGGC
>JAJYQN010000097.1 GCA_021794595.1 Pseudomonadota bacterium
TAAGATGGTGTTCGGTTGGCATCGCGCCCCCAAAATATAAAGCGCCCCGGTGGCAGGGCGCTTATAAGAATAAGGATCGCGGCCGCCTGCGGCAGGGCGGGCAGTCCGATCAAGCGGCGCATCTTACCCTGGCCGCCCCCCAAAATCTAGTGTCGGGGGCGATGCCTTGCCGCGGCCCGCTTGCTGGGTGTGGCCCGACTCGTTCTCACCAGGTCCAGGCCGGGTCTAGGAGCAGGGCTAGGCTGAATCGGACTCCGAACCCGGTCGTGTCCGTCGGGATCGCGCCAAGCCCCCCTTTATGGCGGCCTGCAGACAGGTCCAGGTGGATCCAGGTCGGGTCATGCCGCAAGAAGCGCTTAAGGAACAGGGCCGCCAAAATGTGGTCGGCCTCTCCCTCCAGCGTGCACTGCTTGGTGTCGGCGATATCGCTTTTCAGTTCGGTTGCGTAATCGTCCTCCAAGGGGAATGGCCAGACGCGTTCTCCGCTCTTTCGTCCGGCCTCTATGAGCCGTTCGTGGAGCGCCGGTCGATTAGTGAATACCCCCGTCATGCGCGTACTCAAGGCGTATACGCAGGCCCCGGTCAAAGTTGCGTAATCAATGACCAGGCGGGGCTTGGCTTGGCAGGCCAGAGACAGCGTGTCGGCCAGGACCATGCGCCCTTCGGCATCGGTGTGGACAATTTCGATGGTTGTGCCGTTGCTCGCGTGGACCACGTCGTTAGGGCGGTAACTGCGTGGCCCGATGGCGTTTTCCGCGATGGCGAGATAGCAATCCACGACAAACGGCACCTTCAGTTCGGTCAACGCAAGCAGCGTGCCGAGGGCTACGGCACTGCCCTCCATGTCCTCGTGCATCCCAAACATGTGTCGCGCGGGCTTTATGTTGACGCCTCCGGTGTCGAAGCAAACGCCCTTGCCTACGAGCGCCACCGGGGCCTTCGTGGCCTTCTTCGGGCTGTAACGCAAATGCGCGATGCCGCTCCCGACGGCCTCGGTTTGGGTAACGGCCAGGAACGCGCCGGCGCCCAGGGTCGCCAGGCGCTTTTCGTCGATAAACTGGAACCGCCAGCCCCATTGGGCGGCCAGTTTCTTGATGTGCTTCACATAGAGCCGCGGTGTGAGATAATTACCCGGCAATACCGATAGCGCTCGCGCAAGATGATTTCCGCGGGCGCCAGCGAGCAGTTCGGCGTGGTTCTTCTCGCCGCCATATACATCGATAGCGGTTAATGTTTCGATTCGGTCCTTTGCCTGGAAACGCGGCAGCGGCGCGCGTGCATAGACGCAGCTGACCAGGGCATCGAGGGCCTGCCGTTGCGCATCGCCGGTAAGGCCGCCTACCAACAAGGCCGCTTTGCTGACGCCATCTTTAAACTGAGTCAATTTACGGCTCATTTCAAGCAGCGCAAATGGCGAGAGAGTGTCGTCGGCGAAGCCGACCGCAAGCGTAGTTCCGTCCTCGTCAGGGGCTTCTGTCGTGAAGGACGTACCGGCGCGCACGGTCACGTTTTGCGCCTTCAGGCGTTTTGCGAGAAGGCCGCCAAACGGGGTTCTAGAGAGGCCGGAGAGGTCGCGGACTATGATGGCGATATGGCCGTATTGGCTGGCCGCCTGTTTCGAGAACGGAGTTTTCAGGTAGCGCGTGCGAGGAGTACGAAATGTCATCATGGCCTTTGCCTTGACCTCTACTCGTAAAAACCTGATCATACCCCCGCGCTTGGGCCCGGCGCACGGGTCTTTGCACGCCTCGGGCACGCCTCGGGTTTAGACACTCAACTATTTTGGTCCAGGATTGAAATGAAGGCTGACGATCAGAAGCGACTGTTACGCGAAATGATTTTTTACCGCCGATTCGAGGAGCGGTCCTTCGAGGCGTATATGGAGCGGAAGATCGGGGGCTTTCTCCATCTCTACTCTGGACAGGAGGCGGTCGCGACTGGGGTCTTGGAGAAGGCGCGCTGTGGTCACGACTACGTGATCACCGGATACCGTGACCATGTCCACGCCCTAAAGGCCGGGGCGCCCCCGCGCGAGGTCATGGCCGAGCTTTATGGGAAGGTCACCGGTTCGAGCCGCGGACGGGGCGGTTCTATGCATATTTTCGATCCGTCGGTGAATTTCATGGGCGGCTACGCGCTTGTGGGTCAGCCGTTCCCGCTCGCCGCGGGCTTGGCCCTTGCCGCCAAGCACAAAGGCACGGACCAGATCGCGATCTGTTTTCTGGGTGATGGCGCAAATAATCAGGGAACGTTTCACGAGACGCTCAATATGGCCTCTTTGTGGAAGTTGCCCGTTCTTTTTGTGTGTGAGAATAATCTCTATGCTATCGGCACCCGGATCGACCGGTCTTCAGCGGTGATCGATCAGTACAAGCGCGTTGGGGCCTATAACATCCCGAGTAGCCAGCACGACGGTCAGGATATTGATGTGGTGATGGCCGCCGCGCGCACGGCGATCGATCACGTCCGAGGGGGCTCAGGCCCTTATTTCATCGAGTTTATGACCTATCGCCAGCGCGGCCATTCGATGTCCGATTCCAACGCCTATCGTTCCAAAGAGGAAGAGCGGCAATGGGCTGAACGGGACCCGATAAAGATCTATGGCGACCGCTTAAAGAAAGCCGGGATCCTGACCGACAAAGACATTGCCGATCTCGAGAAGTCGGTCCTTGATGAGATCGAAAACGAAGTGGTGCGTTTTGCCGAAGAGAGTCCGGAGCCGCGTGTGGAAGATTTGAACAAATATTGTTTGGACGACCAACCCAACCCGCAATGGATCGGACCGCTGGTCCAAGGTGATCAGCATGGCTGATATGGCATATTGGGAGGCGATACGGCGCGCGCATGATGAGGAATTGGCGCACGATCGCATGGTTATTGCGATGGGCGAAGACATCGGGGTGGCTGGCGGAACATATAAGGCGACTTCGGGCCTTTACCAAAAATATGGCGCGGAGCGCATCATCGACACGCCGATTTCCGAGAATTCCTACACCGGCATAGGCATCGGGGCGTCGATGGCGGGCCTCCGACCCATTATCGAGATCATGTCGATCAATTTCGCCTTGCTGGCGCTGGATACATTGATCAATGCCGCCGCCAAGATTCGCTACATGTCGGGAGGCCGCGCCTCCTGTCCGATCGTGATGCGTACGCCCGGTGGAACAGCCCATCAGTTAGCAGCTCAGCATTCGGCGAGGCTTGCGCGCATGTTCATGAGTACCCCGGGACTTCGCGTCGTCACACCGCGCGGGCCTCTCGATGCCTATGGGATGCTGAAATCGGCGGTGCGGTGCAACGACCCGGTTATCATCATCGAGCACGAGAGCATGTATAACATGCGCGGCGAAGTGCCGGATGAGGAGTCGTTTAGGCCCTTGGAGGGCGCGGAAATCGTGCGTGCCGGGACCGATGTGACCCTGATTGGCTACAATTATAGTGTCCATTTGTGTCTAGCCGCAGCCGATAAGCTCGCGTCCATGGGGCTGTCCGCCGAGGTCTTGGATCTCAGGGCCTTAAGGCCCATAGACCGCGATACCATACGCCGGTCTGTGGAAAAGACGCACAAGGTCGTCATTGCCGAGGAGGATGAGGCGGCGGTGGGCGTGGGGGCGGAAATCATATCAGTGATTATCGAAGAGTGTTTTTTTGCTCTCGATGCTCAGCCGGTGCGCGTACATGCGGCCGATGTCCCGGTCCCCTATAATCGTCTTCTCGAGAAGGCTGCTATTCCGAATGCTGATGATGTGCTGGCAGCGGCACTCAAGGTCCTGGGCCGCGTTTAGCCGCTTGACCCGACCTCCACTTTAGCCAAATTTTAGGATCAGCCCATTATGGCCGAACCGTTCCTCATCAAGATGCCGCAACTCTCAGATACGATGTCGGAGGGCACGCTCGTGTCGTGGGAAAAGGCGGTGGGTGACTTTATCGCCCGTGGCACGGTCGTGGCTACGGTCGAGACCGATAAGGCGATCATGGACGTCGAGGTGTTTCGGGAAGGGTACTTGTCGGGACCGCTCGCAGCGCTTGGGGTCGCGATCCCCGTCGGTGCTCCCATTGCGGTCTTGGTCGCCGACGCCAAGGCGGTGGCGACCGGTGAACAGGCCCCGGCGGCAGCCGTGGTGGCCGAAGCGTCCCCAGACAGCGTTACTCCGGTGGGCCAGGCGATCAAGATGCCGCAACTCTCAGATACAATGTCGGAAGGCACGCTCGTGTCGTGGGAAAAGGCGGTGGGCGACTTTATCGCCCGTGGCACGGTCGTGGCTACGGTCGAGACCGATAAGGCGATCATGGACGTCGAGGTGTTTCGGGAAGGGTACTTGTCGGGCCCTCAGGCCGCCGTGGGACAAGTCGTTCCAGTCGGCGGACCCATCGCTTATCTGGTAGCCACGGCCCAGGAAGTGGCAGGTGGCGACATACCCAAGGCGCCAGCCGCTTTGGTCGCGAAACCAGTTCCGCCCACGAGCCCCGTGCCGTCCGGCAGCGCTCAACCCAAAACTCGGGCGCCGGCCATGCCTCACGGGGCCACACCGGCTCCGCGTCCCCAGAAGGTGGCCGCGACCCCTTACGCCCGGCAATTGGCCGGGGCCCATGGCATCGACATCAATAGCCTATCGGGTACCGGGCCCAGCGGGCGGATTCTCGGCGCCGATGTCGTGGGCGCTGGCGGCGGCCCGCGCGTATCGGCTAAACGCGTCTTCCAGGTAGCTGGCTCCGGGCGTCCCATGGACAGCATGGAAAAGGCCGTGAGCCAGAATATGGAGTATTCGCTCTCCATGCCGCTTTTCCGGGTCACGATCCATGTGCAGCCTGAGCGTCTGGCGGCCACCGCCAAGGAACGCAAGGTGTCTTTGACGGTATTGTTGGCGGCCGCGGCGGCCCGGGCAGTGGTGCGTCACCCGCGCGTGAACTCCGTCTACCAACATGAAGATCGCATCGTTGAGCGGACGCAAATCGACGTCGGTTTGGCGGTAGAGACCGAAGGCATGGGGCTTGTGGTCCCCGTGCTTCGCGATGTCCCGAACCGGAGCATCGAAGACCTCAATGCCCAATGGAAGGATTTGGTTGGCCGGGCGCGGTTGAAGCGCCTCAAGCCTGAGGAATACTCGAACCCGACCTTTACCATCTCCAATATGGGGATGCTGGGAGTGACTCAGTTCGACGCCATCCCGGTGCCCGGCACCTCGGCGATTTTTGCGATTGCCAGTACTCAACCGCAGGGCATGCCGGTGACCGTGACGGCTGATCACCGTATCGTGAACGGGGCCGAGGCGGCTAAGTTCCTCAATACCTTTAAGGGTCTGGTCGAGGATCCGGCGTGGCTTTCCGGGAAGGCTTCGACAGTGAAGGCGGCGACGGTTTCAGCTACGCGGCCGAACGCCGCGCGGGCGAGCGAGTCGGCACCGGTCGATACCAGCCATTATGATTGTGATGTTCTCATTATCGGCGGCGGTCCGGGCGGTGAGGATTGTGCCCGGGAACTCGCGGATCACGGCAAACGCGTCATCATGGTGAACGATGCGCCGTTGCCGGGAGGCGAGTGCCTGTGGCGCGGATGTATTCCCTCCAAGGCCTGGCGGGCGGCGGCCGACCGCATGCGTGATCGCAGCCACGACAGCGGCTTGGGCGTATTGAACACTGCGGCCCCGACGCTCAACTGGGCGAAGCTCGACCGGATGCGTAAGCGTGTTCTCGAGACGCGCGGCGACATGGCGATGAAGACCGACAAGGGCGTTCGCATCGATGTCCGCCAAGGTTTTGGGTATTTTGATTCGGATCATAGCGCGATCGTGGTAAAGAGCGACGCGACCAATCTGTACGAGCGCCGAGCCGCGAAGGCCGGTGTTGCCGGAAAGCGCATCACCTTCGGGAGTGCTGTGATTGCGACCGGAGCCCCGCCCTTTGTCCCGCCCATAGCGGGTGCCGACGAAGAGGGCGTTCTCACCTCCGATACGGTGTGGAATTTGAAGGCCCCTCCCAAGCGCCTTGTGATTGTGGGCGCGGGCGCGATTGGTCTCGAGATGGCTCAGATCTTCGCGGATTTCGGGACCAAGGTCATAGTTCTCGAGGCGCGCGACCGGGTCTTGCCGGAGGTCGAAAAGGAGGTTGCGGCCCAGCTCGCGCTGCTATTGGCCGAAGAAAAGCGGCTCACCATAGTGACGTCGGCATCGGTACAGAAGATCGGCGGCGGCATAGGCGCGATGTCGGTGAGCTATGTGGTCGACGGCGCCCAGCGCGTGGCCAAGACGGATTATGTCCTCATGGCGACCGGCAAGCGTCCGGTCACGGAGCCCCTGGCCTTGGCCCGGGCGGGCGTAAAGGTGGATCGCGGGGCGATTGTGGTCGACGCGCAGGGCCGTACCAGCGTACCGCACATCTTTGCGGTCGGCGATGTGGTTGGTGGCTATATGCTGGCGCACACCGCGGGCCATCAGGGGCGGGTAGCCGCCCAGACCATCCTTGGACATCAGGCGGCCTATGAGGAAGCCAAGGATTGCGGGGTGATCTTCACTCGCCCCCAGGCCGCATTTGTCGGTCTGACCGCCGATCAGGCGCGCGAGCGTGGTCTCGATCCGGCCGAGATCAAGGTACCATTCTCTATAGACGCCAAAGCAATGATGACCGGCGAGACCGCTGGTTTCATCAAGATCGTGGCCGATAAGGTGACGCATCGGATCGTGGGCGTGCATTTTCTGGCCGACCATGCCGATACCCTGATCGGGGCCGCCGTGCTCATGGTCAGTGCCGATCTGACGCTTGAACAGGTGGGCTCTGCCATTCACCCGCACCCGACGCAAACCGAGCTTTTCGGCGATTTGGCGCGACGGCTCTTGGCGCGCTTAAGGCGTACGGCCCGTACCCCAGTTCCAGGTGGTTAAGTCTATGGCGCATGTCAAAAAAGTTGTGTTGGCCTATTCCGGTGGCCTCGATACCTCGGTCATTTTGCAGTGGCTGATCGAGCAGTATGGCTGCGAGGTTGTGACCTTTACTGCCGATATCGGACAGGGTGAGGAGCTCGAGCCGGCCCGCGAGAAGGCGACCAAGGCCGGCGTCCGGGAGATCTTTATAGATGACCTCAAGGAAGAATTTGTTCGGGACTTTGTTTTTCCCATGTTCCGGGCCAACGCACTCTATGAGGGCGAATATCTGTTGGGCACGTCCATTGCGCGACCGCTGATTGCGAAGCGGCAGATCGAGATTGCCCAGATGACGGGCGCCGACGCGGTGGCCCACGGCGCGACCGGTAAGGGCAACGACCAAGTGCGTTTCGAGTTGGGTTATTACGCCCTCAATCCCGATATCCATGTGATAGCACCCTGGCGCGAATGGGATCTGACGTCACGTGAGCGCTTACTCTCTTATGCCGAGAGCCATGGCATTTCGGTGGAACATAAGCGCAAGGGCGCCTCGCCCTACTCCATGGACGCCAATCTTTTGCACATCTCCTACGAGGGCGGTGTTCTGGAAGACCCCTGGCGGGAACCTGAGGCCACCATGTGGCGATGGACCCGCGCCCCCGAGGAGGCCCCGGATCAGCCCGAGTGGCTCGAGTTGACCTTTACCCGCGGGGATGTGACGGGAATCGACGGCACCCCGATGACGCCGGCCCGCGTTCTCGCGAGACTGAACGAGGTCGGAGGACGGCACGGGATTGGCCGTTTGGACTTGGTTGAGAATCGCTATGTCGGGATCAAGTCCCGGGGTTGCTATGAAACCCCTGGGGGGACCATCTTATTGCGGGCCCACCGCGCCATGGAGTCGCTGACCTTGGACCGCGAGGTGGCGCACTTAAAAGATGACCTCATGCCTCGTTACGCGGCCCTTATCTATAACGGCTATTGGTGGAGTCCGGAGCGCGAACTATTGCAGCAAGCTATTGATAGTTCACAGAAAACCGTCAATGGCCGGGTGCGGGTCAAGCTCTTTAAGGGGCAGGTGACGGTGGTCGGCCGCGAGTCGCTGAGCGACTCGCTCTTTGATCCGGCCATCGCCACATTCGAGGATGACGGCGGGCGCTATAATCAGGCGGACGCGAGCGGTTTTATCCGGCTCACGGCCCTTCGGTTGCGGACCGCCGCTCGGCTGCAGAATCGGGATAAGTAGGCCCTTTAGGGCTCGACCGTCTGGCATAGACATTGCAGGTATTTCCCTCGACCAGGGGAGGACGAGGGTGGGAGCGGAAGCAGACAGCGGCACGCGAGTCAGTGCACAGGAAGCGTCCGAAGGGCGGTCCTTGTATCGAGCCCAGGTGCGCCTGCTTTACGAGAACCTGCGCCCCGGCCTCTTCGTCACGTGTTTGAATGCCGCGATCCTGAGCGTGATCGAATGGAACGCGGTATCCCGGGCCCGGCTCTTAGTATGGCTTGGGTTCATGGCGCTCATGACCGCGGGGCGCTACTTTCTGACCGGCCGCTACCAAAAACAGGGCCCGGATGCGGATCCGATTCTCTGGGGCCGGTACTATGCGGCCGCCACCGCAACCGCGGGTTTTGGCTGGGGCATGGCCGCGTTGCTGTTCTTCCCAGTCGCCCTGCTTCCCCAGATCTTCCTGTTTTTCATGCTGACAGTCATGACGACTGCGGCTGTGGTGACGTTTGCGACGGTCTTTCGGATAGCGCTTTTATTTGTGATTCCAACGCTTGCGCCGCTCGCCGTGCGGCTTGCCCTTTTGGGGGGCAATGTCCATCACGCCATGGCAGTCGTGGCGGTCTTGTTTGTTGCTGTGATGTTACTCACCGCCAAACGCATGGAAAGGACGATTGCCGCCTCCCTCAGTCTCCGCTTCGAGAACCAGGATCTTATTAGCCGCCTAGAGGAGGAGAAGGCGGCCATCCATCGGCTGAACGGCGATTTGACGCGCGAGGTCGCCGCGCGTACCTGTATGACCGAGGACCTGAAGGAACGCGAAGGCTATTTGCGCGCGGTACTGGAGAATGTCGAGGAGGGTATCGTCACCATCGATCAGCAGGGCGCCCTTTTTTCCTTGAATCGCGAGGCGCTCCGGATCTTTGGTTATCGTGAGGAAGAACTGCTCGGGCATCACTTCTCTTGTCTTGTGCCGTTAGCGGAGCGCGCCGAGTACTCGCGGTTTCTTGAAGGGCAGGTGGAGCGCCCCGGGAGCCGTATGAGCGGCTTAGGGCTGCAGGTCAATGGTTTACGCGCCGATGGGACAGTTTTCCCCATGGAGTTGGGCTTAAGTGCCATGACTGTAGGCCGGGAGCGCCGTTTCATTGCCATTACCCGCGATATCAGCGCGCGCAAACGAACCGAGCGGCTAAAGAGCGATTTGATCGCGACCTTGAGTCACGAGTTGAGGACGCCGCTGACCTCGGCGCTCGGCTCTCTTGGCCTGCTGGCCGAGGCGGTGGGACCGAAGCTGAGCGGCGAAAACGAGCGGCTTTTGGCCATTGCCCGCAGCAACCTTGACCGCTTGGTACGGTCGGTCAACGAAGTTCTCGACGTTGACCATCGGCAATTGATAGACGTCAAGTTCGCCCCGCGCCCGGTTTCGCTGACTGAGCTTCTGCGGGACGCGGTTGCGGCCGATGCCGATTATGCTCATGGCCGCCATGTGCGCCTAGCCTTTGATCCCTACTCCCCGCCGGTTTTCGTGAACGGCGACAAGTCCTTGCTGTTGCGCGCTTTAAGTCATGTCGTCACAAACGCAATCCACCTCTCGCCGCCCCACAGTACCGTCGAGCTGTCGGTCGTAAACGAGGGAGGGCAGGGCGTCGTTTCGATTCGCGATTGTGGGACCGCGGTCCCCATTGAGGCGCGCCCCTGCCTTTTTGATGCCTCGGCCAACCTCTCGTCTTTCGGGATCGTGGCGCCGCGCGGGCTCTGCACGGCGCGCATCATTATCGAAAAGCACGGAGGGTCGGTAGGCTACGAGCCGCGGGAAGCGGGCGGGTCCCACTTCTTTTTTCGCCTACCCCTGTTTGCTAAAGCCGCAGGGTCAATTTAAGGCCGGTTTGTCCGAGGCCGTAGTAGTGGGGCAACTCAGGTCCCTCCTCAAAACCGAGGGCCGCGTAGAGGCGACGAGCACCCAGATTATCGATCTTGACCTCGGCTCGGCAAACGTCGACTCCTTGCTCCCGCAACCAGGCGAACGCAGCCTCGAGGAGGCGGCGCGCGATCCCGCGTTGGCGAAACTGGGGGTCTACGGACAAGGAGTACAGGCGTCCCCAACGACTGCGGCCGTTGCTCGCCAGCAACAGGCAAGCGGCGCCCTCGAAATTTCCTTCGACAAGCCAAGTGGCGTGGGGGCTCGTCAGGAGATAGCGCAGTTGGCGGCGGTTAAAGAGTCCGTCGTCGCGGCCAAAGCAGCGGATCTCAAGGGCCATAAGGCCCTCGAGATCCGCGAGGCCTGCGTGCCTTAGCACGCCTCGGTGGGGACGCGGCGGTGTAGGATGATCTTTTCCCCGAACATCGCCGGACGGTAGCTCATTTTCACCCGCCTCAGGTTTTCGAACCCCAGGTCGTCACCGACATTGATGTAAGTCGATTGGGAAAAGACCTTGGTGAATTCCCGAAATAAGTACTGAGCGGCCCCCTGGATATGGAAGTTGGTCTTCTCGATTAGGACGTTGGCTACATCGGGCGTCAATCGTTCCCCGAACGTGAACCCCTCCAAAACCCCATCGATAAAAAGGCTAAGTCCTTCGAGGCCCAGTTCTTCGTACAGGGCGATGGTGCGATTAATGGCCTTGCGTTCAAGCTCCAGGTTGTACAGGAAGTCCTCTAGCGACCCTTCGGGTAAGGCCCGGATGCGGTTCTCCGTCCAGGTGTTGACGAGGCTACGTGCCGCTTCGTGATGGTCGCGCGAGAACGGGACCAATTGATGGTTCGGATAGGCGCGCCGGAACTGGTTGATCTCGTTCCTTTTGGTCTTGAAGGCATTACCGCGCAGTTCGATGAGGTCCGACGTGCGATAGATGTAGTCGGGGTTTGTGACCTCGACATGCCACGGCTCGCCATTGATCAATGGCGTTACCCCGTCCGTGTCCTTATCCAGGATTTGAAGGAAGTCCTTGTACACGAAGTCCAGACGGGCCTGATAGGGCGATGGGTTGTACTGATCCATGATGCGGATACAGATTTTTAGGGCCCGCTTCTGACGATGGGCCTCTCCGAGCGGAGGCAATAGCATTGTGAGTCCGTTGCCGGACAGACCGAAAAGACAAAAACATCCCTCGATGATCTGGTAAAAGCCGCTCGCTTGATACAGCCATATGACGTTGTTCGCAAAGCTGTAGTCCGAGAGTGCGACGCCCAGACGGGCCACGGCATCGTCAAAGTAGGGCTTGGCGCTCTTGTCGAACGGGAACAGGCGGTATTTCCCGGAAACGAGGTAGCGAGCCTGCGGTTCGAGTCGACGAGCGGTGTCTAGACCGACGGGCTGCGGGTTGGCGCCGGCCGGGGTCAAGAAGTGCGCATCCATTACGGCATTTACGGCATTTAGCATGCTTCCCCCCTCGTCTTGCGCAGGCGCGGGGGGAAGCTCCGTTCGGGAGGCTCGTTATCGGTCTTTTCGATGTCAAGGGTCATAATGCGTTTCTCCAGTTAAGGCTGTAACGAGGATTGCGTCGCCCATAAAAAAAGGGGCCAAAGCCCCGTATCCATGTCACGGAATTATGCACCTTAGTGCGGTTAATACAGGAGGGTCTCTGGTCTCTTGTCATGATGCCCTTATGTACTCCCCAGGAGGCCAGATTGCAAGGGGGCGGGCATGGGCGTGACCATCGGCTCATGACGAGTGGTTCGCCCTTAAGGCAGTTCGCGCAAGCAGGCGATATAAGAGGCCTCGTCGGGCATCCGTCCTTGCTCTTGCGCCCCGCGCAGGGTTTCTTCCAGACACTCCATCATCAAGTGCCGGGCGTGGTGAGGGTCCTTTACCCGTTCTTGGAGGCGTCGCCACTGCTCGGCGATGCCGGGGGGGCGGTCGGTCGAAATTTGCTCGGCCAAGGCGATGTGTAAGCCGAGGTGGAGAAAAGGGTTTGCCATCGGGTCGGAACCCCCCACGGAGGGCTCCTCGGCGAACAGGGCGTGGTATTCGGGGTGGGCGAGCAAGGCTTCTACGATCACGGCCTCTACGCCCGCTAGGGGTTTTTGGTCTTGGAAGTGTTGCCAGGCCGTGTAGAAGACCTGACGCATAGCGGCCCGATCGTTCGACCACATCAGCCAGGCTTCTCTTGCGAGTCACGGAATAGGCCGAGGACCGCCGAGTACTGATAGAGGTGGTTGGCGTCGTCGAGAGAACCGATCTCGCCGTTCCCGTAGATGCCAATGATCGGAAGGCCGGGGAACTGATGCTTCAAGAGATCCAGATCGCGGTCGGTGTCGCCATAGAAGTGGGGTCCCCGGCCTATACACGGGAAGAGGAGACCAAAGTGCGGCGCGCCTTTGAGTTCGTGTGCGGCGCGTTCTATGGTGGCGCGCGTGTCGCGCTCGGCGGCCAGGGTGTCGCGCATGGCCCAGAACAGCCGTTCTCCCCGCGTCAGGCGTTGGGCGAATGTGATCGATTGCTCGCTCAGATTGGCGGCCACGATATGGTTCAGGCGGTAGCGCCCCTCCTTGATGGCGGTCGTAGGATCGCCGAAGGTGACGCCGCCCATGATGAGGTGCAAGGGGATGTGCTCCATTTCCCGGACCCCGATGGGCAGCGACTGGACCAAGACGTTGAGGGCCGGGTAGTGGCCGAGCTTTAGCACGTCGTAGTCATGCACCTCGGCCACCTCGATAGGGCTTGTGAGGGCCCGTACCCCCTGCGAGGCCTTGAGGCTTGCGCGGACCCCGCGTAGGGTCACCTCGACGTAGCCTTGCTCCCGGACTTGGCCGCCTGACCAAACGCGGAACGGTCCTCTTCCCAGCATGTCGCCGGCGATTGCCCCAATGCGCCGGTAGCTGGCATCGAGCCAGTCAGCCGCCAAGTCGTTCGGGGCCGCAAGGCTTAATACCGCGTCTTCGTCGTTCTTTTCCACCCGATCCAGAAAGACCCTCCCCCCAAGGACCATGGCCGCGGCGGCCGGTGCGTCCAATATCCATTCTTCGTCGGTCAAAAGGCCGGCAGCGGTACAGCCCACGATCTGGGTGCACCCGGCGGCGCGCGCGGCCGCCCGCAGAGCCGGCTGCGGATCGGCGGCGAAGTGGTGGGTCAAAAACAGAATAACGGAACGCGCGTGACTTAGTCGCGCCCGTTCAAGCGCTTTGCGTACGGCGGTTGCCGCGAGCTCTGGTTGAGCGCGTGGCCCGCGGCCGAGACCGGTGGCGACTCGGATGCTGTCCATGGACCTACTTTATCCCTATGTGCACATAAATCAAAGAGTACGCACCGAGCACAGTCCGGCGCCCGCGCCTTGCAGACATAGCGGCCGTGGAGAATAAGCCAGTGGTGGGCGTCGCGCCGGAAGTGGGGCGGCACAAGCCGTGCCAAGCGATCTTCGACCTCCCGGACCGTGCGCCCCGGCGCGAGCCCGAGTCGGTTGGCCACCCGAAAGATATGGGTATCGACCGCGATGGTCGGTTCGCCAAAGGCGGTGTTGAGGATGACATTGGCGGTTTTGCGTCCTACCCCGGGCAGCGCCTCGAGACTCGCCCTGTCCCTCGGCACCTCTCCGCCGTGGTCACGCACCAGTTGCTCGCAGGTCTTTATGATGTGGCGGGCCTTTGTGCGGTAGAGCCCGATGGTGCTGATATAGGTCTTGAGTCGATCTTCCCCCAAGGCCAGAAGGCTAGGGGCATCGGGGGCCGCCGCGAACAGGGCCTTGCTTGCCTTATTGACCCCCCGGTCCGTGGCCTGGGCCGAGAGGATCACCGCGATCAGCAGCTGGAAGACCGAGCCGTAGTGAAGCTCTGTCGTGGGGCTCGGGTTGTGTGCCTGAAGCCGCGCAAAAAGGGCTTCTCGTTGCGCGGGCCCCAGGCGGATCTTGGGCTTTTTAGACGTGACGATAACGTCCGACGTCAGGCGGCGCGGCGCGTGGCGCCTTTTCCCGGTCGCCCTCGAGGGTCTTGATCCAGGCCTCGTGATCGTGCGCGACCTTATGCAAGGCGTCTTCGGACAGCTTCGGGAAGATCACGTTGGCGATAAAGGCGCCGAGGTCCGCGAGGGCCGTTGCCCATTTATAGTCGTGAAGATGGAAGTTCGACTCCGCATGTTGGCCGAAAGGGTAGTGCTTGAAGTCGACCGCACGCGTGACTTTGAGATCGGGGTCCCGCTCCACAAAGCTTTTCGCGAACTCATACCACCATTTGTAGTAGCGCTCTTGGAGGTCCAGGCTAAATTGATGTTTTTCAAAGAAGGCAAACGCACTGATTCGATCGGCCTTGCCCCCAAAAGGGTAATGTCCTGACATGGAAGCTCCTTACAAAACGGTTGGCGCTATTCGCTGGGCGCTATTCTACGGTTTCCGACACCCGCTTGCCAACCGCGTTCTCGCCGAACCCGCGCCAAGGCCTCCTTGATTTCTTGGCGCTTGCGGGCCGCGCTGGCCCGTGCCGACTCGGGGCGCGTGAGCCCCTTTAAGCGGCGGCGCTTCCGGTGGAACCGCAGGCGCGCCCGGCGGGCCTCGTCTTGCGACCGGTCGGGCCAGGGACCCTGCGGGGAGTTTGGTTCGGTTTCAATGACGAAACAGTCGGCGGGGCAGGGGGCAAGACACAGCTGGCAGCCAGTGCATTCCGCTTTCAGAACAACGTGCGCATAGCCTACGGCCCCCGCGATGGCATCGACTGGGCAGGCCGGCAGGCAGCGTCCGCAGCCGATACAGGCGCCCTGGTCGATGGCGACGCGCAGGCGCAGCTCGGGACTCAGCGGCGGCTCCCATGGCCGCGGCTCGCGCCCGAGAAGCGTCGCCAGCGCAAGCCGGGTCGTATCCCCGCCGGGAGGGCAGCGGTTCAGCTCCGTGTGCCCGCGTAACAGCGCTTGCGCATAGGGTCTACACCCGTCGAAGCCGCAGCGGCCGCACTGGGTTTGGGGTAGGAGCGCCATGATGTCGTGCACGGACGCCCGCGAATGTGTGGGGGTCATGGCGCGAGTCTGGCGCGTGAGCGGGCGGGATGCAAGCGCCCCTGACCGTGGTGGTGCGGGGTTATTTTGGGGGGCCGGACGGGGATTCAAGGCCGCGGAGCGCCGAGTCGCGAGCCTGGCACTGGGGGCACTGACCGCAGTGTGCCCGATGTCCGAGAAGGCAGCTGTAGGTGAGTGTGTAGTCGACCCCAAGGGCTAGCCCACGGGCTATGACATCGGCTTTACTCAGCTCGCGGTAGGGGATCTCGAGGACGACCTTTAAAGACGCCAAGCATTCGCTGAGCGGCCGTGTAAAGTCGGGCCGGCCTTCCGGGTGTTTCTGGTCCTCTCGCTGCAGTCCGAGGAGGACTCGCCGCGCCTGTGTCTGGAGGGCCCAGTTGGCCGCGAGGCTTACCGCCAAGAGGTTGCGCGCACGCAGCGGGACGTGAGGTCGTATGGCAGTTGGCCCGCGAAGATCGATCGCGAGGCGTTTGAGATTGATGACGGTAAAGGGCGTATCGGTGCGGACACACGCGGCGGCTGCGGCGCGCCGCTCTTGTAAGGCAGCACTTTGTCCGTAGTCGATGAAGAGCGCCCGCAACTCGCCCTGCGTGCGCGCTTCATAGAGTAGCGTGGTGCTTTCGATGCCACCACTCAGAAGTACGATGTCCGTCGGCATGACCTGCGGGGCGAGTGGGGGAACTTATTTTAAGATCCCTCGGTCGCGACTTCAAATCCCTCTCGGGGTCGGTTGGGCCTTTCTGGAGCGAGGGCGCGCTTCAGGTAGACCCAGACAAGACGCGTTTGCGCAGCGGATCCCCTGGCGTTAACGAATCTTCATGCCAGGTTGTGCCCCGGTGTCCATATTGACGAGAAAAAGGCCCGTACCGTCACTTGCCGCCAACACCATGCCTTCGGAGACGCCAAAACGCATCTTGCGGGGTTTCAGGTTGGCGACGCAGACCACAAGGCGGCCCACCAAGGACTCGGGTGGGTAGGCGTGACGAATGCCCGCGAATACCGTGCGTATCCGGCCTTCGCCGAGATCCAGGGACAGTTTGAGGAGTTTGTCGGCCCCTTCGAGATATTCGGCATTGACGACCCGGGCGACACGCAGATCCACGCGCCCAAAGTCCTCGGCCGTGATGAGGCCCGGGTCTTCTCCCGGGCTTTGGGTTTGACTCGCCATCGAGGCCTTCGCGGGGCCGGCCTTCGGGGTGGCCGACTCGGTTTTGGTCGGCGTCTCGGGGTCCGGCATAAGCGGCCTTATGTCGCTTGCCTCAATGCGGCGCATAAGGTGGGTGTAGGGTTGGATGGTGTGCCCAAGCCAGGGGGTCTTGACGCTCTCGAAGGTGAGCTCCGGCCCACCGAGCAGAGTCTCGACCGAGGCTGCTGTCTGGGGAAGAACCGGTTTTAAGTAGGCGACCAGGACCCGGAACAGGTTGAGCGCTTGGGTGCAGACCTTCTGGAGTTCGGCGCGGCGCGGCAGCGCGCGCGCCATCTCCCAAGGTCGGGTTTCATCGACGTAACGGTTGGCCCGATCGGCGAGGTCCATAATCGCTTTAATAGCCCGGCTGTATTCGCGCGTTTCGTAATGACCGGCTATGGCCTCCCCCGCCAGCAGGAACTCTTGGTAAAGCGTAGCATCAGGCAAGGTGTCGCTTAGGGCGTTGTCGAGATATTTCGCCAGAAGTTGACTCGTGCGACTCGCGATGTTGACGAGTTTGCCGACGAGGTCGGAATTGATGCGGGCTCGAAAGTCGTCGAGATTCAAATCCAGGTCTTCGATGCCGGCGTTGAGCTTGGCCGCGAAATAATAGCGCAGGTATTCCGGGGGCAAGCAATCGAGGTAGGCGCGCGCGGTGATGAACGTGCCCCGCGACTTCGACATCTTTTTCCCGTTCACGGTCAAAAAGCCGTGGGCGTTTATGGATTTTGGTCGGGTCAATTGGGCGGCCTGGAGCATGGCCGGCCAAAACAGCGCATGGAAGTAGAGAATATCTTTGCCGATAAAGTGGTGAACCTCGTACTGCGACCACTGATCGCAGATCTCAGACAAGCTTAACTGACGTCCTTCCAACTCATTGCGCAGTTGCCAAAAGGTCGCGATGTAACCGACCGGGGCATCGAGCCAGACATAGAAGTATTTGTCTTCGGTGCCGGGTATCCGGAAACCAAAATAGGGGGCGTCGCGACTGATGTCCCAATCGGTGAGGCCGGCCGTCAGCCACTCGTCTAGCTTATGGCAGGCCTCGGGCTGAAGCGCGCCTTCGCGAGTGAAGGCCTTCAGGTCGGCGGCAAAGTCATTCAGCTTGAAAAAATAGTGTTCGGAGCTTTTGGTGATCGGTGTCGCTCCGCTCAAGGCCGAGACCGGATTGATGAGGTCATGGGGTGTATAGGTGGCACCGCAGGCCTCACACGAGTCGCCGTACTGGTCGGCGGCGTGGCAGCGTGGGCATTCCCCCTTTATGAACCGGTCGGGAAGGAAAAGCTGTTTGACCGGATCGAAGGCCTGTTCGATGGTCCGGACCGCGATATGCCCGGCGCCCCGGAGTTTGTGGTAGAAGTCCTCTGCGAGTTGGCGGTTCTCGTCGCTATGGGTGGAGCCGAAGCGATCGAATCGAATGCCAAAGTCGCTAAAGTCGCGGATGTGTTCGGCCGCAACCTTGGCAATCAATTGTTCGGGCGAGACGCCGTCTGCCTCCGCCTTAAGCATAATAGGGGTCCCGTGGGTGTCGTCTGCGCAGACGTAATAGCAGACGCGGCCCCGAAGCCTTTGGTAGCGAACGAAGATGTCGGTCTGGATATACTCGACTAAGTGGCCCAGATGGATGGCGCCGTTGGCGTAAGGCAAGGCGCTCGTTACCAGCATTTTACGGTCGTTAGACATGTGCGTTCCCCTTGGAAGCCGGCAAGGTAACAGTTTGAGACCGACCGGCCAAGGCCGGCGCCAGCCGGGTGGGCCGCAGGTCGCGACCAGTGTGCGGCTCCGGACCGCCGAAGCGAGATCGGACTGTGGCTCGTTCTGACGAGCCCGGCCCTAAGCGATGCCGACTGACCGGTTTAGATTTTGCGCAACAAGGTGTAGCATGCCGCCCCTAAACCCGGTGTTTTAGTAGGATTTCTGAGGAGAGCTTAGCATGGCGGACGTCTCGCAACTTCAGGTCGAAACGGCCCTAAAGGAGATTATTGATCCCTATTTGGAGCAAGACCTCGTTAGCGCGAAGGCCATCAAGACCATTAAGATTGATGGCCCCCGGGTCAGTATTGATGTCATGCTCGGTTATGCGGCTAAGGGTGTCAAGGACGCTTTGGCCACGAGATTGCGCGACAAGGTCATGAGCATCTCTGGGGTGCAGGACGCGACCGTGACCGTTGGATTTAAAATTGTGACGCACGGCGTCCAAAAGGGCGTGAAGCCGATCCCGGGCGTCAAGAACATTATCGCCGTGGCCTCAGGCAAGGGCGGTGTGGGGAAATCAACGACCGCTGTCAATCTGGCGCTCGCGCTGTCGGCCGATGGCGCCCAAGTCGGGATTTTGGATGCCGATATCTACGGTCCGAGCCAACCACGGATGCTGGGGGCGCACGCGAAACCCGAATCCAAGGACGGGCGGACCATGGAGCCGGTGATGAGCTATCAGCTGCAGTCGATGTCGATCGGCTACCTGATCGACGAAGAGACCCCCATGATTTGGCGCGGACCCATGGTGACGCAGGCCCTCGAACAGCTGTTGCGCGACACGAGCTGGAAGGACCTGGATTACCTGATCGTCGATCTGCCGCCCGGCACCGGCGACATTCAGCTTACGCTCGCGCAAAAGGTCCCGGTAACCGGGGCGGTCATTGTCACTACACCTCAGGATATCGCCTTGCTCGATGCCCGTAAGGGCTTGAAGATGTTCGAGAAGGTCGAGATCCCGGTGATCGGCATCATCGAGAACATGAGCACCCATATCTGTAGCCAGTGTGGGCATGAGGAGCATATCTTTGGGGCGGGCGGCGGCCTCAGGATGGCCGAGCAGTATGACGTGGATTTCCTGGGAGCCTTACCTCTCGATTTGCGTATTCGCGAGGACGCCGACGGCGGCAGACCGACCGTGGTCGCCGATCCAGACGGTCGCGTGGCCCAGATTTATCGGGAAATTGGCCGTAGGGTGGGTGCACGGCTATCCTTGATGAAGAAGGATTTCACGGGGAGCTTCCCGAACATCGTCATTCAGAATACCTGATCGGGGCCTCTGGAGGAGACCGGCTACTGCGGCCTATATGAGCATAAAATCGGATAAATGGATCCGGCGCATGGCGCAGGATCACGGCATGATCGCGCCCTTTGAGCCGGGGCAAGTCAAGATGCGTGGAGATCAGCGCCTCGTCTCCTATGGGACGTCGAGCTACGGCTACGATATCCGTTGTTCTAACGAGTTTAAGATCTTTACCAATATCAATTCGGCGATTGTCGACCCGAAGAATTTCGATGCGAACAGCTTCGTCGATTTCCGCGGGGACGTGTGTATTATCCCCCCCAATTCGTTCGCCCTCGCCCGTACCGTCGAGTATTTCCGTATACCACGCAATGTTCTGACTATCTGTCTCGGAAAGTGCGTGACCGGCGACACCAAGGTCATGGACGCCGAGACCGGCGACTATCTTCCGATCGCCGAATGGACCACGGCGCGGCGGACCGCGGCTCTCGGTCCGGGGGGTTGGCAAAAGGCAGGTGTGGCGGCCCGCGCGAGCCACGGCATGAAGCCGGTTTGGCGCCTCGAAACCGAAAGTGGGCTGCGTCTCAGTGCCACCGCTCAGCATCCTTTATTGACCCCGCAGGGGTGGCGGCCTCTTAAGGATTTAGCGGTTGGCGACACCTTGGCGTCGGCTTCGTACGTTGGATTCTTTGGGGCGGCCCCGCTTTTGGCCCCGGAACGGCTGGGTCGGTGGTTTAGGGAGCAAGTGGTGGCAGGGGAGGCGGTGAGTGTTCCTGGAGATGTCTTCCGCGCGCGCCGGACCGACCTTGGGCGCTTTATCCGATCCGTTTTCGGCGAGCATCCGGGCGAAGGGTTTCGGGGGCCGCGCCAGGTGATGGAGGATCTCCATCACCTGGCGAGCCGCCTGGGTATCGAGTGCGTGTTGCGTTCTGAGGTCGGGGCCTGTCGCTTGGTCGTGCGGGAAGCTGCCGCGCGGGTAGCCCTTGGGGCGCAGGCCAACGGGACAGATGCGACAGTTTCGGGGCGCGCGGCCTACGTATGGGATCCGATCAGGGTCATCAAGGCGCTTCCCGAGGCGCCCGTTTACGATCTTGAGGTGCCAGGCCTGCACAACTTTCTTGCCAATGGGCTCATTATCCATAACTCGACCTATGCCCGGTGCGGCATTATCGTGAACGTGACGCCCTTCGAGCCGGAATGGGAGGGTCATGTTACCTTGGAGTTCTCGAACACCTCGCCACTGCCCGCCAAGATCTATGCGAACGAGGGGGTAGCGCAGGTGATTTTCTTTGAGGCCGACGAACCCTGCGAGACCTCCTATAAGGATCGGGGCGGAAAATATCAGGGCCAACAAGGGGTGACCCTACCTAAGACCTAGGGGACCTTGCGCGAGAGCTAGCGGCCTCGCGCGGCGTGAAGAGAGCAAAGCCCCTAACACGTCTTTGGGAAACGCGGCTCTAAAGTCTCCTGGCCGTTCCGGGCTTTCCTGTCCACGGCTCTTGCCGGTCGTCTCCTGCGGCGCGGAAGGGTCCGTGCTAATCCCCATTCTTACCCTGTGCAAGCGCCCCTCGGACGAGGGCAGAAGGCCCGAGCCGCGTGAACTCCCGATGTCTCCACCGGTCATTAGAGGTTCATTGGAGGAATGGGGCCCAGTATAGGCCGCCTTTTCCGATTCCCCGATGCCGTTCCCTCATTCACGGAGGCTCCGACTATGAAAGCTGTTGTATTCGAAGGCCAAAATCAAATGCGTGTATCGGAACAGAAACGACCCTCCGTAGCGGGGCCGCAAGACGCCTTATTGCGCGTGACGACCTCGGCTATATGCGGCAGCGACCTTCATATGTATGAGGGCCGTACGGCCTTAGCGCCCGGACAGATGGTCGGCCACGAAATCATGGGCGTCATTGAAGAGGTAGGGGAGGCGGTCACGAGTATTCGTCCCGGCGATCGAGTCGTTTTGCCGTTTAATATCGCCTGCGGCTACTGCTACAACTGTCACCGCGGATTCACCAATATGTGCCTTACCATGAATGAACAAAAGCCGCACGCGGCCTATGGCTATGCCGGCATGGGGCCCTACAAGGGCGGGCAGGCGGAGTATGTATTGGTCCCAAACGCCGATTTCAATGCCCTGAAACTTCCCGGAACCCCGTTCGATCAGTGGGAAGACGACTTCATTTTGTTGGCGGACGTATTTCCGACCGGTTTTTATGGCACCGAACTCGCCCAGGTGAGTGCTGGCAAGAGCGTAGCGATCTTCGGTGCCGGCCCGGTGGGTCTGATGGCGGCCTTAAGTTCAACCATTCGCGGGGCGGCGGAGATCTATGTGGTGGATTTCGTTCCTGAGCGCCTGGCTAAGGTGAAAGAGCTGGGGGCGACCCCAATCAATGCCCGCGACGGGGACCCCGTCGAGCAGATATTTGCCTTACGCGCCCAAACGCCCGGTCTTAGCGGACGCCTGCGGCCCGGCGAAGACAAGTTGAGGGGCGTCGAATGCGTGATCGATGCAGTCGGCTACCAGGCCCGGGACGACAAAAATTACACGCGCGAGAAACCGACCCAAGTGCTGGATAACATGGTCCGACTGGTCAATCCGGCCGGACATATCGGGATCGTAGGGGTGTATATAGCGCCGGACCCGGGTGGCAAGACCGATCTGGCCAAGCAGGGCGTATTCGCGCTGCCCATGGCCGAACTCTTCGACAAGGCCGTGACGGTCGGGATGGGTCAGTGCCCCGTGAAACTCTACAACGAATACCTGCGGGATCTTATTATCACCGGACGCGCAAAGCCGAGCAAAATCGTGAGCCACCGCATTCGCATCGACCAGGCACCCGAGGCCTACAAGAAGTTTGATGAACGGATCGAAGGATATACGAAGGTGCTTATTCAGTTCGAGGAGGCACGCGCTGCTTAAGGTCGGGTGTGGCGCTGATTCTTAAGGACGGACGTAGGCCCAGCCCTCACGTTCGCGGCGCACGACCTCAGCGATACCCGAGGGAATGTAATGAACGATGGGAGACATGTCGGCCAGCGTGAGTCCTTCCCTAAGGACGCTTCTTTTGCAGGCGTCGATCGTGACGCCGGATTGGTGCAGGACCAGGAGGGTGTGAGCGACGGGCGATGTCTTCAAAAGCATCCGGAGCCCCGGCCCGAAGGCGATAAACTCGATGCGCGCCCGATGCGGGAGAAGCGCCTGCTGGAGATTGTGGGCATTGTGCACGGCGACCTTCCAGGTTTGCACGGAGCTGGTGCTGATCTGAAAGACCACCCCGGTCTTACGCCCGTGCGCGCCCAGCGAAAGGCATGCGAGGACGATAAGTGCCCCGGTTTGAGCACCTATCCTCCTCATGGTCTTCTACCAGTTGCCCTTCGCCCCGGCCCACAAGATCGAGTCGAGGTCGTCGCGTACCCGTAGGGCCTTGGTACGGAGCGCGCCTTTAAGGTGGGCGCCCTTAATAATCATATTCAGGTTCAGCATCTCGAGCCATACGCGCCCATGCGCCTGGACCATGGTTATCCGGCAAGGCAGGTAGGCGGCAAACGCCGGGTTGGCGTCGACCATGATGTGGGCTATGGGCGGACTACAGAATTCGTAGACGGTCAGGATTCCCGACTTGATGCCCATATTCTTCAGCTGTTTCGAGAGCGGCAAGTCGCCCACATATTTCATGTTGACGTTGTCGGCCTCGATTTTCATGGCCTGCACGGCGCTCTTTGGCGACACCCCTTTTGCGAGCGGCACCTTGATGACCGTTTTATTGATATCGAGGCGTGGACCCTGGATCGCGTTTAAGGGGTTGTGTGCGTAGCACGCCCCTATCGTCCCGAGTGTCAGTACGGCCCCCATAAGAAGTCGGCGCATGGTTGTATCGCTCCTTTAAAGTGAAATCGGTGTTCCTCAAAGGCGTTAGGATGACGCTGTTTTAGTCAGTTGACAACCCGAAACGGCCATGACGCCGCATAAATGTTCCGGGAATAAACGCAGCCCTTCGTGCGTCTACCAGGCCGCGAGTTCGGGGCGTATCCGCGCCACGAGGGCGCGAAATTCCCCTTGGATCCGATCAAGCGCGGCCTTGTCGTTACCCTCGAACCGTAGCACAAGGATAGGGGTTGTGTTGGAGGCCCGGATCAAACCAAAGCCGTCGGCGAAGTCAGCCCTGAGGCCATCGATCGTCGTCACGGTGGCGCCCGTAAAATGGGCTGCGGCCACCAGGAGTTCAACCAGGGCGTGCGGGCTCTCGGTCACCGGAATTTGAATCTCAGGGGTGTTCACCGTGTTGGGAAGGGCGGCAAAGATGGCGCCTGGAGATTCTGCGCTTTTGGCGAGAAGTTCAAGGAGCCGGGCGCCGGCGTAGAGCCCATCGTCGAAGCCGTACCACCGTTCCTTGAAAAATATGTGGCCGCTCATTTCTCCAGCCAGTAGAACGTCACCCTGTTGGATGCGGGCCTTGATGAAGGAATGTCCGGTCTTCCACATGAGAGGTCGTCCACCCGCTTCTCGGATGGCGACATCGAGCGCCCGCGAGCATTTGACGTCATAGAGGATTTGACCGTTCGGATGGCGCTCAAGGACGTCGCGGGCAAACAAAATCAGTTGGCGGTCCGGCCAAATTATGGTTCCATCGGGCGCCACGACCGCCACCCGGTCGCCATCGCCGTCGAACGCGAGCCCAACGTCGGCTCGGTCGGATTTGACGCGCCTTTGTAATTCGCGAAGGTTCTCGGGTTGGCTCGGATCCGGATGGTGGTTCGGGAAGTGTCCATCGATCTCGCCGAATAGTGTCGTCACTTGGCAGCCAAGCGCGGTAAACAGTGTCGGTGCTATCTCCCCTGTCGCGCCGTTGCCGCAATCGATGATGATCTTAAGGGGGCGCGCGAGGCTCACATCTCCCTTTACCCGTTCTAGGTAGCGGCCGCGAATATCGTCGGCGCGAACGGTCCCGTTCCCGGTACGCAGCCGCTTATCGACGAGCCGCTGGTACAAGGCCGTGATCTGCGGGCCGGACAGGGTTTCACCATCCAGAAGGATTTTGAGGCCGTTGTACTGCGGCGGGTTATGACTTCCCGTGAGCATGACGCCCGATCCGGTCTCGAAAGCGACCGCCGCAAAGTAAAGGAGCGGTGTCGGAACGAGGCCGATGTTGATGACGCTGCAGCCGCTGGCCGTAAGGCCGGCGCTCAAGGCCTCGAGTAGGTGAGGTCCAGACAGGCGACCATCGCGCGCGACGACTATGGTTGAGCGACCCCGATCTTGGGCCTCGCTGCCTATCGCTTGCCCGATAGCGCGTACGTACGCATCTGTCAATTCTCGGTCCACGATTCCGCGGATATCGTAGGATTTAAATATTCCGCGGGGCGGGAGGTCAGTGCCTTCCGCCGATGTTGGGGATTCTATGGGGACCATGTCTTCCTATTCTCCCTTAATGTCGTTTGGCGCGATGAGGAGCGTAATTAACGAACACCGGAATGGCCGAAGCCGGATTCGCCGCGGACAGTAGTGTCTGTGAAATGTTCGACGATACGAAAGGCCGCGGCGACGATGGGAATCACGACGAGCTGCGCCACTCGGTCACCGGGCGTTATGGTGATAGGGCGGGGGCTTCGATTCCAGCATGAAAGGCTGATCTCGCCTTGATAATCGGAGTCGATGAGCCCCACGCTATTCCCAAGAACGAGACCTTTGTGGCCGAGTCCGGAGCGCGGCAAGATGAGCGCCGCAAGCGAGCGATCCCGTAGGTGTAGGGCTAAGCCGCTTGGGATCATGACGCAGGCATCGGGGTCGAGAACCGTGATCTCCTTCAGGCAGGCCCTCAAGTCTATGGCGGCCGACCCGTCGGTCGCGTAAGTTGGCAAGGGAAAGTCCTGCCCAAACCGCGGATCCAGAAGTTTCAGTTCAACGACAGCTTGTGTCATTCCGGACGGCTCCTCTTCATGCGTTCTGTGATTTCGCCTACGAGTTGGTGCGCGATCTCGATTTTCGGGGCCGTGGCCCAAACCAGTGTGCGGTCTTTATCGATCAGTGTCACGCGGTTATTGTCGGCGCCAAAGCCAACGTCTGGCTCGCCAATGAGGTTGGCGACGATCAGGTCAAGGCCCTTTTTCGTGAGTTTCTCCCGTGCGTGGCTCTCGAGGTCTTCGCTCTCCGCAGCGAAACCGACGGTAAATGGGGCCGGATCCCATCCGGCTACTTCGGCCAGAATGTCCGGGTTGCGGACCATGGTCACTTGGATTGTATCCGCAGTCTTCTTCAGTTTCTGCGCTGAGACCGTTTCAGGCCGGTAGTCGGCAACCGCGGCCGTGGCCACGAACAATTGCATGTGGGGCTGTTGGGCGACCACGGCGTCACGCATCTCGCGCGCCGTGGTGACCGCGATTTTGTGGACGTGTGCGGGAGTCGGCAGCGCAGTGGGTCCGCTGACCAAGGTGACCGAAGCGCCGCTCAGCGCCAAGGCCTCGGCCAAGGCATAGCCCATTTTTCCGGAGCTCCGATTAGTAAAGCCGCGCACCGGGTCAAGGGGTTCGTAAGTGGGGCCGGCGGTGACCACGGCGGTGACGCCGGCCAGCGCCCCCTGGCGGTCCCAGATGTGTTCAATAAAGCTCACGATCTTGGGTGTCTCGCTCATCCGTCCCGGTCCGGTCTCGCCGCAGGCTTGGTTGCCTTCATCCGGACCGATCAGGACGACCCCGTGCTCCCGTAGCCGGAGCACGTTCGCTTGGGTCGCCGCCTTTTCCCACATAACGCGATTCATGGCGGGTGCGATCGCGATGGGGGCCTCGCTGGCAAGACATGTGGTGGTCAGAAGATCATCGGCGGCACCGGCCGCAAGCCGCGCCAAGAGGTGGGCGGTGGCGGGGGCGATCAGGATAATCTCGGCCCAGCGTCCCAAGTCGATATGGGTCATGGCTGCACTGTCCTCACGGACGATGTCAGCGCCCACGGCGGTGAGGGAGGAATCGGTTACGAATCGTTCGGCGCTGTGAGACAAGATGACCCGAACCTCGGCGCCGCGTTCGCGTAGCCGACGCACCAGCTCGGGGGTTTTATAGGCGGCGATTCCCCCGGTGATCCCGAGAACCACCCGGCGTCCTTGAAGTGACGGTGCTTTCCTCATGATGTTCCTTCCTAAGTGCCCGGTGTTTTTCCGGAAAGCGCCTAGAACCCCAGACTGCTATGTTAGTCGTAAGGAGCCCCTATGACCATTTCTGCTTGGCCGCATGATGAACGCCCGCGCGAGCGCCTGCTCCGGCACGGCCCGGAGGTCCTATCGGATGCCGAGCTGCTGGCTATTGTCCTAAGAACCGGAGTAAGCGGCAAGACCGCAGTGGACCTCGGCCGCGAACTCTTGGAGCGTTTTGGCGGCTTGCGCGGGCTCTTAACGGTGGAGCAAGCCGCATTTTGCGAGGCGCAGGGCCTGGGCCCCGCCAAGTATGCCCTCGTGCGCGCGGTATTAGAGATGGGTCGCCGCCACTTAGGCGAGGATCT
The DNA here is from genome assembly GCA_021794595.1 of Pseudomonadota bacterium. Classification (GTDB taxonomy): domain Bacteria; phylum Pseudomonadota; class Gammaproteobacteria; order Acidiferrobacterales; family Acidiferrobacteraceae; genus Acidiferrobacter. The sequence continues at coordinate 26,693 of JAJYQN010000097.1, forward strand.
GCGCCGCGATACGGTCTTGTCTTCGGCCCTTGTGACCCGACGCTTCCTGCTCGCCTCGTTTCGCGATCGCCCCCGCGAGGCCTTTGCCTGCCTGTTTCTGGACATCCGTCATCGGCTGTTGACCCAGGAGGTCCTTTTTGAGGGGACTTTGGACGGGGCTGCCGTCTACCCCCGCGAGGTGGTAAAGCGGGCCTTGATCCACAACGCCGCGGCCGCTATCTTCGTCCACAATCATCCTTCCGGCGACCCGGAACCGAGTATCGCCGACCGCGAACTTACGGTCCGCCTAGCCGAGGCCCTGGCCCTGATCGGGGTGCGGGTTCTTGATCACCTCGTGGTCGGGGACGGTGACGTCGTCTCTTTTAAAGAGCGCGGCTGGCTATAACCGCTTCTCTAGAGGAGCGGTTCCTGCGGTGGGTCTGAGGCGGGCGGGGGACCGCTGGCGCGCAGGTTTATCGCGAACGCTTTCAGTCCCCAGAGGATGGGGCCCAAGGCCGCCCACAGGGCATCGTCCTGGAGCAGATGATAGGCACCGGTAATGCCAGGGGGGCCGCCGTTTAGGGTATCCGGGTCTTCAGTCTCGCGTTCAATACTCTGGGCGGCCGCTGACACCGCACCGAGAAGACGCGCAAAATCGTCCGGGGGCACGCGTCCCAGGGCTTGCCATAATGTCACAAGATTGCGGGTCGCGTGCACCGAGGACTCCGAGTTGAGGCCGCGGGCGGCGATCAGTCCGACCTCGGGGAGGGCGGCGGCCATATCGGTCAAAAAGCGCAGGATGCCGTGCTCGGAGAGCGCCTTGATAAGAGTCGCCCACTCGTCTTCCGGGCGCGCGTCCGGAGGTCTTTTAGGGTGATAAGGCAAAAGAGCGCTCATAGCAGGTCTCCTTTGGTGCGGGCAACGAGCTTAGGTATCGGAACGTATTCCGGCCGCCGCCATTTTCGTTCGACCTCGACACCGGCTTGCGGCGTGCGGCGCCCAAAGCGAGGATTCGAGCGCGGAATAGGCGAGTCGCCGCTGGTCGTCAACACAGTCAGTTTCACCGCCAATTCCTTAAACGCTGGTGTCGATACCGCCTCGTCCGCATGGTTTCCGGTGAGGCGGTTTATGGGTTCCGTCAGCGAAAACTCCACGGTATAAAGCTCGCGCCCGTTTACCCGCGGGCTCACCCAGACCTTTCCTTCGATGCTTCCTCGACGCGAGGTAAGGCGTACGCGGCCGCCGGTCGCGATCCCGATCTCGTCGGCCAAGGTCTGGGAGATCTCGACGTAAAACTCCGGGACCTTGGAGACAAGGCCGGGGACGCGCGCGGTCAGATTTCCTTCTTGGAAGTGCTCCAGGACCCGGCCGTTATTCAATATCAAATCAAACTCCTGATCCCTTTGTTCAACGGGGGGATGCCAATGCACGGGATGGAGCATGGCCTTACCGTCCTCGGTGTGGAAACGTTTTGTGTAAAGCAGGGTCTCTGATTGGCCCTCGGCGTTGACCGGCCAGCACACCGAGCGGTAGCCCTGCAAGCGATCGTAGTGCGCCCCGGCAAAGAGCGGGGCCACCCCTATCGCTTCGGTCATGATCTCCTGGGGCCCGGCATAGTGCCATTTGTGTCCGAAACGGCGCGCGAGCTCGCATAGGATGAGCCAGTCGGGCTTAGCCTCCCCAAGCGGCTCTAGGACCTGCTCGAAGCGTTGGATGCGTCGCTCGGTGTTGACGAATGTCCCCTCCTTTTCGAGGCTCGGACACGCCGGAAGTATCACGTCCGCGAACTGTGCGGTCGTGGTCATAAAGATGTCCTGGACCACCAAAAAGTCGAGTCGCTCAAGGGCTCCTTGAGTATGTTGCGTGTCGGCGTCCACGACTGCTGTGTCCTCGCCTACGATGTACATGGCCTTTAGATCGCCTGCGTATATCGCTTCCATCATGGTGTGATTGTTAAGTCCGGGCTTTTCCGGGAGCTCGACGCCCCAGGCCGCCCCGACTCGGGCCCGCGCTTCGGTGTCGGCGACCTTTTGGTAGCCTGGCAATTGTTCGCTGAGGGCGCCGAAATCCCCGGCCCCTTGGACATTATTGTGGCCGCGTAGCGGATAGGCCCCCGAACCCTTTTTCCCATAGTTGCCGGTAACGAGGAGGAGGTTTGAGATGGCCGTGCTCGTGTCCGTGCCGGTCGTGCGCTGGGTGACCCCCATAGCCCAGAGGGCGCAGACCCCCGAGGCGTTACAAATCATCTCCGCTAGCGACACGAGATCGGCCTTAGGCAAGCCGGTCTCGGTTTCCGCGTAATCCAAGGTAAACGGGGCTAAGGACTCGCGAAATGCACTAAGATTGTTGACCCGTTGCGCGAGGAATGGCCGGTCTTCCAGCCCCTGATCCAGGATGTAGCGGCTGAGCGCCGACAACCAGATAAGGTCGGTCCCGGGTTGTGGGCGCAAGAAAAGGTCGGCCCGTTCGGCCATCTCATGGCGGATCAGGTCGACTACGACTATTTTGAGCTGTCCGGCTTTGTGGCGTCTTTTTAGCCGGCTTGCGAGTACCGGATGGCTGTCGGTGGTGTTGGTGCCAATGAGAAGAACGAGTTCCGCATCGTCGATGTCGTCCATGGTGCCCGAATCCCCGGCATAGCCGACGGTTCGGGTGAGACCCATGGTGGCCGGGCTCTGGCAGTAGCGGGACGTGCAGTCGATGTTATTGGTACCGATGACGGCGCGCGCGAATTTTTGGGTGAGGTAGGCCTCCTCGTTCGAGCCTTTACTGGTGGCGATGAATCCCAGGGCGTCGGGTCCGTGGGTCTTTACGATGGCGCTGAAGCGATCATGGATTATCGTCAGGGCCTCATCCCATTCCGTCTCGCGAAAGCGTCCGCCGTCCCGGACGAGGGGCTTTACGAGACGGTCCTTACTGTTGACGAAGTCCCATCCGAACTTACCCTTCACGCAGGTCGATATGCCATTGGCGGGTCCCTGCTCCGGCTGGATTTTGAGGATCTGGCGGCCTCGGGTCCAGACATCGAAGGAGCAACCAACACCACAGAATGTGCATACGGTCTTGGTCACCTTCTGCTCTTCTTGGCGGAGGTGCTGGTCGATTTTTGAGACCGCGGTAATTGGAATGAAGCTGGTGGTAGGTTCGATGCGTTTGACGAAATCGATCATCTCGCGCTTTAAGGGGCTCGGCCAGCTAGTAAAAGGGCCGGCCCGACCGAGGAGAGTATTTTCCATGAGGGCGTTACAGGGGCAGACTGTGACGCAGTGGCCGCAAGAGACGCAGCTCGAGTCATTGATCGCGCTGCCTCCGTCCCAGAGTACGCGGGGTTGTTCGTCTTCCCAGCGTATCGTCAGGGTCTCGTTAACCTGGATGTTCTGGCAGGCCTCGACGCAGCGGCCGCATAGGATGCACTGGCGCGGGTCGTAGCTATAAAACGGGTTTGACTGGTCGGGAGGGTATGGCTTGGCCCTAAAAGGGTAGCGTTGATGCCGTAGTTGTAGCCGGTCGACCGCATCGTGGATTTCGCAGTCACCGTTATTGTTGTCGCAGAGTGTGCAGTAGAGCTCATGCTTTTGGAGGATGCGATCCAGCCCTTCGCTGCGCGCCTCCCCGGCTGAGCGGTCCACGGTACTGATCTCGAGCCCCCTGCGCACCGTGACGGTGCAGGCGCGCGTTAGGGCCCCGTTCACCGCCACAAAGCAGGTGTCGCAGGTTGTGAGGGGCCCGAGGGCCGGGTTATAGCAGAGGTGGGGGACGTAGATGTCGGCGCGATTGAGCGCATCTAAGAGATTTTCGCCGACAGACGCTGCTACATCGCGGCAGTCGACGGAGATAACGCAGGGCTGAAGTTGGGGATCCGCGGACACGAAGGCCTCCTTAGGGGAGCGAAGGTGACCGGTGCGGGAGCCGCCGGCCAATGAGTTCCTCACTGTATAAGGATACGAGTCCGGCGGTTATCGGCTCAAAGTGCGATTCCGAGGCTTGGGGGCCGAGTCGTACCGATAGGGTGGCATGGCTTGCCATCGGATCACAGCCCCGTCGGCCGGGCGCCGGGGGCCTGGATCGGGAGGAGGGAGGGATTGGCACCAGCCCAGGTTTGTGGCAGAATCGCGCGATTCATGCGGGGGTTTTATGTCTAAAGTATGCCAGGTCAGCGGCAAGCGGCCTATAAGTGGTAATAACGTATCGCACGCGAACAACAAGACGCGGCGACGGTTTTTGCCAAATTTGCACTACCGGCGCCTCTGGGTTGAAAGCGAGAAGCGGTGGGTGCGTCTGCGTTTGTCGCATCACGGCTTACGGACGATCGACAAGAAGGGTATCGACGTTGTGCTCGCGGAAATGCGGGCGCGCGGCGAGGCGGTTTAGGAGAGCGCTATGCGTGACAAGATAAAGCTGGTATCGAGCGCCGACACGGGTCATTTTTACACGACCACGAAGAATAAGCGCACGATGACCGAGAAGTTCGAGATCAAGAAGTTCGATCCGATTGCGCGTAAGCACGTGGCTTATCGCGAGGCAAAGATTAAATAGTCAAACCCATGGGGCGCGTCTGAACCCCATGGATGTTTCCCCCGTCCCCTCAAGGTTTCTTTCTCGGCGGCGCTGCGCGTTCGTGAGCCCAGGCGACCTGTGGTCTTGTCGCTGCGCCTGTCGCTCGGTATATTAGTCGCAATCCTCGGTTGAGGCCTATCGCTGTCGATGGCAGGCCATCCTGCCAGGATTGCTATGTACCCTCTTAGTCAACAAGTTTTACGTACGGACGTTGCCGGTATGCCGCTTGAGTGGATCGATTTCCGCGAAGCGGTCCGTATTTGTCATTTAGGCCAGGTCGCTTATACCTGTGGCGTTCTTCTGTACCGAATCCATGGCGGTTATAACGCCGTCACGGGGCGGCGCAGCGTCATTGACGTGAACTCCATCCTGGCGACCTACGGGGAGAACGGACAGTTGTTGCGGCAACGTGATGAATACGTGCCGCCGCTCAGTAACCCTGCCTTGTTTGCGCGCGATGCTCGGCTATGCCTTTACTGTGGCGAGCGATTTTCAGTGCGTGACTTGTCTCGCGACCATGTGACCCCCCTTAGCCGCGGCGGCGGGGATGTGTGGCGCAATGTCGTGACCGCCTGTAAGCGCTGCAACAACCACAAGGCGGGCCGCACGCCAGAAGAGGCCGGGATGGCGCTCTTGGCCGTACCCTTCGTGCCCACCCATGCCGAATACGTCTTTTTGCAGGGACGTCGGGTTCTTGCCGACCAAATGGCGTTTCTGCGCGCCCACTTCCCGCGTACCAGCCCGCTTCACGAGCGCCTGGATCGCGTGATCCATGTCTCGTCCCAGGATTGGGCGGGCTAGAGAGCTCAGGCTCGGCGCAAGGAACCAGCCAAAGAAAAGCCCAGGGGCCGAAAAGGACCCCTGGGCTTTTTTACTGAAGGGCAGCTACAACTGAGATCAGATCTTCACCGAGTTGGCCGTATAGGTGCGGATATTGGCCGAGAACTCCCGGAGGGCTTGAATCCCGGTGGCTTCCGCCTGATGGCACCACTCCTGGAGGGCCACGAGCAGCTGCTCGTGGGTCACGGCCGACCGCCGCCAGACGTCCTGGAGACGCTCTTTCATCAGATAGACCGTATGCAGGGTCGTGTTATTGGCGAGGATTTCTTGGAGGTGCTGGTGATCAGCCTCTCCGATGAGCGTCTTTTCCCGCACCATGAGTCGCTTCGCCCGCTTCAAGAGCAGCGCGGCCTGACTGTCGGCCACCGCGACCTTGCGTACCTCTTCGGCATGGACGCGATGCAAGACCTCACGCGCAAACCGGGCCATGATCTGAAAGCGATGGTGTACCACGGCTTTGACCGTCTCGAGATCGCAGGCGTCCTTGGCGGCGGTGTAGGCCGGGATCGGGGCCACCTTTTTGACGGTCGCAAGACCAAAGAGCTCGAGCGTCCGGATGTAGGCCCAACCGATGTCTAGCTCCCATGGCTTGCAGGAGAATTTGGCCGAGCTGGCATAGGTGTGGTGGTTGTTATGCAGCTCTTCGCCGCCGATCAGTATCCCGATGGGGAGGATGTTCGTGGCGGCGTCCGGGCATTCGAAGTTGCGGTAGCCGAAGTAATGGCCCACTCCGTTGATGATCCCCGCCGCGAAAAATGGGATCCAGATCATCTGGATCGCCCATATGGTCAGACCCAGCGCCCCAAAGCACAGGAGGTCGATCACCAACATGACCCCGACCCCGGTCGCGCTATAGCGCGTATAGAGGTGACGCTCGATCCAGTCGTCCGGGGTGCTATGCCCGAATTTAGAAAGCGTCTCGGCGTTTTTGCTTTCCTTGCGATAGAGCTCGGCCCCTTCCCATAAGACCTTCTTCAGGCCCAGCACTTGCGGGCTATGGGGGTCTTCTTCGGTCTCGCAGCGCGCATGGTGCTTGCGGTGGATGGCGACCCATTCCTTCGTCACCATGCCCGTGGTAAGCCAGAGCCAGAAACGAAAAAAGTGCGCGACCACCGGATGCAGGTCTAGGCCCCTGTGGGTCTGGTGGCGATGCAGATATATGGTCACCGAGACAATGGTGATGTGGGTGAAGGCGAGCGCTACCAGAACATAGCCCCACCAAGGCATAACAACGAGACCTTGCAACATGATCTTTCCCTCTACTGAAAACACGCCCATTGTAGGATAACGTAACACCCGAATGAAGCTCCGCAGAGGTCTTTGCTCATTTATCGCCCAGACCCTTTGGGTAGTCTCGTGCCCACTCCACCATCTGTTTGCCCCAGGTATGGGCTGATGCGGGATCGAGTTCGAGAGTAAAGTACTTCACACCGTCACGGATAATAACGCGTAACAGACGAACGCCGCTATCGTGAAATATCTGCCGAAGCTCTATCACCTGGCCAAACGGGGCGGTAATCTGTTCCATGTCTTCCTATTATAGCACGACATGAGGAATACTATGGTGGCCCCGCAGACACCCCGTGTTACCGTCGATATCGTGATCCGCCTGAAAGATGAGCCCGAGGGCCTCGTTCTTGTCGAGCGTCGCCATCCCCCTCACGGCCTTGCCTTGCCGGGCGGATTTGTGGATGTCGGTGAGTGGGTAGAGGACGCGGCGCGTCGCGAGGCCTATGAGGAGACCGGCCTTCACGTTACCTTGGAGACCCTTCTGGGCTGTTATTCCGACCCGCAAAGAGATGCGCGCGGTCACACGGTTTCGCTCGTCTATGTGGGTATGGCCGAGGGCCACCCGCGGGCCGGGAGCGATGCCGCCGCGTGCCAAGTGGTGTCGGCGCTTGCGGTCGATCTGCCCTTGGTCTTTGACCACGCCCGTATCCTAGAGGATTACCGGGCCTTCTTGCGGACCGGCGCCTTGCCCCGGCCGCGACCAGGGAAGGTCACGGCCGCGATCCCGTAGGGGTCTGCATAGGAGACCTCTTTTGTGGTCCCGATTGTGACCAAGCGGCCGGTATCGCGGTTCAAGCGATAGCGGCTGATCGTGCTATTACCGAAGTTTACGGCGTAGACGAAGCGGGCGGCGGCATCGAGCGTCAGCGAAAAAGGATAGCCCCCGGTGGCTACGCGGCCGACGTGAGCGAGCCCTCCGGTTGTCTGATTGATGTGAAATATCGAGATGTCGTTGGCGCTGGTATTGGCCACGAAGAGGTAGCGGCCGCTGGGATCGATCACCAGCGAGTCGGGGTGGTGATCAAAGGGCTCCGCCACCCGGTCGCGAACGCTCAGCTGACCCTGCGGCCCGATCGCGAGCACCAGGAGGACGTTGGCGCGGAAGTCGGCCACATACAGAAATCGCCCGCTCGGCCCGACAGACATGCCATAGGGCCCGTCCCCGAGCGGCTCGTGGAAGACCCCCAGCCGGCGGACGTGTCCGTGGCCTGCGATACGCTCGTACATGCCGATCGTGTCATTGCCGAAATTCGCAACATAGACGTGCCGGCCGTGCGGCGTCAGCGCCACGGCATAAGGGCTGGCGCCGTGGGCTTCGCGGATCTGTCCATCCTTGGTCACGGCCCCGGTGTGGGCATGGAGCCGGTAGATGGCCACCGTGCTGTCGCCGCTATTGGCAACGTAGAGGAAGTGGCCCAGGGGGCTGGTCGTAAGGCTGAACGGATTAGCGGTCGGCCTCTCGACCTGCACCGCGGTACGTACTAGCCGCCCGCTCGCTTTCTTGATGCGGTAGACGCTGATGGCGTGAGCGAGGCTATCTGCGGTGACGACAAAGCCCTCTTTGTCGATCGCGATGGACTCGGGGCCGGTCGGGGTGGCGCTCGAGCCGTTCGGAATCAAAAGACCGTCATGGCGCTCAATGAAGGCCGCGATCGTACTGTTGTTGTAGTTTGCGACATATACGAAGGTCTTTGCCGAGATGGCCCCGCATGCCCAGATCAGGCTCGCGGCCAGCAGCCGTTGCCCTAGCCTTGGCGTAGCGAACGCCTTAGACACGAATGTAGGTCCACCCGCGGTGTTGCAGGCGCACGATCTCGGCGATTGCCGATGGCACGATGACCGCCTGGGGCAGGAGGTGCGGGTCGATACCCTTGCGCCGCTCGAGCCGATTGATGGTGTCTTGGCAGGCGGCGAAGATCAAGTTCGGGTAACGCCTCTGAAGTGTTGCGATTTGCATGGCGAACGGGGTCATGTGTTCGCGGAGCAAGGCAAGTCCGGGGCCGTCCGCCAAAATCTCGACCTTGGCGGCCTTGTGGTCCGCTCGGTAGCGGGCAAGCAGGTGACGGGCCTCTTCCAGGACCTGGTGCATATGGGCGCGGTCACCGTTGTCCAGGTGGAAAAGGACCTTGGTCATCAGGGGCTGGGCAGCGGCGGCCACGGTCGTGTGTGCCGGCTTCGGTATCCCCAAAGGCCCCGATAGCGCTCGCAACGACCACCCCAGCGTCAGCCCGAGGGCGAGCAAGGCGGGGGCCACGAGCGGCCCTAGGTAGCGGCGCAGGCCCTCATAGCGGGGACGGCGTCGGCGGGGGGGAGGGGGTGGTGTATTGTAGGCCATGCGCACGAGGTCTGAGACCTTGCGCAACTCGCAGACTTGGCGATTGAGTTCGCTGTCGGCGTTGATGAGCGGATAGGCGCGACCCTTCTCGTCGGCATCGATTTGATTGTCGACGAAGGCGTTCAGGAACTCGTCAGAGAACCGCGGGTCGCCCTGTTCGTTCATTTAACCCTCCGTATTTTGGGGCCTTGTTGCGCGGCTATAAGTTCCGGTAACAGTAGGGTCTTTAGGGCCGCGCGTGCCCGGCACAAGCGGCTCATCACGGTGCCGCTTGGTATTCCGAGTATAGATGATACCTCAATATAAGAGAATCCTTCTAAATCAACAAGGGTCACGACCTGTCGTTGCCCCTCGGGCAGCCTCTCGATCGCCTTGCGTACCCGGCCCACGAGCTCGGAGCGGTGCTGTTCGGTCTCAAGGCACTGGTCGCCGGCGATATCCATCTCGTCGATGTCGTCGGTCTCCCGGTGGCGCCGGTAATGGTCGCGAAAGCAGTTGGTGAGGATGCTGAAAAGCCAGGCCTCTTGCGCCTTGGGGTTGCGCAATTGATCGTATTTTTGCCACGCCTTGGTCAGTGTTTCTTGGACCAAGTCGTCGGCCAAGGCGGCGTCATGAGTCCAGGAATAGGCGATCCGGTAGAGTCGCGGCCGACTGGTCTCTAACACCTGCTTGAATTCTCGTGACCGGCAGAAAATATCGCTTATACGCATCGCATAATCTCCTGACGGGAGGGACGCCGTCCGGTTGGCGTTTATTCCAACATAAACGCCCAGTCTATATCGGAGGACAAGGAAGGGGAAGGTGTCAGGGCTGGCCGATCATGCGCGTAAGCGTGATGGTGAGGGTGCGGTCGCCGCTTGTTTTGCGGAGCCTGACCGCGAGATCGTGGAGACGCGGGGCTACCCAGATCGTGAACCGCGTTACATGGCGTAAGCAGCGGGACAGCTGCGGGCTAGGACGCGCAAGGCAGGCGTCGCGGGCCCTGAGTTCGGCCGGGTTTAAACGCAGAATCTTGATCGTGCCGAAGACCCCCGCGGGGGTGCGAATACGCTCGTGCCCGCGGTAGACAAAGCGATAGGTGGTGAGTGTGGCGCCATTGGTGACAGCGACGTCACGCGTGCCCTTCGCGAGGGGATGGAGCATAAAGGCATAGAACACGCTCTCTTCATCTTGCGCGCCCGCTGGGAGGGGAACTTGTTGCCCCCCGCCGAATATCAGGTGTTGCCCGCGCCACGAGAAAACGGCATGCCGGCGGTAGGCCCTTGAGTCGCCGCGCCGCGTCGCGACATAGGAAAGCGGCTGCACGGCCCCCGAAGTGATGCGGAATGTCCCTTTGTCGGCCAGAACGACATGGGTCAAGAGGCGCGCGAGACCGACGGCATGTGCCACCATCGTCTCCCGGTACAGGCCGTGGGGCCCACGCGTCAGGGTTTTTGTGACCCGGCCTATGGTCCAGCCATCGAAGGCGAAGGCGTAACGCAGGGTCAGGTGCGCAGGCAAGGGCCGAGTCGCAGCAGCGTGCCCCGAAAGCGGGGTCATGATGAGTACCCAGAGCAAGATCGAGAGGTGTTTCACGTCGCGACCTTAAAGGGGGATGGCAATCTGTCCGCGGGCCAAGCGCCCAAGAACCTGTGGGTAGAGGGCATGTTCTAGGACCAGGACGCGCGCGGCAAGCTGTTCCGGGGTCTCGTTTGGGTAGACTCTTAAGCGCGCCTGCTCGATGATCGGTCCGCCGTCGAGGGCGTCGGTGACGAAATGCACGGTCGCTCCATGTTCGGTCGCCCCCGCTTGCAGGGCGCGGGCATGGGTATTGAGTCCGGGAAACGCTGGGAGCAGCGATGGGTGGATATTGATGAGGCGCCCGGCATAGCGATGGACAAAGGCGGTTCCAAGGACCCGGAGAAAGCCGGCGAGAGCGATGATGTCAGGTTCATAACGGTCGAGGGCTCTGGCAAGCGCCTCATCAAAAAGCGTGCGCGTGGCGTAGCTTTGGTGATCGACGACCGTCTGCGGGAGCGCCTGGGAGCGGGCATAGAGCAGTCCCGCGGCGTGGGCTTGGTTGCTGACGACACCGACGATCTCGTACCCCTGGGCATCGGCTGCGGTATGAAGCGCTGTGAGATTGCTGCCTCGGCCGGAAATGACCACCGCGACCCGAAGTCGCTGGCTTAAGCCCACACAAACTCACCTGGTCCGGTCTCTATAAAGCCCAGTGCGACCGGATCCTCGCCTTGCGCGCGCAAGGCCTCCACTGTGCGCGTTGCTTGGTCCGGTGCCACGATCACGACCATACCTATGCCACAGTTGAAGGTCCGGTACATTTCCTCTTCCGGGATGGCCCCCCCTTCTTGAAGCCACCTAAAGATCGGCGGCCATTCCCACGCCGACTTTTCGACGACCGCGCGTAGCGAGGAGGGAATGACACGTGGGACATTGCCTGGTAGCCCGCCGCCAGTGATATGGGCCATGGCGTGAACATCGACCATCGTCTGCAGGGCGAGTAGGCTTTTCACGTAGATGCGCGTCGGAGTCAAAAGGATATCGGCGAGGGTTCGCGATCCGAATGCCTGACCAAGGTCGGCCTTTTGGCGCTTTAGGACGCTGCGGATGAGCGAGTAGCCGTTCGAGTGGGGGCCGGACGAACGCAGTCCAATGATATGGTCCCCGGCGGCCACGCGGGTGCCGTCAATGAGCTTTTCGCGTTCGACGACGCCCACGCAAAAACCGGCGAGATCGTAGTCCTGGTCCTGGTACATGCCGGGCATTTCCGCCGTTTCGCCGCCCACGAGCGCGGCACCCGCCAACTCGCACCCGCGGCCGATGCCTGCGATAATGCGCTCGGCCTTTCGGGTATCAAGCCGTCCCGAGGCGAAGTAATCGAGGAAAAATAAAGGCTCGGCGCCTTGCACGACGATATCGTTGGCGCACATGGCCACGAGATCGATGCCGATATCGTCATGGCGGTCTAGGGCGATGGCCAGCAAAAGCTTGGTCCCGACACCGTCGGTGCCCGAAACCAGGACCGGGTCGCGGTACTTTCCCGACAGCGCAAAGAGCGCGCCAAAGCCCCCGAGTCCGGCCATGACGCCGGGGCGCATGGTCTTTGCAGCTATCGGTTTAAGGGCCTCGACTAGGGCGTCACCGGCATCGATATCGACGCCGGCATCGCGGTAAGTCAGGGGTGCGGGGGGTTTGTGTGCAGTCACGGCTAGGCTCCCAGGATCGCGCTATGGTAGGACTGCGCGTCTCTTAAGTAAATCTTGACTTCTGTTCGGAAGAGACGGTAAACGGACAGAGCCGGGCGATCGTGCCGCTTGCGGGCCGACGTTTTGCGGTAGAGGGGCGACTGCTGCGCGCGTGATTCCCTTGGCCCAAGTCCTCTGCCCAGCAGGACTTGGGTTCCCGAATTGGCATGACAGTGAGGACTGGTCGTGAAGAAATGGCACCATCTCCCGAACGTGATCACGATGGCACGCATGGCCTGCGTGCCGCTTTTGATTTTGGTACTGAGGAATGATCGCTATCTCGATGCCTTATGGGTCTTTCTCCTGGCCGGGCTGTCCGACGGGCTCGACGGCTATATCGCTAAGCGCTTTCATTTCGTAAGCCCTCTCGGCGCCATTCTGGACCCCACGGCCGACAAGATTCTGTTGGTGAGCGCCTATGTCATGTTAGCGTTAGAAAACCTCGTGCCTTTCTGGTTGGTTCTTGTGGTGACGTTTCGCGACCTGCTCATTGTCGGCGGCTATTTGGTCTACACGTCCTTGTACGGCCCGGTGCAGATGCGTCCGAGCGTCGTCAGTAAAGTGAACACCTTCATGCAGATTCTGCTGGTAGTGTTTCTGCTTGGCGAACGCGCCTTTCAGTTCCATGTGGCGCATGTGCAAATCGTATTGATATTCGGGGTGTTGGCCACGACTGTGGCCAGCGGCGGCCACTACGTTTGGACGTGGGGCATAGTCAAAGACAGCGAGGCCTCGCGTGCTAGACGGGGGTGAGCGCCGGCTGCTTTATATCGCGACGGCGGTGTTGTTCACAGCCGGCATGATCCACCTTTTGGCGCCCGTCCTTACCGTGTTTTTGCTGGCGGCGTTGTTGGCGTATATTGTGAACCCGCTGGTCGGACGGCTTGAGGCCTTGCACGTTCCGCGCACTGTCACGATCCTCTTTTTGCTGCTCGTCGCGATGCTCTTTGTGACGGCGCTGCTCGTGACGCTTGTGCCGATGGCCAAAAACGAGGTGCTGACCTTCAGTGCCCATGCCCCGCATTATATGAATTGGCTCCAAGATCAGATCCAACAGGCCACGCATGGCCGCTATACCCTGGATCTCCCGGTACTGAAACGCCGCATTCTTCATCAGTGGCAGGGCGTGGGCGCGGGACTTGGCAAGTTGCTGTCGGTCGCGACTTATTCCGGGCTGCATGTCTTGGGATGGCTTGCGCGGCTCATGCTGGTTCTCGTCATTGCGTTCTATTTGTTGCGCGATTGGGATCGGATGTTGGCGACGATCGGGGAGCTTATTCCCAGGCGCCATAGCGAGCGCGTGACGGGCTTGGCGCGCGAGGCCGATGTGGCGCTTGGCCGGCTTTTGCGCGGCCAGCTGTCGGTCATGTTGTCCATGGCCTTTATTTATTCCCTGGGGCTTAGCCTTGTGGGCCTCGACCTTGCGCTGCCGATCGGTGTGATGACCGGCTTTATCAGCTTCATCCCGTATCTCGGATTTTTTACTGGCCTGCTCGCCGCAAGCCTCGCCGTTCTCCTCCAATACCACGATCTGGCGCACCTCCTTTTAGTGTTCGCAGTGTTCGCGGTGTCGGAGATGATGGAGAGCATGGTGCTGGGCCCACGGCTTGTCGGGCGTTCGCTCGGATTACACCCGGTAATCGTGATTTTCGCGGTCTTGACCGGCGGGCGTCTATTTGGTTTTGCCGGGATATTGTTGGCATTGCCGGTTTCGGCGGTGACTATGGTTTGGATCCGGCACGTCCATGAGCGCTACCAAGATAGCGCATGGTCAGAGTGATGCGTCAGTTGCCGCTCGATTTGCGTATTCAGGACAAGCCGTCATTCGCCAACTTCTGGCCGGGGGAAAACGATATCGTGCTGAGCGCCGCCGAGGCCTTGGCGGTTGGGGGACGCGGACCGCTCTATGTGTTCGGGCCGAGTGGCTGCGGCAAGACCCATCTGCTGGCGGCTGCGGTGCGCGCGGCTGCGGATCGCGGTCCGTGCGCCTATCTATCGATCACCCACGCCTCGGATGTGCAATGGGAGGGGCTCGAAGATCTCCCCTCGACCGCGCTTTTGTGCGTCGATGATCTCGACGCGCTGGCCGGGCGGCCCGAGTGGGAGCGTAGGCTTTTCGTCCTCCTTGAGGATCTGGCTCCCGACCGAAGGGCGATTTTGGCGGGCCGCAGCAACCCCGCGGGCTTGGCGATAAGTCGCTCGGATCTGCGCACGCGATTGGCGAGTGGACCGGTACTGGCCATGTCCGCGCTGTCCGATGAGGCAAAGGCCGAGGCCTTGCGCTATCGCGCCGCTCTTCGGGGGCTGTCCCTCAATGCCGCCACCGCGGCCTATTTGCTGGCCCACGGCCCCCGTGATTTACGGGCCCTATTCGTTTTGCTGGAACAATTGGATCAGTCCACTCTAGCCGACGGCCGTCGGCTCACGATTCCGTATTTGAAGACGATTCTGCGCGGCTGACCGCGGGCCTATGACCGGGCGGGACTAGGCGGGACCGGAGGTGTGCGCGAGTCGAACAGCGAGGCGCGCTACGCGCTCGCCGGCTCCTATACACAATATCCTTTCTTCAGGGCTTATGGCGCGGTCGTCCTCCGGACCTGCGACATGGCTCGCTCCGTAGGGGGTCCCCCCGGACTGGGTCGTGGACAGTTCCGAGTGGGTGTACGGAAGTCCGACAAGCAGCATCCCGTGGTGCCATAGTGGCAGGGCCATGGACAGAAGGGTCGCCTCCTGGCCGCCGTGTAGGGACCCGGTCGAGGTAAATACCGCCGCGGGCTTTCCTGAAAGCGCGCCCGTTAGCCAAAGGGGAGTGGTCGTTTCCAGAAAATATTTCAGTGGTGCTGCCATATGGCCAAAGCGCGTAGGACTGCCCACGATAAGGCCGGCGCATGTGCGCAGGTCGTCTAGGCTGACATAAGGGGGGCCCGAGTCGGGTATGGTCGGGGCGACGGCCGCGTTTACGGGGGAGACCTCGGGCACCGTGCGCAACACGCACACGCAGCCGGGTACGCTTTCCACGCCCCGGGCGACAAGTTCCGCCATACGCCGGACGCTTCCATGGCGGCTGTAATAAATAACCAGAATTTGCGTCATTAAGGCTCCACACCCCGGGCGGCCTTGGCCACAAGCTCGGCGAAGGCCGCCTCGTCCATCAAGCCCTGTTCGCGCACGAGCGCGCTGATCGGTCGGCCGCTGCTTTCCGACTCTTGGGCGAGGCGGGCGGCGGCGCTATAGCCGATGGCGCGATTTAAGAGTGTTGCAAGCCCCACGCTGTCGTGGGCGTACGCCTGACATCGCGCCCGGTTGCAGGTGATGCCCGCGATGCACTTATGGGTCACGGCGATGACGGCCTGGGTGAGCCAGTCGAACATATCGAAAAGCGCCGACCCGAGCGCCGGCATCATGACGTTTAGCTCGAGCTGGCCGGCTTGCACCATGGCCGCAATCGCGGCGTCCTGGCCGAGAACCTGGTAGCACACCTGGTTTAGCATCTCGAGCATGACCGGATTGATCTTGCCCGGCATGATGCTCGATCCGGGTTGAACTGGGGGAAGTGTGATCTCCGCAAATCCGGTTCGTGGCCCCGATGCCAAAAGCCGCAGATCGTTCGCGATCCGGGTGAGTTCCAGGGCGAGTCCACGCACGCTGGCCGAGACCTGGCCCAAATCGGCCATCGACTGCATTTGCGCGGCCAGGTCCGCAGCCGGCCTTAGGCGTTCCCCAGTGAGTCTCTCAAGTTCGGTACAAACCTGTTTGGCGTAGTGCGGGGCGGTGTTAAGGCCGGTGCCCACGGCGCTACCGCCAAGGCCTATGTCGCCGAGATCGGTCGCCGTATCCTGAATGCGGCGCGCACACCGGGCAAGCGTCCAGGCATAGGCCGAGAATTCGCGGCCCAGGGTGGTCGGAACCGCGTCCTGGAGGTGCGTGCGCCCACTCTTTACGGTGTTGATCTCTCTTTGCCCGAGCTGTGTAAAGGCGCGGGCCATGTCGTGTACGGCCGCGACCAGCCGCGACAGCTTGGCAAGGGTTGCTAGGCGGATCGCGGTCGGGATGGTGTCGTTCGTGCTTTGCCCCATGTTCACATGGTCGTTTGGGTGGATCGGGGTGTAGCGCCCGCGTACGCCTCCCAACTCGACATTGGCGAGGTTGGCTATCACCTCGTTGGTATTCATGTTGTGGCTCGTTCCGGCCCCGGCCTGAAACCGATCGACCACAAATTGCTCGTGGTGCTGTCCGTCGGCGATGGCGGAGGCGGCACGTACGATCGTTGCGGCGAGGTCTTGCGCAAGCCAGCCGGCGCGCGCGTTGACAAGCGCGGCCGCGACTTTGATGCGGGCGTGGGCGATAATAAAATCGCGGTCCGGTCCGCGACCGGAAATCGGGAAGTTGTCCCGGGCCCGGGCCGTTTGGATACCAAACCAAGCGGTTTCGGGAACGGCATATTCTCCCAGGCTGTCGTTCTCGATACGTGTTTTCATGGAGGCCCTCTTTTGGGCGATTATAACCGAGACTCCGTTCGCGGCTAGCCTTGTTCGGAATTCGGCGAGTGGGTATCGTGCCGCTTAAAGGGAGGGGAGTGGGATGACGCTTTCGAACCGAGATAGGGCGCGGTTTTTGCACTTTGCCACGACGCTTTCGGATCGGGCCCGGCGGATTTTGCGGGACAGACCCCGGGGCGAGATCGAGGTCTCCCTCAAGGCCGATGGTTCTTATGTGACCGCCGCCGATCGCGACATCGAGGCGGCGTGGCGCGAGGCCATTCATAACGAGTTTCCGGACCATGGCCTGATCGGGGAGGAGTATCCGGCCGAGGGCGGCGGGAGCCCTTGGCAGTGGGTCCTTGATCCCATCGATGGCACCGACAATTTCGTCCACGGCATTACGACCTTCGGTACGCTCGTGTCCTTGCGGCATGAGGGACAGGCGGTCGTGGGCGTGGTCGACCATCCCGCGCTCGACGTTCGATTTCACGCCGCCCAAGGGGCTGGGGCGTGGCGTAACGGGGAGGCGGTTCGGATTATCGATAGCCCGGAGGCCGCGTCCCCCATTATCGCGGCCACCGCCCCCGAGAATTTTGCCAAAGCCGGGAACGCGGAGATCTTTACACGGCTCTGCGCCGAGTTTCCTAATGTGCGGATTTATCGCGATTGTTTTGCCCATGGCTGCGTTTTTCAAGGCAGTGCCGCGGCCATGGTCGATTGGCACGCGAGGCTTTGGGACATATCGGCGGCTGAGGTGATGACTCGCGAGGCGGGTGGCATCACCGTGCGTTTGGATGGCCCCCCCGACCGCTATCAGGTGGTGTTCGGTCGGCCGGGCATAGTGTCTCGGATCGTGGTGGCCGTGACCGCTCGTAGGTGAACCGCACACAAAGAGGAGATTACGTATGGAACCCGAGTTCTGGCATGAACGATGGCACGAGAACCGCATCGGTTTTCATCAAAGCGAAGTCAATCGGTTTCTGCTCCGCCATTTTGCGCGCCTTGTGTCGGCCGCAAGCGGGCCAGTCTTCGTGCCGCTCTGCGGAAAGAGCCGCGATATGGCGTGGTTGCGCGAGCAAGGCCACGAGGTCTTGGGGGTCGAGTTGAGTCCGCTCGCTATAGAGGCGTTTTACAAGGAGGCGGGGTGGGTCCCCACCCGTCAGGGCCGCGAGGAGTTTCTCGAGTATCAGGGGGGCGGGGTAACGATCCTCTTGGGGAACTATTTTCAGCTGACACCGGCTCTCGTTGGTCCCATTTCCGCGGTTTACGATCGGGCGGCGCTCATCGCCTTGCCTCCTGATACCCGCAAGGCCTATGCCGCGCATATGGCGGAGATCACGCCCGCCGGCACCCCGATGCTGCTCATTGCCCCCTTTTCCTTGAAGGATCCCCAGAGCGGTCCGCCTTTTGCGGTGTCGGGTGACGAGGTGCAGGGGCTTTTTTCGCGCCACTTCACAGTGGAGGTCCTGGAGTGCGACCGTGAGACCGCGGCCCATAACCCGAGCCTCGCGGAGCAAGGTCTTAAGTGGCGTGAGGAGACTGTTTATCTGCTGACGCGGCGCTAAGGGTTTCGTGTGTCACTAAGGCGCGATCGGACGGGGCCGGCCGGTACCGAGCAGCAGCTAAGCGGACTAGTGGGCACGCGGAGGCTGTGCCAAGATAGGCGCAGGAGGAGCTGTCCATGAGTCCGCTTGAGAATATCGCTGGGGGTAGTTGGCACGGGCCGTTTTCTGACGCCGTTGCAAAGCGCGCCGTGGCCGCTCTTGAAGGCGGTCGCCTGCTCTTTTTCCCGGAGCTTGCCTTCGCTCTGCAAGCCGACGAGATGGTGTTTCTTGATCCCGCCTGCTCGGATGGACGGGCGAAGAACCTGAGCTACGATTCCCGCAGCGGCGAGTTGAAGGGTACGGCCCTGGCTCTGCCTGAACGGGAACGATTGAAGGCCATGGTGGCGCGTTTTGCACAGCATGCCCAGGCGCTCGTTGCCGGTCTGTTACCAGGCTATGTCCCGCATTTGCGTCTCGGGCGCACGAGCTACCGTCCCATCGAGGTTAAGGAGCGCCCCTCCTCGTACCGCAAAGATGACAGCCGGCTGCATGTCGATGCCTTCCCATCGCGACCAAATGGCGGCGAGCGCATCTTGCGCGTGTTTAGTAATGTGAATCCCAACGGCCAGGCCCGGATGTGGCGTGTCGGCGAGCCCTTCGATGCCTGTGCCGAGCGATTTTTGCCGCGGCTCTCCCCGCCGTTTCCCGGCAAAGGCAGGGTCCTTCAGGCCCTAAGACTGACGCGTGGCTACCGTTCGTTATACGACCACTACATGTTGTCTTTACACGACAGCATGAAGGCCGATGAGACCTACCAGCGGCAGTGTCCGCAGTACGAGGTACCGTTTCCGTCGGCCACGAGCTGGATGGTTTTTACCGACCAAGTCTCGCACGCGGCGATGGCCGGTCAGTATGTCTTCGAGCAGACCTTCCATCTCCCGGTGCAGGGCCTACATGACCCGAGTACGGCCCCGTTAAAGGTACTGGAGCGTCTCCTGGCACGCGAACTCGTGGCCTAAGCGGTGGGCGAGAAGGATCCGGCCCGCGCCTAGAATCGCTCGATTCGCGCTTCGTACGGAAACAAGAGCAGTCGATAGAGTGCGTCCCCAAACTGGATGTGGGTAGCGCTCGGCCGTCCGATGGCGAGCGCGTTGCCACCGTGGGGGGACAGGGCGGCGATGCCGAAGCGGCGTTCGGTAATGAGACCGTTTAGGACCTCGATCAGCTCCTCTTTGGGGACCGAGCAGGTGTTGTCCACGATCCGACAGGCGCGGCCGGTATGGGTGCGGCTCTCGATAATGACGGCGTCGGGGCGTATCGACTCGGGCCCGGGGCAGGGGAGGTTGGGGTCAATATAGGTCTCCATGGCCCCTATTCTAGCGCGCCGCCATAGCGCTTGTCAGGCATTGCCTCAGAAGGTGTTGACCACGGCGCTCACCCCGGGGACTCCGCGCACCACCTTTTCTACTACGTTGCGCAGGTCAATCACCGAATTGGGACAACCGGCGCAGGCCCCTTTCATGCGGACGCGCACCACCGAGCCTTGGATGTCGACCAGTTCGATATCGCCTCCGTCGCGCTGCAGGATGCGACGCACATCTTCGACCGCGTCTTGGACGGCGCGGGCGTCGGGAGGCTCGTGGCTCACGATCGGTTGAGCGGCTTCGGCCCGTGTCGCCATGGCCTGGGCCCGAGCGATACGGTAGGCGCCATCCGGATCGTGGGTCTCGAGCGCGTCAAGCTCCTCTTCCGTATAAAAGCGGATCGCTTGGGTGTGTCCTGTCTCGCTCATGGGTGATTCCTCGTAGACCGCGCTGACATCGCCCATTCTACCTCATATCTTCCGCCTTTTTGGTCGACTGATTGACGCGAGAGACGGGCTCCTCTAGGGTGAGAATCGCTCAATGCAGAGGGAACTGCTATGTTATGGACGATCTTCGTTATCCTGCTTGTGTTGTGGATTATTGGTATCGTGAGCGCCCGTACATTAGGCGGCTTCATTCATATTTTGCTCGTCATAGCCTTGGTTCTGCTGGTCGTAAATTTGGTCCAGGGACATGCCCTCTGAGACTGATTGACAGGGGAGGGAGGGGCTCCTTAGAGTGGCGGCCCAGGCCAAGGGAGGCCTGGAACGGGGCTCGGGGCGGCTTCTCCCAAGGAGGCGTTCTGACGGCAGGATATTGTAAGGAGCGGTGTTATGACGGATGTTAGCGATGTGCGCAAGGATGTGTTGTCGATAGTCCAGACCTACGGGAAGCTCAAGGGCCCGGTTGCGGCCGACCGAGACCTGTATTCGGAACTCGGGGTGGAATCCGTGAATGCCATAAGTATTCTTTTGGCCCTCGAGACCCGTTTTCATACCGCCATAGACGATGCCCGCTTCATAGAGGCCAGGACCTTAAATGGGCTTGTTGACCTTGTCACTGCGGAAGAGTCCCAGCAGGGCTCGCGCGTGGCCTGAGGGCGTGGCCCCTGGGTGTGCGGGACTGGGGCCATTTTCCCCCTTCTGAGTTGACTTTGGCGATTTTCCCTCTAAGGTCAAGGAAAGGCTTTTGGGAACAAGGCGTTGATTCCTGACCTTAATCTCCACCGATAGAAGGGGTGAGAGTGAGTGCGACTACCGCAGTAATGACGGCGCGCAGCGCTGGCCGAGTTCTTGTGGTCGATGATTCGGCTGTGATCCGTCAGGCAATCAGTAAGATGTTGAAGGTCGACTTCGACGTGGCGGTCGCGAACGATGGTGAGGCCGGTTGGGAGGCGTTGGTCCAAGCCCCCGATATCGGGGTTTTGATTACCGACATTGAAATGCCCCGCCTGGACGGCTACGCCTTTATTTGTCGGGTGCGAGCCAGTGATGATCCGCGTATTCGTGATCTGCCCATTATTGTTATCACCGGGGCGGATGACGACGAGACCAAGACCCGGGCTTTTGCCTGCGGGGCTACCGATTTTATTACCAAACCGTTGAATTTGGGGCAGTTGCAGGCCTGTACGCAGGCCTATATGCGCTTTGAGCAACCGTTGTCGGAGAGCGAAAGCCACGAGGACGGTTTGCTGGGGCGGCGGGCCTTCTGTGAACAGGGCGAGACGCTCTGGCGCGGCGCCGGGGCGCAGGCGCCGCTTACGCTCTTGGCGCTGGCTATCGACAATGTCCGAGTCTTGTACCGCGAGTATGGCGATGAAAAGATGGAGGTGTTCGTAAAGCACACCATTGCCGTGATTCGGTCGGAGGTCCCGAACCCAGGCGCCTGTTTGGCGCGTCTGGGTGGCGCGGAGTTCGGGATATTGGTCACCGGCATGCGGAAGGCGCAAGGGTTGGCCCTAGGCCAGCATCTGGTCACGGCCTTGGCCGCCCGCCCGGTCCTCGGTGGGAAGGCCTTGACCTTAAGTATCGGGGTCGCGTCTTCGGAGGATGGGGTCGAGGATTTTACGGCGCTTCGGCAGATGGCCGAGGAGCGTTTGAAGCGGGCTGTGGCGATGGGCGGCAACCGGGCCAGCGCCTCGGCTCTCAGCGACACTTTGGGCGGCGCCGAGGAGTTGGTTTTGGATGGCGTTCCCACCGCTCTCGATCAGGACGGCGGGGGAGAGCCGCTGCTTGAGCCCGAATTCGTAGCCGAGTCCGCGCCGGCGCTTGATTTTCTGGCTGAGGATGTCCGCACTGCGGGGGAGCCGAGCCTTATCGGTTTGGACCGCGTGCTGTGGTCTTTGGATCGCGACCAAACCCGGGCGCTTATCCCCCACCTCGATCGCATCACGGCCGATGTCCTGGTCTTGCTTGAGTTCTTGGACCGTGAGCGAGAGTTGGGTCTTGGGAGCGCCATCGACACCTTGCGTCGTTCGCTACAGGGGCGTAGCTAGGGAATCCTTCGCCCTCCCGGGCCGGTCTTATATCCGCGCCCGATCATAGGGGAGTGGCCAATCCGCTTGGGCATGCAGGGCCTTGGCGGCGCGCTGCGGCCAATAGGGGTCGCGGAGCAGTTCACGCGCCAGAAACACGCAGTCGGCAAGCCCGGTCGCCACGATATGCTCGGCCTGCATGGGGTCGGTAATGAGCCCAACGGCTCCGGTCGGGATATCGACCTCCTGGCGAATGCGGGTCGCAAAAGGTGTTTGAAAACCGGGGCCGGCAGGGATCTTGGCATCCGGTATCAGTCCGCCGCTCGAACAGTCTACGAGATCCACCCCCCGCTCTTTGAGGGCGCGCGCCAAGGTGACCGATTGCTCGATGTCCCATCCACCCTCGGCCCAGTCGGTCGCCGATATTCGTACAAAGAGCGGGAAGGCCTCCGGCCAGACCTCGCGAACGGCCTCGGTGACGGCGAGCGGGAGCCGGACCCGGTTTGCATACGAGCCGCCATAGAGGTCGGTGCGCTGGTTACTCAAGGGCGACAAGAACTCGTGCAGCAGATAGCCATGGGCCATGTGGATCTCCAGTACCTCGAATCCCGCCTCCAAGGCTCGCTGGGCGGCGTTGCGGAAGGTCGCGACCAGGTCTGGCAATTCTTCGGCGGCATAGGGTTTGGGGCGGGGTGATTTCGGACCGAACGGGAGCGCGCTCGGGCCCCGCACCTCCCAGCCGCCCTGGGAGGGCGATAATGGGTTCCCCCCAAGCCAAGGAGCCTCTAGCGAGGCCTTGCGGCCGGCATGGGCGATCTGGATGGCCGGGACCGCCCCCTGGGATTTGATAAATTGGGTGATGGGCATGAAGGCCGTCGCGTGGTCTTCATGCCAGAGGCCCATATCGCCCGGGCTTATACGGCCATCGGCCGTGACCGCGCTCGCCTCCACCATAACAAGCCCGGCCCCGCCTACGGCCCGACTCCCGAGGTGGACAAGGTGCCACGCGGTGGGAAAGCCGTCGACGCTCGAGTACTGGCACATCGGAGAGACGAAGACGCGATTGCGAAACGTTAGGGAACGTAAGGTCCAGGGTGAGAATAATAGGCTCACAAGCAGTCCTCAAGAGTGGGCAATAAAGGGTCAGGCGCGATCGATGGCAAAGGCCAGGGTCTCTTTGATATGCGCAGCCCCGACCGCCAGCATAACAAGCCTGTCAAATCCGACCGCGACCCCGGCGCAATCTGGCAGGGGGCGCCAGCCGAGCGCTGCCAGCAGCCGCTCGTCCGCCGGGACTGCGCAGAGGCCCCGTTCGTGGCGCCTACGGGCCTCTTCTTCGAATCGATCCGCATATTGCCTAGGATTGGCCGCCTCATAGAACCCGTTGGCAAGTTCGAGGGCGCCGCAGTAGACTTCGAAGCGATCCGCGAGGCCGTCTGCGCGAACGCGGGCGAGCGCCGCTTGGCTCGCGGGATAATCGGTAACCACGGTCAAGTGATGATCGGGAAACCGCGGCGCCACCGCTTGACTCATAAGCAGATCAAGTATGTCGTCGCGCGCGTCGAGGGTTAAGTGCTTGGCCGAAGGAACGAAAGTATAGGCGCTCTGGCGCAGTTCGTCGGTCCGATCTTTGAGCGGGTCGACCCCGATCGTATCCTTAAAGGCGGCGCTAAAGCTCAGGGTGCGTGGGGTGTTTTTAAGGTGCGGCAGGAGCTCGGCTATCAAGGCGCAGACCTCCTCGCGCAGGCGTTTATCATCGTATCCGAGCGCGTACCACTCGATGATCGTAAACTCCGGGTTGTGACGGGAGCCTGCCTCGCCTTGGCGAAAGGCCTTGGCGATTTGAAAGATCGAGCCGCTGCCGGCGATCAAGAGCCGCTTCATGGCGTACTCGGGAGAGGTTTGCAGGTACATTTGTCCGTGGATCGGATCCTCGATCATAAATTGCGCGAGCTGGGCGTCGGCGGCACCCGCGTGCGCCAGTATCGGCGTCTCGACTTCAAGAAAGTCGCGCTCAGCGAAAAATCCCCGCACCCGCGCAAGCAGTGCGGCTCGCAGACGTAGCGTGGCAAGCGGCGCGGTGGGCTGCCAATCGTTCTCGTGGCCCAAGACTGAGCCTTTTTTATTCCTTGGCCCGGGCGATATATTCCCCGGTCTGAGTATTGACCTTGAGGCTATCGCCGATATTGATGAAGAGCGGTACGCGCACGACCGCGCCGGTCTCGAGGGTCGCGGGTTTTCCGCCACCACCGCTCGTGTCGCCGCGCACGCCGGGGTCGGTGTCGGTCACCTTCAGGATCACATGGTTCGGCGGCTCGACGCTTAACGGCACTCCGTTCCAGAGCGTCACGAGGCAGATGGCCTGCTCCTTCATCCATTTCGCGGCATCGCCCACGGCGGTCTTGTCGGCTGCCAGTTGCTCAAAGGTCTCCGGCGACATGAAGTACCAGAACTCCCCATCGTTGTAGAGGTACTGCATCTCGGCGTCGACCACATCAGCGCCCGGGACGGTGTCGCCCGACTTGAAGGTCCGTTCTACCATCCGCCCGGTCTTCAAGTTGCGAATCTTGACGCGGTTGAAGGCCTGTCCCTTGCCTGGCTTTACGAACTCGTTTTCGATAATGGCGCAGGGGTCGGCGTCAAGCATGATCTTGAGGCCGTTCTTAAATTCATTCGTGCTGTAGGTCGTCATGACGATCTCGTAGTGGATGTGGGCCGGTCTGTGTCTCTTGCCTTTTATCGGTCGAACACGGACAGTGCGCGTATATGATACCTGGAACTTCCGTTATACGTCAGGCGACCTGGCGGGCCGAGCTCGCGGCCGCCATTAGTGCACCCGAGGAACTCCTCAAGGCTTTGGCCCTGCCCGCTGGCCTGCTGCCCGAGGCCAGAAGGGCCCATGCGCTCTTTCCGGTGCGCGTGCCCTGGCCCTATCTCCAGCGTATGACCCCGGGCGACCCGTCCGATCCGCTGTTGCGTCAAGTCCTCCCGCTCGGTATCGAGGAGGCGATCGTGCCCGGGTTTGGGACCGATCCCGTGGGAGACTTGGCCGCCCATGTGGCTACGGGTGTCTTGCATAAATACGAGGGGCGGGTCCTGCTCACGGCCACCGGGGCGTGCGCGATTCATTGTCGCTACTGTTTCCGGCGCCATTTTCCCTATGCCGAGGCCAATGCCGCCCGGAATCATTGGCGCGCCGCCTTAGCTCACGTGGCTCAGGACCAGTCTTTAAGTGAGGTGATTCTAAGCGGCGGCGACCCGCTCACGCTCGGTGACGAGAAATTGGCGGAATTTGTCCACGTGCTCAAGGACTTGCCGCACATCAAGCGGCTGCGTTTCCATACTCGGGTGCCGGTGGTGGTGCCGAGTCGCGTCACCCCGGAACTCCTGGCCTTGCTGCAATCGTCGCCGGTCCCGGTGGCCATGGTCTTGCACATCAATCACGCCCAGGAGATAGACGAAGCGGTGCAAGAGGCCTGCGCCCGGTTGGCGGCTGCGCGTGTCATCTTGTTAAATCAGGCCGTGCTGTTGGCCGGGGTGAACGATGACTCGGAGTCCTTGGTCACACTCAGTGAGCAGCTTTTTGCATCCGGCATCCTCCCCTACTATCTTCACATACTCGATCGTGTCCAAGGGGCCGCCCATTTCGCGGTCGACGAAGACCGAGCCGTGCGCCTAGTCGAGGTCTTGCGCGCGCGCCTCCCAGGCTACCTCGTACCGCGCTTGGTGCGCGAGGAGATCGCGGCACCGGCCAAGGTGCCGCTCGCTGTCAAGGTTGGCGGGATCGGGCGTTGCGGTTAAAGTAGTCGGTTCTTGGAGAGACGCGCGTGACGATCGGCGACATCAATTTGTGGAATCCCGGGCTTCTTGGCCTCAGCGTGGGTTTGGCGCTTGTGACCGCGTTCTTCCTTGGCATGGTGCATGGCATCACACCGGATGAGCATACCTGGCCTATCACCTTTAATTACGCCATCGGTTCCTATTCCATACGCGGGGGCCTCAAAGCCGGCCTTTTGTTTTCCTTGACCTTCACCTTACAGCGGGCGATCGCGAGCGAGTTGGCCTATTTCGCGATGGCGGAATTTTTGAAAGGAGTGGGCTGGAACTTCGCGGTCTATGTCGTGGTCGGTTCGGTCATGCTCGGTTCCGGCCTCTATATCTTGCGCCGTGGCCGCATCCCTCATCTCTTTCATAGCCACGCCGTGGACCATGAGGTCGCCCCCGCGGAGCCCGGCGCCTTGCCGACTTATATGCCGCTCGTCCATGGGTTTATTGCCGGTTGGGGGACCGGGGCCTTTGCGCTGATCGTGTACACCGTTTTGGCGCCGGCCATGCATAGCCCGTATCTCGCCTTTTTGCCGGGTTTGTTGTTCGGCTTTGGCACCATGATCATGCAAATGCTGCTCGGTTCTTTGTTCGGAGCCTGGATGGCGCGGCGCCGGCTCGACGACCGCGCCCGGATTTATGTGGCGCGCAAAATGGCGGGCCGGACCCTGACCGGGGGAGGGATCTCCTTTGTCGTGGCCGGCATTATCGGTTTTATCGACCCGAGTCTTGTGACCGGCTCGATACCCACGGACGTTCCTATTCATAACCTCGGCCATTTGGGCGTCGGTTTTTTCCTGGTCCTGATCCTTCTCGTCCCGATCGCCGGCTATTCCTTTTGGAAGTCCCTGCGCGAGGCGCGGGGACTCTTCCCGCTCGTTCCCTGAGCCGGATTGGCCCGAGTCTCAATGACTGGGCTGCGGGGTCATGCGCAGATAGGGCCTGATCTCGCGGTAGCCTTTAGGAAATTTGGCGGTCAGCGTGTCCTTGTCTTTTATGGAAGGCGAGATCACGACCTCGTCGCCGTTGTGCCAGTTGGCCGGGGTCGCAACGTTGTACTTGTCGGTTAATTGCAGCGAATCGATGACCCGAAAGATTTCGCCGAATTCCCGCCCGGTGCTGGCCGGATAGGTCAGAATCGTACGGATCGTCTTTTTGGGGTCGATCATAAAAACCGAGCGCACGGTGAGCGTGTTGTTTTGTTTCGGATGTATCATGTCGTACAAGCCTGCCACCTTGCGGTCTTGATCCCCAAGGATCGGGAAATTGACGTGGGTTTTCTGCGTTTCATTGATATCCTCTATCCAGTCGGTATGGCTCGCCACCGGATCGACGCTGACTGCCAGGACCTTGACGTCGCGTCGGCGAAACTCCTCGGCCAGCTTGGCGGCGCTTCCGAGCTCGGTCGTGCAAACGGGGGTGTAATCGGCCGGGTGGGAGAAGAGTACGGCCCAATGGTCGCCAATCCATTTATGAAACTGAATGGGCCCTTCCGTGGAGTCCTGGGTAAAGTCGGGGGCGGTATCGCCAAGATGTAAGGTCATGGAATAACTCTCCTATGCGAGGGGTATGAACGGTCCGCAAGCTTAAGAAATGGCGAGGATTCGCTAAAGAGGCTAAGGGAGGAGTCGTGGCGTGTTTTCGGTATCTTGTGTCTGGAACGGTCCAGGGCGTGGGCTTCCGGGCTTATGTATGGAGAGAGGCGCAGGCATTGGGCCTTCGTGGCTTTGTTCGTAACCGTAGCGATGGAAAAGTAGAGGTTGAGGCCTGCGGCACGGGCTCGCAACTACAGGGCCTGGCGACGGTTCTTGCGCGTGGCCCGCGCGAAGCGCGGGTTACGGGTGTGGAAAAATGTGATATCCCAGATCCTGGCGGGCCGGCGGTTTTTGCTATCCGGCGCGACGTTGATTAAACTGAATATGATGGACGTCCCCTACATTGCAAGCACGGATTCGCTTTGGAATTAGGGTTGGACTGCATAAATACCGCGTAAATATATCCGGCCTCTGATGTGTCCGTCGACACAAGCCCGCTCTAAACCGAGGAAGCCGATATGATCGAAAGAAGCGGAAATTGCCTTTGTGGTGCCGTGCGCTACCGTATTTCAGGCGAACCTGTGTTAACGCGTGTTTGCTGGTGCCGAGATTGTCAGTACCTGGCTGCCAACGGCACCGTCAATATTTTGGTACCGACGAACGCGCTGGAGATATCAGGTCAGCTCAGCACTTTCATGAGCACGGCAGACAGCGGGAATCAAATGAGCCGCCGATTCTGTCCACAATGTGGATCGCACCTTTTTTCAAATTCGCCAGCACGCCCGCAATTCACCGTGGTCCGCGTTGGCACCCTGAGCGACCCGTCATCTGTGCAGCCAGTGGCGAATATCTGGGCTAGCAGCGCGCCGAAGTGGGCGTGCCTTGATTCCACCTTGGAGCACATCGAGCGACAACCTCCGCCCCCGCCGAGCCCGGGATCCGCACAACCTGACCTATGAGCATCGGGCTATGGTTCTCTGTTCATACATGTGGTGAGTGAAAGCGTGCTGCCCACCTATCGTTCCCGCAGAGCGCCTTCGGCGACCTCTGAACTCAAACGTTATATTGCAGAACGGCGTTGACCACATCTCACGGTACTCACCGAGCGGCTCCGACTCACTATGCGCGGGTATTGTCACCGCGCGGAGTCTATCCGGGTGAAAGGAAAGCGTTGGATTTGAGCCCACAACGAAGACGTGGGAATTACTGGTGGAACCAGCGGGCATGAAACACGGCGTAGACCCGGTCCGGATAGTAAGGGAGGCCGTTACTGCCGTTGTAGGCCGCGAGCGCCGTAAATAGGTCTCCGCGGTGGCGGTTGAGATAGTGACGCAGTATGTAGCAACCGATGCGCAAATTGGTCCGCATCCGAAAGAGATTGGCCTTCGGTTCACCAAGACGCCTAGTCCAAAAGGGCATGACTTGCATAAGGCCAAGCGCCCCCATCGGTGACACCGCGTAAGGATCGAAGTCGCTCTCGACTTCGATCACCGCGAGGACGATCCGTGGGCGAAGTCCATCGCGAAGGGCCGCGTAGCGCACGTCTTCGAGAAACTGTAGGCGGAAATGTCGCCCGGGGACCAAAGGCGCTAGGCGCTGCGACATATCGGCAAGCCATACCTCGGCGGCAAAGCGGCTCGTGAATCCGTCGCGATGCACGGGAATATGGCCCCAGGGCGACGCCTGCGCCTCGGCCCGGGTCGTTAAGAACGATAGGCCCAGTACGAGAAAGCTAGCGCCGCAAACGTTCCGTAAGCTCTGCCACCACCCGTTCAAGGGGCCAGTCCTCCGATTGGGTTTCGCGGCGCGCCTTGTATTCGACGCCGCCGTTTTTTAAGCCTCGTTCGCCGACAACAAGACGGTGGGGGATGCCGATCAGGTCCATATCGCCGAACAGGACTCCCGGGCGTTCATCGCGGTTATCGAGGAGTACGTCGATACCGGCGGCCCGCAAGTCGTCGTAGAGGCGTGCCGCGACCAAGGCCACCTGCGGTGATTTGTTCTGACCGATCGGGACGATTACTACCGTAAACGGGGCTATGGCGGCAGGCCACAGGATGCCGCGCTCGTCGTGGTTTTGCTCGATGGCGGCCGCGACCACGCGGGATACGCCAATTCCATAGCATCCCATGACGAAAGGCCGGGTCTCACCGGCATCGTTTAGGAAGGTTGCGGCCATTTTGGCGCTGTACTTCGTGCCCAGCTGGAAGATGTGCCCGACCTCAATGCCCCGGCCGCGCTCCAGTGGCGTTTGGCATTCCGGGCAGGGATCGCCCGCCATGACCTCGCGGACCTCGATGGCCTCCGGTTCCGGAAAATCCCGTCCCCAGTTCGCGCCGGTCAGATGGGTGTCGGCCCGGTTGGCCCCGCACGCGAAATCGGAGAGGGCGAGGGCCTCGGGATCGGCGTAGGCGGTCATTGTGAGGCCGTGTGGCCCAAGAAATCCGGGTACGCCGCCCGCCTCTTGGATTTCGGTGGCCGTACACAGAGTCAGCGGGGCGAGCACATGGGGCGCCTTTTCGGCCTTGATCGGGTTTATGTCGTGATCGCCGCGCACAAAGAGCACGACGGGTCCCGCGTCTCCTCTTACGCATACCGCCTTCACGATTTGGTGTGGCAAAAGGCCGAGCGATTTAGCGACCGCGTCGATGGTGCGGGCGTTCGGTGTGGCGACCGATTGCAGGGCGAGAAAAGGCTGTGCGCGGGACTTGGGCGGCGCGCTGCGCGCCAATTCGACGTTGGCCGCGTAGGCGCATGCGGGGCAGGTGATGATGGCGTCTTCGCCGGTGTCCGCAAGGACATGAAATTCGTGTGAGACCTCTCCGCCTATGCTGCCGGTGTCGGCGGAGACGGCACGAAAGCGCAGGCCTAAGCGCGTGAAGATCCGCTGATAGGCCTGGTACATCTCGCGATAGGTCTCTTCGAGAGAGGTCTTGTCGGCATGGAAGGAATAACCGTCTTTCATCAGGAATTCACGCGCCCGCATGACCCCGAAGCGTGGCCGGACCTCGTCGCGGAACTTGGTCTGTATCTGAAAGAAATTCATTGGCAATTGGCGGTAACTCCGGATCTCGCGTCGGGCCAAGTCGGTGATTACCTCTTCGTGGGTGGGGCCGAAACAAAACCGTCGATCATGGCGGTCGGAAAGCCGCAAAAGCTCGGGGCCATAATGTTGCCAGCGTCCCGACTCCTCCCAGAGCTCGGCCGGTTGAACGGCGGGCATCAGGATCTCTTGCGCACCCGCCTGTTGCATTTCCCAGCGCACGATCGCCTCGACTTTACGCAGTACGCGTAGCCCCAGGGGGAGCCACGTATAGAGGCCAGACGCGAGCTTTCGGATCATGCCGGCGCGCAGCATCAGGCGATGGCTCACGATCTCGGCATCGGCCGGGTTTTCCTTGAGGGTGGCGAGCAGTAGGGCTTGGGTGCGCATGGCTATTGGTCGAGTCCTTAAAGGGGTGGTGTGGGCCACAAGTGCGCCGCGCCGCGGACGCCGGAGCTCGCGCCGTGGTGGGCCGGAACTATAGGGGTTATCAGTTCGTCTGTGAAGACGGCTCGGGCCAGGGCCTCGCGGCCGATGGTATAAAGGGCAGGGATAGCACTTAAGCCGCCGCCTATGACGATGATGTCGGGATCCACGATATTGACGACCGTGGCAAGGGCCCGTCCCCAGAGCGCGCAATAGTCAGAAAGCGTAGCCGCCGCCACCGGATCGGTCCCGATGCGTGCAACAATATCGTGCGCGGCAAGCCCAGGCGGGCCTCCGCGGCGCACATAGTTGGCGACAAGTCCGGGCCCCGACAAGAGGGTCTCCACACAGCCGCGGCGCCCGCAGTAGCAGGGTGGTCCGTTTTCGACGAGTCCATTATGGCCCCATTCGCCGGCGATGTGCTGGCGCCCTGGCCACAGCGCGCCATCGAGCACCAGGCCACCGCCTACCCCGGTGCCGAGTATGACGGCAAAGACACAACGGTGCCCTTGACCTGCACCATCGCGGGCCTCGCTCAAGGCCAAACAGTTGGCGTCGTTTTCCAGTCGAATCGGACGCTGTAGGCGCGCCGCGAGATCTTGGGAGAGCGGTTTCCCGTTCAAACAGGTGGTGTTTGAGTTCTTAATGGCCAAGGTGCGATGGGAAAGCGCCCCCGGGGCGCCCACGCCAACCGAGCACGCTGTGCCGGCGAATATCTCGAGCTCGGTGACGATCGCGACCACTGCCCCTAGGATGGCCTCATATCCGCCAGCGACCGGCGTCGCGACGCGTGTGCGTCTCTTCTCGGTGCCGGTGGCATCCAAGAGAATGCCCTCGATCTTGGTCCCGCCGAGATCGATCCCTATGCGCACGCGGGCCCCAGCCACTCCCCATAGAAGATGTCCGCCACCCGGTGCAAGGCCTCAAGGCGCTCGTGTAGGCGCTCATGGATGGTGGGGGTGGTCTGGATCGAGGGTGAGGCGACCAGCGCTTGGCCCTCGGGGCTACGGGTCCATTTGTCGATCATAGTCGAGGTCATCTCGATGTGGCACTGCAGGGCCAGGGTGCGACCTATGGCAAACCCTTGATGTTGGCAGAAGGGGCCCGTGAGGAGGTGGGTGGCCCCCTTAGGGATGGTGAAGGTCTCGCCGTGCCAATGAAAGACCTCGAAGGCGGGCGGCAGTTGCCGTAGCCATCGCTGGCCGCTATCGCTAGCGATCCCATGCACCATGCCCCAGCCGATCTCCGGTACCGGGTTACGCATGACCTGGCCGCCCAAGGCCTTACTGATCAGTTGGCCGCCGAGGCAATGCCCCAAGATGGGTAATCCGGCGTCCTGGGCCTCCCGTATGAGGCGCAAGGCCTGCGGGATCCAGGGGAGGTCGTCGTTGGCGCTCATAGGACCGCCCATAAAGACCAGGGCGCGGTAGGGCGCGGTCGAGGCCGGTAAGGATGCGCCCTGATCGATACAGACGGTGGTAAAGGGGACTCCGTGGCGACCGAGAAACTCGGCTAGATAGCCTGCGCCCTCGCCGGGCGCGTGGCGGAAGATTGCGATTGGTTTCATACTCGTGTCCGTTAAATCCCACCTCAGGGCTAAGTGTGATGCCTGGTGCTAGTTTAGCCTGTTTTGTGTCAGCGAACAGCACGCTAGGCGCGGCGGGCCGGCTTCTTGTCGGCTTTCAGTATAGCGGGTCTTGGCGCGGGCCCGCTAATCGGCAGCGATCATAGGCTTGTTTTGGCCGCCTAAACGGCCGCCGCGTACAAACAAGGTGAGAGGGAGCATGACTACGAAGCTTGCGGTAATAAACACGAAGGCGGCGTCGAACGCGACCATTTGTGATTGCCGCGCAAGGGTCGCTGCGAGCACCGCCGAGCCGAGCGGGGACCGCGGGGTGAGATGGAGCGGGGCTAAGTAGGCACTGACCGAGGTGCCGAATTGCGTGATGTGTCCGCCTATGAGGTTCCACGCCATTTGTCCGTGACGGATAAACACGGTTGTGACCAGCGAGATCCCGATGGACGACCCTATGGTGCGCATGAGGCTAAAAAGTCCGGCGGCCTCGGCGGCCGCTTCTTGCGGAAGCGTGGCAAACGCCACCGTCGATAAAGGCACGTAAATCATGCCGAGCCCCGCGCCCTGAATGAGTACGGGCCAAATGATGTCCCATTCGCTGATTGAGAGGTTGTAGCCGGTCATGGCCCAAGTGCCGAGACAACTTAAGATAATACCGATCGTAATCAAGATGCGCGGGCTTATGCGGGTAATCAGTTTGCCGACCACGATCATGCTGATGGCACTGATCACGCCCCGTGGGGCCATGGCAAGCCCGGTCGTGAGAGTCGGGTAATGCAGCAGATCCTCGAGGAGCAAGGGTTGCATCACCATGGACCCGTACATCCCGAGGCCAAAGACGGCCAGCAAAAGGCTCGCTATCGTGAAGTTGCGGTCCAGAAATATGCGCAGGTTAAAGAGCCGGGCCCCGGTGCGCCCAATACTATGGACGAGGAACGCCACAAGGCCGCCGATGGCGACGACACCCGCGAGCTGAATACGCGTCGAGCCGAGCCAACCGTATTCGTTGCCGCGGTCCAACAGAAACTGAGTGGCGGCAATGCTGAGAGACAGGTATAGCAAGCCCGCCCAGTCCATCTTGCGATCCCGGCGGTCGGTATCTGGGACGCTTGCAAGCGTCAGGACGTAAGACAAGATCCCCACCGGAAGATTGATGAAAAATGTCCAGCGCCAACTCAGGATTTCGGTGAGATAGCCGCCCAGGGTGGGGCCAAGAATGGGCCCTAGCATGACGCCTATCCCCCAAATGGCCATGGCCCGGCCACGTTCTTCCGGGGGATAAACCGCGACCATGATGGCCTGCGATAAGGGGACGAGGGCTGCGCCAAAGACGCCCTGAAGCAGGCGAAAGAGCACGATCTGATCGAGCGAGGTAGAGAGGCCGCAGAGTCCTGAAAACAATACGAAGCCAAAGATGCTGATGAGCAGGTAACGCCGGCGTCCGAGGCGATCCGAGAAAAAGCCGGTGAGCGGCATGAAGATCGCCGAGGCGACAAGATAACTCGTCAGCACCCAGGTGATTTGATCGGGGGTGGCCTCGAGCTGCCCTTCCATGTGCGGCAGCGCCACATTGACGATGGTCGTGTCCAGCACCTGCATGATGGTGGTGGACATGACAGCTATGGTGATGAGGAGGCGCTGTCTTGGAGTCACAGACTGTCTTGGTTCGGGTTTTCAATGGAGATAAGGATGCTGCATTCCGAGAGGTCGAGCAGCGTGACTCCGACCGACCCGTGCCACCATCTGGCAAAGGACGACCGGGTCTTATGGCCAAGGACGATCAAGTCGACATGTAGGTCGCGGGCGGCGCGCGCGATCTCGTCGGTCGGTTCGCCTACGGCGATGTGCCCTTCGGTCTTGACGCCGCGTTCGATGAGCCTCGTAACCCCCTCATGGAGGATATCTTCGACATGCCGTCTTTGCGCAAAGAATGGCGCCTCGGTCGACATCGATTCGCCGACCACCGAGGCCGCGCTGGTGCGGACGACAGCGAGGAGGTGTACGTAGGCGCCGCAAGCGGCTGCCAGTTCGGCTCCTTGGGCGAGGGCTGTGCGCCCCGCGCGGGTGCCGTCGTAGCATAAGAGCATAGTGCGAAATACCATGGCGGCTCCTACGGTCTATTTCCCTTTTCGGAAGAAGACAGTGGCGCTAGCGCTTGTGCCGATACGGAGCGGCCAACGCTTGCTGGGGTTCAAGATTAGTATCCGCACTGGGACGCGTTGCGTCACTTTGACCCAGTTCCCCGTGGCGTTTTCAGGTGGGAGGAGGGAAAACGCCGTCCCGCTGCCCCCGCTTATACCCACCACTTTACCCCGGAAAAGATGGCCCGGATACATGTCGACATGGACATGGGCGCGGTCGCCGATCTGGATAGGGGCGAGCGCGGTCTCCTTGAAGTTCGCGGTGACCCAGTAGGCCTTGCTGGCGATCAAGGCGAACACCGGGTTACCGGCCTCGACATAGGCTCCCGGCTGCAATTTCATGTTACTGAGGTAGCCCGCCGTGGGTGCGCGCACAAGGCAGTGCGCCAAGTTGAGTTTGGCCTGGGCGAGGGAAGCTTGGGCCGCCGCCAGCGCCGCAGCGTCCGCCCGGACCTGGGTGAGGCTGTTGTCGGAGGCCTGGGGAGACAAGAATTGATGAGCGGCCATGCGATGGGTGCGGCGGTTGATCATTTCGGCGTTGGTCAACACGGCCTGGCGTTGGGCGACTGTGGCCTGCGCCAAGCGGACCGCGATGTCGTAGGCGTGGTGGCCGATTTCAAAGAGCCGACTATGGGCGCGCACCGGCCTATTGTTATGGACATACACACGAGCCACTCGCCCGGAAACGAGGGGGGTTATGGCGATGACGTGGGCCCCCACATAGGCATCATCCGTGCTCACATAGCGTTGCAGATGACGCCAATAGACGTAGGCCCCATACAGGGCGAGGATGAGCAAGAACGCCAGCAGGGCGCGTTGTCGGAATAGGGTTTGTCCAAGACGGGAAAGTCGGGTCATAACAGGCTCGCTCGTGGGGTTGGCGTGAGGTTCTTAGAGGGAAAGAAGCCGGTCCCGTACCCTTTTCAGGACGGTCGTGCTGCAGGCGATCTCCTCCGGCGTCAGGTCGCGCAAGAGATCCTGACTCAACTTCTCGGCCATCTCGGTAATGGGTTTCATGAGAGCCTCGCCATCTTTACATAGATGGACTGTCTTGCTGCGGCGGTCATGCACCGATTCGCGCCGTTCGACGAGATTGTCGGCGGCCAGGCGATCGAGGAGCCCTACCACGGTCGGCGCCTCCACGCCGAGCCGCGAGGCCAGCTCTGCCTGGGTGCAGTTGTCGTTGCAGGAAATGTGGACAAGCGCCCGCCACTTCGCCTGACTAAGACCCAAGGGCCGTAGACGGCGGTCGAGTTCAGTGCGCCATAGTCGGGCTGTTTCGTGTAAAACGCCGCCGAATGACTCCTGAGGAAGCCCCATAATTCGCTCCTTTCGAACCTAACTATTAGCAGGCTAACAGGTTGGGGCGACGGGGCGCAAGGATTCTGTTTTAGGAGGAGGTTTTGTCTTTGGTAATGAGGGCGTAGGCCGAGTGATTGTGGATCGATTCGAAGTTCTCGGACTCCACGGTGTAAGTGTCGATACGCGCGTCTTCGTTCAAGAGCCCCGCCACCTCGCGCACCATGTCTTCGACAAAGCGCGGGTTGTCGTAGGCCCGCTCAGTGACGTATTTTTCGTCCGGACGCTTCAAGAGCCCGTAAAGTTCACAACTTGCCTGTTTTTCGACCAGATCGATCAGGTCTTCAACCCACACGAACTGGTTGGTTCGCACGCTCACCGTCACATGCGAGCGTTGGTTGTGTGCGCCCCGGTCGGAGATCTCCTTGGAGCAGGGGCATAGGCTCGTGACCGGGACCACCACTCGGGTCGTGGTACGGCTTTCGCCATCGCGGATCTCGCCCAAAAAGCTCACCTGATAATCCATGAGGCTGCGCACGCCTGAGATCGGCGCGGTTTTCATGACAAAATACGGGAAGGACATGTCGATGTGCCCGACATCGGCCTCGAGGCGTTTCGCCATGCTGGCCAACATGTCTTGGAACGACTCGACCGAGATCTCGGTCTCGTATTGGTTCAGGATTTCGACGAACCGCGACATGTGGGTCCCCTTGAAGTTATGGGGTAGCTCTACGTACATATTGAAGAGAGCAACGGTGTGCTGTTCGCCTTGGCTGCGGTCTTTGACGCGCACTGGGTGGCGGATATCCTTGATTCCGACCTTGTCGATGGCGATACGACGCGAGTCCGGGCTGTTTTGCACATCAGCAATACAGTCGGTTCGTGCCCGAGTGGGGGTCCCGATCATAGGTAAGCCTTAATCCTGAGCAATTTGGTCAATTTTAGGCGGATTCGGAGGCCCGGGCAAGTCCTGGCATGGCATCGATCACCTGACGCGCGATGCCAGCCGCGTCCAAGCCGCAGGCCGCGAGCATTTGCGCGGGCACGCCGTGCTCGATATACGTGTCGGGAAGGCCAAGGTTTAGTACCCGAACCGGGAGCTGGAGCTGTCCTACGAGTTCGCCGACCCCGCTCCCCGCGCCGCCCGCCACAGCATTTTCCTCGACGGTTACGAACAGTTCATGAGAGCGGGCCAGTTTGACGAGAAGGGTCTCGTCCAAGGGCTTGACGAAGCGCATATTGACGACCGTCGCATTGAGCGATTCGGCGGCTCCGAGTGCCGCGCCGAGCAGGGAGCCAAAGGCCAACAAGGCGACCCGTGCGCCCTGTCTGCGCACCTCGGCTTTGCCGATCGCAAGGGCGGTCATGGTGCGTTCGACTGCGACTCCGGCCCCGCTTCCCCGCGGATAGCGAACCATGGTCGGTCCGTTGTGGCGATAGGCGGTGTAGAGCATTTGCCGGCACTCGTTCTCGTCGCTCGGCGCCATGATCACAAAATTCGGGAGGCAGCGCATGAAGCTCAAGTCAAAGCTGCCGGCATGAGTGGGGCCGTCGGCCCCCACGAGACCGCCGCGGTCGACGGCCAGCATCACCGGCAGATTTTGGAGGCTGATGTCATGGATGACCTGATCGTACCCGCGCTGCAGGAAGGTCGAGTAGATGGCTACGACCGGCTTAAAGTCTTCGCAGGCGAGGCCCGCGGCGAAGGTCAATGCGTGTTGCTCGGCGATGCCAACGTCGAAGTAGCGGTCCGGAAACCGTTCGGAGAACTCAACGAGACCCGAGCCCTCGCGCATGGCCGGCGTGATCCCCATGAGTTTGGGGTCTGCCTCGGCCATGTCGCACAACCATTCGCCGAAAATCTGGGTGTAGGTCTTGTTACTGACCTTGGTCTCCATCTTACCGGTTCGCGGATCGAAGGGTGTCACCCCGTGATAGACACAGGGGTCGCCTTCGGCCGGGGTGTAGCCTTTGCCTTTGCGGGTCACGACATGGAGAAAGCGCGGCCCGGAAAGTTCACGCATATTGCGTAGGGTCGGGATGAGGCTTGAAAGGTCATGACCATCGATGGGGCCGATGTAATTGAATCCCAGCTCTTCAAACAGGGTGCCTGGCATGATGATGCCCTTCATGTGTTCTTCGATGCGCTTCGCGAATTGAAAGACTGGACGCACCGTACTTAAGACCGTCTTGCTCCCGCTGCGTACGCTGGTATAGGCGCGCCCCGAGAGGATGCGGGCGAGATAGTTCGATAAGGCCCCGACGTTGGGTGAAATCGACATGTCGTTGTCGTTTAGGACGACCAGCAGATTCGCATCCATATCGCCGGCGTTATTTAATGCCTCAAACGCGATCCCGGCGGTGAGCGCCCCATCGCCTATGACCGCCACCACTTGGCGGTTCGAGTGGGCACGCGCGGCGGCGATGGCCATGCCCAAGGCGGCGCTAATCGAGGTGCTAGAGTGGCCGACGCCGAAGGTATCGT
Source organism: Pseudomonadota bacterium (assembly GCA_021794595.1). GTDB lineage: Bacteria > Pseudomonadota > Gammaproteobacteria > Acidiferrobacterales > Acidiferrobacteraceae > Acidiferrobacter. The sequence continues at coordinate 65,131 of JAJYQN010000097.1, forward strand.
AGGGGCTTTCGGCGCGCCGCGGGAACCCGGAAAGACCCCCTTGCTTGCGCAGGGTCGGCATGAGCTCACGCCGTCCAGTGAGGATCTTGTGGGGGTAAGTCTGGTGGCCGACATCCCAGACCAGTCGATCCTCGGGAGTGTCGAATACATAGTGTAGGGCGATCGTGAGTTCGACCGTGCCAAGCCCGGCCGCCAAGTGTCCCCCAGTACGGCTCACGGTGTTAATCAGGTACTCGCGTAATTCTTGCGCGAGTTGCGGCAAGCGGTCCTCGGGCAATTGCCTAAGGTCCGCGGGGAGATCGATAGATTCCAGTAGGGACTGACCGATTTTTCCCATGCTTAGTGGTTCCGCTCGACAGCGTGATATGCGATGGTCGCGAGTGTTTCGCTATTATCCCCCAAAAAGTGGAGGCTGACGAGAGCATCCTCATAGAGGGCGCGGGCCTTGCGTCGTGCGGCGGGAACGCCCAAGACCGAGGCAAAGGTCGCCTTGCCGGCCGCGGCATCCGCGCCCACGGTCTTTCCGACCGTGATGGCCTCGCCTTCGACATCGAGAAGGTCGTCGGCAATCTGGAATGCGAGGCCGAGAGTAAGGCCGTAGGCGTCAAGTCCCGGCGGGACCTCGGACTGGGCCGCAAGCGCCCCCAATCGTACCGCTGCGTGTATGAGGGCCCCGGTCTTGCGGGTATGTCGTTCCTCTAGGATCTCCACGGTCGCCTGTGGTCCCGCCTTCAGGTCCAGGGCCTGACCTCCGGCCATTCCTTGTGATCCGGATGCCCGCGCCAGTTCCGCCACCATCCGCGCCCGCACGTCTCCCGACACGGGGGACGGTGCGGCCAGTACCGCAAAGGCCTCGGTCTGCAGGGCGTCGCCCGCAAGCAAGGCCGTTGCTTCTCCGAACGCCTTATGACAACTCGGTTTACCGCGCCGCATATCGTCGTCGTCCATGCACGGCAGATCGTCATGGACAAGCGAGTAGGCATGAACGAGTTCGACTGCGGCCGCCCCTCGATCAAGCTGCGAAACCGTCGCCCCCAGCGCCTCGCCCGTTGCGTAAACTAAACAGGCTCGCAACCGCTTTCCGCCCCCTAGGGTGGCGTAGCGCATGGCCTCGTGAAGGTCGGCGGGGAGGGTCTGTGCGGGGGGAAGGAGTTCATCCAAGACCGCCTCAACCCGAGCCCGATAGCGCTTGAGCGCGTCTTCCGGTTGCGGGCTCACTCGCCGCGTTCGCTTGGTTTGAAGGGTTCTACCCGGTAGACGCCATTGTCGGCTACCAATCGCTCGACGCGTTGCTCGGCGTCTTTGAGACCAGCCTCGCACAGGCGCGACAACTCCATCCCGCGTTGGAAGGCAGATAGAGAGTCTTCAAGGGTCTGTTGGCCGTTCTCCATTTGGGTCACGATCCGTTCGAGTTCGGCCAGCGCGGCCTCAAAATCAGGAAGGGGTGTTGGTTCAGTCACAGGCGGCCCTCGTTACTTATCATGTCACCCTACTGCAAGGCTTGCGAAGCGTCAATTATACACAAGAGACAAAGTCGGCGGCAGAAAAGTCGGACCCCTGATGGGGTCGTAGCCGTGTATAATGGGCCAATGGCAAAGCACGGACCTCTCGACAAACGCAAGGCGGGACGCTTTCTTCGGAGCCTTCCTTGGACTACGGCCTTATGGGTGGGGCTCGCCGTAGGCCTGCTGTTCGCCGTGGCCTATGCCAAGCAGCATTATAAGTTGCCGCCGGATGAAGTCAGCGTCTTGCGCACCCTCATTGTGGTGCTGGCGGGCTTACGGGTGATCCGCGACATCGAAGGTGCCATGGCCCGGCACCGGGCTCATAAACTCGAGGCGCTGGCGCGCGCCGGGGCGGGCCTCACGCTAGCCTGGCAGGACTCGGTTACCGGCACCTACCTTATCCGGCTGCTCTTGTATGCAGGCCTTGCCCTGCTTGCGATCTTCGTGGTGGGCGGGACGTTTAGTGGGGTCCTGGTGGGGGGTACGCTGATTTCGGTGACCCTGGGTGTCGCCGGCCAGTCTTTTTTTGGGAATTTTTTTGGTGGCCTCGCGGTGGCCTTGTTCAAGCCCTTCGAACTCGGCGATCATGTACAGATCGTGGCCTGGCAGTTCCCGATGATGCCCGAGACCTATCCTCACCAGCTGCGCGCGCAAGGCTATAGGGGGGTCATACGCGACATCAATCTTTTTTATTCCGAGTTGCGCCTGGATGATGGCCAGCTCTTTCGCGTACCGAACGGCATTGTCATTACCGGCGGGCTTATTCGTTCGCTTCCGCACGAGTGGGCGCGGATCGTGTTTCGATTTGATATCGCGGTGCCGGCCGACCCAGCCGCCGTTTTAAGCAAGCTCGAGGCGGAGGCCGAGGTGCATTTTCGGCCGCGGCCGGAGGAGCCGCCAATCACAGAGGAGCCCAAGTCCGGGGCCGGCGGCGAGATAGCGAAACCGGCGCCTCCGTTTGGTTGGGACCCGCCGGTCGTTTTGATGGTCGATATCTCCCTTGCGGCCTTAAGCGTCGAAGTGCGCGGCTCGGTCCCGCAACGGTTGCGCGATCGAGCAAAGGGCGAGTTCTTTGCGAGCATTCTGCCGATCGTATATCCGCCCAAGCCGCAGTCATAAGAGCATAATGAGCGTCGCGATTTTCCCATGAGCAAAACGCGCTCGGGAGGTCCGCGTTCGTCGGAACGATTTGATGTTAAGGAGCGTAGGAGATGAATCTTGATCGGGTAGGTCCTGGCGACAAGGTCCCACAAAGCGTCAACGTCATAGTTGAGATCCCCGCGCATGGGCCACCCGTGAAGTACGAGATGGATAAGGAGACGGGTGCGATGTTCGTCGACCGTTTCATGAATACGGCCATGTACTATCCCTGCAACTATGGATATGTCCCGCATACCCTATCCGGGGACGGCGATCCGGTCGATGTCCTCGTGTTGACGCCGGTCCCTCTTATCAGCGGGTCTGTGATCGAGTGTCGTCCGGTGGCTATGTTGAAAATGACCGACGAGAAGGGCGTAGATATGAAGGTTCTTGCGGTGCCCGCCGACAAGCTCTGTATCTCCTATCGCCATTATAAGAAGTTGGCTGATGTACCATCGGGTTTGCTCGATCAGATCAGCCACTTTTTCGCGCACTACAAAGATCTCGAGGCCGGTAAGTGGGCACGTATTGAGGGGTGGGTGGATGGTGAGGCCGTGGATGCGGAAATCCTTGAGGGTATAGAACGGTATCGAGCGGCCCAGAAAAAGCCCTGCTTCTAAGGGTTGCTCGTTTTAGGGCGCCTCTGATGCAGTCCCTACATAAGCCGTTATAATACAATGGCGCAACGCAAAAGGGATAAACCTTATGCGCCAGCGCACCTGAGCCACCGGCACCTTTGAGACCCATAGAAAGTGCATCTGTTTCGAGCAGTTTTTGGCGGACAGGGAGAAAGTTGCGCCCTCTGTCAGGCCCTCTGCGTGGTGATTGCGCCCTCGTACCCCCAGGGGAAGAACGGTAGCCCCCGGATGGGCTTAACCGCATGTGACAAATCTCTTTCCTCCAGCAGTGGGGCAATCTCTCTCGGCTGGGAGCCGGTGCCCGCTGAGACCACCATCTTGAAGTTCCGCTTTCTCCTCGAGAAGCTTCACCTGGGGAAAAGCTCGTCCGGGAGTTCCACCGCCACCGGGAATCCGACGGCGTCAAGGTCAGTCAGGGCCCGATCGTCGATGCCACGATCATCCACGCGTCCTCATCGACCAAGAACAAAGAGGGGAAACGTGACCCGAACATGTATCAAACCAAGAAAGGCCACCCAGGGTTTGTTGGCATGAACCCCGTGAAGGAGGTAAAGGCCCGTTCGGTGTCGACAGCAAAACCTAAGGTCACTCATTCCGTAGTCGTGACCGCGGCCCACATCCATGACGTGACTCTCCTTCCCGACCGCCTCCCTGGCGACAAGACCCGGATGTGGGGTGACTTGGCCTATTTAACAGTCGGGAAACGCGGATCCGAGCGCAGGCGCCGAAGGCCGTAAGTAATCGGTGATCACGCCTGGATGAATAAGGTCTGACAAGCACGGCCCCGCATCGCCAATCTCGCCCTCTTTAAATAGTACGGGGCACAAGCGCAGAGTTCGGGTAGAGTTCCGCGTATGACTGTTCCCTTGGTTGCCGCACGCGAAGAAGAATGGGGCAGCGCGCCGGAATCGGTGTTTGTCGGTCCATCAGCCCTTAGTGTCGAGTTCCGAGGAACTCATGGCAATGTACATCGCGCCCTTGGTCACTGCGAGGTGTTTTGGTATGCGGCACGAAGAAACGGCTCGAACTCCTTACCCAGATTGTCATTCAAGATCGGGCGATTCTTGCCGCGCATTTTGTCCTTGGCACTGTTGGCGTAATTGACACCGTATGGTGGTGGGATGGTACCCCGCACCAAACGACTATTGAAAGTACGCGATACCGGCGTTCTGGCAAGTTGCGAAGCACGGCGTACTGGTGCGAAAAGCGGGGGGTTGACAGGCGAACCTGCGGACAATCAAGCAGGTTTTTCGGCCTGATTGGTCACCGAAAATGGCCCTCAACCTCGTCTGCACTCCAGGACCTGTTCAGTTCCCGGAACGGGAATCGAACCCGCGTCTGGCGCCCCGACCAAAAGCACACCCATTTACACCCATTACGGGGCAAAGCAGCCCTCCATGCGGCGAATGGCGCCTCTATTCACCGCACCGTATGCGGGGAAAGACTTGCGTGTGCGGAGAATGCGCCTCATAATCTCCGCATGAATAGCGGTGATTACAAATACATCTGGCAGTCCAAAGACTGGCCGAACTGGCACTTCGACCTGGCAGCACTGGCTGGCCCCATGGCTGAGGTCAGTCGCGCCCAGGGGCTGTTGATGGGCCGTCTGGCCGACGTGGGCATGGCACTGCGCGATCAGGCGAGCCTCGCGACGCTTACCGAAGACGTGGTCAAGACCAGCGAGATCGAAGGCGAGCAGCTCAATGTCGAATCCGTTCGCTCAAGCATTGCTCGCAGGCTAGGAGTGGACATCGGCGCGCTTGCCCCGGTCGATCGGCACGTCGAGGGCGTAGTCGAGATGGTGCTGGATGCCACGGCCAACTGTCAGGCCCCGGTATCGCGGGAGCGTCTCTTCGGCTGGCATGGCGCGCTGTTTCCCACCGGCTACTCCGGCCTCACCAGGATCAAGGTCGGCGGCTGGCGCGATGACGCCAGTGGCCCCATGCAAGTAGTGTCCGGCCCCATCGGCCGCCAGCGGGTGCATTTCGAAGCGCCGCCCGCTGATCGCCTCGAGGCCGAAGCCAGCTGCTTCCTCGACTGGTTGAATGGTGCATCGAACGTACCACCGCTGATCAAAGCGGGGCTCGGCCATCTGTGGTTCGTCACATTGCACCCGTTCGACGATGGCAATGGCCGTATCGCGCGGGCCATTGGCGATCTGCTGCTGGCACGCGCCGACGGCAGCCCGCAACGCTTCTACAGTTTGTCGGCGCAGATCCAGCGCGAACGCAAGGCCTACTACGACATCCTGGAGCGGACGCAGAAGCGGTCGATGGATGTCACCGAGTGGCTCGCGTGGTTCCTCGACACGCTGCATCGTGCCGTCGACCAGGCCCAGCACACGCTGGATGCCGTGCTGACCAAGACGTGGTTTTGGCGGCGCTGGGCGACCACACCACTGAACGAGCGACAGGTGAAATTGCTGAACAAGCTGCTCGACGGTTTCGAAGGCAAGTTCACCAGCAGCAAGTGGGCGGCCATCGCCAAGTGCTCGCCGGACACGGCGCTACGCGACATCAACGACTTGCTTGCGCGGGGCGTGCTGCGGAAATCGGATGCAGGTGGGCGTAGCACCAGCTATGTATTGGTTGAGTCTGTACCTGGGGAAGGCGCATGAAGAAAGATGCAAACGATGCAGGAACTGCCATCATCAGCTCACCCGAGAACGTCATTCTGGATTGCCTCGAGCGGGACATCGCAGCGCACCCCGAACGGTTGCAGCCTATCACTGCCGAGCAGGTGCGACGTGTTCAACCGCTGGTTGGAGACGTCTCGGTAGAGCTCGACACTCCACTGCCGCCTGACGACGCATAACGCAGATCCACAGAAGAATCCCTTGGCTTGTCGGCCGAACAGCGCCTTCATGGACTCCTGCCAACTCATTCGGAAGGAGACCAAGATGGATGTCGTTCACCTCAATCAAAAACAACTGGCCGCCCGCTGGAATATCAGCGAGGCTACCCTGGAGCGCTGGCGCAGCGAGGGGATCGGACCCCAGTTCCTGAAGCTCTGCGGCCGGGTGCTCTACCGGAAGGTGGACATCGAGGCCTACGAGGACTCGTGCTTGCAGATTTCAACCAGCCAGTCGGTCACGGCGCAGGTCAGTGCCGGCTGAGATGTTCCGATTTGGCGGTAAATATCGGCAAGTACCGACGATTTGCAGCGTAACGGCACTGGCGGCCGTCTCGGCGAGCCAGATTTCCGGCCCATTGAACGTCCGCAGTCCGCAAGCGCGGACCGATCGAGCAGTTTGTTGAAAATCAATGGCCTGGCATCAGGCCGTGCGGGCTGGTGAGGGTTCCTACGGGTTCGTGCGGAAAGATTCGAACTCCTGCAGGGTCTGGGAGACGGCGGGAATCGAGCCCGCGTCCGCAAATCCTCGAAGAATGGCCGTCGGTACCGCTACTATGTGCCACTGCGTGACGCCAAGGAACACGCGGGCACCTCGGGTCTGCCGCGACGGCCGGCCGCCGAACCCGAGTCGGCTGTGCTCGACCCACTGCACGCGATCCTGCGTGCCCCAAATCTACTCGGCGGCATGCTGCCGCAAGCGATCAAGCTCGATCCAACTTTGGACGCGGCGAAGATCACCGTGGCTATGACCCAACTCGACGTGATTTGGGATCAATTGTTCCCGGCCGAGCAGACCCGGATCGTGAAGTTGCTGGTCGAGAAGGTGATCGCGTCGCCCAATGACCTCGAGATGCGACTGCGCGCCAACGGCATTGAGCAATTGACCCTGTGGCGGTAACCCTCCACCGCGAGCCCATCGACTTCCGGGTCGGCATCAATGGCTTGGCCGCCCGGGTCGAGGGCGAGATGGCCCTGTCGCCCCTCTCGGGCGCTTTGTTCCTCTTTGGAAATAAATACCGCGATAAAGTGAAGATTCCGTATTGCGATCAGACCGGCTTTGCGCTGTGGATGAAACGCCTGGAAGAGGCCCGCTTTGTGTGGCCACAGCGCCTTACGGAGGCGGTGGTCTCGCTCACCGCAGACCAGCTGCAGTGGCTCTTGGCGGGCTATGATATTACCGTCCTCACACCGCATAAATCTTTGCATTATGCGCGTGTTTCTTGATGCAATGTTCCTTCTGTTTTGATAGAATTGTGGACATGAAAGTGAAGCCGCCATCCCTCGCGAATAACCCCCAGACGCTGAAGGCGTCGCTGGTCGAGAAGGAGGTGCGGATCGCCTTGCAAGAGGCGCAGATCAGCGAACAAGGCACCCGGATCATCGAACGGGATCGCACGATTCTGTCGCTGACCAAGCGCCTTCACCACGCAAAGATGCGTGCCGAGCTTTTGCAAGAGAAGCTGAACTTGGCGCTGGCCCATCGCTATGCCGCGCGTAGCGAGAAGCGCTCCGCCGATCAGCTGAAGCTCTTCAATGAGGCCGAGATGGAGGGGGCTGCGTATCCCGTAGAGGACGAAGAGTCGCTCCCCGCCACGGTCGTGGCCGAACACACCTGCCCGAAGGGCAAGCCCGGCCGCAAGCCCTTGCCGGCATCCCTCCCTCGAGTGGTGATCCGCCATACGCTCCCCGAGAACGAACGCCTCTGCCCCCATGATGGCCGCGTCATGACCGTCATCGGGGAAGAGGTGAGCGAGCAGTTGGATATCGTCCCCGCCACGATCCGGGTACTCCGGCATATCCGCGAGCGATATGGCTGTTCCTGCGAGGGGGGCGTGAAGAGTACGCCACTCCCCCCGCAGCCGATCCCCAAGAGCATGGTAAGCCCCGGTCTTCTTGCCCATGTGGTGGTCTCGAAGTACCAGGATGCCTTGCCGCTTTACCGCCAGGAGACCATCTTGCAAAGGATCGGGGTCGCACTCCCGCGCGCCACCTTGGCGACCTGGATGATCAAAGCGGGGGTCCTCATACAACCCCTCATCAATCTGATGCGCGATAGGCTCTTAGCCTACGACATCCTGCAGATGGACGAGGCCACGGTCCAAGTCTTAAAGGAGCCGGGCAAGACCACGCAATCGAAATCCTACTTACGGGTCCAGCGCGGCGGGCCGCCCGAGACCCCGATCATTCTCTTTGACTATGACCCGAGCCGTTCGCAGGAGGTGCCTTTGCGCCTACTCGCAGGCTTTACAGGCATTTTCCAAACCGATGGCTATGCGGCTTATGGAGCGGTTGCGCGCGCCCAAGGCCTCATCCACGCAGGTTGCCTGGCGCATTGCCGGAGAAAATTTGACGAGGCCGTGAAAACCCAAGGGAAACACCAGAAGCCCGGCTTGGCCGACGAGGGCCTGAGTCAGATTCAAAGGCTTTACCGGATCGAGAAGACCGTGCGCGAGGCCACGCCTGACGATTGCCTCGCGCACGAGCAACCCTTATGGAAGGCGTTACGCGTGTGGTCGGATACCTATCGCCCGCAGGTGCCGCCGCAGACGGCTCTTGGCAAGGCCTTGGGCTCTCTCCATAACGAATGGGAGAAGCTGCTTGTGTATCTTCAGGATGGGCGTTTATAAATCGACAATAATAAAACCGAGAACGCGTTGAGACTCTTTTGTCTGTGTCGCAAAAACTGGATGTTTTCGGACTCCGTCGCGGGTGTCGAGTCCTCCGCGAATCTGTATTCCCTCATTGAGAGCGCAAAAGCCAACGGCCTTGAGCCCTACGCCTATCTGCGGAGGATCTTCACCGATCTCCCGAAGGCCCAAACCGTTGAAGACCTCGAAGCACTGCTGCCGGGGGTCATCCTGCCGGATCAGGTACCGATGGTGTTGCCGGTGCCTCTTCCCAAAATCAAAAACGAAGCCGTCAATTAAGCAAGTCTGTAGTTCCCCGATCGCTTACCGAAGAAGCGCGCCCATATTGGGACCATGCGATTTTGCATGCCCCACGCGGGCTGCTGCGCAAGCTCGACGTCTACCTGCTGGCCGCTTGGTGCAACGCGGCGGTTCGCTATGAACACAACATGCGCCTGGCCGCCAAATCCGATGTGATCTCAGTGCGCGGCGCCAAGCTTTCGGGGCTCGATCCCAAGGATCGTCCGGTGATGCACAATCCGTTCTCCACGGCGGCGCGTGCTTAGCTCAAGGACATGGCGATGCTGGCCGCAGAACTCGGCTTCACGCCAAGCTCCCGTGCCCGCTTGGGCGCGTTCGAAACCGCAGCAGGGTCTACCGCCGATGACCCTTGGGCGGACATTGCCGGCTGATCAGTCACATCATGCTGGAGGCAAGTCGACGGGCTCAGTGATTGCCAACCCAATTTTCCAGACACAGTTCGGGATACCCGGCGAAATCGGTGACGTTATTAGTGACCAGCGTCACCCTCAATGCGATGGCATGCGCGGCAATCAACTTGTCGAGCGCATCCCGCTTGCGCTCACGGGTGGCCAGACGCACTGGGCCATAGGCAAGCGCGGCGGCACCATCAAAGGGTGCCACGGCGAGATCTTCCAGCAACGAGGACAGAGCCGCCCGATTGCGGGGCTGTTGCTCACCGGAACACACGATCCCGTATTCAAGTTCGGCGAGCGTGATCGATGAAATTACCACCTCTCCGGCATAGCACTGCGCAAAGCGCGTTGCGACCTCCGGCGGGTGGTGTTTCATCAGATAGATGCACATGTTCGTGTCGAGCATGAACTTGGGAATCATAACGCGTCCCGATCGCCTTCCTGGTTCTTACCCCGCCCCTCGGCCATGAAATCCGCCGAGAACCGGCCAAATTTGTCTAGCAGATGGTCCAGCCGTCGACGTGCAGGCCGGATGCGGATCTCATCGCCGATGCGCTCGATTTCCAGCTCGAGGTCGGCGCGTTCGTAGGCCAATTCGGACGGGATCCGCACCGCCTGCGAATTGCCGTTTTTGAAAATCTTGGTGGTCGTCATGATTGATGATCCTTTGCGTGTGTACATGTACATCCTACGCCAGCTTGTGATTAAAGTAAATACACGTATGTACATTGCTTTGACCATCGGTAACTTATGAGCACCTCCCGTACCTATCCTGCCCTGGCCCGTCACTACGCCGATAGCGTCCAGGGCTATCAAGGCCGCGTGTTTCGACCCCTTGGGCCTTCCTGCCGGGTTAGCCTTGTTCCCCTTCGGGAAGGGCCGACCGGGGCCGCGCTTATGCGGTTTAGGTGCGTTTGTATCCGTCATGGTCTTTCGCCCGCCCGATAGCCGGCGTTCACTTCTTCCGTTGCCGGTTCGCAGTCCTTTAGCCGCGGATCATCAGGGGCCAGACTAACAAGGCCATCCCTGGTGTGCAGCATGTGGCCCGCTACAGAGAGATCCGGACGTATAATGGTGTAAATGATCTCTACAGGCTCCGTCTGTGTAGGTGTAGCCTTTTCGAGTGCTGCAATTCGCTTGCCTTGTAATGTGCTCATGCTCTTGGCCTCTTGACGCCTGCCGGGTAAGTGGGAACGGTACGCGGGGGAAGGGATTTCCTACTACCATCCTTATAGATGATGATGCGCTGAATGGTCATAGGCTCATACCGGCCCGGTGCAGCCTTTTCTAGTGCCGATAGGCGGTTGTGTTGTGTTGTGCTCATACCATCCTCTTTGCCGCTTTCGCCGCGTCATAGTAGGTATCCCTGAGCTTCAGACCTTCCGCGCAATAGCGGTTGCGAGGTGCATAACAGCAGTTGGTAGCCTGTGCCGGTCCGAAAAGGTGGTTATAAAAAGCCTCGGCCAGTTTGGCGACTCGCTCGGCATCGGTGCGCTTCATGCCCGCGTCGTGTTCGAGTATTGCCGTTCGTTCCTCTGCCGCTTCAAGAGCTACGCGAGCAGCGATCACCTGCCGGGCCTGGGTCGTTGCCGCTTCCCGCAAACAGTGGGCCTTGGTATCAGGGAAGCGTGAGCAGGTCCGTAGCACGTCCGCGACGGTGGCCGCGTCTGTCTCACCGATAAGATCCAACCATGCGCGAAGGGAAAGGCTCTCCCCATCGGTCAGTGTTACGTTACCCGGTGACGGATTGGCCGCTTGCCACTTTTCCAAAGATTCAAGCTCACCGCTCTGGCCTTTGTTGTTTTTTGGTGGCACAGGTGGCACAGTCAATACCGGCGCGGTTTTCGGTGTGCCGCCAGCCGTGGCACACGGTGGCACAGGTGGTACAAATGCCGCCTTATCCGGGTTCGCCCGTATCTCGTCTGTATGCGCTCCATTAACCACACCCTCCCCTCCCTGGCGTCACGCTGATATCGTGTGGGCCATGGATAGGTCGATCGGGTGGGCGGGCCAACCGGAGCGGCAGCAGTTCTTTCACAGTCAGGATGCGG
>JAJYQN010000046.1 GCA_021794595.1 Pseudomonadota bacterium
ATATTGGTCGCCTCCGGCCCGTTTGGCTTCATACATGGCCTGATCCGCGTGCTGTAAAAGCAGGTCCGCCGACTGATCGTCGAAGGGGTAAATGGTGAGTCCGACGCTGATCGTGAGCGCTATCTCCCGGCCTTTAAATTTGACTGGTTGGCGGATCAAGGTGAGCATTCTGTCTAATATGCCTTCTAGTTGTTCGAGGTGGGCGATGTCCTCGAGAAGGACCACAAATTCGTCGCCCCCGTAGCGGCTTACGATATCGCTCTCGCGAATCGAGGTCGCGAGCCGCTCGGCCGTTTGAGCGAGGATGTAGTCCCCGGTCTCGTGTCCCATCTTGTCATTGACGTTTTTGAATCCATCGATATCGAGGAGCGCCACGGCCAGCAGGCGGTCGCGGCGCAGGGCCCGTTTTCGGGCCTCCGCCAGTCGACCCTCCAGCATCACTCTATTAGGGAGTCCGGTCAAAAGGTCGTGATGGGCGTCACGGGCTAGGGCCGCCTCTAGGGTCGATCGGTGATAGGCGTTGCCGATAAAGGCGGCTAGGGTTTCCATGAGCAGCAGAACCCGCGGGCTGGGCGCCCGCCTGGGTCGGGCGTACCAGCCGACAACGAGCGCCCCTTGGGTGTGGCCGGCTACGACGATGGGGGCTACGAGGGACGACTGGATGCCGAGATCGATGAATTCCCGGACTGCGTAAGGGCTATCCGGGTAAGATGCGGTGTAGACGATGGCGTTGTTTTCAAGGCTGCGGCCCACAACGCCTGAGCCCCAGGGCAGGGTAAATTGGTCGAGGGTGGCCCGTTGGCCGGGGGTGAGGCCAAAGAACGACCGATAACGCAGCCGGTCACCATCCCGCAGGATGAGGCCCGCGGCGTCCGCCCCACTGGCATCGGCGGCCCCTGCGGCGGCCTTCTGGAAGAACTGGTCGAAATCCAGGGTGTGGGCGAGGTCACGAAAGAGCCGCTCAGCGAGGGTCGGGGTGTGGGATCGGGGACGTCTGGCCATAGGCGGTTTCACGGGTGCCAAGGGAATGCGTGTGCGCAAGGGGCGCGCACACCTAGTCTTTTGGGATGGGGCGGGTAGGCCGCCGTCATGAGCTTGTTATCATAACGCTAGGGCGTGCGAGGAAAAGGCCTTTTTCAACGATTTCGCCGTGCTTGGTGATGGGCGGCGTGGCCAGCAGGACAGGCGGCAGTCGGGGTTGGGGAGGGCTTAGCTGTCTCGGGATGGCCGGTTTATGGCGCCTGGCCACCCTTCGCCATGGGCCTAGGCGGGGGAATGTGCGGCCCCCCGTTCAGGACGACCTTGATCGGCCGGCTGCGGACCCCCATATTGATGCGCAACGGGCGTCAGAGGTATTTATGGCAAAGGACATAAAGCGGGTCGCGTTGGGCATAGGTCTTACGCTCTTGATAGTGTGGCTTGTGCTCTTTGTGCTGCATGTATTATTGGCCTTGGTGTGGGTGTTTTTCTGGATCGGATTTATCGGTATCCTGCTTGCGGTCGTCCTTCACGCCATCGAGCGGTTCGTATGAACGACCGGGTTGTGGTACCGTGCGGTATAAGGTGTCATGACTCTATGACTCATGTGTGCCCTGTTAACGGTAAGGAGGTTCCTCGTGGCTCGTTCTAATCTTTTCCCCGATTCCCCGCAAGCGGGCTATCAGAGCGCCTATCCGGTCACGACCGTCATTCACCGGACCTATGCCCTGCTCGCTGCGACCTTGTTATTTAGTTCCCTGACGGCCTATATCGGAATGCGGGCGTTGTTTGTTTACCAGCACCCGTTTGTGATCATGATCGCCGCCTTCGCGAGCCTTTTTGCGGTCCAGTGGACCGGGGGCAAGAATAGCCCGATAGCGATCCCGCTCGTGTTTCTGTTTACCGGACTTATGGGCCTTTCGCTCGGACCGGTCATCGCCATGTATTTGAAGTTGGCCAACGGGCCGGCCATCGTCGCCGAGTCCTTGGTCGGGACGGCGGCCATCTTCGGGAGCTTGTCGCTCTACGCCCTCGTGTCGCGGCGAAACTTCAGCTACTTGGGCGGTTTTTTGATGACCGGGCTTGTCATCGTGGTTCTGGCCTCGATCGCCAATATGTTTTTCCACTTGGCCGGTCTCCAGCTCGTCATAGCGGGCATGGCCCTCTTGGTGTTCTCCGGGCTGGTTCTCTTCGATACCAGCCGCATGGTGAACGGGGGCGAGACCCGTCCTGTCATCATTGCCGTGAGCCTGTATCTGGATGTGCTTAATATCTTTATGGCCCTGCTAGAGATCCTAGGGGCCGTTCAAGGGCGTCGCGATTGAGACGCGTTTCTTTCTTACGGACCCCGTCTCGGGCGCAGGGATGCGCCCGCTTAGGGACGGCAGCTGGGAGCGTGAAGAGGACGCTGGGACGCTTAGTCTCTGTCCGCCGGGGACATCGTTCAGGCTCCCGTCCGGGGTAAGGTTTGGCAAGGGTTCGCGGTCCCAGGCGAGATGACGGCTGTTTCCTGGTCTCTTGCCTTGTTCGCCGTCCCTCCGCTTTCTCAGTCCTCCCACAAAAGACGCGCGCGATAGTTGCGAGGACCCATCCCATCGGTTCTTTGCGGGGCTGTTCTGTCCGGGGCCTATTGCTGTGACACGCCCGAGACCCAATACCTCTCTTGTGACTCGCGGTCGCCCCTTACGCGTACTCTATGCCGCCTCCGAATGTGCCCCGTGGGTGAAGACCGGCGGGCTTGCCGATGTGACCGCGGCCTTGCCGGCGGCCTTGGCCGCCCTCGGCGTCGATGTGCGTGTGTGTTTGCCGGCCTATCGGGCCGTGCGCAAGGAGGTCGGTCCGGCACCGATCCGGGCCGTTCTCCTAGGGGCCGATATCCGGGAGGCGGAGCTCCCGTCGGGCGTCAAGGTGTACCTTGTCGATGCCCCATGGTTTTTCGATCGTGAGGGTGGACCCTATCAAGACGCCGAGGGCCGGGATTGGTTCGATAATCCCGAGCGCTTTGGGTTCTTTTCCCGAGTGTGCGCGCTATTGGCGAGTGAGGACAGCCCCTTATCCTGGCGTCCGGACATCCTTCACGGTCACGATTGGCAGGTGGGCCTCGCCCCGGCCTTTTTACGGCTTGAACGGACAGCTCCGGCGCTGTCGATTCAGACCATACATAATCTCGCCTTCCAAGGTGTTTTCGCGTCGGACTATGTGTCTGTTTTGCATCTGCCTCCCCAGGCCTACGCGGTAGAGGGCGTGGAGTTTTATGGGCAACTCTCGTTTCTCAAAGGCGGCCTTCACTTTGCCGACGCCCTGACAACGGTCAGTCCCACCTATGCTCGCGAGATTCAGGGGGACGCTTGCGGTTTTGGACTACAAGGGCTTTTACGGCACCGGCGGGCGAGTCTTTCGGGGATCGTCAACGGCATCGATGACGTGACCTGGAATCCGGAAACGGATCCCTTGATCGCGGCCCCGTATGGCCGGGATCGCTTGGCGGACAAGCGTCTTAATAAGGCAGCCTTACAAAGGCAGTTCGGTTTGCCCGAGGAGGCGGATCGGCCGGTGTTCGGGGTGGTGAGCCGGTTCGCTTGGCAAAAGGGGCTCGATCTCGTAGTCGACATCGCCGAGCGTCTCGTGGCGGTTCCGGCGCAACTGATCGTTTTGGGTTGTGGCGATCCTGCCCTGGAGGCGGCCGTGAAGGATCTAGTGCGGCGCTATCCGCAGGCGATCGCGGCCCGTATCGGTTTCGATGAGGCCACGGCGCACGCCATCGAAGCGGGCGCCGACTGTTTTTTGATGCCCTCGCGGTTCGAACCTTGTGGTCTCAATCAGATGTATAGCCAGCGGTATGGAACGCCCCCTATCGCCCATGCGACGGGGGGTCTTGCCGACACCATCACGGATGAAGGGGCGGGCGTGATAGATAAGACCACGGGATTTTTGTTTCGCGAGGCGACAGCATCGGCCTTGTGGGCCGCCATTGCCCGCGCGCTGTCATGGTATGAGAGGCCCGAGCCTTGGCATCGGATCATGAAGAACGCCATGAGCCGGGATTTCGGTTGGACCCAGAGCGCGACCCGCTATCGCGATCTCTATGAGGAACTCCTGAGGCCAGTGAGGGGCCCTCAAGGGGTGAGGGACGATCAGTGACTGGGAAGCGAGCGGTCTTTTTTCATGCGCGATCGGCCATAGACTGTGCAGCCGATAAGGGCCACGTCGGGGTTGGTGATTAGCCGGACCGGAAGACTGGCTAAAAGCGGGGAAAATCGCCCCTTGTCACAAAAGGCGGAGAGAAATATCTCTTTTTTTAGGAGGGGTATCAGTCGTGGGGGGAGGCCCCCGCCGATGTAGACCCCACCTAGGGCAAACACCTTGAGTGCGAGATTTCCCGCTTCGGCGCCCAGGATCGCAATGAAGGCCTCGAGGGTCGTGCGGCACAGAGGACAAGGCGATCGAGGGTCGAGGGCGTGGGCTATGATCAGGGGCGTGCGGTCGTGGGCCACGGCGAGCTCCTCTGCCAGGGCCGGCGATTCCTTGTCGTCACCACAGTCACGAAAAAAATCGTAGAGATAGGGTATTCCGATACCGGAACATACTAACTCGTAGCTGACATGCTCGACCCGCGTGCGCATATAGGGCAGGAGCGCCTCTAGGGCTTTGGTCGGCGGGGCAAAGTCCGCATGCCCGCCTTCCGAGGGGCAGGGTTGGTAGCCTTGCCCGTCCCAGACGAGAAAGGCCTCTCCGAGGCCGGTCCCAGGCGCTATGATCGCTTTGGTCCCGCGCGGGTGCTCGCTTCCGGCGTTCAAGGTCAGGAGGTCTTGGCTTTGCAGGACCGGGATCGCATGGGCGACCGCCGCGAGATCGTTGAGAATATCCACCGCCTCCAGATCGAGTTCGCGGCAGAGTTGGGCGCCATCTACGTCCCACGGGAGGTTGGTGAGTTGCGCGCGGCCATCGACCACCGGGCCTGCCACATCAAGGCAGGCGCGCGTGATCCGTAAGCCGGTGGTGCTCAGAAATTCTTGCAAGAGACTGGAGAGGTCAGCGTATTCCGCGCTCCGTAGGCGCGCGCGCTCAAGCGGCGCAAAGTGTTCGGCAGCGGGCGCTAGGATCATGAGATCGGTCTTGGTGCCACCGATGTCGCCCACCAGCAGCAGATCGGAACCCGGGTCATTTCTCACCACGTGTCTCCTATGGACTCGGCGTTGGCCGTAGCTGTCGCTTGTGTCCGAATCTCAGAGCCGCTTTTTTGGGACCGCCGTGGCGGTCGTCGCCAGAACCGAGAGTGTTTATTGCAAAGCCCCGACGCAGCTCAGGCCCCCCAGTCCGCTTTCATCATACAGGATAGCGGCCCACAGGGATCGGCACCATGTCCCGAGGCCCTGGAAAAAAAGGCGAGGAATCGTTAGTGTGTCCCCTAAGGGACCTTGGGCCGAGGGTCTGGTTTAAGTATTCGGCAAGGGTCTGGCGTGTCTCTTCCTAGACCAGAGGACAGAAAAGGACAGCATGCGAATAGGGATGATTGGATTGGGGCGCATGGGCGCGAATATGGCGCTGCGACTGACGCGGGCAGGACACGAGTGCGTAGGCTATGCGCGTAGCGCCGAAACCGTGCGCGCGTTTCGGGCCCAGGGCGCCCTGGGTGCGGAGTCGCTGGCCGATCTTGTGGCGCAAGTCCCGAGGCCGCGGGTCGTGTGGTGCATGGTGCCGGCGGCGACCGTGGACGGCCTCTTGGCGAGTCTCGTGCCGCTTCTTCAGGCCGGAGACATCGTCGTCGACGGCGGCAACTCTTTTTATCAGGATGACATTCGCCGCGCCCAGGACTTGACTGCGAAGAATCTTCACTACCTTGATGTCGGGACGAGCGGAGGCGTTTGGGGACTAGAGCGTGGATACTGCCTGATGATAGGCGGACCCTCTGACGCGGTCGGCCATCTTGATCCGATTTTTCGGAGCTTGGCACCGGGGCCCCAAGCCGTCCCCTTGACCCCTGGGACCACCGCCGAGAGCGGTACGGCGGTGTCCGGATACCTGCACTGCGGCCCCCATG
>JAJYQN010000101.1 GCA_021794595.1 Pseudomonadota bacterium
GCCTGGCTTGCCATGCGCCGAGCGGTCGCGGCCTTAGAGGTTGCGCCCGAATTCGCGATTATCGATGGATTGTACGTTCCCGATTTGCCTTGCCCCGGTCGTGCCATGGTGCGCGCCGATGCGCATATACCCGCCGTTTCCGCGGCATCGGTGCTCGCTAAGGTGGCGCGCGACGAGGAGATGCAGGCTTGGGACGAGATCTATCCTGAATACGGATTTGCCGCGCATAAGGGCTATGGCACGGCGCGCCATCTCGCGGCGCTTTCGCGTCACGGAGCCTGCCCCTTGCATCGCCAAAGCTTTGCGCCGGTGCGCTCGGCACCGGTACGGAGCAAGGAGGCCTAGATGGACACCTTCATCCACCTCCATGTTCATTCCGAATACTCGCTCGCGGACGGTCTCGTCCGACTGGATGAACTGGTAGCGGCATGTCGCGAAAAAGGCATGCCGGCGGTTGCGGTCACGGACCTCGCCAATCTCTTTGGGATGGTCAAGTTTTACAAAGAGGCCGTGGCGGCTGGTATCAAGCCCATCATAGGCGCCGATGTTTTTGTGGCCAACGGAGACCCGGAGCGCCCCCATAGGTTGGTTCTGCTGTGCCAAAACCAGGAGGGATATCGCCATTTAAGTCAGCTTTTGACGCGCGCCTATAGCGAGGGTCAGACCGCTGGACGGCCTTGCCTCGACAAGTCGTGGTTCGCGGGACATAGCGCCGGACTAATCGCTCTCTCTGCGGCCCTTGATGGCGAGATCGGCCAATTTCTGGTCGGGAACCACAAAGACAAGGCCGAGGCTGCGGCGCGTGATTGGGCGCGGATTTTCCCCGGCCGTTTCTATATCGAATTGCAGCGCACCGGCAGGCCCTGGCAAGAGGAATACAACCGGCTGGCCGCGGGCCTCGCGCGCCATGTAGGACTCCCTTTGGTGGCAACCCATGACGTGCGGTTTCTTACGCCCGAGGATTTTGAGGCCCACGAGATTCGGGTGTGTATCCACGAAGGCCGGACACTGGCAGACCCGAAGCGGCCGCGCCACTATAGCGAGCGGCAATATCTGGCGAGTCCCGAGGAGATGGCGGCGCTCTTCGCCGACATCCCGGAGGCTATTCACAACACGGTGGAGATCGCGAAGCGATGTACGCTGGTTTTACGCTTTGGCGACAACTATCTTCCGCGGTTTCCGGTCCCGGAGGGCGACTCAGTCGAGAAACTTGTGAGGCAGGACGCCATCGCGGGACTGAATCGCCGCCTGGAGCGGCTGTCGTTCGAGGAGCGCGCAAGACAGTTCGAGGCCTACAGCGCGCGTCTCGAGCTCGAGTTAGGCGTCATCGAGAAGATGGGTTTTGCGGGTTATTTCTTGATCGTGGCCGATTTCATCTCCTGGGCGCGGCAGGCCCATGTGCCGGTCGGGCCGGGGCGCGGTTCCGGTGCCGGTTCCTTGGTGGCGTATGCCTTAGGCATTACCGAGCTCGATCCGATTCAATATGACCTTCTGTTTGAGCGCTTCCTTAATCCGGAACGGGTGTCCCTTCCCGACTTTGATGTAGATTTTTGCATGGAAGGACGGGATCGGGTGATCGAGTACGTGACCGATCGCTATGGCGCCGACAAGGTCTCGCAGATCATTACGTTTGGAACCATGGCGGCGAAGGCCGTGGTGCGGGATGTCGGTCGGGTTCTGGACCACCCCTACGGGTTCGTGGATAAACTCGCGAAACTCATTCCTCACGACTTGGGCATTACGCTAGACGATGCCCTCGTCCAAGAACCGGCGCTGAAGGAGCGATACGAGCAGGAAGAGGATGTGCGCGCGGTACTTGACGCCGCACGTAAGCTTGAAGGGCTCGCGCGCAACGCAGGTAAGCACGCGGGCGGCGTCGTCATCGCCCCGAGCGCCTTGACCGACTTCATGCCGCTTTATTGTGAAGCGGGCAGCGGGCAGTTCGTCACTCAGCTCGATAAAGATGATGTCGAAGCGCTGGGGCTCGTGAAGTTTGATTTTCTGGGCTTACGGACCCTGACCATTATCGCCAAGGCGGTAAAGACCATAGACCGAAATCGCCGACAGGAGGGCCTGCCCCCGCTCGCTCTCGATAGCCTTCCGATAGACGACCAGAAGGCCTTCGATCTCCTCAAGTCCTGCCGTACGACGGCCTTGTTTCAGCTTGAATCGCGGGGCATGAAAGAGCTCATACAGCGCCTGCAGCCGGACAATTTCGAGGAGATCGTGGCGCTTGTAGCCCTGTTCCGACCAGGCCCGCTGCAGTCGGGAATGGTGGACGACTTCATCAACCGTAAGCATGGGCGGGCACGTATAGAGTATGCCCACGATGTGCTGATACCGATCCTCAAGCCCACATATGGCGTGATCCTCTATCAAGAGCAGGCCATGCAGATTGCCCAGGTTCTGGCGGGCTATAGCTTGGGCAAGGCCGATCTCCTGCGGCGCGCGATGGGGAAAAAGAAGCCCGAGGAGATGGCCAAACAACGCGAGGGCTTCGTTCAGGGCGCGCAAGAGCGTGGATACGACCCCAAGTTGGCCAACGCCATTTTTAACCTGATCGAGAAGTTTGCCGGGTACGGATTCAATCGGTCGCACTCGGCCGCCTATGCGCTTTTGTCCTACCAAACCGCCTGGCTGAAAGCGCATCATCCGGCGGCCTTCATGGCCGGCGTTCTGTCGGCGGATATGGATAAGACCGATAAGGTCGTGACCATGATCGCCGAATGCCGAGATATGCAGATAACGGTCTTGCCGCCCGATATCAACCGATGCGGTTATGAATTCGTGCCACTCGATGAAAAGACCATTTTATATGGTCTGGGTGCCATCAAAGGCCTGGGGGAGGGGGCGATAGAGGCGGTTCTTGGCGTACGCGGCGATACGCCGTTTTTGGATCTCTTTGATCTCTGCCGGCGCGTGGACGGGCGCAAGGTCAACCGCCGCGCCCTGGAATGCCTGATTTCGGCTGGCGCATGCGATGCCTTGGGGCCGCATCGCGCGGCCATGATGGCTACTCTCGATATCGCCTTGAACGCCGCTATGCAACACGGGCGCGACGCCGCAGCGGGACAAGACGATCTGTTTGGGGGCCCCGAGACCGTATTCACGCCGGAATTTGTGGTCGTGGAACGCTGGCCGAGCGAACGGCAACTCGAGGGGGAGAGGGAGACGCTCGGTCTTTACCTGACAGGCCACCCCATCGACCGCTATGCCGAGGAATTGAAAGGCATAACCGGGACGACCATCGCCAATCTACGGCCTACCGAAGAGGCGGCCATTATGGTGGGTGGGTTGGTGGTAGGTCTGCGGATCATCAATACCAAGCGCGGCGATCGCATGGCGTTCGTGACCCTAGATGACGGTACCGGCCGCATAGATCTTGTTATGTTTGGTGATCTGTACCAACGTTATCGCGAGCGGGTCGTAAAGGACGCGCTTATAGTCGTAAAGGGCAACGTAAGTCTCGACGATTACTCGGGTGGCTTCAAAATGTCGGCTGAGGCCATCTATAATATCGACGAGGCCCGGGCCGCGTTTGCACGCCGTCTTGTGATCGACATGGATACGGATCACGGAGGCGAGCAATTCGTGGACGGCTTGAAGGATATCTTGGACCCGGTTCGTCGCGGGAAGTGTCCAATCGTCATCCGCTACCGGCACCCCGAGGCAGAGGCGGAGATCGTATTCGGAGAAGACTGGCGCGTAACGCCCAATGAGGGAGTCATGCGCCAGTTGGCCGCCCTGGCGGGCGAAAATCATGTCCACCTCATTTACCACGACGGATAGGCCCATGAACCAGAACTATCTCGATTTTGAACAATCGATTGCGGACCTAGAAGCCAAGATCGAGGCGTTGCGGTTCTTGGATTCGAGCTCCGGCGTCAACATTAACGACGAAATTACCCGCTTGCGGGCGAAGAGCCACCGCTTAACGCAGTCTATTTTTTCCTCGCTGACCGCCTGGCAGGTCTCCCAGCTGGCGCGCCATCCGCAGCGTCCGTACACGCTCGACTATATCGGGCGCATGATCGATGGCTTTGAAGAATTGCATGGCGACCGGCTCTATGGGGATGATGCCGCAATCGTATCCGGTATCGGACGCCTGGACGACATACCGGTAGCGGTCATTGGCCACCAGAAGGGACGCGATACCCGCGAGAAGGTGCGGCGTAACTTCGGTATGCCGCGGCCGGAAGGCTATCGCAAGGCCTTGCGGATCATGCGCCTTGCGGAGCGGTTTCGCATGCCGGTCATTACCCTGATCGATACCATGGGGGCCTATCCGGGCGTGGGCGCCGAAGAGCGCGGCCAGAGCGAAGCGATAGCCCGAAACCTCTATGTTATGTCGGCACTGCGAACGCCCATTGTGAGCGCTGTCATCGGCGAGGGCGGATCGGGCGGGGCGCTGGCCGTGGGGGTCGGGGATCGCATGCTGATGCTGCAATACGCCACCTATTCCGTCATTAGCCCGGAAGGCTGTGCCTCCATCCTATGGAAGAGCGCCGAAAAGGCGGCGCAAGCGGCCGAGGCCCTCGGGATCACGGCCGAGAGCCTAAGACGGCTTGGTCTCATCGATGAGATTGTGCCGGAGCCGTTAGGGGGGGCGCACCGGGACTATGACACAACCGCCGCCACTTTAAAGGAGGCTCTTAAGGGGGCGATCCGGGATCTGCGGGACATTCCTCTCGATGACCTCCTGACGCGTCGCTATGTGCGGCTTCGTCAGTACGGACAGTTTGAAGAACGCTAGCTTTTCGGGAGAATGGCTCGCCGACTCACTCGCGCAAATCGGGATCGGGGCGGGTGAGGCGCTTCTCGTCGCGTTCAGCGGCGGCCTCGATTCCACGGTTTTGCTGCACGCCCTCTCCCGGTTAGCACGGCCGGCGCTGCGGGCCGTGCACATTGATCATGGCCTCCAGCCCAAGGCGCGGGCGTGGGGCGATCTGGCGCTACAAAAGGCGGCTGAGTACGGTGTGGCCTGCGAGGTGTTGACCGTCAAGGTACGCAGGCAAGGACAAGGATGGGAGGCGGCCGCGCGTACGGCGCGATATGAGGCGCTGGCATCCTGTCTCAGGCCAGAAGAGGTCCTACTCGTGGCGCATCATGCCAACGATCAGGCGGAGACCGTCCTTTTACAACTATTGCGCGGTGCCGGGCTTTCCGGTGCGGGCGGCATGGTTCCCGTCAGACCCTTTGCCAAAGGGCGGCTCGCCCGTCCGCTTCTTGGCATCAGTCGCGCGGCCCTGGCTCAGTACGCGGCCAGGGAGGGCCTGAGTTTTGTCACAGATGAGAGCAATGCCGACACCCGTTTTGCGCGTAACTATGTCCGCGAGACCGTATGGCCGCTTATTGCCAACCGTTGGCCTAAGGCCCACGAAGCGCTCGCGCGCGGGGCGCGTTTAGGACACGAGGCCCATGCCTTGCTGGAGCAGTATCTGGCCTTAGATGTCAGGCGCTGTACGGATGCCGAGGGCGCACTGCTGCTGACCGAGTTTTGCGCCCTAAGCTCTTCGGCACAGTCCTTCGTCTTGCGCGCGTGGATACAAGAGCGCGGGGGTCGGGCTCCTAGCGAGCGCAGCTGTAATACCCTTTTGGCGGCGCTTCGGATCATTCCCCGGAGTCGCCTGCAGGTGTTACGCTTGCCAGGCGGGGGGGTGCTGCGTCGCTACCGAGATCGGGCGTTTTGGGGGGCCGATAGGGCGCCTGCCGAAGCGCCTGGTCCCTGGGATGGACTCTGGGACCCGGTTTGTGACTATCCCCTGCCGGGGACCCAGAGGCGCTTGGTCGCCTACGAGGCCCGCGGGCAGGGTCTAGGCCGCGATCAGCTCTCGGGGCGGCCTCTGGTGGTGAAATCGCGAGTCCCGGGGGCCCGCGTGTTGATCCCAGGCCGGGGTCATAGACCCTTAAAGAAGCTCTTGCAGGAACTTGGTATTGCCCCCTGGGAGCGGGCGGCGGCCGTTTTTGTGTTTGACGCAGACGCGCTGATCGCGATCCCCGGCTACTGGGTCTGTGATCAGTTCAGAGCCGGCCCGCTGGACCGGGGTTTAGTGTTGACGATTGAGACTCTAGAGACGCCGTAGGAGGTTGTTGAAAGTGAAGCCATCTGGTAGCTTGGATACGCGAAACGGGGTGGCGAGCGTCATGTCCGCTGGGTTGCGATGACTAAGTTTATTTTCGTGACAGGCGGTGTTGTCTCGTCGCTTGGCAAGGGGATCGCTGCGGCCTCGCTCGCGGCGCTACTCGAAGCGCGGGGCGTACGCGTGACGCTCATGAAGCTCGATCCCTATATCAACGTCGATCCCGGGACCATGAGCCCTTACCAGCACGGTGAGGTGTTCGTGACGGAAGACGGCGCGGAAACCGATTTGGATTTAGGTCATTACGAACGCTTCGTTCGCACCACGATGACCCGCCATAATAATTTTACCACCGGCCGCATCTACGAGAACGTCATTCGGAAAGAACGGCGCGGGGATTACTTGGGCGCTACGGTCCAGGTCATTCCGCACATCACAGACGAAATCAAGCGCTGTATCCTCCAAGGTGCGGGGGATGCCGAAGTGGCAATGATCGAGATCGGTGGCACGGTTGGCGATATCGAATCCTTACCGTTTCTAGAGGCCATTCGGCAAATGGGCGTGGAGTACGGGCGGCAATGTGCCGTCTACATGCATCTGACGCTCGTGCCCTATATCAAGGCCTCGGGAGAGATCAAGACCAAACCGACCCAACATTCAGTCAAGGAATTGCGCAGCATCGGAATTCAGCCGGACATCTTGATGTGTCGCGCGGATAGGCGACTTCCGGAAGATGAGCGCCAAAAGATCGCGCTATTCACCAATGTCCCGGCGCGCGCCGTCATATCGGCCATTGACGTAGACAATATCTATCGGATTCCGGAGCTGTTGCACGACCAGGGGCTAGACGACATCGTAGTCGAGCAACTCGGGCTGAAGGCCGGGGCGATCGATCTGGGTGAGTGGCAGGCCGTCAACGAAGCCCTCGAGCACCCTAAACAAGTGGTCGATGTCGCTATCGTCGGCAAGTATGTGCACTTAACGGAGTCGTACAAATCGCTCTCCGAGGCCTTGACCCATGCCGGCATTCAAACTCAATCTCAGGTGCGCATCCGTTATATCGATTCGGAGGCGATCGAGCGGGAGGGTACTGATTGTCTCACTGAGTGCGATGCGATCCTCGTACCTGGGGGATTTGGCGGGCGCGGCACCGAGGGCAAGATCGCGGCCGTGCGCCACGCGCGCGAGAAGAAGGTTCCGTATCTCGGCATTTGCCTCGGTATGCAAATGGCCGTGATCGAGTTTGCCCGCAACGAGGTCGGCCTCAGGGGTGCTCATAGCACCGAATTCGACCCCCAGTCCCCGCATCCGGTTATTGCCTTGATCACGGAGTGGATGAGCAACGAAGGGCAGCGCGAAGTACGGACCCATAACGCCGACTTAGGGGGAACGATGCGCTTAGGGGGCCAGCGGTGTGAGCTTGCGGCCGACAGTCTAGCGGCGCGCATTTACGCGGTCGAGAGCGTCATAGAGCGGCATCGCCATCGCTACGAGGTGAATAACACCTACCGAGCGGCCTTGGTCGAGAAGGGCTTGCTGATTTCCGGGACATCCCCCGACAAGGCACTGGTCGAGATTATTGAGCTCCCCGATCATCCCTGGTTTGTGGGAGTGCAGTTTCATCCGGAGTTCACCTCGACCCCCCGAGATGGACATCCGCTCTTTACGAGCTTTATCCAGGCGGCGCTTCGTCACAGGCGCGAGTCGCGGACCCAAAAAGACCAGGTAGGTGCCGAGTGAAACTGTGCGGTTTTGAGGTGGGAATCGACCGGCCCCTGTTTTTGATCGCAGGCCCGTGCGTGATCGAGTCGCGAACGCTTGCCCTTGAGACCGCGCAAGCGCTTAAAGAGCTTACCGCGCGGCTTTCCATTCCGTTTATTTATAAGTCCTCGTTCGATAAGGCCAATCGGAGCTCGCATGTCTCGTTCCGGGGACCTGGCCGTTATGACGGGCTGGCGGTATTGGCTGATGTCCGCGAAGAGATCGGGGTTCCGGTACTGACCGATGTCCACGACACCTCCGAGATTGCTGATGTCGCCGCGGTCGTCGACGTCTTGCAGACACCGGCATTTTTGTGCCGGCAGACCGACTTTATCAGCGCGGTGGCGGCCTCGGGGAAACCAGTCAACATCAAAAAGGGCCAGTTTCTGGCACCGGGGGACATGAAGAACGTCGTCGACAAGGCGCGCATGGCGGGCGGAGAAGGGCGGCTCATGGTGTGCGAACGGGGGGCCTCGTTTGGCTACAACAATCTCGTGTCCGATATGCGCAGCCTCGCCATCATGCGCGAGACCGGCTGCCCCGTGGTATTCGACGCCACACATTCGGTGCAATTGCCGGGTGGGCAGGGGACGCGTTCGGGGGGGCAGCGGGAGCACGTGCCGGTCCTCGCGCGCGCGGCCGTGGCCGCAGGAGTCGCCGGTATTTTTATGGAAACGCATCCTGATCCGGATCAAGCCTTGAGCGACGGACCCAATGCCTGGCCGCTCGCGCGTATGGAGTCCTTGCTCAAGGTCTTGATGGAGCTGGATGCCTGTGTTAAGAAGGCGGGCTTCGATGAAGCATCGTTAACGCGATGAAAAAGAATAAACGGCTTTATCTTTAGGAAGAATTCATGACTAAGATTGTAGATCTCTATGCGCGCGAAATTCTCGACTCGCGCGGAAATCCGACGGTAGAAGCCGATGTCACACTGGATGGCGGATTTATCGGTCGGGCCTCCGTGCCCTCCGGCGCATCGACCGGGATACGGGAGGCCTTTGAGCTCCGCGATGGGGACAAAAAACGTTTCCACGGCTTAGGCGTCACGAAGGCGTGCGCAGCGGTAAATGGCCCGCTTAAAAAGGCCTTGATGGGAATGGAGGCGATTCAACAGACCGTCGATGCCCGGATGATCGAACTGGATGGCACACCTGACAAATCGCGCTTGGGGGCCAATGCGATTTTGGCCGTATCGCTGGCCTTGGCGCGGGCCCTTGCGCTGCGTGCGGGCGTGCCTTTGTACCGCCACTTAGGGGGCCAAGGACCATTTGTGTTGCCGGTACCGCTCATGAATATCGTGAATGGCGGCGCCCATGCTGATAACACCCTCGACTTCCAGGAGTTCATGATCGTCCCCTTCGGGGCCCCGCGGTTTTCCGAGGCCCTACGATGGGGCGCGGAGATCTTTCATACCTTAAAGGGCCTTTTAAAGACCCGCGGGCTTGCCACCGCAGTAGGCGATGAAGGCGGGTTTGCGCCCGATCTTGGCTCCAACGAGGAGGCCTTGGCGTTGATTCAAGAGGCCATTTCGATGGCCGGATATCGCCCTGGTCAAGATGTCGGCATTGCCTTGGACGCCGCGGTCTCAGGTCTTGTCAGCAAGGCCGGGTCCTATGCGCTCGCTGGGGAAGGACGGGAGCTTGATGCCGAGGCCCTGACCGGCCTCTATGCCGACTGGCTCAAACGCTACCCCATTGTCAGCATTGAAGACGGCATGGGCGAGGAGGATTGGAGCGGCTGGCATGTGCTAACGGAACGGCTAGGAGGCCGGATACAGCTCGTGGGGGATGATGTCTTTGTGACCAACAGTACCCTTCTTGAGCGTGGCATTACAGAGCGGGTCGCGAACGCGATCCTGATTAAGCCTAACCAGATCGGTACCCTCACCGAAACGCTGGCCACCATTACGCGTGCCCAAAAGGCCGGCTACGGCGTGGTCTTATCGCACCGTTCCGGCGAGACCGAGGATACCGCCATTGCCGATATCGCCGTGGCTACGGGCGCGGGCCAAATCAAAACCGGTTCTTTGTCGCGGTCCGAGCGGATCGCCAAATACAACCAGTTATTGCGTATCGAGGAGACGGAGGGTGCTAACGCCCAATTCGCGCGGGCGCCGAAACAAGCCTATTCACAACGCTAAAGGCTTGTGCCTATACTCAGTCTTATGACGAGGTGGATTGGTCCTTTAGCGGTGGCCTTGTGTCTCTTGACCCAATACGCTTTGTGGTTTGGGCACGGGGGGGTCGTGGCTTACATCCATCGCGAACACCACATCGTGCGCTTGAAGAAGGGCAACGCCGCGCTCCTTAAGACCGACGAGCAGTTGGCGGCCGAGGTGCGAAGCCTACAGACCGGGCGTGCGGCCATAGAGGCCCACGCCCGCTCCGGTCTCGGGATGATCAAGAAGGGCGAGACGTTCTACGAGATCATTCCGGGCAGCCCCCCGGCGACCCAGACGGCGGAATCCGTCTTTCGAGATCAACAGCTGGCCGCGAGGGGATAAGGGAGCTCCCGAAACCGCAGCGGCGCCTCTTGCAGAGAGACCTCGCCCTCGTCATGGCTGCTGATTTGCACCACGGCCAGGAGGTCCACCTGCCCGTCAGGCCCCCTTTGTGCCTCTACGACCGTGCCCGCCGGCTGGCCCGGGAGATTGGGCGCAGTGAGCGTGGTCCCCGGAGGAGGCACAGGTCCGGTGAACGAGGCCCGGTACATACGTTGTTTGAGACGCCCCAGATAGTGGGTGCGGGCCACAATCTCCTGGCCCGGATAGCAGCCCTTGCGGAAATTGATCCCATTCAATAGATCAAGGTTGACCATTTGCGGCACGAAGGCCTCGCTGGTCGCAGAGCCTATGGTCGGCTGGCCCGAGTCGATATCAAGCCACGCCCAAGCTTGGCTACCTACGGGGGCAAGGCCTGCAATCGGCCACAAAGCTCGTACCGCATCGGTAGGACCGAGGATGATGAAGCGCGGTGAGGCCCCAGGCACCGCCATGACATGCATGAGCCCCTCGGTGGCGACCTCCGGCAAAGCCGGGACGGGGAGTCCGATCTGACGCAAGGCCTCAGGCGCTGCGGGGCCCGCAAGCCCAAGCAAGGCCTGGTCTGAGGCTGCGCTCAAGGTCACCTTGGCGCGTAACACGAACATACTCAGTCGCTTTAGGGTGGGGGCCAGAATCTCTTGCGGCAGCAGGAGGAAAAAGTCGTCCCCTCGGCGCATGATACGAAAGAGCGCGAGCAGGCGTCCTTGAGCCGTGCAGTAGCCGCTCAGTTGGCTCGTGTTCTGGACCGCCTGGATATCGTTGCTGAGCTGCCCCTGGAGGAAGCTTGCGGCATCGGGCCCGGAGGCCTTGATGACCCCCATGTGGGTGAGCACGCAGGCCACGCTCCCGGTCGCCGCTGCTACAACCTCCGCTTGAGGATCCCCATAATGGAGGATTGCGTCGCGATCTTCCCGGCCGCCCGCCTCAATCAATTCTGCTTTCCATTCCCTCAGCACAGCTTGCCCCCTATAATGGATCTTACATAGAGCGTTACGATCATATCAAAACCGACATCACCGACAGGGCGCGCCATGCCGTGTTCAGAACGTCCCAGAGATGCAGGGCTCAGACATATGCGATTACCGGTCGGCGCCTATGCCTCGATTCTACACCGGATCACGGGGCTGTTGCTGATCGTTTTGACTGGTCTTGGACTCGGATTGCTTAAGTCCTCCCTGCAGAGCGCCTCGGGGTTCGACGCGGTGAGGGCCTTGCTCGTTCAGCCCTCGGCGCGGTTTTTCGGGGCATTGGTCGTATGGGTGGTGGCCCAGCACCTCTATGGCGGTTTGCGCCATCTAACCCTGGATGCCCATCGGGGGTTTGGGCGCGAGGCAGGCCGGAGGAGTGCTACCTTGGTGCTCGTGCTCGCGGTCGGCACGGCTCTTTGTGCGGCCCTCTTATGGCCTTAGACGCCAGACATTATGGAAGTCGCCATGCCGGGACTGGGGCGTGGCTTTTGGTGCGCATCACGGCCGTCATGATCGCGCTCGGCTTGCTCGCGATCGTGGCGCTGTTGGCGCATATGCCGAGTGCCACCTATGACGCCTGGCGCGGGCTTTTTGATCATTTGGCGGTACGGCTGCTTTTTTCCGTATGGCTCCTTGCCATAGCGCTCCACGCCTATCTTGGGTGCGACAATATCGTGAAGGATTACGTACATGTTCCGCTACTAAGGCTTGTGACCATGACCACCATCGCCGCCGTGCTATTGTCCTTTTCAGTCTATGGTTTCGTGGTGTTTTTCCTATGACACAAAGGCTCCCGCGCCGACAATTCGATTGCTTGGTGATAGGGGCGGGCGGCGCTGGTTTACGAGCCGCTTTGCAGCTCGCCGAAGGGGATGCTCACGTTGCCGTGGTGTCGAAGGTCTTTCCGACACGCTCGCATACGGTCGCAGCCCAAGGCGGCGTGAATGCGGCCTTGGGTAATGTCCTTCCCGACTCTTGGCACTGGCATATGTATGACACGGTGAAGGGCGGCGATTATCTAGGCGATCAAGACGCCATCGAATATCTGTGCCGGGCCGCAAGCCGCCTAGTCATCGAATTGGAGCACTACGGCGTACCCTTTTCGCGTATCGATGATGGGCGTATTTATCAGCGCAAGTTTGGGGGTCAAAGCCAGAACTTCGGCGGCGAACAGGCGGCCCGGACGTGCGCTGCCGCCGATCGCACCGGACACGCGATTCTACATGCGCTTTACCAGCAAAATATCCGTGCCAAGACCCACTTTTTTGACGAGTTCTTCGCCATCGATCTTCTGCGTGACGCCTCCGGACATACCTTGGGGGCTCTGGTCTTAGAGATCGAGACCGGCGAGCTCCTGGTGATCGAAAGCAAGACCACCCTGATTGCCACAGGTGGGGCGGGGCGAATGTACCGCACCTCCACCAACGCCTTGATCAATACCGGAGATGGCCTCGGGATCGCCTTGCGCGCCGGAATCCCGCTCCAAGACATGGAGTTCATCCAATTCCATCCGACTGGGCTTGCCGGGCTTGGGGTTTTGATTACCGAGGGGGCGCGCGGGGAGGGGGGCTACCTCGTCAATAAGGCCGGTGAGCGCTTCATGGAGCATTACGCGCCCCATGCTCGGGATTTGGCGAGCCGCGATGTGGTGAGTCGCGCGATCCATATGGAGGTGGCGGCCGGTCGGGGCTGTGGGCCAAACGGCGACCATGTCGAATTAAAGCTCGATCACTTAGGTGACGAGGTCATCAAAAAACGCCTGCCCGGGATTCGCGAGACGGCCTTGCGTTTTGCGCATATCGATCCCGCGCATGCGGCCATTCCTGTCTATCCCACCGCGCACTACATCATGGGCGGGATTCCCACCAATCGCTTTGGACAAGTCGTGGCCCCCGAACGGCACGGGCCGGAGGAGCCGCAGGCCGGACTGTACGCGGTCGGGGAGTGCGCCTGCGTGTCGGTGCATGGCGCCAATCGCTTGGGCGGAAACTCCCTTCTCGACATCGTTGTGTTCGGACGCGCCGCCGGAAATCATATCCTGGCGACCCTGAAGGAGCAGCGGTACCACAGGCCCCTGCCCGGGGAGGCTATTGAGAAGGCGATCGCGCGCGTGACCCGATGGGAGCGGCCGGGAATCGAGTCGGTTGAGGCGATCGGTGCCGAACTGCGCCGGGTCATGGAGCAGTATTGTGGCGTGTTTCGTACCCAGGATGTTTTGGACGAAGGCGTGCGTCGCGTCCGCGAGATCGCCAAACGCCTCGAGTGTGCCGGGCTTTCTGACCAAAGCCGCGTTTTTAATACCGCGCGTATCGAGGCCCTTGAGCTTGAGAATCTCGTAGAGGTGGCGCTGGCGACGGTGGTTTCGGCGGCGGCGCGCACCGAGAGCCGGGGGGCCCACTCACGCATCGATTACCCAAATCGCGATGACGAACATTGGTTGAAGCACACGCTCTATTTTCGTGATCGGCCGACCGTCGACTATAAGCCGGTGCGCATGAAGCCGCTTACGGTTGACTCGTTTCCGCCCAAGGCGCGTGTGTACTAGGAGAGTTATGCGATTTCGAATCTATCGCTATCAACCAGAGCAGAGGGACCGACCCTACCTTCAGGACTACACGCTAGATATCCCTCCTGGCACGGTGATGCTATTAGACGCTCTCATACTGCTTAAGGCGCAAGACGAGTCTTTGAGTTTTCGGAGGTCGTGTCGCGAGGGGGTCTGCGGTTCGGATGCCATGAACATTAACGGCCGCAACGGGCTTGCCTGTATCACCCGGCTTAAGGACCTAGCGGAGCCGATCACCTTGCGGCCGTTGCCGGGTATGCCCGTCATCCGGGACCTGATCGTCGATCTGACAAGCTTCTACACCCAATATCGCGCGGTTCGTCCGTGGCTGATCGACGAAGGGCCGGAGCCTGAGATCGAACGTCGCCAAACTCCTGGTGACCGGGACCAATTGGACGGTCTCTATGAATGTGTGTTGTGCGCCTGCTGCACTACCAGTTGCCCATCGTTTTGGTGGAACCCCGATCAATTTTTGGGACCGGCGGCGCTTTTGCAATCGTATCGGTTTCTTCAAGACAGTCGCGATCAGGATAGCGGTCAGCGACTCGATGACCTGGAAGACCCCTATCGCCTCTATCGTTGCCATACCATCATGAATTGTACGGATGTGTGCCCGAAGGGCCTGGACCCGGCCCGGGCGATCGCCGGCATCAAGGGCCTACTCGCCAAGCGGCGCCTATGAACGCCTTGGCTTTGCGCTGGCGCTGCCGCCGCGGCCTCCTTGAGCTCGATCTGGCCTTAAAGCGCTTTCTCGATACCGACTACGAAGGCCTAACCACTCTTGAGCAGACGCAATTCACGGATCTCTTGGCGGAAAACGATGCCGATATCTGGGGCTGGATACAGGGCGCAACACCGCCGGCACGGTATGCGGCGGTGTTGCGATACTTTACACTGGATACCTCTTTTTCTGACAAGCCAAGATAAGCCCTTATGATCGATCCTAAACGTCTGCGCAGCGAGCCCGAGGAAGTGGCCCGTATCCTTTCTCGCCGAGGTGTGGCCCTTGATGTGAGCGCCCTGCGCGATTTGGAGGCGCGGCGCAAGGCCGCGCAAAAGGAGAGCGAGGATTGTCAGGCCCAAAGAAACGCCCGAGCCAAGGCCATTGGGGGCGCCGTGGCCCGTGGGGAGGATGTCAAGCCGCTCATGGAGGGGCAGGAGGAGCTGGCCGTACGGCTTGCCGAGGCCGAATCCCGCTTAGCCGTGGTTCAGGAGGAATGGGGCAGGCGGGTCGCGGAGATCCCCAATCTTCCACTCGATGACGTCCCGGATGGCCGTAACGAAGACGATAATGTCGAGGTTCGGCGGGTCGGGGCCCCGCCCGCCTTCTCTTTCCCGCCGCAAGATCATGTTGCGCTTGGGGAGGGCCTAGGGGGGGTGGATTTTGCCGCCGCCACCAAACTGGCGGGTGCGCGCTTTGCCGTCCTGCGGTCGGGTGTGGCCCGACTTCAGCGTGCCCTCATCCAATTCATGCTTGATCTCCATACACAGGAGCATGGCTATACCGAGGTCTATGTCCCCTATCTCGCTAACGAAGAGAGCCTATTTGGGACAGGTCAGCTACCTAAGTTTTCAGAAGATCTCTTTAAAATAAATGAGTTGCCGTATTATCTTATTCCTACAGCTGAGGTTCCGGTTACGAATCTGGTTCGCGATGAGACACTGGCGGCTAACGATTTGCCGGTGCGTTTCGTCTGTCATACCCCATGCTTTCGGAGTGAGGCAGGGGCTGCAGGTCGCGATACCCGCGGTCTGATTCGTCAGCATCAATTCGAAAAGGTGGAACTCGTGCAGATCGTGGCGCCCGAGGACTCAGATCGGGCCCACGAGCAGCTGACCGCCCACGCCGAAGAGGTCCTTCGGCGCCTTCATCTCCCGTATCGGGTGGTGGCGCTGTGCGCCGGGGACTTAGGCTTTTCGGCCGCCAAAACCTATGATTTGGAGGTGTGGCTCCCTGGGAGCGAGCGTTACCGCGAGATATCCTCTTGTAGTCAGTTCCGGGACTTCCAGGCGCGGCGTTTAAACGCCCGCTTCAAAACCCCCGGACAGAAACCCGAATTCGTCCATACACTCAATGGATCGGGGCTTGCGGTGGGACGGACATTGGTTGCCGTTCTCGAGAACTATCAACAGGCGGATGGAAGCATCAGGGTCCCCGAGGCCCTTAGACCCTATATGCACGGTATCGAAGAGCTGAGTGCGCGGCCCTCGTCTTCATGAGGAAGCGGTGTGGGGTCTCGAGGGAAAATGGTCATCCCGGCCCGTTATGGCAGCCGGGATGACTTCCATCACTTGCGCCTTACTTGCGTTTCCTCCAGGCGTCCAGGCTTAAGCAGCTCGATCCATTGACCGCGAGCAAGAGGAGTCCGCCCGTGAAGCTCACCTCGGCCAAGGTGACGATCTGCTCGTTGGGCGTATTGAAGGTGCGATGAAATATGGCGATGGCAGTGGCCGAGAATATCGCCAATATGAGTGCCGCCCACCGGGTCCAGAGCCCCATCATGATCGCAAGTCCCCCTAAGAGCTCGACTGCAATCACGATTGGTAGAAGACCGGCTGGCACCCCATAGGCGGCCATAAACATGGCTGTGCCATGGTAGTTCATGATTTTGCCGATCGCCGCGAAGACAAAGATCAAGGCGAGCAAGATCCGTCCTACGAGATCCAAAACGGGAAGGCTTTTGTTATTATTGGTCATATTAAAGACGTTCCTCCGAGTGTCAGGTCATCCTGACACCAATAAGCCTAAAAGAGTCGGTAGAGCTTGTCTAGCAAGACAAGCATTCCTCTGGGTTGGAGTCTACGAGACGAGAGGTTATGCTTGCGCTGTGGAGAGGTGGCAGAGCGGTCGAATGCGGCGGTCTTGAAAACCGTTGAAGGGCAACCTTCCGGGGGTTCGAATCCCTCCCTCTCCGCCAATCCCTTCCTGGTTGTGCCAAACCGCCGCTTTTTTGTGCCAATGGCCGCGGCAATAGCCGCTCCGATGCCGTGGGTTTATACAAAGCGCGAGCCCCAAAGGTCTTCGGCAAGACCGGCTTAAGTCCAGCGCCTTGTCTTTATGTTAGGAGATCGAACGTGAAGGGCGGCGGTCAGGGTGATCGAAAAAGACGTTATTCAGGTCGTAGCGGTAAGGGTGCGAAGGGATTCTTTAAAAAACAATTTGCACGTTCATTCAAGCGTCCAAGCGAGGTTTGCTGACTCATCGATCAAAGCTGTGCGCGCCGCCATTCTTCCTCGAGACGCGCCGCATCGATTTCCCGTAAAACGGCAGCCACGTCAGCCGGAGCGGCTTCCGGCACGAATCGTCCGGTCAACGGGGTATCGGGCCGTAGCGTGCCATTCTTATAGAGAACCCACATCTCGCGGCCGTAATCCGTCTTCAGGATGGCCGGTGCAAAGCGCCCAAAGAATGTCGCCAGATGATCAATGTCGCGAACAAAGAACGCCGCCGCGTTGTTGTTGGCCGAGGCATTGACGGATTGTGGGAGATCGATGATGACAGGGCCTGTCCTGTCGATCAGGATATTGTATTCGGATAAATCCCCGTGAACGATACCGGCGCACAGCATGCGCGCGATATTGATGATGAGCGTTTGATGAAAGTCGTGTGCCTGTTGCTCCGTGAGTTCGACATCGGCGAGTCGCGGAGCGGCGTTTCCTTGATCATCGACAATCAATTCCATAAGGAGGACGCCGTCGAGAAAGAGGTAGGGGCGGGGGACGCGTACCTGGGCCTCGGCAAGCGCAAAGAGAGCGGCGACCTCTGCGCTTTGCCATACCTCTTCTTGTTCCCGACGCCCATAGCGGGTGCCGTTGGACATCGCCCGGCTGCGTCGGGAATTTCGGACGGTTCGCCCTTCCTGGTAGAGGCCAGCCTGGCGGAAGCCACGTTTATTGGCCTCCTTGTAAACCTTGGCGCAACGGATCCCTTCAGCCGTCGAGACGACAAAGATTTGCGCTTCTTTGCCGCTTTTAAGCGGGCGAATCACGTGATCTATGACCCCGTCCTCTATGAGCGGCTGTAAGGCTTTAGGGCTTTTCATGAGAACTCGACGATATCCTGTACGGAATCGCGAAGACGTAGGGTCGAGGCAGCTGTCGAAAGCATAGGCTTATGTTAGCACGATTTGGGGTTCCGCGCGGCGGACGCTAGCTCGCGAAGGTCAAGTCTGGGGGCGCGGGTGGGGGCCTTTATGGCTCGAAAGGCACGGGATGCAAGGGCGGGGTTTGCGCTTCGCTGAAGGGGTTCCTGGAGGGTGGGATAGGGGGGTACCGTCGAACCCAGCTGAGCTATCTTTGCCGCGCATGGCAGACGTCATTCCTTGGTTCATGGCAAGCGAATCGACCTCAACGAAGCCGTTTTATTAAAGATTGACACGGTTCGTGGGGGCTGATACAAAGCCCGCATCGCGGGACGACCGCTTACCTTAAGGAGGCCCCTATCCTCAATGGGCAGTAGTAGCGATACACGGAACGCCTAAAGGTTGGCCTCGCCCCACTACCTGGGCTGCCGTCCTCCTTTAGGCTGGCAGGGCCCGGGATACGTTTGTAACCCTACCCATCTTGTATAGTTAAGACAAAATGAGGCCCTGTGCGCCTTCGGCGCGAGCTTGCGCCTCGTTTTGAAGACAAGGGAATACTATTCATGCGGGTGCATGTTCTTCAGTCAATACGAGCCGCGCTTTTGCGCGCCAGAGCGGCGCAGGCGCGACAAATTGAACGCCGTGCGAGCGCTAAGGCGCCGTCCGATACTCAAGATGACCCCGGAGTCCCCGAGGCGCTTTTGGTGCGAGTCCAGGACCGACTGCATATTGCTCGCCTCCGCCAAGCTCCCAAAACTTTTCGCAACCGATTCGCCCTGTGGCTTGCTTTGCTGGGACCGGGCCTTTTGGTGATGCTGGGGGATAATGACGCCGGGGGCGTCATTACCTATTCCCAGACCGGTGCGGTTTATGGTCTCGGGATCTTTCTACCGATCATGATCCCGCTCGGCTTTATCGCCTACTTTGTTCAAGAAATGACCATTCGACTAGGCGCTGTCACGCGCCGCGGCCATGCCGAGCTGATTTGGAAGCGCTACGGGGCCTTTTGGGGAATCTTTTCGATCGTAGATCTTGTGATCGCCAACATTTTGACGCTGATGACCGAATTTATCGGGGTGCGCGTAGGGGGTGAGGTCTTCGGCCTATCTTATTGGCTGACAGTCCCGCTTACGCTGTGTTTTGTCGGTTTCGTATTGGTGTTTTTGCGTTACTGGACATGGGAGCGCATCGCGCTTTTTATTGCCGCCCTCAATCTCATCTTCGTGCCCCTGGCGCTTTTTTCCCACCCCAACTGGTCGGCCGTGGGATCGGCCTTCGTGGGAGCGAATTGGCTCGTTCCCGGCGGCCTTTTATCAGTGGGCTTTCTGGTCCTTTTATCGGCCAATATCGGGACTACGATAGCGCCTTGGCAGCTCTTTTTCCAGCAATCCTGCATTGTTGACAAGGGGCTTTTGCCGCACGACATCGCCGCCAGTCGCCGTGACCTCATGCTGGGCGTTACCGGCATGGTGGTTGTCGCCATGGCGATTATTATTTTGACGGGACAACATCTGCATGCCTTGCCCAATGCCGCGAGCCTCAACGTGAATGGGATATTGAGCGCGCTAAAGAACCACGTGGGGAACTGGGCCATGGACCTTTTTGCGCTAGGCCTTATGGAAGCCGGTCTTATTGCGTCAATCGTAATTACCGCCAGCACCGCCTGGGCTGTAGGCGAGGCCTTGGATCTCCCGCGTTCGCTAAATGACGCCCCGCGCCGAGCGTGGGCCTTCTACGCCCCGGCCGTGGTTGGCTCGGCCGTAGCGGCGGGGGTCGTGATGTTGCCGCATGTGCCGCTTGGCTTCTTGAACATCACAGTTCAAGTCATTGCCACCATTTTTATGCCGGCGGCCATGCTGTTTCTTCTTATGCTCGTGAACGACGAGGAATTGATGGGGCCCTACGCCAACTCCCCGCGTCGGAACGCGATAGCGGTTCTGATCATGGCCATGCTGATAATCTGTAATGGCCTTTACGGCTTGGCCACGGTCTTTCCGCATCTCTTCGGAGGCACGACATGAAACAGAACCAAGAAATAGATGCTTCCGAAATTGCTCGCTTATTGCGCGAAGAGGGCTGGGACCGGGCCTTACCGGAAGTCGGCCAGAAGGCGCTTAAGGGTTGGCAGCAGGTTGTCTTCTGGGCCCTTCGTGCCTACATCATTGTCATGCTGCTCGTTGTCATATGGGCCTTTTCGCACGGAGCCCACACCTGAGGGCTTCTTGACGGGCCATGACAAAGCGACGTCATGAACCAAGGACGAAGCGCTGTCGGTAAACAGGCCGGGGCGTTATTGCGCGCTCGGCCTGTTATCGCTTACGGGGCCTTGGCGCACATCAGAACGCCCGCCTGCGGTCCCGGGCGACCTTTCAATCCCCGGTCAGGCGCGATTGACCCACCACCGTTTGGGTAGGCGCCTCGCTATCGCTCTGAACCATCGTGTGATCCTGCGACAAACTCTTTATTCTGAGATAGATGCGGTCAATAACGGCTTGTGAGTGCGACGTATCCGACTGCAACTCCCTTATAATATCTATCAAACTGCTAACCCGGGCATCAGTCTCGCCATCCTGAATAGGATCCAAGCGCTGGGATTCGGTCATGGTGATACTCCTCGGTTTGCTAAATTTTGCGGCGCGGAAGGTGCCTAGACTGTGTCGCTAGCGCTCGTTTCGCGCCCATTGACGCCACGAACTGCCACTTGACTGGAGTTTGCTGAGTTACTGGACGCGCTGGCGCCGTCAGGCGCGACCGCGACCACCCCCACTTGGCTCGCTGCGGCCGCTGAGTGGGGACCTACGGCTACCACCCCGAACTCACAGGCGGCCGCGGCATAACCCGTTCCGACGCAGACCGATACCGCCGTGGTCTTGGCGACCGATCCACTGACCGCCGACGCGCTGGCGCCCGACGCCGCCGGCCCATCGCCCTGCTGGGCTTCGGCTGCTACCGTCGACGTGGCGGATAACTCCACACTCTGACCAGGAACGCCGGGGTCGGGTGGCGTCTGCGCGAAGTTCTTATCACCAGAGTTATCACTCATACTGCCTGCCGATGCGCTGCTCATGTTGGTCATCTCCTTGGTGGGTTCTCATGCTGTATCCACATCTTTGTATTCGTCTCTTAGGCGATATGGGCGCCCAATAGATAGAAGACGAGTCGCACTCCTGCGACAACCACGACGATCCCGGAGAAATCAACCAGGATCCCGGTCTTGACCATACTCAAAAAGGGGATCTCCCCGGATGCGTAGACAATGGCGTTCGCGGATGTAGAAATCGGGAGGGCGAAACCATAGACCCCGGCAAAAGTCGCCATGATCGTGGCCTCGAGCGGATTCCCTCCCCCCGCAAGAGCGAGTGCCGGGACGATAGGCACGAGGACACTGACACTTGCGAGATTGGTTGTGAGCTCGGAAAATAAAATGGCGATCGTAGCCGCGAACAAATAGACACCCAGCGCCCCTACGCCACTGACGTTGTGGGCGAGGCCATCGCCAACCACCTTGGCAAGACCTGTCATCGCCATAAGTTTCCCTAGAGCCACACTCGACCCTACGAGAAGCACGGGGCCCCAGTCCATTTTCCTGGTGTCACGCCATTGCAGGGTAAAGCCGTCCGCCAGGCTGACCGGCAAAATGAATAGCAAGGTCGCGCCAAATATCGCCCCCACGGCGGGCGAAAGACGCGCGCGCAGCAAAGCATATTCGGGCGCCCTATATCCCATCACGAATCCGACAACACTCGGTAACAGCCACAGTATGATGGCGAGACAAAAGGCAATCGCGGTATTGATCTCTCCGTTCGACATCGGCCCCAGGCCCCCCTTTTGCTGCTTTATGATGGCCGCTGCTTTAGGAATAAGTCCGATTTCCGGGCGATTCATGACAAGAACTATGATAGAGATAATGACGAGCTGCGCCACGACAACGGGGGCTGCAAAAATTATCCATGTGCCCACCGGGAAGGATATGTGAAAGCGCTTTTGCATAAAGAACCAACCGACAAGGTTGGATGGGTCGCCAAAGGGCGTCATAAGGCCACCCACAACCGATCCATACGCGGTAATGAGCATCAAGGCGGTGCTGAAGCGAAGCGGATTTTTGGAGTTTGGCGCTCCGATTTCGGAGCGGATGGCCGGAGACAAGGCTTCGACCAAACCCACGGCAATGGGGACCATGGTCGCGGCCACAGCTGCGCTATTTATGACGCTGGCGAGGACAACCGCGACGGCTCCGAACACAATGATAATGCGGTACGTGGATTTTGCGACCCCGGGCAGGTCCAAGATGTGTAGGGCCATACGACGGCCCAAGCCATATTTGATCATCGATTGGGTGATAATAAATTCACCAATGAGGAGAAAGATGATAGGCGATGAGAAGGCCCGGAATATTTCGTTGGCTGGTGCTATGCCAAGTAGCGTAGCCAAAGCGAGCGCCAAAATGGAGGTGATGGGAATAGGGAGCGCGCCTGTCCCCCAGTATGCGACCGTGAGCAGCATGAGACCGAGGAGGCGCTGTTGTCCTCCGGAAAGTGGCAGGGGCAACATAAGAACTATGATGAGAAGAATGGGACCTAGTGCGAGGCCAACCACGTTTCCCATACCCAATGGCAGTTTTTTCATGGGCTCCTCCGTGAGCGCTCAACGTTCCCTGAGGTATGCGCCAGGCTATAGCGGTGCCATAGACCGGACATACGCGAACGCTCAAGACTAGGTGGACACAGGCATGCCGGCAATGGTGCTTTTCGTCAGACTTTTGGCTAATCGTAAACGCCTCGTTTCACTGGATGCCATGGCTTTGTCATCACGCTATTAGGCGACCAATCCTTGACGCATGGCCTCGTAGACGGCGGCCGGCGCGTTTGCGACACCGAGTTTGGCGAACACGCTTTGACGATGATTCTTAACCGTCGAAGGACTCATATGAAGGGCGCGGCCAGTAGCGACTATCGACAAGCCGTGAGCAAGAGACTGCAATACCATGAGTTCGCGCTCCGTCATGAGCGGACGTGCGTGTGGGCGTGCGAGGGGTGCGGATTCTTCGGCGTTACCGGTATCTCTGAGATGGGCGCGGAGTGATTGCAAGGCCTCGTTAGAGAAGGCCAGCTCGCCTTGGACCACCGCGCGCATGGCTCGCAAAAGAGCCTCTATGGGTTCAGATTTACCAATAAATCCGGCGGCCCCAGCCGCTAGGGCGTCCTGGACGTCTTGGCCGGTCCAAGACGTGGCGTAAATAAGGGCGCGGGTGGCGAGCCCCAGTCTCGTGATCGTGCCCAGCAGACGAAAGCCATCAATGCGCGCCATACCGAGATCCAGCAGCACCAGATCGGGTGCTTGCCGACGAAGGTCACGAAGAGCTTGCGTTCCGTTACTGGCCACGGACGCAATCACGAGGTCTTCATGTAAGGAAAATATCGATTCCAACCCGACGCGGATGATGGCTGCGGGCTCGACCACGGTAACCCGGGCGCGCATAAGCTATTTAGCCGATGCCAAGGCAAACACATGTACCCCTTGGGGCCGTCCTAGCCCCTGTTGCGCTAGCCCATGGCCGTTCCCTGTCTGTTTGCAAGCGTGCACGCCCCTCCTGGGCCTGCGGTACGCCTCATGAAAGCATAGTTGGCGTCAAGCGGGACGACAATGACGCAAGAGTGCATGACTCAGGCGGCAACTGCCTTGACACGCACCGCTCCACTTTGGCACTTTTGATGCCGGTTAGGGAGGGGGCGACCATCCCATTACCTCAGCCACCATGAGCGAGCTTTCGCCCGTGACAAAACGCCGACACTCTTAAGGTATGGTGCCAACACGCCTTGTTCCCCTTTACGAAAAGATGAAATCATCTTGTGTAACATATTGACTATTTGTTCCAGCATAAGCCATGGATGATGTTGTTAGTTGTACTTTGTTTCGATCTCCTGTTGGTACTACAGAAGATTAGAAAGTTGATATCATCGGGCTCAGAGTGTTCAAATTAAGTGGAATCGTTACGCGCACACTCATCGTTACACGCACACTCTTTGAGTTATTGGGCCATGGTACAGAATGACGTCTTGGTATAAACTGGAAAATATCGAAATAATCGTGTATAATAGAACCGCACGCTAGCTGGTAAGATAAATACATTAGACGTATCTGCAAACTCATCGCAAATGAAAAGTCTGTTGATCGAAATGGTTGTCCATTAGGGCAATTGTCAATATTGCGTTTCATTAATTAACTCAAGGAGAATGGGATGAAACATCCGGCTCGCTTAAGACATATTCTCTTCACAGGGACCGCTCTGACCGCAGCGCTGACTTTGGGCGGTTGCGCGAACTTAAACAAAAAACCGGCCAATGTTCTGACTCAGGCCAAGACTGTTGTTAACCAGGCAGATAGAGCAGGAACCAGAGCCTACGCCGCTTATGACCTCCATAAGGCGCACTTACATTTGAAGAAAGCAGAAGAGGAAATGAACCATGGTCATTATAAAAGGGCGCGCTATTTAGCCTCAGAAGCGAAGGTTGAGGCGGAGCTTGCCATTGCCAAGACGCAGACTCAGAAAACACGGGCGGCAGAAAAACAGATCAATAAAAGTATAAATTCCATACAAGGTGGAATGGGCACCGTTGGAGGCACGCAAAATTAGTTGTGCTAAACACCTTTGGATTGAGATGGCGTTAATGAAGTCACCATTGAAAAAAGGAAACTCACATATGAGAAAGATAATTCCGTTGAGAGGCCTTACGGCATCAATCCTTGCATGCTCGTTCTTAGCTGGTTGTGCGAGCGTACCTCCCAAAAATGCGGCGTTAGATCGAGCGTATTCCGACTACAGCGCCGCCAGTCATAATAGTGCCGTGCGCCAAGCCGCGCCAGCTCAGCTTCAAAAGGCGGCCTCCGCACTGTCTCGGGCGGATCAGCTTTTAAAGAGTGGAGCCCCTGCCTATAAGGTTGATCATTACGCCTACCTAGCGAAAGAGCGGGTGGCGATTGCGCGCCAAGAGGCAGAAAATAGTGCCGCGGAGACGCAGATCAATGCGGCGGGACGCCTGCGTGCCCAGATGAAGCTGGAATCGCGGAATGAAAGAATCGCGAGGCTTCATGCAGAACTCTCGCAGCTTAAGGCAAAAAAGACAAGTCGGGGCTTGGTGCTCACGCTTGGTAATGTACTGTTTGCCCTCAATAAATCGACGCTGAAGCCCGGGGACATGAAGAGCGTCAATAACCTCGCGGCTTTCATGAAGGCCTATCCGAAGCGCAATGTCATGATCGAGGGTTATACGGATAGCACGGGACCGGCCGCGTTCAACGAACGGCTGTCAAGGCGTAGAGCAGAGGCCGTTCGGAATGCGTTGGTAAACGATGGGATCAATCCAGAGCGCATTACAACAAAAGGATATGGCTCGGAGTATCCTGTCGCATCCAATAAGACGGCAGCCGGGCGACAGGAAAATCGTCGCGTCGAGGTGGTTATTTCTGGTCCAAACGGGCATTTTTTAAAGAGCAGGTAGCCTGTTACGTAGGCGTGTATGGTCGATGTCGATAGACAGAGGGAGTGGGAAGACGGGGCTTTTGAGCCCCGTCTTCTTTTGGGGGCCGCTCTTGATTGTCGAGTGGGTAGCCATTATGGCCTGAATGCCGGCGGAGGGTAATCCCCCCATATTTAATCGCCGCGAGAAGTGGGGTCAGGCCACCAGGGCCGACTTCTGTATCGGGGTGATACCTCCCAAGCCCATGTTCGGGCGTTCGTGATTGTAGGTCCAGAGCCAGCGGGTAGCAAAATCTTGCACGTCGGTGATGCTGTCGAACAGGTGCTGGTTTAGCCAGTCATACCGCACGGTGCGGTTGTAGCGCTCCACATAGGCATTCTGCTGGGGTTTGCCAGGCTGGATGTAGGTGATCGTAATACGGTGGCGTTTGGCCCAATCGATCAGTAACTGACTGATGTATTCGGGGCCATTGTCACAGCGGATCGTCACCGGCTTTCCACGCCAGGCCATCAATTGGTCCAGCGCCCGGATCACCCGTTCTGAAGGCAGGGAGAAATCGGCCTCGAT
Organism: Pseudomonadota bacterium; assembly: GCA_021794595.1. Classification (GTDB taxonomy): domain Bacteria; phylum Pseudomonadota; class Gammaproteobacteria; order Acidiferrobacterales; family Acidiferrobacteraceae; genus Acidiferrobacter. The sequence continues at coordinate 26,045 of JAJYQN010000101.1, forward strand.
CGTGAGCCCTTCGCGGTTAAAGGTAAGCGCTCAATTAGCCCCATACTCGCCGTAACCTCATAACCCCCTTACGCTTAGGCCCTCACATCTCTTTTGGAGCTTAAGGTATGGCAGTCGTTCGATCCACCGAAGCATGGCAACAGTTGTTT
>JAJYQN010000038.1 GCA_021794595.1 Pseudomonadota bacterium
CACTCCGGCGGTAAACAATGCAGGGATGAGCCACCATTCCGTGGTTACCGATTGCAGCGTAGGCAAGTGTCAGCCTTGAATAGACTTGACGTAAAGGTCATGCGACTGACCCTATTAAATGGTACGTAGGCCGGTGTCACCCAATCCCCTGACTTGAAGAGATTGCTGTTTGTTCGTCCAGCGTATGACTCCAGAGGTCATGGCTCGGCTGTCCAGTCGCCTTCAACGGAAACAGCAAGGGACATCGTCTGGAATACTGTAGTAAAGTGGACCCCTTCGTCAAGACAAAAACCGGCTTAGTTTAAGATCCGTACCAGCAGATCTACGAATGGCGTGGCAGTGAAGATGCCTTTTCCCGGCTCAAGGTCGAAGCCCACTTGCGACTGACGCAGAGTTTTCGTTTTGGTCCAGAGACCGCGGCGTTGGCCTCCGCCTGGCTGCGGACGCATTTTGGGGTCAAGGAAAATCTGGTCTTGAGCGCGCAGGGGCCGACGCCGATTCGGCATACCCTGCGTCAGGAAGACGCGACGATGGTGATCTGCCGGACCAATCAATCCGTGGCCCAGGTGGCCTTGGGTATCATGCAGCGGGGGCGGATGGTCAGTATCCCCAAAGGGGGCGAAGTCGCGGCTGAGATTGCGGATATCGCCGCCCTCAAAGAGGGGCGCAAACCGCGCCCGAATGGCGAATACGCCGCGTTCGCGTCGTTTGACGAGCTGTTGGAACATGTGGAGTCGGACGATGGCCGCCGGATCAAGGTGCTCCTGGATATGATCGACATCCATGGCGAGGACAAGCTGATCGGTCTCCTCAAATCCGCTGGCGAGAATTACCGGCGTGCCCAAACGGCCCGGGAAGCGGCGCTCGTTGCAGGCCGTGAACCGCCAGTTTTTAACGGCACGCTCGTGTGTACGGGCCACGCTTCGAAAGGACTGGAGTCGGACCGTGTGTGGCTTTCGGATGACTTCAATGGCCCTGCCAAGCGCGAGGAGTCGCAGGCTTCCCCTAAGGGTGATGTCGCCGTCGCGCCGGAAACCGCCCGCCTCTTGTACGTGGCGATGACGCGGGCACGGCGGGAGAATAACCCGCTTTGCGTGGATGCGGTACGGGCGGTTTATAAGGCGATGGATCCGCGGCATGCCGATACGCCGACCCCTGATGCGGGGACCTTGAATGTCGACCACCGTCCCAGAAAAGCGCTTGGTCAAAAGAAGTTATCCGGATCTTGGAAGCCCCGACCTTCTTACAAGAAAAAAATGGTGGCCAAGGATGAGATCACGGGCCGTTTGCAGAAACCGTTGACTTTTTAGGCGTCCGTACCCCACGATGGCGGCGCAAGGAGGGAATGTGATGCTGATAAAGGTGTCGGCCAGAACCTTTGCAGCGATGTCAGCGCCGTGGGCGTCTATGCTAAAGCGCAGTCGATCAATCGACCAATTTACGGTAAAAAGGCGAATATGACAGCTATCACGCCAAATGATGCCCATATTCGAGTGGCTCTGAGAAAGAAGCTCACATCGACAGGGTGCGGTCATTCGGACACAGTGGTGCTTGATGAGCTAGGAATCTGTCGTGGTGAGGTACGCGTCGATGTTGCCGTCGTCAACGGCGAGATTCACGGATACGAAATAAAGTCCGACCGTGACAGCCTGCGGCGTCTTGCTGGCCAAGTTGAGTTATACAGTAAGGTGCTGGATCAGGCGACTCTGGTTGCGGGGGAGCGGCATTTTGATGCGGCTGCAGCCTTGCTGCCGGGGTGGTGGGGTTTGTTGCTCGTGAAGTCCTCGAGCAACGGCCCACATTTAGAGAGGGTGCGGCGTGCGCGAAAGAATCCTTTCCGCGACGCACGGGCTCTTGTGGAGCTTCTTTGGCTTGAGGATTCCATCGCGCTCCTTGAACAGCACGGTCTGGACTGGGGTGTCCGGTCTAAGCCACGGAGAGTCATTTGGGACCGTATCTGCGAGAGTCTTGATATTGAAGTAATTGCCACCGCTGTTCGCGCGAAACTCAAGGCCAGAGCAATCCAGATAGCCCATCCATAACCATGGTCATGTGGTGTATGGTACCAAGTTTGCGCCACGCTTCGGGCGAACCAAGATTCGGTGCATGGTCTGCGGCATTTTTTATAAGCACGCATCCCTGACAATGTGCCGACCCCATGAAATGATTGCGCAAATGTCCGTACACGAGGCGGGTGGCGAGTATGGGGAATTGATCGCTTGGCAGGGTGTTTTTTGTGCTTTCGCCCTTGATGAGTAACCATTCATCTGGGAGTGTGTAGCGAACAGTGGCGGATGCCCGCATGATGCGCGGATTGAAATCCTCAACGCCTTTTGGGTGCTGGATACCGCAGTCGCTAAATGTTGGCAACCGTGGGAGCTGGTTTCTGTGAATATAAAGTCCATCTCTCCATGCGATCCACTCCTCCCTTTCAACAAGTGAGTGCGAATGCCGCTCGACATCTCCCATGCTCATCGGGAAAGCGCAGGCGGAAACCGTCAAGGTTTTCCAGCGGCCAGGGTTGGGGATGGCTGCCAAGAATACTGTAGTTAACGCCATAATGCCGACCGAGACCATTTGGTCTACGGCACCGAGATCCACGATTAGGTCGAGTTGCTCAGGGCTAAGGCTGTGCGTGGTCAAGAACTGACTGATAGCCGCAGTTAATCCACCCCTTTCAAACTCATCTCGTGTTAGGCGCAGAACGAGTCCGTGACGTTGATGTGCCAACGCTGCTGCTACATCGGCTGTCCGCGATAACCCTGTGACTGGCGCAAACACCATACCAGCCGCAGCCGCACGCTGGAATACTTGGACCGCCGCGGTAGGACCATCAGCAGCGATCTCGCGCGCATCTAGAAAGCACCGACCAAACGGCCTTACGCTATTCGCAAGGTCCTTAAATGCGGTATCGATGTGTTTTTCGATAGTGGGTGTTTTGTCTGCCTTACGCTCGACGATTTCCAGGAGCGGCGTAATTCGAGAGCACAGGGGTGCTGCCAGGGCAAGAAGTGCCGCTTTCTCACCGCGCTTTACCTTAAGCACCGGTACGTAATGATTGGGTCCAAAAGTCACACCTACACCTCTCGCCAAGAGTGCCACAGAACTAGTGGGTCAAGATCGGGCACGAGACTCTGGTAGTAAGAAAAGAGTGCATGCCTCGGATCGGGATTGCGCGACGAGAAACACATTCTAACCATGGTATCATGCGTGATTATTGGGTGTACTCGTGCGCTGACCACTGTTGCTCCGAGTTGGTCGCAGAGCGCGATCAATATCGCTTCCAGAATAACGACTCGGCCAGCGAGCGCGCTCGCAAATCCTGGAACATCTTTTAGTGAGCGCAGCGCTCGCTTGTCGTTAGTGAGTATCGTGAGTTGTTTCTCGGCGGCCAAGGCAAAGAGCTGTGCTTCACCTGGGTCGATGTTCTGTACTGGGATAAGCTTGTCGAGCCACTGAGCGTCCGGTTGGCCGATAACGGGTATTGAGTTCGCAATCGGAACAAGAATATCACTGGTCTGGTCGCCGTATTTCTTTCGGAGTTGCCCCTTTCGCAGCATATAAGGAAGCGCCGGCAATCGCGCGGACGTGGATCTATCAGCGTCAAGCAGGCTTATAGCATCGTCGAGCAATTGTCCGGCGGCGAGCATGCAGAACGCATCAGTATCAATCAGCAGCGACACGTGTTTCGGAATCGCCGTATATACAGCGCAGTAGACTTCTGTCGGTCTCTGTTGCCGCATTGATATCCACATGGCGGCGGAAATGATCGCGAAGCGTATTTCTCGCGCCCACGCCTCTATAGAGCGCCTTCGCAGCCATAGTCGCTGTTGCGTACTCACCGGTATGCCGTGCCCATGCGGAAATGATCGTGCTTGCCTCCGCGCCTATGTTACGTTCCAAATTGACTGCTTGTTGTGCTAGTTCCCGGAAATCGCCACCGGTGATTTCCGGGATGGTGTCCTGGCCGACTAAAAGACGTATCGCGAACAGATCCGCATTACGTTCAATCTCGGAATCGTCGGTGATTTCGTCTTCCTCGTCGACGACAGGTCGATCCGCTGTGCAGTCGCCCGCAGCAATATGTCCCGCTTCGTGCGCGATGACAAAGGCGACTCGGCCCGGCTGGTCAATCTTATGTCCGAGAAGGATGACCGGACGGTCTTCTACGATGCCGGCGAGTCCCTGGAAGGTTGGATTGGGCAATATGTCGACCGGTATAACGGGAATGCCACGGCTCCATAGATCGCTGAGAAGATCGTCGAGTTTGATTGCCTGACCGACAGGACTAATATGGCGGCGCCATGTAAGTGCATCTGTCGGCACGATGGTCGGCGGATGGTCCTTGGATTGCAAGGATCTGACGACAGCACCCGCGATCTGAAGTGCGGAATGGATTGCTGGCCCAAGACGGTCTCGATCAATGTTCCGAATACGTCGCAGTTGTGCTTGGTCATATCGCGGCACAGGGAGTTCGATGGCTGGGTTTCTGACGTCGGCAATGGGTCTTTGAAGGAAGCGCGCGATACGGATCTCGACATCGGATAGAGCGTTTTGGTCATTCGCGCAGGCGTCATCCCACCAGTCGGGAAGGATTGCCGAACGTATGAAATCCTGCCTGAACCCACTCTGGGAAAGACGGCGCATAAGAGTCTGGAATGTGTGGCGCCTCACTGCGTTGTCCTCGTCAGGATGCAAAGACAGAAAATCCGACCACAGTTAGCGGTTGGGGTAGAGAATAGGGCGCATGCTACGCGTTGCCGAGTGGTGCCGCAACCCTTGTTGTGCCGCAACCCTTCTGGGTCGGCCTTCCTAAAACCCTGGTGGCGAAAGGGGCGCACAATCTGATCCCTTGCTAGTTTCTACCGTCGTCTTGATCTTGACTGCATCCGCCGCCAGCGCCAATTGGTAGAGATCAAAAAGCCGATCACGGCTGATAAAAGCCTCATTGCGCTCGCGCGCTTGCTGGTAGAGCCCAATCAATTGTCGCGCGACTTGGTGGGCGGTTTTGTCATGCTGGGCCTTTAAGACCGAATTATCGGGTTCTGGCCATTCCGTCACGGGGGTGGCGTGAAAGGTGACCGGCACGCCGGCGTCACCGGTTTCTTCATATTCATCCATCAGGAGGCGCATGGTGGGTGTGTCATCCCAAAGAACACCGTCCTTAAACGCCGTTTCGGCGAGGGCCAAGGCGACCTCGGCGGTTTGCGCCTCAATGCCGATGCGCACCAAGTGTTCGTAGGGAAGGGTGTAGGTGACGACATATTTGGTCATGGATTTCCCCGTTTTGTGTTGCCATGATATATGATATAATGGTAATAGTATACCCGACTATACGCATACTTTTCACAGGTTTTAGGGTGTCACCGCAGAAGGGGGAGGCGAGGAACGTGTTTCAACGCACAAAGCGCGTTGCGCGAGCTTATGGAACCTACTGGATATCCGTAATTGTCGCCACGTTCTCGCGGCCAATGGCCGCTGAGCAGACCATTCGGCGGTGGGGACGAGATGCTGTGCGCCTCGGTCGGCAAGCGAGCCAATGCCAGGTCAAGCGCGCGTGGGCGGTATTGCGAGGATCGCTCCCGTGGGCCTCACCCTCCACGCCCGGGTGGACGGATGCCGATTGGCAACGGGCGCTCACGCACCAGGGCCGATTAGCAATCGTCTGGGCGGCCATGGCCTCGGTGGCCATCGGGGTATGCATATGGGCGGTCACCCACGCCTGGCCCCAGGAGGGTGTCGTGGGGTCTGGGATTTTCGCTATGGCGCTCGCCCTCCGGGCGTTCGCGCATACGCGAATTTGCCGATGGCTACAACGCTGCCGGAGCGGTCGGGGATGACGGAGACCACGTGGCTGAGTGATCTTCTGGCCTTGTCCTATCTGGAAGGGCTTAACGTGTTTTTTGAGGGGCCTTCGGGGCGGCTCGATCGCGAAGATGCCGTGCTGTTTCTACGTTCCGAGATCGTTCGGCGCGTGGCACGAATGGAATCGATTCTAGGATGGTCCCTGCAGGGCGATACGGTGCTACGAAGCCTCGCATCGATCGAGGCGTGGACGGCGTTGGTGCACGAACGGACCGGGGTGTCTTTGGATATGCGCGCGAAAGCGGCGGCGGCCCATCGGGAACCGCGGGCGATCGTGGGATTTTTGCGCAACCAGCCCCCGGTCTTGGTGCCCGTCCGCCCGGAAGATATCGCGACGCTGACAGCAGATCTCGCCCCGTCTGCGCCCGACGCGGTCCCCGTGCCGCTGGTGGCCTTCCAGGGCCATTGTGTCGTTCCTCATTGTCCCATCGCGCACCGCGCGCAAGGCGGCTGATATGGATCCCCGTATGTATACCCGTTCTGGTCGTATGGTGGACTTGCGGCGCCCCTCCGCTGCGGATATTCAGCCGCAAGTCATGATGGAGTCTTTACTCTACCTCACGCGCTTTACAGGTCATGCCGGGGCCTATAGCGTGGCGCAGCACAGCGTGCTGGTGGCCTGTTTCGTTGCCCGTATCACCGATTCCGCGGCCTTGTTCGCGGAGGCCTTGTACCACGATCTGCACGAGGCCTATGTCGGGGATGTCGCGTCTCCTCTCAAAAGCCTACTGCCGGATTATCAGGCCATTGAGGAATCCTGGCGTTTGATGACCGCACAAGTGCTGGGTTTGCCCGAGATCCCCTCGGTCCTGGTGCGTCGCGCGGATCAAGCGCTCTGCGCAGTCGAAATGCAGGATTTGATGCCGCGCGCCCCCCAGGATTGGGCGCAGGTTTTGGGGGTGAAGCGGGCCGATATTCAGGGAGTGCGCGAGATCTGTGGCGGCGCGCGGATCCGTCCCTGGACCGTGGACCAGACCCGGGAAACGGTTCGGGATGCCTTGGCCGTAGCAAAACGCGCAAAACCCGTCTCACCGCCATCTTGCCTAGGAGCGGTGTGTTGAAAAGGGCCGAACGTTGGGTGCTTGCCGATCATGCCCGGCGCCGTGTGTTGTCCCATCTCGTTGTGCGCTCTGGGGTGCTATCGGGCGAGCCACTGCAGGACGCTGTGGTGCGCGCCTTGCGGCATCTGCCGTGGGACCAGGCCGCGCTCATCGCGGATAGTGTGAACGCCCTTTCCACCCCCTGGGTTCTGCGGGCCGATAATCTGGCCCAACACGGCGATCAGCCGTTGCATCGGGAGGCGGGCCGGGTGTTTTTGGCGCGCGCCATGCTGAGGCAATTGTCGGATGCGGCGGAGCTTCTCGGTTCCTTGACGTCGGCGTCACGGCTCGATGTGGCCCTGGCGCTCACGACGTTGGCAGACGAGATCGAAGCGGAGGGCGATGACCATGATTAAGGGGGTCGCGAAAGGCGCCACGGGAACGGTGCTGATCCTGATGAGCGCATTATGGATTGTCTCTTCCGGAATCGCGGTGTTTGCTGCCACCGCACCCACGACCGGATCCGCGTCATCCTCATTGCCAACCGTGTGCCAGAACAATGTGACCGCAGCCAAAAATGCTTATAACGCGGCTTTGAACGCGGCGCGCTATGCGAACAGCCAGATCACACAACCGACCGGCATCGGTGCGTGCTTGAGCAATCTGCTCGGCATGAACTTCTCTATGAATTACATCGGTATGTCGGCCCTGATCAGCAATATCGCCTCCTCGTTGGAAAATATGGCGTGTTCCGCGGCACAGACCGAATGGAGTAGTGCGGTCGGCAGCAATCTGCCGAGCGCCAACATGGGGTGGGGTGCACCACTTGTCGGTAACGTGGCCAACGTGAACGCAGGACAAAACGGATCAGGTGCGAGTGGGTATGGGGGCGCCGGAACCCTGAATCAGGGCGGACAGATCGGTGGATCGACAGGCTCTGTCGGCGGAAACCTGTTTTCGGGTAGTGGGGGAGGATTCTGATGGCTGTGTATCGGTGGTGGCGACGCACGGCTGTCGGTGTGTGGGGCCTTTTTGTGGTCAGCACGGTCCCGGCCTGGGCGTCTTATGGTTCGGCTGTTCCGCAGCGCGCACTGATTGCGACCCAGATCGTGACCGCCATCACGACCGAAACGACCACGCTTGAGCGCAGTCTGGTGGAGATCGACCACAATATCGTGTCGGCGGGTAGCAATATTACGAACGCCATCAAGGCGTTGATGAAGACCAATGTTGAGACCGCCCAACAGGAGACCACGGCTCTCGCCAGCGCCATGCGCCAGTCGCGGTCGGCCGCCAATGTCATGCGCCTTTATCAAATGCAGTCCGGCCTCCAGCCATCGCCCACCGCCTGTCTGCAGACCGAGGCCGCCCAACAAAGTTTGGTAGGGGCCGCCCAGATCGATGCCGCCTCGGCGTCGACCGGTGTGGCCTTGACCGACTGGAATCAGGGGGTCCCCATCGATGCCGCGGCGGCCCAGTCGGCGCGCATCACGCGGACGACGACGATCACAGCGAGTGCTGCTTACAATCAGGCGGTGAACCAACAGACAAAGGGCGTCGCGTTTCAGTCAGCCGCCTTATTCCATCCAGCTCCACCGGCTTCGTCGTCAACGTCAAGTCCTTCCTCTCCTTCGGCGCAGCCTCCGCTGACTCCGGCCCAACTGGCGGCGATCTATGCAGGCGAGATCACGAGCCCTTCGCCGATCGGGACGCCCCCTGCGAGCCTCACACAGGGATCAGGGGGCGCCACGTGGCAGGCGGCGCTCCTCGCAGCCCAAGCTCGTATGTCGCTGGCGCAGGGCACTCTTCGACAGACCGTGCGGTGGCGAACCGCAAGCCCCGCCCTCCAGGCGTGGGCCCAGACGATGGCCCAGGATAGCAGCCCATCCGGGGTTTACCTCAAAGGCAAGATCCAGTCCGCGAAGAGCGAAGGGGTCTCGTCGGATGTCATGCTGAAGTGGCTGGCGCAAGCGCGATTTCAGAACCCCCTTTGGTACAACGCGGAGTCGGGGGCGACACAGACCGGGCTTTTGCGTTCGCTCACCTTCATGTTGGCGCAGTCGCTCATGATGCAGGACCGGCAGTTACGGATCAGCGAGCGCATCGAGAGTATTGAGGCGGCACGTCTGGCCATGGTGGAACGGCACCGGGAACGGTCGGTCTTGACGAGCCTCCGTGTGGGCGGGGCCCGGTAAGTGCTGTCCTATCGTGCCGAGGCGATTGTTGCGTTTCCCTCGGAGTGGGCCGATGAACGAATATTGGGTCAAGAATTGTTGCGCGGGGCCACGCGAGCCCCCCGGTTCTGGCGACCATCGTATGATTGGCAGCGTTGGTATCGATTTCTTTTTATGCAGGTCCTGCCGATTCACGCGCTGCGATACTCAGGGCTCATGTTTATCAACTTCTTTTCCGATCAGATCCTGGATCCGACGATTCAGGGGCTGGTGCGTGGCTGTCCTTTTCGCGATCGGGTCGTGTTGGAGTGGGTCGAACGGCCGGCGAGTGCCCGCCGTCTCGCGCAAGCCGGGGCCGTTTTCCAAGCGTTACGCGAAGAGGGGTTCTCTTTAGCGATCGATGACGTCGGCGCGGGCGCGGATGGTCTGGGGCGCTGGGCTTTGGTGCAGGCGGATTTTGTGAAGGCCTCCGGACACCTGCTGCATAAGGCGCGCGCCGATGTGGGGGCCCGCGCGGTATTGCGGTCCTTAGGTCACGCGGTGCGTGAAGAAGGTCATGCCCGCTACATCGTTGAATGGGTCGAGTTGTCGGATGACTGGTGGTTGGCGCAAGAGTGCGGCGCAGACGCCTGGCAGGGATTCTTGAGTCGCAAGCGGGGTGTATCCGCAGGAGGTTGTGAATGAGTTATGAGCATCAGCTCCATCTGACGATGCGTTTTCCGAACGAAACGGATGCGCGCGCCGTCCACCGCGCCTTTCAGTCCCTTCTTCAGTATTTTGACCACCCCTGGGCGAGCGAAGAGACCTTCGGAAACGAACCGCTCCTGATGGACCAATGCGAGGTTGCGTGGTCTCGGTCTCCTGCGAGTGGGCTTCTGACCGTGCAGACCAGTGGCCCGGTTTCGTATGACTTTGTCGATCGTGTCCGGAACTGCTTGGCGGCGGCGTCTACCCTGACACCCGATCGAGGGTGTGCCGATCTGTGGGACCTCGAGACCGGCAATCTTCCTCACATGTTGACGCGTATTCCCTTTGGTCCCACGGCAAGGGAGCGGGCGCTGGCATTGGTCGAGGCCGCCCTGGACCGGGCGTGCCAGGACCTTGTCGGGTCAATACCGATATCCCCGGCCGTATCGACAAGCGCCGATGCGGAAATTCGGGACGTCTTGTTTCGCAGCAACCTGCTCCCGGCCTTGACAGACAAGCTGGTGAAGCTGCAGGAAACGACCCGGGGTGTGCCGGAGGGGCCCAAACCCTCGCTTTAGCGGTGGCGCCTGTAAGGGAGAAAAGAGAGGAAGCCAATGAGGAAACGAGCAATTCTTGGGATACGGGTAGGTGATCCATGCCATTAAAGGGTGTAGGCAGAATTCTCAATCTGGCAACGAAGGTTTTCGCGATCTTGGGTGTGCTGGTGGTGGTCGTGGGCAGTGTGGGCTGGTGGTTGTCACCGACCCAACCCGCCCCGCAATCGCCTCTTGTCGGCCGCAGGCTGGGGCCGCGTTCGCGCATCGCGCTTGCCCATCTGGTCCGAGAGGCGTCTCGAGGTCAGGCCGGGATTGAACGGACTTTTGCGGGACCGGATGGCCTCACCGGCTTGGTTTTGACACCTAGCGGCTCGGTGGCGTGGACCAATGGACGCTATGTCTTTCTGGGCGCGGTATTTGATACCAAAGGGCAGAATCTGTCCTTATTGGCGCAACAGGCGATTTCCCCTCAGCGCTTTCGTTTCCCCACCCGCGCCTCGGCGGGTTTCCTGATGGGGACGGCAGGACCGATATTGACGATGGTCGCTGACCCGAACTGCGCTTTTTGTCATCAGGATTGGATACGAGTCCTGGGCCCCCGCATCGCGGCGGGCACATTGCGGGTCCGCGTCGTGCCGGTGGCCCTCGTCGACCCTGCCACCGCCCGGGTGCGTGCCGCCGCGATTTTGAGCGCACCGGATCCTGGGGAAGCCTGGATGCAGAATGAACGGGATTTTCATGAAGGGGCGGAGCAGGGCGGATTGCCTGTGCAAGGGATTACTGTGCCGCCCGTGGCCTTGACGGCGGTGGAGACCAATACCGCGGCCTTTTTTGCATCCAGCAACGGGACAGCGGCCACGCCGACCTTTGTCTACCACGGTCGTCGGCACGTCGGCTATCTGAGCGCACGGGCGCTACACGCCTTTTTGTTACATGAAGAGGTTCATGGGGATTCGGGTCATGAGTAGACCCAATGTTCAGGTCTATGTCGCTGGTCCCGATGTCTTTTCACCCCGTTGGGACGAGTTCCGTCAGGAACTCAGTCAGTATGCCGCCGTACGTGGCATCACACCCCTTTTTCCGCACAGTCATCCCAATGACAGTCCGGCGGATATCTATCGGTGCAATACCCGTCTGATCCAACAGGCGGATGCCGTTATGGCGAATCTTCAGTGCTTTCGCGGGTCGGAACCGGACTCAGGAACGGTCTTCGAGGTGGGTTTTGCCATCGCACTCGGTCGGCCCGTATGGGGATTCAATGCCGCAGGCCCCTATCAGGAGAAGGTGGCCACGCACTATGGCCTCAGTACGGATAGGGAATTCCCGATCGCCTGCAAGGATGGTTACGCCGTTGAAAGTTTCAGCGAACCGTTGAATCTGATGCTCGCGATTCCCGTCAGGCTGTGCGCTACATGGCAGGATGTTTTGGATGAGATCAGTTTGGCGGAAGCGCTTGAAGACGCTAGACCGATGCGACAAGGGTAGAGCCATTAGGAAGAATGACGGGCCGGTCCTTTATCGGTGGCCATCGCGGAATAAAGTGGTGTCGGATCTAGATCCGAATCCTGGAATGATCTCGCCCGATCATCCCCAATTTTTCTAACCGGGGTCTAGGAAGGGCTACCCCCCGGATGATTGTCATATTAGCGTCATAATAGCTCAATAGTCTCATCATCTCTTATATTGTTGAGATGATGGGGGGTAGGGTATGCAAAAGAATCATACGGCGCTTCAGGCGTTCGATGAGACAGGGGTATCAGCATTTCACTGGAAAACCGTGTTGACGGCCGGTATGGGGTTTTTTACGGATGCCTACGATCTCTTCATCATAGGCACCGTGACGGCCATCTTGGCACCGTTGTGGCACCTGAACACCCTGGAATTGTCCACGTTAAATGCAACGTCGCTGGCCGCGGCGGTCTTGGGCGCCTTGGCTTTTGGGCGCCTGATGGACCATTACGGGCGCAAGGCCATCTACGGTCTGGAGGTCATTCTTCTTGTCGTGGGGGCTTTGGTGAGTGCCTTTGCCCCCTCGTTCGCCATCCTCCTGATCGGGCGTATCCTTGTCGGTTTGGGGGTGGGCGGCGATTATCCCACGAGCGCTGTTATCATGTCGGAGTTTGCCAATCGCGAACGGCGTGGGTTTTTAGTTACGCTAGTCTTTGCCATGCAGGGGCTCGGGCTTCTGGTCGGGCCACTGGTCGCGGCGGGACTTCTGGCGTCCCATCTGCCTCATGCTGTACTGTGGCGTGTCATGCTGGGTCTGGGCGCGTTGCCAGCGGCCGCCGTGTTTTATCTCCGTCGGAAAATCTCCGAGCCGCCACGGTTCCTTGTGACGCAAGGGCACACCAAGGAAGCGCAATCTGTGGTGGCCTCGTTGACTGGGCACACCGCGTCCGAAGATGCCGCACCCGCCAAACAGGGCCTTTTCTCTCGACGGTATCTGCCGGCGCTTTTGGGAACCGCCGGTTCTTGGTTTCTCGTCGACGTGGCCTTTTATGGTAACGGGGTCTCGGAGCAGATCATCCTAAAGCACCTTCTCCCGCATGCCCACCTTCTGACTACGACACTGGTGGCGACTGGTATCTTCGCGATAGCCGCGGTACCTGGCTATTATGTGGCGGCGTGGCAGATGGATCGAATGGGACGTAAACGTATCCAGCTCATCGGTTTTGCGGTCATGGCATTGGCGTATGCCGCGATCTTTTGGGCCCCCGGGATCATGGATGAGGTCACGCTTTTCCTGGCCCTTTACATGGTCAGCTTCTTTTTTATCGAGTTCGGCCCGAATACCACCACATTTCTGTTGCCAACAGAGGTCTTCCCCACCAATGTGCGGGGTCTGGGTCATGGTATTTCGGCAGCGGCGGGGAAGACGGGGGCGGCGATCGGCGCCTTTTTGCTACCCCTTGTGCTGGTTAAGCTCGGATTGCCCTCGACGCTCGGTCTGTTGGCGCTCGTTTCGCTTGCCGGAGTACTCTTGACCGCTCTCACGATTCCCGAGATGCGGGGCCAGTCATTGGGTACCCTCGAAATGACTCATGACGAGGCCCGGCTTTGTTGTGGCGGGCGACCGGAGCAATGCGGTATCGACGTGAGCCACCTGAACAAAAGCGCGTTGCCGGAATAGACGTGCGGGATGCCCGGGGACGGGTGTTCCCCGTCTCCTGGCACCGGGGGTCATAAGGGTCAAGGATAGGGGGCTCTACCCTTGGTGGGGCGACCACGACCATTTTGTGTGTCGGCTGGTTGTCCACGCCATGTCCCCATACTCATTGCCCTCTTGATCTGATATCAATATCTCATGTAGTCTTGAGTAATGGAAAGAGAGCAAGCCATCCGTATTTTTGAATCCTTTTCCTCCGGGGTGCGACTCGACATCTATCGACTGTTGGTGCGCGAGAGCCCGGAAGGGCTGGTCGCCGGGCAGATCGGGGCGACCTTGGGGCTTGCATCCAACAAGGCCTCCTTTCACTTAAAGGAAATGACCTATGCGGGACTGCTGACTGTGACCGCCGAGGGACGATTCCAGCGTTATCGGGCGCAGCTTGCCCTTGTGCACGATCTGATCACCTTTTTGATGGCGGAGTGCTGTGCCGGACATCCCGACCAGTGCCTTATTGGGCCAAGCCCATCCCTAAGGGAGACCAACAGGGTCTCCACGGAACATGAACCGATGAAGATCCTTTTTCTGTGCACCGGCAATTCCTGCCGCTCCATTCTGGCTGAGGCGATTTTTCGGCATTTGGCACCGCCCGGTTTTCAGGTCATGAGCGCGGGCAGCCGCCCGACCGGCTTTGTGCATCCGCGGGCGCTCGCGCTCCTGGAGCGGGAAGGCGTGGCGACCAGTGGTCTTCACAGCAAATCCTGGGAGGCCCTTCCCCTGGCCCCGGACATCGTCATTACGCTCTGTGCGGGCGCGGCGGGCGAGGCCTGTCCCGCTTATATGGGTCCGGCGCTCCGGGCCCATTGGGGCGTGGACGACCCCGCGCATGCAACGGGTAGCGAGGCGGAGATTGAAGGGGTGTTTCAAGACGCCTATCGAATCATCCGGTGGCGCATCGAGACTTTTCTCGCTTTGCCTTGGTCCGACCTTAAACAAGATCGTGGCCGCCTCCAGGCGGCCCTCGATCACATTGGCGAGCGCGTGGCGTAATGCCGGATGGCGCCACTTTGAAACCATAGGAGTCCATATATGAAGACTATTCAAGTCTACGATCCGGCGCTGTGTTGCGCTACAGGTGTGTGCGGTGTCGAGGTCGATCAGGCGTTGGTGAGTTTCGCAGCCGATGTGGAGTGGGCCCGGGGCAATGGGGCCCGTATCGAGCGATTTAATCTGGCCCAGCAACCCCTGGCCTTTGCGGATAACGCCCGCGTCAGGGAGTTCCTTGAGCGTTCGGGGCAGGAGGCGTTGCCGTTGATCCTGGTCGACGGCGCGGTGGCCCTGGCCGGCCGCTATCCGCGTCGCGCCGAGTTGGCCCGCTGGGCGGGTATCACGCAGCCCGCGGCCGAAGACAAGCCGTCGGGATGTTGTTCAGGCGGCCGCTGCGGTTGACGGGAGAATGGGATGCATTTTCTCAAGGCACCGCCCCGGTTTTTGTTCTTTACAGGCAAGGGAGGTGTGGGCAAGACGTCTTTGTCCTGCGCCACCGCGGTCCATTTCGCAGAGCAGGGGAGGCGGGTGCTCTTGGTCAGCACCGACCCGGCCTCCAATGTCGGCCAGGTATTCGGCCAGACCATCGGTCATACGGTCACCGCGATTCACGAGATACAAGGACTGGATGCGCTCGAAATCGATCCGCAGGCGGCCGCCGAGGTCTATCGTGAGCGTATCGTCGGTCCGGTGCGTGGCGTGTTGCCAAAAGGCGTCGTCGCGGGTATCGAGGAACAGCTCTCCGGGGCTTGCACCACGGAGATCGCGGCGTTTGACGAGTTTACGGCACTATTGACCGACTCCGCGCTGACTGGAAATTATCAGCACATCATTTTCGATACAGCGCCTACGGGCCACACCATCCGCTTGCTACAATTGCCCGGTGCTTGGAGTGGTTTCCTGGAGGCGGGCCAAGGCGATGCCTCGTGTCTCGGCCCGCTGGCGGGCCTGGCAAAGCAGCGCACTCAGTACAAGGCTGCGGTCGAAGCCCTGGCCAATCCCTTATGGACTCGGCTCGTGCTGGTCGCGCGCGCCCAGCAAGTCACCCTGCGCGAAGTGGCCCGCACCCAGGAAGAGCTCGCAGCGATTGGCTTTACGCAGCAGTATCTGGTCATAAACGGCGTCCTGCCGCCTGCCGAAGCCGTCCGTGATCCGCTGGCCGCCGCGGTGTTTCAGCGAGAACAGACGGCTCTGAATGCGATTCCCGAGGGTTTAAAGGCGCTGCCCTGCGATTATATCCCGCTCAAACCGTTCAACCTTATGGGCCTAGACGCGTTGCGTCAGATGTTGACAGACACGCCATCACCGGTTCAGGTCTCTGGTAATTCACCCATCGCACTGGACGCGCCACGATTGGCCGATTTAATCGATGGTATCGCGGCGGATGGGCATGGGCTGGTCATGCTGATGGGTAAGGGCGGGGTCGGTAAGACCACTTTGGCGGCTGCCATCGCGGTGGAGCTCGCCCATCGCGGCCTGCCGGTGCATTTGACCACCTCTGATCCGGCCGCGCACCTGACCGAAACCTTGAACGCCTCGCTCGACCGCCTCACCGTAAGCCGGATCGATCCGCAGGTGGAGACCGCGCGCTATCGTCAGCATGTGCTAGAGACCAAGGGCAAAGAGCTCGATGGGCAGGGCCGCGCCCTGCTGGAGGAGGATCTGCAGTCCCCCTGCACCGAGGAGATCGCCGTGTTCCAGGCGTTCTCGCGCGTCATTCGTGAGGCGGGCCAGAAGTTCGTTGTGATGGACACCGCACCGACCGGGCACACGCTGCTTTTGCTTGATGCCACGGGCGCTTATCACCGCGAAGTGACTCGCCAGATGGGCCATACCGGTAGGTCTTTCACCACGCCGATGATGCAGTTGCGGGACCCAAAGCAAACCAAGGTACTCATTGTGACATTGGCCGAGACGACACCTGTGCTGGAAGCCGCCCATCTGCAGGCCGATTTGCGTCGCGCCGGCATCGAACCTTGGGCATGGATCATCAATACCAGCGTGGCGGCGGCCTCTGTCAAATCCCCCTTGCTGCGCCAAAGGGCTACCAACGAGCTACAGGAAATCCAGGCGGTGGCCAATCAATATGCTGACCGATATGCGGTGGTCCCGCTGCTAAAGGAAGAGCCGATCGGTGCCGGGCGTCTGCGTGCGCTCATTCATCTCCGGACTTAGGTGGCCGACCCTGTTTATGCGCAATGTCATGCCCGCCAGTTCGGTGACTATTCAATCCGAAACGCCGAGTGGAGACACCGCAAGCCTGTCACGGGTTTGTTGCATTAGCGGCGTTTCGGTGGTCGACGGTGCTGGCCGTCGGCTGGGCGAGGGGACCGCATAACGCACCTCCCCATCATCATCGTTCGGCAGTCCGTGGGACCAGGTGACAATGAGTGGGGAAGCCTGGATGAATAGGGTGAAAATCGGTGCAGACAATTGTTTGACCGCCGCCTCACAAATCGTGAGATAAGGAGCGCACCATGATGATTCGAGACCTGATGACCCCCGACCCCGTAACCGTTTCTCCCGATACGCCGGTCGAGGACCTAGCGCAGACGTTGCTTTTGCACCGCACCAACGGCATGCCGGTCGTAGACGAGAATCGCCATCTCCTCGGAGTTGTCACCGCCACGGATCTGATCTACCGCGCTGCCGATGAGCGATTCGAGCCACGCGAATCGTTCTGGAAGGAAAACTTCTGGATTTCCTTCCTGAATCCCGAGGGCGCCCACCCCAGTAAGGGCGCTGGCCGCACCGCCGCCGAGGTGATGACGAGTAAGGTGCACAGCGTGGCGCCGGACGCCCTGCCCTCCGTGGCCGCCCGGCTCATGACGGACTATCATTTGGTCATGGTGCCTGTGGTCGAAGCCGGTCGGGTGGTTGGCGTCATTTCCCGTCACGATCTTCTAAGACGCCTCTCCGAACTTGAAAATCCGTTGTCAGGCTCGCATCAGGCATGATTCTCGCGCTGGCGGTTTTTCTCTTTACCCTGGTACTGGTCATCGTCCAGCCGCGGGGCTTAGGTATTGGCTGGGGCGCGCTGATCGGCGCCGGCGTGGCCCTGCTCCTGGGGGTCATCCAATGGCAGGATATTCCGGTAGTTTGGCACATCGTCTGGGATGCCACCTTCACCTTCGTGGCGTTGATCGTCATCTCCTTGTTGCTTGACGAAGCCGGTTTCTTTCAATGGGCGGCCCTTCACGTTGCCCGCTTGGGGGGCGGCAACGGACGGGCCCTGTTCCCCTTGGTGGTTCTCCTTGGCGCCCTGGTCGCGGCCTTTTTTGCCAACGACGGCGCGGCGCTGATTCTTACACCCATTGTATTGGCCATGCTGTTGGCCTTGGGCTATAGTCCGCAGGCTACTTTCGCCTTTGTCATGGCGACGGGCTTTGTGGCGGACACCACCTCGCTACCGTTAATCATTTCCAATCTAGTCAATATCGTTAGCGCCGGTTATTTCGGTATTTCGTTCAATCGCTATGCCTTAGTCATGGTGCCGGTGGACTTGGTTGCCTTGCTTGGCACATTGGGAGTGCTCTGGCTCTACTTTGGGCGACAGGTGCCGAGGCACTACGAAGTGGGGCGTCTGGCTATGCCGTCCACCGCCATCCGCGATCCCCTCGTGTTCCGCTGGTCCTTTCCGCTCCTCACGCTCATGCTCGTCGCCTATTTTCTGACTGCGCCCTATGACGTACCGGTGTCGGCAGTAACGGGGACGGCGGCGCTGGTGATGCTGGCGGTCGCCGGCCGCTGGTGGCGTCGCGGCCGGGGGGCTTGCATCGACAGCCGAAAAGCTCTGAGGGGAGCACCTTGGCAGATCGTCCTGTTTAGCCTGGGTATGTACCTTGTGGTATACGGCTTGCGTAACGCTGGCCTGACTCATGACCTAGCTGGGGTCTTGGAGGAGGTGGGACGGCATGGGGTGATGACTGCAGCGGTGGGCACGGGCTTTATCAGCGCCCTACTCTCGGCAGTGATGAACAACATGCCGACCGTTTTGGTAGGGGCCTTGGGTATCCATCAGGCCCACGGCGTTTCTGAACCCGTCCATCAGGCCATGATCTATGCCAATATCATTGGTTGCGACTTAGGACCCAAATTCACGCCCATCGGTAGCCTCGCGACCCTTCTTTGGTTACACGTCTTGGCGCGTAAGGGAGAGACCATTTCCTGGGGAACCTATCTGCGTGTGGGTTTGGTGATGACGCCCCCCGTATTGTTGTTGACCCTTCTCGCCCTGGGAGAGTGGTTGCGGATTTTGGGAGGGGGAGGGTGAGAGAGTAGGGGGAAACGGGCTCGGCGCGAAGGAGGGTCGAATGTTTTTAGCCTTAATCTATCGGCGTAACACAGGGCAATGAGGAATTATCTATGACCAAATCTTACAATGTTCTATTTATTTGTATGGAAAATTCCGCGCGCAGCATTATGGCCGAGGTGATTCTGAATCGTCTGGGTGCGGGACGGTTCAAGGCCTACAGCGCTGGCAGCCATCCGGTCGGCGCGGTCCATCCCCTTACCAAAAAGGTTCTTACGAGTCTGGGTTATGAAACGACAGGTCTTTACAGCAAAGGCGTGGGCGAATTCGCGGGCGCCAATGCCCCAAGCATGAATTTTATTTTTACGGTCTGCGACCGTGCTGCAGGTGAGGTCTGTCCAGCTTGGCCGGGGCAGCCGATAACCGCCCATTGGGGCTTCCCGGACCCTGCGGCGGTTGGCGGTACGTCTGACGAGCAACTCAAAGCCTTTACCAATACTGCGCATCAGATTGCTAACAGGATCCGGCTTTTTACCAATTTACCCCTAGATAAACTTGCACCCTTGTCCCTCCAGGCCACTTTGGCCGAAATGGGAAGCGGAAAGCGATAGACCATGTGTTCTTGAGTGATTGAGTTCAGATGCTTGCGACAGCGCAGGACCTAGTGCAAGAGGGTCGATTACGGATGGACGGAGATCTCCAAGAAAAGTATGCCGTTGCAGAAAGTCGGTCCTCGTGCCAGACTTTCCCTATGAGTGGTGAACGACCTATTAGCAGCTTTGACCCCATAGCCCGCAATGCCGCCAAAGAGGCGGACCGGCAGCGAGATTGGGCGGATCTTGCAAAAGGGCACATTTCTCCCCCAGAGTTGGCGGCACGTAACGCTTTTATTCCGGCCGATGTGGATCTTTCTCGGTGGGTGTGTGTGCGCATTGATGAGTCAGCCTGGGATGAGCTCGACCTCTAAGGCCTTATCGGCCGATGACGTGTTGGCGCTATTGGCGCGCCTGCAGGGGACTACGCCGCCGGTTTTGGTAGGCGGCCAAGCGCTGAATATCTTGGCGCGTCATTATCGCATAGATTCTGAAGCGCCTCTCACGAGCCAGGATGTGGATTTTGTGGGCGATGAGGACGAGGCCGAGGTGGTGGCGCGCGCCTGGCAAGCAGATTTGCGCATCCCCAGTCTGGACGATCATACACCCAATACGGCGATTCTTGTTGTCCCACGACCGGGCGGACAAGCGCCTCTGACCGTGGATTTTCTGGATACCGTAGCGGGTGTCGCTTTTGGAGGATCCGTGGCCTTTATTGAGCTGAAGAGTCCGGATTACCCATGCACCCTGCGCGTCCTGCACCCCATGGCTTGTGTGCAAAGTCGTTTATGGAATATTTACGGACCATTAAATCGGCATGATACGCGGGAAATTGAGCGGTTGCGTTTAGCTATCCGTATCCTGCACAGGCATCTCACGGAACATCTTCCGGATTCTGTACGTAATGGGCTGAATCTGGTGGAGCGGTTTTGCCGACATACCGTTCTTTCCCGCGCCGGAAAACAGGCGTGGCATCATGATCATGTAGACCTGATGGAAGCGATTCCTTATCAACATCCTGCCTGGCCGCCATTGTTTCGGGAAAAGCGGTGGCCGGAACTCCAGCGGCACGTCCAGGAAGCGCGGGCGCGTTCTGCTCCGTCACCCAAAACCCAACAGCCGCGTCCACCATCTTTTTGATTGACTTGTATATCACGCTGGAATCGCTGCCACGCCGGAGTCGTGTGGTTTGCTTATGGAACAGTGATATACTGTTGTGCAGTTTTTAGGCGTCCCGTGCAGGATAAACCCTAAAGTGACGACAGACCGGCCGCGACTCTTTACCGCAGGTCTCGATGAGGATATCAAAGCCATTCTTCTGGACCAGGTCCGCAACACGATGAACCCATATTGATGATCACGATGGGTAAGAACAAGTGATCGCGATGGACCAGAATACGCGCCGGCCCTACCCACCGACCCGAATGATGGGGCCCAGATCAGCAATTGGGCATAGCCGGGGGTATCCGTGGGCACCGCGCGTGTACCTAAAAGCTTGCCCGTGTCGCTGATCACCGCACCGACGTGGGTGTCTCAATGCGTATCGACGCCTAAGATGACTTCGTTGTGTTGAGATTAGGATCCATAAGCCACTCCTGTCTTCAGTAAGGCGTATTGCCTATCCTTCGACCCGGACAAGACACTCACGGTGCAAGACAAAGCTCCTATGAGGTCACAAGCCTTAAGATCCGACAAGACCGGGGAACGCTCTGACCTATCGACAGGTCAACGCCAAGGCAGATTAGCCAATCCCAGCACGGGTCAGCGCGGGGCTAAACGGTCCGGGGGCGCGAGGGTCTTGCCCAACTCTTTAAGCGGCAGGATGGTAAGCGGGGTTTTGGTGACCGCGCGCAGGCCGCCCGCCCCGCGGCGTTCATAAAGGAATGTGGCGCTCTCGATCCTGCCACTTAGAAGAAGGATGGGTATGGGTCTCCGTCCCGCGTAGCCGCCGCCTTGCCGTCTGACTATGCGACCGCAACGCGCGGGATCGGTCGCTGGCGTGCACATTATCCTTGTAGCTATGATCGCGCGGGCGTTCATGTGTCAAGGTGCGGGCGCACGGGGCGGCGTTGGCGCAGGGCGCGGTAGACGCTCGGAATGACGATGAGATTCAGCAGTGTCGAAGTCACGAGACCGCCGAGCACGACAAAGGCAAGCGGCCGCTCGAGCTCCTTACCGACCGGCGATCCCCACAGGAGCGGCAGCAACGCCAGGGCGGGCGTGATCGCGGTCATGAGGATGGGCACCAGTCGGTTGAGCGTGCCTTCTCTCACGACCTCGTCGACCAACCGGCCTTCGGCCTCGAGGTCCTTGTAGTGGCTTATGAGGATGATCCCATTACGCGCGGTGATGCCAAAGAGCGCGATGAATCCGATGACTGCGGCGGTACTGAGTGTCGATCCCGTCAAAAGCAGCGCCGCCACCCCTCCGACCATGGCCAGTGGCAGATTGACGAGCACGAGCATGGCGTCGCGCAGCGAGCCGAATGCCTTTTGGAGGAGCAGGGCAGAAAGGATGATGGCGAGCAACCCGAGTTGCCACAGCGTGGTGTTGGCGCGCTGTTGACTGCGAAACGTCCCGCCGTAGCGCACAAAGTAGGCGCGCGGCAACGGGATCGTCGCTACCCGCTTCTGGACCTCACGGACGACCGTGGACAGCGCCCTACCCGTCACATCAAAGGTGAGCAGCAAGACGCGATGTCCGTGCGCTCGGCGGATCTCGAAAGGTACCGGCCGCACCCGGACCGAGGCCAATTCAGCCAGCGGCACGACGGCGCGCGCGCCGAGTGCGGGCGCCCGTATCGGGAGGTTACGCAGGGCGTGCGCCGAACGCCGGGCGCCTCGCGCCACCCGTAGCGTGATCGCGAATCGTCGTGGTCCATGCAGGACATGGCCCATGGGCGTGTCGTTCAGGTAGAGGTTGACATCGCGGAGCAGCCGCCCCGCGGGCACGCCGTAATGCGCATCGCGTGTGCGACGCGGCGTGACCACGATCTGTGGAACACGGATCTGCTGCTCGAGATGCAGGTCGACGATGCCGGGTATGGGCGCCACTGCGCGGCGCGCGGCCTTGCCGATCTGGTAGAGGCGGCGCAGGCGTGGTCCGTATATCTTCACGGCCACGTCCGCCGGCACGCCCGATTCCACATCGTCGATACGGTGGGCGATGAACTCGCCGAGATTGAAGGCCACCCCGGGGATGGTGGTGAGCTTCTTACGGATTTCGCCCAGCAGGACGTGCGGCGATTGCCGACCACGATGAAAGTCGATGCGTAGATCGAACTCGGAGTTGTTCGGGGTGTTCGCTCCAGGCGTGAGTGTCCCGGCGCCGGCGCGCTGGTCAACCGAGACGACTTGCGGGAAGCCCGCGAGATCGTGCCGTACGACCGCGCCCAGGCGCATCGATTCCCGCCAAGGGGTGCCGGGCAAAGCCGTCATGACCAAGATGTAGTTGCCTTCATGGAAAGGCGGCAGAAACGAGCGGCCGAGGCGCATGAAGCTCGCGCCGGCTGCCACCACCGCCACCAGTGCGAGAATGACGATGGTCCGCGTCCACGGCAGAATCCGTTCGAGAAGGCGCAGGTAGTGGCGTTTGAGGAAGCGGACGAGGCCCGTTTCCCGCGCATCGGATACCCTATGGTCGTAGCGGCTGAACAGTAAGGAGCATAGGGCTGGAATCAGGGTGACGGACACGACCAGCGAGGCGAGCATGGTGGCCAGATAGGCTATGCCAAGCGGTGAAAAGATGCGTCCGGGGATGCCGTGCATGAAAAAGACCGGTAGGAAGACCAAAATGACGATAGCGGTCGCGTAGACAATGGAATTCAGTACCTCGCGGATGGCATGAAGAATGACGGTGTCGGTTCCGAGCACAGCTTCGCGGGTCTGGTTGTGGCGGGCGATGCGTAGGCGGCGGACGATGTTTTCCACGGTGATGATACCGTTATCGACGACTTCCCCTATGGCCACAGCGAGGCCTCCGAGCGTCATGGCGTTTACGCCAGCATGAAAGAAATAGAGGATCAGGGCCCCGAGCGCGAACGAGGCCGGCAGGGCGACGAAGGTCGCAAGCGAGGCGCGCCAGTTCGCAAGGAACACGAGCAGCACGAGGATGACGATGAGCGCGCCCTGCCACAAGGCCGTCCAGAGGTTATGAGTGGCGGCCTTGATGAAAGTCGACTGTCGGAAAATGTGGGTGTTAAGGGTAACGCCCGGCGGCAGCGCCCGACGAACCGCCCGCAGGGTGTGCAGTACGTGATGGGTAGTCGTGATGGTACTCGCGCCGTAGGCCTTGTAGACAGTACCCACCACCGCTGGCGCCGAGCCCAGGGCAGCCGCGCCGAGCCGTATGGCGTGCCAGCGACGGATCCGGGCGACCTGTGCGAGCGTTATAGGCAGACCGTCGTGGTCGGCGACTAGGGTGTGCCCCAGACGTGAAAGCGCGTCGCTTTCGCGGAGCCGACCCGCCGCCGACACGATCAATTGCTGGCCTGGTGTTTCCACCATGCCGCCCGGCAGGTCCCGGCTGACGCCGCGCACGGCGCGTGCTACATCGCCCACGCTCACCGAGTAGGCCTGCATGGCGGTGGGACGAAGGTCGATCTGATATTGCGTGACCGCCCCGCCAATATCGGCCACGTCGGCCACCCCACCCACGGACAGCAACCGCGGCCGGATCACCCAGTCGGCCAGCGTGCGCAACTCCTGGGCCGGCACAATTGGGCTTGTGAGCGAATATTTGACAAGCCATCCGATGGCCGATGTGAGCGGGAATATCTCGGGTCCGTGGACGCCCGCCGGCAGTCGTGATTGCAGGTCCTGGAGTCGTTCGGCGATGAGCTGGCGGTCATGGTAGATGTTGGTGCCGGCATGAAACACCACCGTCACCAGCGACACCCCGAGCGTGGTCTTCGAGCGCACTACGCGTATGCCCATCGTGCCGCTTATCGCGGTCTCGATCGGATAGGTGACGAGCGCTTCCATGTCGCGCGGCGCCATGCCGGGCAAGGTTGTGCCTATGACCACGCGCGGCGTGGCAAAGGCTGGAAAGACGTTTATTGGCATGCTGCGCCAGGCGAGCAGCGCCGCCCCGGCGAGGATGACGAATACCCCGAGGACGAGCGCGCGGCTGCGTAGCGACAAGGAAATGAGGAAATTGAACATCAGCTGTCTGCCTTGAGTTTGCCGCCGGTCATCCACAACGTGTAGAGTTCGGCGTTGCCTTGAGTGACGATGCGCGCGCCGGCCTCGAGTCCGGAAACCACGCAATAGCCACGCTCACATATTCCGACGGTCACCGGCGTGTAGCGAAAGCGATCGCCGCCTATCGCCACGAACACCGCGTGGCGGGTGCCGACATTGACCACGGCGTGGGAAGGCACGGCCACCGCGCGTTTGCTTGCGATTGTGACGGAGGCGCGTGCAAAGAGCGCGGGCCTTAATGCGACGGGGGGATGGTCAAACGCGATCCATATCGTTTCCGCGCCGCGCCGCGGGTTGACGCGCGGCGCCACCATGACTACTTGTCCTTGCAGGGGGGTGGCGACGCCGAGCGCCCGAATGCGAGCCTCTTGCCCACGGTGGACAACGGCCACGTCCTGCTGGTAGACGTAGGCCTTGAGCCACAGCCGGTGGGGTTTCATCAGGCGATAGAGGAGCGTACCAGGAGCCACCGCCTCGCCCAGGATCGCGGGCCGTGTTTCCACCACCCCGTTTATGGGAGCGTGGACGACCACGCTCGGCGGCGGATTCCCGACAAGAAGGGATTGCACGCGCGCGAGCGGCGCCCCGCGGCGTACCGCCGTGCCCACGGTGGCGTACAAGGCCGTCACGCGCCCGCGGATACGGGGGGTGACGACCGCCTCGCTATCCGGGGGCAATGTGAAATCGCCGTAGAAAGTACGACGGGCGTGGAGTGTACGTATCCGCGCGGAGATGATCTTGAGGCCAAGCGCGCGTATGTTGGCCGGCGACAGATGCACGATCGGTGAACGCCGGGCGAGGGCCGGAATGGTGGTGAGGGCGAGCGCCAGGGCGCCCGCGACGACGACGGGTATCTTGATCATGATTTCTCCTTGGGGCCGCCCAGGGCGATGCGCAGGGCCGTGCGCGCGCCAGCCACGGCGCCATGGGTCTTCAGCCACGCCGCCGTCAGGGTGAGTTGGTCGGTAAATACCGCGAGCGCGCTTGCCGTGTGTACTTGACCCAGCCGCAGGCCTTGCAGTGCGAGCGCCACGGCTTGGCGGGCGTGGCCGAGCAATCGCGTCAGGCGTTGCTCACGGGCCCGCAGCCGTTGTAGTCGAAAGAGGTCACGGGTGATGGTGTGGCGGATCCGCCAGCGCAGCGCGTGGATATGCGCGCGCGCCTGAAGGGCCTGGGCCCGTGCTGCCGACCGGTTACCCTGGTTGCGATTCCAGAACGGCAACGGGAGCGAAGCACTCAATTCGATCGAGCGATCGATGGGCTGCGCGGGCACCCCGCGCAGGACCTGACGGTCGAGCTCGATACCAGCGCCCACGGTCATCCAGCCGAGCCGCCGCGCGTGTTGGTAGCGGCGCACGGACTCCCGATAGCGGCGATCGATCTCAGCCAGTCGCAGGTCGGGGCGGTGAGCGAGCGCCGTGGCCCAGGCGCGGGCGGGCATCGGTGGACGCCACCGCGCGGGCGCTGGGGCCGGCCAGGGCCTTTGTGGGCGATAGCCGATGACAGCCACGAGCGTGGCCTTGGCCTCGCGGCGCCGGGTGCGCCAAGCTTGGCGCAAT
>JAJYQN010000026.1 GCA_021794595.1 Pseudomonadota bacterium
CTCTATGATGTTGGCCAAAACTAAGCCCCAGGGCCCGCGGTTACGAGTGCTGACGTGGCATGTCCATGGGAGTTACCTGTATTACCTAAGTCAATTGCCACATACGTTCTATGTCCCCGTGAAGCCCGGGCGCCCCGAAGGATATGGGGGTCGGCCAGCAGACCGTAACTGGCCCAGCAATCTGTGCGAGGTTCCTGCCGAGGATGTTCGTGCGCTCGAGTTCGACGTCATCCTTTTCCAGTCCCCGGGTCCTTATGAAACCGACCAGTATCAACTTCTGAGCCCCGAGCAGCGCAGGCTTCCCCAGATCTATCTTGAGCACGACCCGCCACGGGGCGCGCCGACCGATACCGTGCATGTCGTAGACGACCCAACAGTACTACTGGTCCATGTCACGCACTTCAATGCCTTGATGTGGGATAACAGACGATCCCCGGTTCGAGTGGTGAGGCACGGCGTGGTGATTCCCCCGGACATCCATTACTCGGGCGATATTCCGCGCGGCCTTGTCGTTGTCAACGATCTCGCTAAGCGCGGGCGTCGGTTGGGGCGCGATATCTTCGAGTACGTGCGCGCTCGCGTTCCACTAGATCTCGTGGGCATGGGGTCGGAAGCTGTGGGCGGACTAGGGGAGGTGCCTGCGGAAAAGCTTCCGTCGTTCATGGCTCGCTATAGATTCTTTTTCAATCCCATTCGCTACACGAGCCTAGGACTTTCGGTGTGCGAGGCGATGGCCGTAGGTGTTCCGGTTATCGGACTTGCGACAACAGAAATGTCTAGCGTAATAAGAAATGGCGTATCTGGTTACGTTTATACGGATGTTGACCAGATGGTAGGCAGAATGCGGGAACTTATGACTCAAAGAGACAGGGCGCGGATGCTGGGGGAGGGGGCCAAGCGCTATGCGGCAACCTATTTTTCCTTAGCACGGTTCGCCAGAGACTGGGATGCAGCGTTCGCTGCGGCTATACGGCTTCGGTCGGGCTTTCAGCAAGCACTAGGCTCGGGAGACCTAAATGAACAAGCGAATTGCGCTTATTAGCGAACATGCCTCGCCTCTCGCCATCCTGGGCGGCTGCGATTGTGGTGGCCAAAACGTCTATGTTGGTCAGTTGGCACTCCGATTGGGCGAAATGGGCCATACCGTAGATGTCTTTACGCGTCGCGATGACATGACTTTGCCGGAGATCGTGGTGTGGGGTCTGGGTGTTCGGATTATCCATGTCCCGGCCGGCCCGGCGCGGCCAGTGCGCAAGGAGGGTCTTCTTCCCTATATGGAGGACTTCGCGCGGTACATGCACTCTTGGATACGGCAAGGGCGCGGCTTCTACGACGTGGTCCACGCGAATTTTTTTATGTCGGGTCTTGTGGCACGCCGACTGAAGGAGGAATTTGGTATCCCGTTTGTTGTGACATTCCACGCGCTTGGTGCGGTGCGTCAGCTCCATCAGGGCGCCTGTGATGAATTCCCAAAGGACCGCAATCTTATCGAGTCCGAGATCGTTGCGGATGCGGACGCCATATTGGCCGAATGTCCCCAGGACGCGAAAGACCTGGGGACATTTTACGGAGCGTTACCACAAAAACTGCGGCTTGTGCCCTGCGGCTTCGATCCCGAGCAATTTTCTCCGATGGATAATGCCGCGGCCCGAAAAGTCTTGGGTATTGCCCAAGACGAGCCCCTGCTGTTGCATATCGGAAGGATGGTGCCGCGCAAGGGTGTCGCGACGGTTATCGAGGCCCTGGCGCGCCTCCGGGATCAATATAACGTAGTCGCTAGGCTTCTGATCGTGGGAGGAGAAAGCGATAACGATGACATCAGCCGGACCCCGGAAATAGGGCGTCTTAAGGCGCTCGCCGATGTTCACGGCGTGAGCGACAAGGTCACCTTTGTGGGTCGTAGACGGCCCAATCAATTACGCCAGTACTACAGTGCGGCTGATCTCTTTATCACAACCCCCTGGTATGAGCCGTTTGGTATCACGCCGATCGAGGCCATGGCATGCGGAACCCCGGTCTTAGGATCTGCCGTGGGCGGAATAAAGTACACGGTTCAACATAAGATCACAGGCTATCTCGTACCACCACGCAACCCGGCGGCCGTCGCTCTGTATATGAATCATGCCATTCGTAACCCCGGGGAGCGAAGGCTTCTTGCGGAGCGGTCATTGGTACGGGCGAACAGCATGTTCACGTGGAAGCGGGTCGCCGAATTAGCGGATGGCGTCTATCGGGACGTCATAGCCCATGTCGCCGGGGACCGGATGGCATCGCCCGCCGTCTGCGCGGGCGATGCCACCGACACATCCATGTCATTTTTAAGTTAACTATAAGGAGAGCACGATGGACGAATCTTTAGCGCGCCCCCATGAAGTCCACGAAACGACGATGCCGGGGCGCAAGAGCTCGCTTTGCCTTTCCGGCCGCGTGGCCTTCGTGACTGGTGGCGCGCAAGGTTTAGGGGCCGCCATTTGCCGTAACCTTGCCATGGCTGGCGCAATCGTCGTCGCAGGAGACGTTCTTGAAGCCAAGGTTCATGCGATGACCGAGTCCTTGACAAGCGATGGGTGGCGGGTTGAGGGTTTGCGTCTTGACGTGGGCAACAAGGATTCCGTCGGCGGAGCATTTAAAGAAATCGTCAGGCGTCATGGACGCTGCGACATTTTGGTTAACAATGCTGGCACCGATCTTACGACCTCCATAGAGGACATGCCCGTAGAGCAATGGCAGAGAATTATCGATATTAATCTCACGGGGCCGTTCATGGCGGCAAAAGCCGTCCTCCCTTATATGCGTAAGCAAGGGGGCGGGCATATCGTAAACATCGTATCCACGGCCGCCAAGAGGGCATGGCCAAACGCGAGTGCCTACCATGCGAGCAAGTGGGGGCTTTTGGGAT
This sequence comes from Pseudomonadota bacterium, assembly GCA_021794595.1. GTDB lineage: Bacteria > Pseudomonadota > Gammaproteobacteria > Acidiferrobacterales > Acidiferrobacteraceae > Acidiferrobacter. Next base: position 2,900 of record JAJYQN010000026.1, read on the forward strand.
TGAGTCACGCCATGCATGTCGAGGCGCGACCCTTGGGCATTAAAGTTACTGCCGTGATATCGGGGGGTTTACGAACCCCGTTTCTGCTTGACCGATTTCCCGATATTGATGTCTCGACGCTACAAGATCCGGCCAATGTCGCAGAAACGGTGCGCTTTGTGCTGCTTCAGCCGGCAGAGACGGTGATTCCGGAGATCATGGTTCTACCGATGCGAGAGACCTCATGGCCGTAATGAGTGACGCCGCGGTTTTTATTGACAAAGACGGCACCCTGATCGACGACGTCCCATACAATGTCGATCCCGACAGAATCCGTCTGGCGCCGGGTGTGCGAGGCGGCTTGCGACGACTTCATGAGCGCGGGTTTCGATTGGTGGTCGTGAGCAATCAGGGCGGCGTTGCGCGGGGATATTTTACCGAGGAGGCGCTACTTGGCGTAGAGGAGCGGCTCCGGGATTTGTTGCGCGGCTTTGGCGTACCGCTTGCGGGATTTTACTACTGTCCTCACGACCCCTTGGGGCGGATCAAGAACTACGCGATCTCTTGCACCTGCCGTAAACCAAGGCCCGGGCTATTTCAAAGGGCGGCGCGCGAAGGCCACTTCGATCTGAGGAGGTCCTGGTGTATAGGCGACATCTTGGATGATGTCGAAGCCGGTCACGCCGCTGGCTGTCGTAGTGTCCTTATCGATAACGGAAACGAGACTCGCTGGGAATTGTCAGAACGACGAGTACCCGATTACATAGCTCGTGATGTCGATGAGGCGGCGGGCTTTATAATCGATGCGTCAGGTCCGGGCCGCCCGGTCCGACCCCACTCCTTTGCCCGCCAATGAACGCTCCCGCCTGGAACGATGTGCTCCGGCTGTTGGTCGTCCGCCTAGACGGACTGGGCGACCTTCTTATGACCGGCCCGGCCATATCCGCTCTGAAAAACGCCGTTCCGGGGCGCACGATCACAGCCCTTGTATCACCAGCGGGGTCCGCCTGTGCCCAACTCATGCCTGACATAGACGATGTCATCGTCTATGAGGCGCCATGGATGAAGGGAGCGCCGCACCAACCCCAGTCCGACATGGCCTTCATCGACCAAGTACGGTCCTTCCGTTTCGACGGCGCCGTCATTTTTACCGTGTTTAGCCAAAGTCCGCTACCAGCCGCGCTCATGTGCCATCTTGCGGGTATTCCGCAGTGCGCGGCCTATTGCCGCGAAAACCCTTATCAACTCATTACGACATGGCTTTCGGAAGACGAACCACAAGGAGGCATTCGCCACGAGGTCACAAGACAGTGCGATTTGGCAACCGCTCTGGGCGCCCCAAGACGAGATGATCGGCTGAGCTTGGCGATCCGGCCGGCAGCTGCGCAGTGGGCCTCCCGCTGGCGGCGCCCTGGGCGGCCGTTTGTGGTGCTCCATCCCGGCGCCTCGGCCCCCTCCAGACGCTATCCGGAATCCTCATATGCTCAGGTCATCCGGCTCCTGGAGCAAGAACTGGATGCCTACTGTATTTTGACAGGGTCTTTTGGCGAACGGGACTTGCTGTGGCACGTGAAGGCGGAGGCTCGCAGCGATTGCCCGGTCTTGAGCGATTTGTCGCTCGAACGGTTGGCGGCCTTACTGAAATATGCCGACATGGTCGTCACCAACAATACCGGGCCGGCCCATATCGCGGCAGCGGTAGGGGCGCCGGTGGTCGTGCTGTATGCCCTGACAAACCCGCAGCATGCCCCCTGGCGGGTGCGATCGCGGGTCCTGTCGGCCGATGTCCCGTGCCGGTATTGCTATAAAAGTCAGTGTCCGACCGGACACCATCGCTGCCTTCGCGACATAAGCCCGCGCCAGGTCGTCGATGCGGTGACCGAACTTTTGCTGGACTATGGGCCAGAAATCCGCTCAGCCTTATGCTGACCTTGGGCCTCAATGCTGGCCCTGATGACGCATCGGCATGTCTTGTCGAAGACGGCCGCATCGTGGGGGCCGTGGAAGACGGGCGCTTCGATCGCACCTCCCGGGCGCGGCGATTCATGGCGGACATCCTTTATGGCATACCGTTTGAGGGTATTGCTTGGTGCCTCAAGCAACATCATGCGAGGCTCGCGGATATTGACCACATTGCCTACGCCTGGGATCCCACTCTTTTGGGCCGAGAAACGACCGATTCGCCGCTATCGAATCTCTCTCAGGATATCGCTTCGTGGTCGGATAGCGAGTCGGCCTTCCAGGATGCCTGGCGGCGCAATCGGATTGCCTATTCCCGCCTGGCACTGACCACGAGTTATCCAGATCATCTCACCCCGTATTTTGCAGGCGATCATCGCTTTTCTTGGCATTTTGTTGCCCATCAGGAGGCATCGGTCGCCGCGGCCTATCTTACTTCGCCTTTCGATCATGCTGCGATCTTGGGCCTCAATGTGGGTAGTGAACGCGCGAGCACGACATACGCCGTGGGTGAAGGGTTTACGATTCGCTCCCTCCAAGAGGTGCTTCTACCGCATTCCCTTGGTCTTTTATATCAAAAGGTGACGGAGCATCTCGGGTTTTTACGGGGTGGAGGCGAGGCCCAGGTCATGGGCCTCGCGGCCTCCGGTCGGCCCCGCTATCGAGAGGCCTTCGCGAAGATTATCGCTCTCGAAAAGAACGGCCAATATCGTATCGCCCAGGAAGACCTGGTGACCCTATTAGGGCCGAGAAGAGAATACGGACAAAAACTCGAGCCACGGCATAGGGATATCGCCTGCTCCCTGCAAGAGGCCCAGAATGAAACCGTCTTACAGCTTGCCGACTGGCTTAAGGGACAGGCGCACAGCCGCGCCCTTGTTCTGGCCGGTAGCCTTGCCCTCAATTGCGTTTTGAATAGTGCGGTGCGGGACGCGGGTTTATTTGAGGAGGTGTGGGTCCCCCCGATAGCGGGGGATTCGGGTACGGCCGTGGGCGCGGCGCTTTTGGTCGA
>JAJYQN010000045.1 GCA_021794595.1 Pseudomonadota bacterium
GCTCTGGTCTCGTCGCCAGGAACTCTTTGCCGTTCGCGGGCGGTCCGCTCAAGGCCCCTGGATCGACTACCGATCAAAAACGCCCTCCCCCTTTGATAGGTCCCGATTCAAGGCCCGGCGCCTGACGCGAATAAAGCGTGACCCGCAAAAAGAAACCATACTGGCGAGGCCCCAATGAACTCCCCCAGGGAACCGCTCTTTGACCGGCTACTTGCCCTGTCGCCGTTCTCCGAGCGGGAGCTTGAAGTCCTTATTGCCACAGCCCCCAGTCGCTACAAGAACCACACCATCAAAAAGCGCAACGGCCGCGGCACCCGGCTCATCTCACAGCCGACTGCCGAGATCAAGCTCCTGCAGAGGCTCCTCATCGACCACGAACTCTCCGGCCTCCCCATCCATGAGGCCGCCACGGCCTATCAAAAGCACTGCTCCATACGCAATCACGCCCTGCCACATGCCTCGGCACGCTACCTGCTAAAGCTCGACTTCAAGGACTTCTTCCCAAGTCTCACGGAACACGCGCTTCGCCATCGGCTGCGATTGGATACAGCGTACCCCGAACCCGAGATCGACATCATCTGCCGGCTCCTATGCCGCAAGCCCCGAAATAGCGATGTCCTGTGCCTCTCCATAGGCGCCCCGAGCTCGCCCTTCATATCGAACTACCTGATGTTCGAGCTAGATACCCGCCTCCATACACTATGCGTATCGAGAAACGCGCGCTACACGCGGTATGCCGACGACATCGCCATCTCGACAAACGAGCCCCACGTCCTCGACGACATTGAGCAACAAATCCATCGCCTGCTCCTTGAGCTCGACTATCTAGGCATCACGATCAACAAGGAAAAGACCGTCAACGTATCCAAAAAGCACCGCCGCATCCTGACCGGCCTCGTCTTATCAAACAGCGGCACCGCCTCCATCGGACGAAACGAGAAACGCAAACTTCGATCGGCTATGCATGCCTTATCAAAATCCGAACTCCCGGGCGAGGCCGTCTCCCATCTGCGCGGCAAACTCGCGTTCCTATACGGCATCGATGCCGAATTCGTGCGTCACCTATGCGCCCGATATGGCTTCCCCAATGTTGCGGCGATACGCCTGCCCAACGAACGCCCGAGCGACCCAAACCACGAAAGACCCACGCCCCTATAACACTCGCTCCACGTCCCTGCTCCGCCACCGACACTGCCACATTCTTGCTCGCCACAGAAGCGCTCCCAAACGCAATCCTTCGCGCCTTATCGCCACCGGACGCCGTATTGCCACGCCATACACACGCCAAAGCAAAACGGCCCAATGAGATAAAGCACGCCGCCGCATATGTGGTACCACGGGTCTATTCTAAATCTCTTCATCGCCACACTAGGGCGGGTGTAGAAACCACATAGATTAATATTTTCTCCATCACAAGAATCGCTGCGATGACCACAATTATTCGGTGTCACACAGCAATTCTGCCCTGCATAAAACACAAACTGTTCGTTCTTCAAACGACACACCATGATACCCGCAAATATTCTATAAAAGCCGCCCCCCGCCATCCCCAAAACCAACATCCATAGATCGTCTTTAATGCCGATCCATGACCATACACGCGCGCTCCCTAATAATGGCAATGCATAAATAATATGAACCATGTAATCATAGTATAAAGCGGGTACTACGTTCAAAAACAATGTGCCGATTAGGAACCGCCACAACGCCTTGTAATCGCAGGCCATAATTGCCGCTGTATCAAAGGCGTTATAATCGCGCGATGCGGCAATGTTGGCGGCAAAATATAGCGCAAATACCGCGGAGAATAATTCCTCGTAAAACTCGTGCGTCATTACCATCCGATCCCCTACATCACCGTCTCTAGCTCGATTTTATTTTCAGTTTCAGCAATAAATACCCCGCCAATGTCATCCCATCTGTCACGCGCCCATCCGCTACCTCTATGTCGAATTCATCATAAGTGCACAAAACGACCTGCGCGACCTCTTCCGTATCCGGTCGCTCCTCTCGACTCCCGTCGGCCACACCAAAATACACATCTACGACGCTCGTCAAAATAGCCGAATTCGGTCGCACCCGCCCAAGAAACTTAAGCCCGCGCTCCGGCACACGGAATCCCGTCTCCTCAAACGCCTCGCGAGCCGCGCATGCCGCGCTCGTCTCCTGCCCCTCCCCATAACCTCTCGGGGTCGCTAAAAGCATGCTTCCGGAAGCTACTCTGTATTGCTCTATCAGGACGAGCCGGCCTTGGAATTCGATAAAGACAATAGCGGCGTTATGCGCCTTCGGCTCGTCGACGAAATAGAACTTGCCTTTCCTCATTACCCGAAACCACGGATTTTCGTATTCGACTATTTCTTGATCTCCACTCCTATCCATTGTGTCAGCCTCCTTTCCATCTTCGCCCACGTCGACACACTTCCCAATCCTGCCCTTGCCTTTTCGGCCATTGCCTCCGCGAAATACTCCGTTCCGTATTCTTTCGCCCAGCCTAAGACTCCGGAAAGTCCGCTTGTATGCACGAACTGCGCCACCCTAATCGCTTGCCGCGCCACCTCTATCGGCCGATCATAAACACGCATGGCCAACGCCGTCGTCAGCAATGCAGGCAGTTCAAATCTCCGGATGCTGTCACTTGCAAAAGCCTCGCCGCTTCGAATGAAAAGAGAGTTATATGCCGGGTCCACCAATTCTAGGCGCACCACCCTTTCGGTATGAGCATCCTTTGAGAACTCCTCGCCTATATGGCGATACCAGTCGGAGCGCGAGGATAATGCCCCATGATCCATTAAACACTCCAACTGTGCCTCCCCGATCCCGCCTAAGGCGGTCGCTGCCTTATAGCTCTGCAAACGTTCGGCGATTTCCCCGGAAAGCGCGCCTGGCACTAATGCTATGCGTTCATGTTGTGCCTGAATCTTTGCCAGGAAGGCGTCTAAACGGTCCAAGCGCGCCTCGATAGTGCTCAACTCGCTGGACGTAAGATCTCGCTTTTTTTTGACAGTGGCACTGTCGGGACTGACGTGAGATACGATATAGTCTTCGCGCGCCTCCCCGAAATGGTCTAAGACGCTTAGTTGTTTCTGGCTGTGATTATGCCGGAGCACAACAAGCCCCGGCTTGGCCATGAGATACTTGCCAACAACACCCCCTTGAAGGCACGCATCCATGTCGGGATTGTCAATTAAAATATTCGGGGTCAGCACAATCTTTTCGGCGAAGACCAGACCCCATGTAAGACGCTTTAAGATCTCCTCCGACGACAGCCGTCTTACCGAATCGCAGTTCGCGAGGTACAAGGCACTCCGGACTAGCAAGGTTTTCGGCCCCCCGCGGCTCTCGGTTGAACTCGAGCGCAGGCGCCGCTATATTCACACCCACTAGCGCGCTGATCCGCCTTTCTTACGCTATCGATTTCGAACAGCTTCATTCCCTATCGCCCTTTTTTGCCATCACCCCGGACAATCAAGGTAGGCCCTGCGGTCGCGCCCCAAATCGCGGAATCCTCATCGGATAAGGCGCATGATGTATAGCTTGCTCATTCCCCGCACACCGCCACATCCATGATGCGCCTCCGGTTCCCTGCGCGCTCAAGGATATAATCGGTCCCGAAAGCGCCGCTGCGAATATTGGCGAGCTGCGGTGTTGCCCAAGATCCGGAGGCTTACGGTTCACGACGATTTTCGCGCGAATGCCCACGAAACGACAGACGTGCACCGGCTCTCGGTACGCGCGATGGGACAAGCCACCTAGGCCTCTTGCGGACTACGCGCCCTCGCTGCGCGCCATGGGGGCGCCGCGCCGGTACCGAACGCATTGAGCGGAAAAGCTCCCGTCTGTCGGTACACACCCAGTACCGACTTCTTGAGCGGTCCCGGTCAAGCGCGTATCACCACGGGTGACACCGCGGCTTCCAATGATGGTTGGTGCCCATGAAGCGGCTCGATGCGACACTACACGCCGCCCTTCCTGACTCCCAGAGGTTCCGGGATCACCTCGACACCGATGGGTGCGCGGCCGACCGAAGGCGCCTTCAAAGACTCGTGCGGCTGCTGGGCGTTACGATCTGAGTATTGTCGGCGCGAAACCAACATTCAGCGCCCGAGCCAGAGGTGTCCGAAAAATCGGTCCCATAAAAGCCGCGCACTGCATATCCACGACTGAGCTTGGCCGAGCTACGTCGGGCATCGCTTTAGCTACCCCCGCACCTCAGGACTTTTGTGAACCAGCCGCACATTGGCGGAGGTTGTGCCTGCCGGTTTCGCATCCTTGTGCGATATCCGTCCCTCCTCGACAACCCGACCTTTTTCGAGACGGACATAGTAGTCACAGAAGCTATTCACTTGCTCCGGATTATGGGAGACAAGTAACAGGGTCATGCCGCCCCTGCGTAGCTCGGCAATTTTGGCCAGACACTTCTCTTGAAACGCTTGGTCACCGACAGAAAGGATTTCGTCGGCCAGAACAATATCGGGCTCCAGATGGACTGCCACGGCAAAGCCCAGGCGCATCTGCATGCCCGAAGAGTAATGCTTGAGGGGGGAATCGATGAATTGCGAGAGTTCGGCAAACTCCACGATGGCATCGAGGCGCTTGCGGACCTCCCGATTCCGAAACCCATAGAGGCTTGCGTTCAGAAAGACATTTTCGTACCCCGTCAGCTCGGGGTTGAACCCGACGCCGAGCTGAATAAGCGGCGCCACGCGTCCGCGGGCGACAACATGGCCGGATGTCGGCGTCAGAATATTGGCGATAATCTGAAGGAGCGTACTTTTTCCAGAGCCGTTGTGACCCAGGAGCCCCAGACTCTGGCCCTGACCCACATCAAAACTGACGTCCGTCAGGGCTTGGAACTGCTCACGTCGCTGCCGCTTGTCCGCATGGAATAGCCCGAGGAAGCGGGTCTTCAGCGCCATAGCGCGGTTGTGGTAGAGCGTGAATTCCTTGGAGACGTGGCTTACGGAAAGGGCGGGTGTGCTCATGGTTAAAGAAGCTCGATCAGCTGTGCGGCCTTGACCCGAAACAGCGAGACGCCCACGGTAGCCGTAATCGCCGCGAACACCACCATCAGGCCCCATGTCGACGACGAGGGTATCCGACCGCTATAGAGCAGGTCATGAAACGCCGTGAAGAAATAGGTCAGCGGGTTTAAAGCAAGGATGTCCCGAAATATGTGGGAGTGAATCATGCTGGCATCGAACGTGATGGGAGTAACCCAAAAGAGAAACATCAGCAGGATCTCAATAAGGTGCTTGAGATCCCGGAATTCCACATGCAATACCGAGAAAACCAGCGCAATGCCCCAGCTGAAGATAATGAACAACCCCAGCGCGAAGGGATAGAGCAGCATGTCCCAGTGATACACGCCCCCAATCAGGGGGAACACCGCGAACAGGACGAGAAACGCCGCAATCGACAACACGAGACTAAAGAGGACATTGGCGGTGGGCACCAAAATCCGCGGGAAGTAAATCTTCTGCAGGAAACTCGATGCGCCCGTAAGGCTTTCGCAGCCCTGCAGGACCGCCTGACTGAAGAGGTTGTAGCTCACTACCCCGATGAAAAGGTAGAGCACATAATCCTTGATATTGGACCGGAACACGTGCGTAAAGATCACGTCGTAGAGAACGATCAGGGCGAGCGGGTTTCCGAGTGACCAAGCAAATCCCAGGGCGGCCCCCTGGTAGCGCACCCGAAAGTCCTTACGGATGAGGTTGTAGACCATGTCCCGGTACACCCATAGCCGCTGGGCATGCGCACTAGCGCCCTTTAACACAGAGCACCTTTGGGGGACGAACACCTCACAACACCACAAATATACGTCGCCATCACTTCTCGCT
>JAJYQN010000037.1 GCA_021794595.1 Pseudomonadota bacterium
AGGGCCGGTTCGTGAATCGCAAGCGCATCCAGCGGCTCATGCGCATGATGGGATTAGAGGCCCTCTACCCTAAGCGAAAGACCAGTCTTCCCGGGAAGGGTCATCGTATTTTTCCCTATCTTTTGCGAGGTTTAGCGATCGAACAGCCCAATCAGGTCTGGTGTACAGATCTCACCTACATCCCGATGCGCCAGGGCTTTTGTTATCTCATCGCCATCATGGATTGGGCCACCCGGGCAGTATTGTCCTGGCGGCTCTCGACCACCATGGAGGCGGACTTCTGTATCGAGGCCCTGGAGGAGGCCCTAGCGCACTATGGGGCGCCGGAGATCTTCAACACCGACCAAGGCGCGCAATTCACGAGCGAAGCGTTCCTTGGCGTTCTGGAGCGCCACAGGATCGCCATCAGCATGGATGGTAAGGGGCGGTGGCGGGATAATGTGTTCGTCGAGCGCCTCTGGCGCAGCGTCAAATATGAGGAGGTGTATCTCAAAGCCTACGAATCGATTCCCGAGGCGCGGGCCTCTCTTGCCAAATACTTCGATTTCTACAATAATGACCGTCGTCATCAAGCGCTGACGGACCGACAGACACCGTGGCAGGCTTATGCTGGGGTGTCTCTGGGACAAGCCGCTTGATCAACCCGGCGGATAATCCACTTAAAGATCCGGAGATTTTGTCCAAAGGTTGGGGTCCACCTCTCAGTCATACCAGCGCCGGGGCGCGATGCACGCGGGTAGGCGCGAACAGGTGCGCCGGCAGCCCCGGCAGAGAAAGCGTGGGATCGGAGGGGGTTCCCAAGGGACAGTGGTGCGCGATCGGCCTTGCGTTGGTAACAGCCGTGCGACCACAGGCCCCCGAGGCCACAATGCGGACACGCAGACGGGCGATATACGTCCGGGGCATGGCACAGCGTTTCCCGATGTTGGTGGAGCGTAGCGATACCCGATACAATCCGAACCATAGGCCGGTTTCCTTTGTCGTGGGTGAGTGTCAGAACTTCCCACTTTAACAGAGGAACATCGGCCTATCTTATGTTGGGCTTGTCACACGCTCTTTCCGGCTCTGTTTCTTAAAAGCCCCTAAAGGATATCGGGATATTGAGGGCGGGAGAGCCTTAAGCAGAGAAGGACGTAACACTCAAGCGAAACCTACAGTCTTTTTCCGACACAAAACGGGGTTGGGCCAGACGCCCTCTCTCGCCTCGCTTTAGGTCCTCTGGTTCTGGTATCGTGAAGACCTGTCCCCGACCGCATCTAGCAAGCCTATGACATCCCCTACCGATACCGCAAACGCCCGTAGCTCTGCACTCGAGAAAGATTTAAGCCAAGCCTTAGCGCACCACCGGGCGGGGCGGCTGGCCGCGGCAGAAGAGCTGTATCGGACGCTCTTATCCCGCTATCCCCATCATCCCGCGATCAGACATAATTTCGGGGTGTTGGCGCTTCAAACCGGACGGACGGCACAGGGGATATCTCATCTCAAAGCCGCTTTGAAAGCGGATCCGGACCAGACGGCCTTATGGATTAATACCTTGGCCGTGCTCTATAAGGCCGGCGAACAACAAGAGGCACGGACTCTCCTCACCCACGCCCTGCGCGCCTCGGTGCCTGTCCGCACAGCGCTCGTAGAATTGGTCAACATGCTGGTCGATACGCAGCAGTTAGTCGATGCCGAGGCCATCCTCACCCATTTCCTCACGCTCTATCCAGAGTCCGTAGCCGCTCTTTCTAATCTCGGCGAATTGCGGCGACGCCAACAGGACTATGTTGGTGCTGAACACTACCTCAATCAGGCGTTAGGCCTTAGGCCCGACTTCCTGGAGGCACGCCTGAATCTCGCGGCGGTTTTCACGAAGCAAAACCGCCTGACGGAGGCGGAAAGCACGCTGCAAGCGATACTCGCCACCGCCCCCGATCATGTCACCGCCTTAAGTCATTTAGGGGAGGTATGGCTCTATCAAGACCGTTGCGGGGAAGCCGAGGCCATTGTGCGAAAAGCCTTGCGGCTTATGCCCACCAGCCGCCCGGCCTTACTCAATTTAGCGGCGATCTTGGCCCAACAGGATCGATTTGCAAAAGCCGAGGAGATTTTATTACGCCTCAAGGCCGACGAACCCCATCATCCCGAAACGTTAATCAATTTGGGGGCGATATGGCTCAAACAAGATCGGTATGCCGAGGCGGAGGCCGCCTTAACTGAGGCGCGCACCTTACAGACAGATCACCCCGAGGTACTCACAAACTTAGCGGAAGTCCTACTCAAAGCCAATCGTTTTGCCGAGCTACACGATGAGGTGCTGAGTTTTTGGGAGAGTGGACACGGGCGCTTTAATACCCGGGCGAAGGCCGCCTTTTTGTTAGCCGATGATCTCCATAAAAGACACCAGTATGATGAGGCCTTTTCCTGGTATAGCTTAGGGCAAGCCGTATTAAGGGAGAAAGAACCCTATGATCACGCCGCTTGGTTGCAGAAAGTAGAGACCGAGTTTGCGCAATTTCCGCGTCTTCAAGAACTTCTCACCACGTGTTCTGTCGCGACACCACAGCCCGTCTTTATCGTCGGCATGCCCCGTTCCGGCACAAGCCTGATTGAACAGATTCTCGACTGTCACCCCGCCATAACGGGAGCCGGGGAACTCGATGACATCACGCGGATGATCGCAGCCGGGCTGTTACAGGCAACCGACGCCGACCCATTAGCGGCGGCGCGCGCCACGTATGAGAAACGTCTCGCAAAACTGGCCCCTGCAGCCCACTATGTCACCGATAAAATGCCGCACAACTTTCAGCATCTGGGACTCATCAGTGCCCTGTGGCCTAAGTCTCCGATCCTGTACTGCGTGCGCGATGGACGCGATAACTGTCTCTCCCTCTTCCAGCAACAATTTAGAGATGCCCATCCCTACGCCCATACGTTAACGGATCTCGGACATCACTATCGGGCCCATGAAGCCATCGTGGCCCGTTGGCAAACGGTCATCCCCAATCCGGTGCTCTGTGTACGCTACGAAGACGTGGTAGAGGATCTGGAAGGACAAGTGCGCCGGCTACTGACATTCCTGAAGCTACCCTTTGATGCGGCCTGCCTTAGCTTTTACCAAAACCCGCGCAAGGTCTTAACCGCCAGCCGTGATCAAGTCACCCAACCCCTCTATAAGAGTTCCGTGGGGCGCTGGCAGGCCTATGCGACCCATCTCACCCCGTTGCTGACAGCACTCCATGAGGGGCATCCTCACCGAGAACCCACCTCCTTCTCTGCAAAAACGGCCACGAGACCGGCCCACCCTTAACCGATCCCCGATACTATCCCAGAACCTAGACCTAAGGCCTGTCGGTTACGCTCTCGATCATTTTTGATAAACCTAGTCCAGTGAACTCGATTCAATGGGAGCGACGATGCAAACTTATAACATTCATGAGGCGAAGACGCGGCTATCCAAACTGGTCGATCAGGCGGCCCGCGGGGAATCGTTCGTAATCGCCAAGGCCGGTAAGCCCCTGGTCAAAGTGATCGCGCTCTCTGTCCCCGAACCGTCACAACGGCAACGTTTCGGTTTCATGGCCGGTCAGATTCAGCTGCCAGACGACTTTAATACGATGGGCGAGACCAGGATAGAAAAACTCTTGAGGAGCGATGAGTGAAGCTGCTGATCGACACGCATTAACTGATATGGGCTGCCGATAATAGTGCGCGTTTACCGCCCCAGGCGCGCGTTTTAATGGCTGATTCCGAAAACGCGTTATTTTTCAGTGTGGCAAGCCTGTAGGAAATTACCATAAAGAGTGGGCTCAACCGTGCCGATTTTCGCGTCGACGCCCGCTTGCTCCGCTGTGGCCTCGTTGATAATGGATACCACGAGTTAGCCATACTGAATACGCATGTCGTGGCTCTCGATGTGTTGCCTCCTCTTCACAGAGACCCTTTTGACCGCCTGCTCATCGCCCAGACCGTAATAGAAGATACGTCTTGCTCACTAATGACTCCTTCGTCACGCAGTATCACGACTGCGTACGACTTGTCTAGAACCATAGACCGCGTCTCTTTTACCGAGACGCCAAGACCACTTCTGGCCTTAAGGGTTCCTGCACTGGGAGGCAGGTGCCGCCTACGACACCTGCCTCCCTTTACTGACCCTTGACTCAGCAAGAGCTTAAACTACCCCTGCCAGCCCACATTCCACCACACCATCACGGGGCTACTCACTGGCAACACCGCTTCACTCGCATGGGTGCGCCACGCGACTTCGACCCGACTGGTAAGACTTGGGGTTGGGGCCCAGCTCACAGAAAAGCCAGCGTCGGCCAACTCCCCGTGATTGGGGCCGGAACCGGCATAGGGGGTGTGATGAAACGAAAGCGCCCCTTGATCGGCAAAGAGCGAGGCTCTCAATATCCCCGGGATATAGGGGATACGGGGCAAGGCGTGATGAAGGGCTTCGGTCACACTCACACCACTATCGGCAATGGCATCGCCTGCGGGGTAACCCGGGAGGGCGGTCGGCCCCCCTAAGACAAAGCCTTCGGCAGAGTCGAGGTTATTAAAGGCCTGTTGGCCGTTGATGGCTAAGGCCAGGGTGGTCGCATAGGGGAGCGATTGGAGACGGGTGGCATTGATGTCGATCTTACTAAAGGTCCCTTGGGTATGGGCGCCCGCCGCATCAGCGGCTTGCGCGGCACGATTTGTAAAGGCCAGATTGCCCAGCGTATAGCTCACCGTGGCATTGGTAAGCCCCGCACTCCCGAAGAGAGCGTCTTGTTCATTCCCATAGAGGCTTACGCTGCCACTATCGATATGGCGATGATCGTAGAGACTGTCGGCTGCGACATTATCCTCTAAGACCTCACGGTTCAAGGTCAATCCGGTATACAAGGCCGCCTGCGGGGTGAGATAAAGGGGCTGGGTGGCGGTCACGCCCAAGCTCTGGGCGCCACCTGTTGCCCCCAAGGCCGTAAAGGCCCCGCCTAAACGATAGGAGAGGTCGCTCACGTTGACCCCCACCCGGGTGCCGATCCCATCGACTAACGCACTATAGCCTATCCCGCCATAGACCAGCCCATGACCGGTGCTGACCAATCCCTGGGCGGTGAGGACATCGCCGATCCCTAAGAGGTTATTGATCGCGACCCCGCCCTGAAGCTCCTGGCGGCCGGTGGCGGCGTTGCCATAGTTATCCAAGCTCACATTACCGGTCACCGGAGCGGTGGGATTGGCCGTCACCGTGAGGTTAGAAGTCCCCACCATTACCCCCGGGCTTAAGGTCGCGGGGCTGACCACAACGCCTGGGATCGCACTCAAGAGCAACAGGCTCTGATCCAGTGGGGCGGTCGCAATCAAGGCCCCGGTGTGCACCGGGCGTAGGGTGGCATCGAGGAGATTCGTATGAACCTTGCTTTTATTGATCATCCGTACCGCCCCATAGCGGGCTTCGAGCACGGTGAGGTGGACGACCCCCGCGTGGATCGTTTGCGCCGGCACATAGACCGTGGTTAAGGGATAGCCCTTCTGGCGATAAAGGGCCGCCAAGCGCTGCGCGAGACGATCTAGACCCTGCAGGGTCGTGGTCTTACCCTCATAGGGCTTGATAACAGCGGCTAACTGCGCCTTCGAGAGGACCGTATTCCCCGTCACGATAATAGTCCGTACCCGAAAAGACGGCGTGGGCGTGACCGCCCTGGGGCTTACCGCAGACGGGGGGGTGATGACAGGCGCCTTTAACACCGGGGCAGTCGGGGTGGTTGACGGCACCGGCTGCATGATCTGCCCGATAGAGGGCGGAGTCGCCGCGACGGCGCTCAAGGGCAGAAGACTGAAACCCACCGCGAGACTCAAAACCCGAAGGGAGACCGCAGGAGAGATGGCTTTATGCGTCATACCAGATCCTTATGAGGCGGTCCGGCTTACATAGAAGCCGGACCGTGATTAAGACAGCAGGAAAATCTCCGAACAAACCAGAGGACTCTAATTAGGACGGGGTCTTCGCCAGAAAGGCGGGCAGATGCATGCCACCGCCCTTGATCTGAATATCAAGCCCCGCAAAGAGCGGAGTCTTCACAGGGGTTTTGAGCAACGGTTCTGGATGACTGACCGTATAGGTGCCATAGACCGATCGATCGGTCATCGTCTGGTGCGTGGAGCCCACCGGGGGACTGAGGCTGTAATCCTTCACGCTTTGGGTAAAGGGGGTCGTGGTGTCACTGGTCCCGTCAATCCCTAAGAGTCCCGCATAGGCGGGGTTACTACCCGCAATCGAACCCAGCGTACCCGCATTGATCGTCAAGGCAGTGCTATTCGTCGGGGCCTCTAGGATGGTGCTGGCATAATTGGAGCCCGTGACGGTCAGACCCCCGCCTTCGATGGCATAAGACCCCACCGGGCTGTCGGCGGAAGCCGAGGTCGTCCAATGGAGAGAGCCGGTGGTGGCCATCGCTGACGTCTGACCGGCTCCTAGACCGGAGAGAGTCCCGGTAAAGCGTGTCGGGAATGACTCCCCGGTAAAAAGGTGCACCGGGGTGGCCGTATACGTGAGTGTGGCTTGGGTGATCGACCCCGTACCGCTGTCCGAGGTCGGCAAGCTGTAGTTCGACAACAAGGTGCTGCCCGTTGCGGTGAGATCACGACTGGTGAGAGCGCCGCCGGTGATGGTGATGCCGTTACCGACGTTGCTCGTAGCGAAGGTACCGGTGACGCCGCTATTGACCGTAGCCCCTTGGCCCGACACGAAGCCGGTGAAAGTGGTGTCCGTACCGCTTAAGCTCGCGGTGGTGGTGCCGTCATAGACCTTGGTGGCCGTGGAGACCGCGGTCAAGGGGGCTTGTCTGATCGACCCCGTGCCGCTGTCCGAGGTCGGCAAGCTGTAGTTCGACAACAAGGTGCTGCCCGTTGCGGTGAGATCACGACTGGTGAGAGCGCCGCCGGTGATGGTGATGCCGTTACCGGCGTTGCTCGTAGCGAAGGTACCGGTGACGCCGCTATTGACCGTAGCCCCTTGGCCCGACACGAAGCCGGTGAAGGTGGTATCGCCTCCGCTTAAGCTCGCGGTGGTGGTGCCGTCATAGACCTTGGTGGCCGTGGAGGCAGCGGTCAAGGGGGCTTGGGTGATCGTCAGAGCCGTGGTATTGCCCCCCGCTTGCGTGAAGGTGTAGTTACCGTTATCGGCGGTGAGACCACTGCCGTCGATCGCATACGAACCGACATTGCTGGCGGAGGTCGCCGTCGTCGTAAAGGTTGCCGACCCGGTGGTGGCAGTGCTCAGAGTCTGACCATTCACGAAGCCTGTCACCGTACCGGCTTGGGCCGGTACGGTGACACCGTACTGATACGAAGAAGCGGTCGCGTTATAGGTGAGTGTGGCTGGCGTGATCGTGAGCGCCCCGCCTGAAACCGTAATGTCGTAGCCCTGCTGATCGGACCACAGCATGGGACTGTACGTCCCAGCATTAATATCCGCCGCATACGGAGCGGTCAAACCAAAGAGATTGCCCGAGGCCGCCGCCCCTGTAACCGAATACGTCGCCCCCGCTAGGGAAGCGGTTGAACTTGATCCCGTATAGGGGGAACTTAGAGAATCCGCCGTCACCGTTAAGGGGGTAAGGAATGATGCCAGCAACGGCATCGTATGCCCGTTATAGATCACCCAAATAGGCGGGGTGGTCGACGTAAAGTCAAACCCGGTAAAACTCGATGACTGTAACATCTGGGTATTAGTGAGACCCGTGACCCCTGTTGTGGGGGCATTAGAACCCACACCCACCATACTGGAGATATTGCTGCCGGTGTCCCAGTAGGTGTCGTTAAACGACGTACCGGTGGAGCCATTGCCCCCCACGAGACCGCCGGTGGCGCTCTTCGTCCCGGTGCCCCCCGTAACTGCGCCGGTGGCATAGTCAAGGGAGAGAGCACCTGTCGCGTTAAGCCCCACCAAGCCGCCGGTGCTGCTGGTGCCGCTGGTCCCGGCGCCCCCCGTTACGTTCCCAGTGGCATAGTCATCCGTGAGGGAGCCTGCGGCGTTATTTCCGACTAGGCCGCCAGTGGTGCTCTTCGTCCCGGTGCCCCCTGTGACTGCGCCGGTGGCGTAATCATACTGAAGAGTGCCTTCATAGTTATACCCCACCAAACCACCGGCGTTGCTGCTGCTGTGGCTTGTCCCCGTATTCTTAACCGCGCCGGTAGCATAATCATTGGTGAGGGCGGTCTGGGAGTTATATCCCACCAAACCACCGGTGCTGCTGCTGCCACTGCTGGTCCCTGTGCCCCCCGCCGTGACTGCCCCGATGGCATAGTCATAGGAGAGGCTGCCGCCGGAGCTATACCCCACAAGACCGCCGGTGTTGTTCCCGGTTCCGGTCCCAACGACCGTCCCGGTGACCACCCCGGTGGCATAGTCATACTGGAGAAAGCCGTTCACGTTCCACCCCACAAGACCGCCGGTGGCGCTATTGACCCCGGTGCCCCCCTGCACCGCCCCGGTGGCATAGTCATTGGTGAGGGTGCCACTAGTGTTCTGCCCCACAAGACCGCCGGTGACACTCACGGGCATGGTATCCGTGACCGTCCCGGTAGCATAATCATAAGAGAGGGTGCCGTCGTTACGCCCCACGAGGTCGCCTGTGTAAGTCGGGGAGCCACCCGTGTTGGTAATCGATCCGCCCACTAACCCCACATTCTGCACCGTACCCGCCGATCCCACCTGTCCAAAGAGACCGGCGAAGTGGTCACTCGTGCTTTCGGTCAGATCGCTGATGGTGTTGCCTAAACCATCGAAGGTGCCGGTATAGGCGGTGGTCTCCCCGATAGGGGTAAAGGCATAACCCGTGGCATTCAGGTTTTGGGCTAAGGCGTAGTTCGCAGAAAGATTATTATTGATGGCCTGAAGCTCTGCCACAGTGAAGATCAAGGTAAAAGGAGAGGTAGAGGCGCTGGTCCCGATCAAGACCGGACCATTGTTGCTAAGCAGATACGGAGTGGTCTGGTTATTCAGGTTGCCCCAGACCGCAGAGGAGAAGCCGGTGGGGAGAGCGCCGGAAGGTTGGCCGGAGAGTTGAGCGGTGGTTTCGCCGGTCACGCCCGTGGAAACCTGGCCATTATAGGAACCCGCAGTCTGCCGATCGCTGGTGGTATCCCAATAATCATCCTGGAAGGAGGTGGTGTCGAGGCTTTCCCCCACGAAGCCGCCAGCGGGGAAGCCACTCACGTTCCCGGTGGCATAGTCATAGGAGAGGGTGCCGGTGTCATTCGCTCCGACGAGGCCACCCGTGTCGGGAATACTACCAATACCACCATGGTAGTTCCCCGCGCCCCCCGTCACGTTCCCGGTGGCATAGTCATCAGTGAGGGTGCCGGTGTTGTTCGATCCGACGAGGCCACCGGTATAGTTGCCTGAGTCCATTGGATATGGTGCATAAACGGTAGGCCCGCCCCCCTGGCCTGCCTGAACCGTCCCGGTCGCATAGTCATACTGGAGTTGACCGCTGTTGTTATACCCCACGAGGCCGCCGGTATCGTCGGTCTGGAGGGCGGTTGGTATGCTGGGATTAATGTCCCCGGTGGCATAGTCATTGGTGAGGTTGCCATACAGGTTAAACCCCACCAAGCCGCCGGTGTAGATTTGTTCCCCACTGCCCCCCTGAACCGTCCCGGTGGCATAGTCATTGGTGAGGGTGCCGCTAGTGTTTTGCCCCACAAGACCGCCGACCTTGTAGGATTTTTGGTTCGTTCCAGGATTCCCCGAAACCGCCCCGGTGGCATAGTCATTAGTGAGGGTGCCGCCGTTATGGCCCACGAGGCCACCGATGACGCTGACAGATGATGCGCTCCCGTAAACCGTTCCTGTCGCATAGTCGTTGGTGAGGGTGCCGTCGCTCTGTCCCACGAGATCGCCCACGTAATTGGTTTTCGGAGGGGAGGTTGAGCTGGCCGCTGAAACAGACCCCCCTACCAATCCCACATTCTCAATGACCCCCCCTACTCCCACCTGCCCAAAGAGACCGACATACTCGTCACTCGTGTTCTCGGTCAGATTGCTGATGGTGTTGCCTAAACCATCGAAGGTGCCGGTATAGGGCGTGCTCTCAAAGAGGGGGGTGAAATTGGTGCTCGTGGAGAGAGTGATATTATCAGCCAAGGCATAGTCGGTGGTAGCAGTAGCGGCTGACGAGAGATTAGCGGCATTCAATAGCGTGTAACTGCTGCCATTAATCGTCAGACTTCCGGTCGGATCACCGGTGGCGCTATCAACCCCCGTAAACTGGATATCCCCACCTTGGAGGTTGAGGGTGCCGGTGCCATTGTTCTTGGTCGTCGCCGTGGTGCTGACATCCCCGGTAGTGATCGCTAGTCCCCCACCCCCGGTGGCGGTAATCGGGGTGGTCACATTCACATTGTTATAGGCGTCCAGCGTTAAGGTCGCCCTCGTACTCCAGGTCAGCGGAGCATTGACATCAATACTGCCGGTGCCACTCACCTGAGTCCCGGTACCACTCGCGGTGGTACTGGTGGTCTGTTCAGTGATATTGGTGCCACTGGTGCCGGTATTGAGCGCGTTATCAATGGTAGTGGCCGCGGTACTGTTGATCACAAGATCGATGGGATCGAGGAGCCAAGTACCGGCCACGCCGGAGGCGGCCGAGGCGGTGACGACAGCGCCGGGGCGGAGATTGACGGTCTGCGCTGAGGTATTAATGAATCCGCCATTCCCCCCTTGGGGGGCACTGGCATTCAGGGTGCCGCCGACGGTGACGGTGCTGTTGGTGCCCGATCCTAAGAGGGTAATCGTGCCGTTATGATCCGCCACGGTCTGCGCTTGAATCACCCCGGTGTTATTGACGACCGAGGCGGCGAGCGTATTGGCGGCCCCTGCGGTCATGAGCACGTCCCCACCAGGGCTGACGATCAGGGTGTGGTTCGCCACTAAGGTGTTGAGGGTACTCTGGTCGACTACGACATTAACTAAGTGATTACCGGTAAAGGTGAGATCGACCGCACTGCCTCCGGCTAAGGCCACGGTCCCAAGGGAGGCGGTGATGAGCCCGTTGTTGGTTACCGTCTCGCCTAAGAGCGCGACATAGCCGCCAGGGGCGGCGGTCAGACTGCCGTCATTCATGACAGAGCCGGTGCTCTGGCCTGCAAAGACGGTGGTGCCATTGGCCATGGTGGTCGGGGCCAAGGTCGAGGCGACAAAGCCTGCGGTATTGACGCTCGCCCCCTTCCCAAAGATGAGGCCTTCGGGATTAATGAGCCAGACTTGGCCATTGGCTTCGATATGCCCATCGATGAGACTCGGGGCGGTGCTCAAGATATTGTTGACGGCCAAAGACTGACTCGTGGGCTGCTTAAAAGTCACCGTCTGATCGGCGCCCACATTAAAACTCTGCCACGCGAGATGCAACGTAGGGCTTGTTTGGGTGATGGTGGTGGTGTTCCCGGTCACCCCAATGCGGCCGGTCCCCGCAAGGACCTGACCGCCTATGGGGGTGGCGTGCGCCAAACCGATGCTGCCGGTAAAGAGCAGTGCCGCAAAGAGACTCTTAAGAACCCCGGGACCGGTAGCAACCTCTAGCGGATGACCATGTGCCGTAGCGCTCAACCCTCCGCGCGGGGAATGAGCGAGTTCGGACGTGACGACACAACGGCCCAACGCGCGCGCAAAGATAACCCGATAGATATGATTCATCGTTTATTGACCCCACACGAAGCCCAAAATGGGCGAGAAAACAGTGTGAGAGTGGTAGACGTCATTTTCGGGACGGGGAATACCGCACTTTCCCTGCCACGAGACCATACAGGCGTTTACGATGAAAATAACGGAGGACCCAGAAACACGACGGGGCGATTGTTCCATCACCGCCTACCGTGCTGTTCCCTTCTGGAGTGCTACCCCCCTCTCTGGTCGGCATAATCGCCCACCGAGCGCGGCCGTGTCAAGCGGGAGCCTTGTCCAACAGCAATTCTCAATGTGGCAATGATCATGAAGGCTGAACAAAAGGTGCGGTCCGCGGTATAACAGCGCTGGGCCATTGTACACGAGCGCGGCGTGACAGATCTTGTTACCAAAAATCCCCTGAGTCTGAATGTCTTAGTGGAGTCGCTCAAAGAAGTGATGCGGGCGGCTCCCGACAAACGGACCAGGAAGAACTGCGTCTATAGCATGGAAGACGCAGCGCTAGCGGCGTTTGCCATATTCACCACGCAAAGCCCGTCGTTTCTGGCCTATCAGAGGACGATGGAGCAGACCCGCGGCCAAAGCAATGCCCAGACGCTCTTTGGTATGAGTCAGATCCCGACGGACAATTGTGTGCGCACGATGCTCGATCCCGTGGCGCATTCTCACCTGTTCCCGCTCTTTACGCAGATATTTGAGGCCCTGAACGCGAGCGGTCACATCGACCCCTTTCGGGTGTCGCTCGACGCCTCCGCAAACGGTCCGGGCACGCTGCTTATCGCCCTGGATGGGACGGCCTACCACGCCTCCCACACCATCCATTGTGCACAATGCACACGGATCGAGCACAAAAATGGCGCCGTGAGTTATCAGCACACGGTCATCACACCGGTGATTGTGACCCCGGCTTTAAGCCGGGTGATTCCCCTGGCACCGGAATTCATTGTCCCGCAGGACGGCCACGACAAGCAGGATTGCGAGACGGCGGCGGCCAAGCGCTGGCTGGCGGCCACGGGCGACCGTCTACGGGATCGGCGCGTCACGCTGTTGGGTGATGACCTCACCAGCCGCCAGCCGTTGTGCGAAGCGGTCCTGACGGAAGGCCTGCACTTCCTTTTTGTCTGTAAGCCGAGTTCGCATCTCACGCTCTATGAGTGGGTCGAGAGCCTCACGCGTTCGGGGAGCGTGGTGACCCATGAGATCACGCGCCGCCGGGGCCAAAAGACCTACACGGATACGTCCGCTTTGCTGCGCAATTGCCGCTACGAGCAGGCAAGGACGCGCTTTATGTCAACTGGCTGGAACTCACCACCAGCGATGCCGCGGGCCAGACGACTTACCACAATGCCTGGGTCACGCGACATGTCATCGATCCAGGGAATGTCGCCGCCCTCGCCACAGCCGCTCGGGCGCGATGGGGCATCGAGAACGGCGCTAACAACAGCTTAAAAACCAAGGGCTACCATTTCGAGCATAATTTCGGGCATGGCAAGCGCCATCTCTCCTCCCTTTTGGCGACCCTGAACCTGCTCGCTTTCCTGTTACACACGGTGCAGGAGATGACCAGCCGGAAATACCAGTTGTTGCGCGCGAGTCTCCCCACCCGTCAGACCTTTTTTGACGATATCCGGGCGTTGACCCGGTATCTGTGCTTCGAGAGCTTCGAGGCCTTGCTCGATTTTATGTTGAGGGGTCTCGAAATCGACGCGCCCGACAGCAGTTGAGGACCACCATGGAAGACATCCGATTTTGTGGTCAGGTACTGGAGAAAACCCAGCTATCGCTGATCGTGGCCTTGGCGAAACGCTATGGGGCTTAAGCCGCCATGAACTCAGCGCTACGGTGTGCGAACTCCTCGATTGGCACCGCCCCAACGGACAACCGAAGACGATCGAATGTCGGGCGCTCCTCGAACGGATGCAAGAGGCGGGACTGATCGGCCTGCCCGCGCTGCAGTCTGGACGTCCGCGCGGCGCGAGTACGTCCGTTCTTGTCAGTTCCGACCCGGAACCTGCGGCGGCAGACGCGCCGCTTGCCACGCTGCGGCCGATTCAACTTCAGCGCGTGGCCACGCCCGGAGAGCGGACGCTCTGGCGCACGCTCATCGAGCGCCATCATGATCTCGGCCATCGCGTGCCCTTTAGTACCCATCTCCGCTACCTGATCCAAACGACATCCCCGCATCCCATGGTCCTGGGCTGCCTGCAGTTCTCCTCGCCGACCTGGCGCCTTAAGGGACGCGATCAGTGGATCGGCTGAGACGATGCCACCCAGGCCCGGTGCCTCCAGCAGATCATCTGCAACTCTCGCTTCCTGATCTTGCCTTCTGTGCGGGTCAAAAACCTCGCGAGCCATGTGCTGGCGCTCGCATTACGCACGATCGCCACCGATTGGACGGCCGCCTACAGCGTTAAGCCCCTCCTGGCCGAGACCCTTGTCGACCCCGCTCGCTTCACCGGGCATTGTTACCGCGTAGCCAACTGGATTGATGTCGGTCTCACCGTCGGCCGCAGCCGTGAAGACCGCCAACACACACGCCATGGGGCAAGTCCTAAGCGGATATGGCTCTACCCGCTCGTGCCCAACGTCCGACAGAGACTCATGCAAACCCTGTAGATCGACCGCCACCCCGTTCCGAAGCGGCGTCACCTCACATTGAGAATTGCTGCTTGATGCCCGTCAGTCCCCCACCCCGAGATGGGCCGCGCATAGGTCTTAGGCCGAGACACCGAGAGCCGAACCCACGGCCGCCCGGACAGACCCCGGTCACGCGGGGCGTAGACTTGGACCTTGGGGCCGGCCTAGCGGTGACCCGATGCCCCGCGGCGCTTTAGTAAGGGAAGGCCGGGGCCATGGAGGAAGAAACGCTCCAAAAGCAGGAGCGGGAAGACGATGAGATCGTAGGTGACGCCCACGGTGTCGCCTACGGCCGCCACCAGCCGCACCGTGATCCGCAAACAGAGGGCCAGCACCCGCACCGCGGTCTCCACCAAAAGCCCGGTGACTGCGCGCAAGGCGTGAAGGAAGGCCTCCAAGGGAATCGCGACAAAGGCCATCACCACCGGGAGCACGAGCGCCAACAGGCTTTCCGCCAGGGTCTGCCATAGCGGCGTAGGCAAGGCGGTAGCCCCGCCTCCTAAGGTCACCACGCGGACCGCACTTTCCTCGGCGTAGGCGAGCGTCGCCTCGAGCCCCGCGAGCAGGACCAGAAGGCTGAGAGCGACCGCGATGAGGCCGCGGCGCGCGGACGGCGAGACCCGGGTCGCGGCGCCGAACATATGGGTGATCCCGAGAGCATCGCACAGCACGAGCCCCGCTACGACCTCGATCGCGACCAAGGCCAGGGCCGCGGTATCGGGGGCACGCAAACCAGCCACCACGAAACCGGTCCCCACCCCGAGCGCACCCAAGGGGCCGGCGATCAGATGGAGGTTCA
This sequence comes from Pseudomonadota bacterium, assembly GCA_021794595.1. Classification (GTDB taxonomy): domain Bacteria; phylum Pseudomonadota; class Gammaproteobacteria; order Acidiferrobacterales; family Acidiferrobacteraceae; genus Acidiferrobacter. The sequence continues at coordinate 15,096 of JAJYQN010000037.1, forward strand.
TCAGGGCCCCGCCACAGGCCACCACCAAGACGAAGCCCGCCGCGAGCAGGCGCACAAACGCCGACGACACAAGCGCGCGATCCCAGCGCCGCTCCTCTTGACTGAGGGCTTGGTAGCGCTCGATCGCGCTATCAATCATCAGGGCCTGCTCGGCTAAGCGGGCGAAATGCGCGTCGACGCGTTCGAGGGTGCGGCTCACCACCGACCACAAGGGCTGGGCGCGCGCCAGCGCGCGATGGCGGGCGGCAGTGGCCTTCTGATGGTGGCGCAAGGTCTCGCGGTGAGCCTTTTCCACCGCCACCCTCAAGCCCTCTTGCAGATGTTCGACCATAGGGTCGTCGCCGGGCTTTAGACGGCTCATGGCCGCTAAGGCCTTGACCCAGTCCGCGGACGCCTGAGGGACCTCCGCGGACTGCTTGAACTCCGCCTCCCACTGGGCGATTTGTTGCAACAATTCGGTTTGGAGAGCCGGAAAACCCTGGATGTCCCGATGCACGATCTCGTCTAAGCGCGCCCACTCGCGCTCGACTTTAAGCCCAGCCTCGGCCCGCCCCTCGGCCTTCAAGAGCGCCTGGTTGCGGGTTTGCATATCTTGGGCGGTGACCCGCAGAAAACGGGCCGCCAACTGCAGGGGCTGACGAAGAAGCCGCAGGCTCGCGCGTAGGACTTTATGAAAGGCCGGCCGCGCGAGGTAGACCGTAAGCCATGCCACAACAAGAAGACCGGTGGCGGGCCAAGTCGGCATCCAGGTCATAGGCCTACCTCATTTATTGAAGGGATAGGCAGTGAATAGCACAGCCGCGGCTGCCGATCCAGTCACCACTCCCTCACCGGGGTGTGGGCTACGACCGGCGGCTAAGGCCGATCGGCACTCGCCGCCTTGCGCGGCACGAGGTCATCGCGCTTAAGACCGAGCCACATGACGATCGGGCTTGCCACCAAAACCGAGCCGTAGGTACCGACCACGATGCCGACCGTCATCGCCAGAGCAAAGCCAAAAAGCACAGGACCGCCGAGGAACAGCATCGATAAGACCATGATCTGCGTCAAAATATGGGTCATGATCGTGCGTGAAAGGGTTCGGGTGATGGCGCTATCGATAATCTCGGCCGTGGTCCCCGTGCGCATACGCCGAAAATTTTCCCGAATCCGGTCAAATACAACCACGGTGTCATTGACCGAGTAACCCAAGACCGCAAGCACCGCCGCCAGGACCGTGAGCGAAAAGCTAACATGAAAGAGCGCGAATACACCCAAGACGATCACCACGTCGTGGATCGTGGCGATGATCGCACCGACCGCGAACCGCCACTCAAAGCGCAAGGTGAGGTAGGCTGTGATACCAAGTGCCACGAACAGCAAGGCGAGCCCCCCCTGGTCGGCGAGTTCAGACCCCACCTCCGGGCCCACGTACTCGACGCTGCGCACAGTGGCCCCGGGCCGCTTTACGGTCAGTAAACGTTCGATCCGGACCGCTAAGACCTTGCTGTTGGCGCCCGTCGTCGGCAAACGGATCAAGACCTTGCTCGCCGTCCCGTAGTTTTCGACGCGCGCGTGGCGGTAATGATGACGGGCCAGTAAGGCGCGAATGGCCGAGGGCTTAGTCGCCACTGGGAACTGCACCTCGATCACCGTCCCGCCGGTGAAATCGACGTTCAGGTTCAATCCCCGCACCACCAAAGCGGCAACCGCCGCCATAAAAAGCAGCGCCGACAAAAACACCGTCGTGCGCGCGTAACGCATGAAGGGCAGATCGCGCTGGATACGAAAAAATTCCATTAGATGGCCAAGCGCGCCAAACGACGGCGACGTCCATAGTAAGCGTTGACAAAGGCCCGGGTGACCAAGATCGCGCTAAAGAGCGAGGTCAGGATACCGAGACACAAGGTGACCGCGAAGCCGCGCACCGAACCCGACCCCAGCCAAAAGAGCGCGAGACCCGCGATCAGGGTCGTCATATTGGAGTCCACGATCGTCCCCAAGGCCTTATCAAAGCCAGTAGCGATCGCGGCTTGCGGGGTGTTCTTGTTCCGCAACTCTTCGCGTATGCGCTCGAAGATCAAGACGTTCGCGTCGATCGCCATACCGACTGTGAGCGCAATCCCGGCAATACCGGGCAACGTCAGGGTGGCCTGCAAGACCGACAAGACCGCCACCAAAAGCACGACGTTGATGGCCAAGGCGGTGGCTGCCATCAGGCCAAAGACCCGATAATAGACCGCCATGAAGAGCGCAATCGCGGCGAACCCAATCAAGGTCGCGTAAAAGCCGCGGGCAATATTGGCGGCGCCAAGGCTTGGTCCCACCGTGCGTTCGGCGATGATGCTGACCGGTGCCGCAAGCGCCCCGGCGCGCAACAACAAAGCGAGATTGCGGGCCTGACGGATACTGCCGATCCCGGTGATCTGGAAGCTGCCGCCCAAGGCCTCGCGGATCACGGGTGCCGTGATCACATGCTCGATCTTTTGCGTGATCCGGATCCGACGGCCGTCTGGGCCGCGCATCGGCACGCCGTTACTGGTGCGCTTCAGGTGTGACCGGATCTCGACGTACACGACCGCCATGCGTTTGCCGACATTGTGGCGCGTGACCCGCGCGTTAATAGCCGCCCCCCGACCATTCAGGGTGATATTGACGACCGGTTGCCCGTCTTGGGAGTCGACGCCGGTTGAGGCGTTGGTGATGTCGTCCCCGGAATAGAGGACCCGCCTGTAGAGGAGGATCGGCTGATCGTGGCGATTGTAATAAAGACGCGTGCCCGGCGGGACGTCCCCGGCCAAGGCCCGCGCGAGACTGTCCTTGTCATCGACCATATGGATCTCGAGGGTGGCCGTGCGCCCCAGTATCTCTTTGGCGCGGGCAATGTCCTCGACCCCCGGCAGCTCGACTACGATGCGCGAATCACCCTCCTGTTGGATGACCGGGGCCGCCACTCCGAGCTCGTTCACGCGCCGGCGCAGGGCCGTGAGGTTTTGGGAAAGCGCGTAGCGCCGCTTGGCCAAGATCGCGACCCGCGTCAGAGTGGCACGGAGCTGGTTTGCACCAGTGGACGCCACCCCGAGATCCTGAAAGCGCTGGGCGATGAGACGTTTCGCTAGACGGGTCTGGGTCTTATTGCGAAACCGCAAAGTGAGCGCCCCGGTTTTACCAAGCCGCGCCTCGCGATAGCGGATATGAGCATGGCGCAAGGCCCGTCTTAAGGCCCGGGTATCCTCGACCAAGGCCTTGTGAAGCGCGGCATGCATGTCGACTTTCAATAAAAAATGCACCCCGCCGCGCAAATCAAGTCCGAGATACATGGGTCGGGCACCGAGCGCGCGCAACCAACCCGGGGCGGCGGGCGCCAGCGCCAAGGCCGTATGATCATGGGAACCGAGCTTTTGCGCGATCAAATCGCGGGCCCGCAGCTGCACTCCGGCGCGCGCAAATCGCACCTGAATGCCCTTAGCGGTCCGTGTCGCGCGCAAATAAGGCAAGTGGGCGTGCGTAAGCCAACCCTTTACCCGCGCCAGGGTCCCGGCGCCGACCGTGGCGCCATGGGAGCCGGAGATCTCAACCGCCGGGTTATCCCCATAGACATTGGGCAGGGCATAAATCAAGCCGAGCACGATCACAAGCCCTATCAGGGCGTTTTTCCACCATGGGTATTGGTTCATGAGCCTATTGGGCCTTCTTAATGGTGTCCTTGGGCAAAACCATCTGAACGCTCGCGGTCTGGATCTTCACGATAACGCCGGTCGCGACCTCGGCTTGCGAAAACTGCGGACCCACTTCGCTTAAGCGCCCGAGCAGACCGCCGGCCATAACCACCTCGTCGCCGGGCGCCAAGGCCGCCAACATCTGGCGCTGCTCGCGGGCGCGTTTGGCTTGCGGGCGCATCATCAAGAAGTAAATCGCGATCCCGAACAGAATGAGCGGCAAAAACTGAAAGAATCCAGCACCCTGATTGGCTACGACCGATGACACCGGGGCCGCGGCCCAAGCGTTGGCAATGATATGCATCATGAAACCCCTCTTTCCCTAACTGTGGTGATCGTGGTCGGCGCCTCGTCTTCCGGGAGCTCCCCCAAGGAGCGTGGCGGCCGCTTATGGCGCGTACGATAGAACGAATCGACAAATTCCTCCAGTTTCTTGACCGCGATCGCATCGCGCAGCCCGCGCATCAGGTCCCCGTAGTAGGTCAGGTTGTGCAGCGTCGCAAGCCGCGCCCCGAGCATTTCCCCGCACCGTTGCAGATGATGGAGATAGGCGCGGCTCGTGTGGCGGCAGGTGTAGCACGAACACTCGGGATCGACCGGATCCATATCCCGAGCATAACCGCTATGGCGAATCTTGACGACACCTGTGCGAGTAAAAAGCCAGCCGTTGCGGGCATTGCGGGTAGGCAGCACGCAGTCGAAGAGGTCGATTCCGGCGCTCACTGCCGTCACCAGGTCTTCGGGGGTCCCGACCCCCATGAGATACCGCGGTTTGTCCGGGGGCAGGAGCGGCGCACACTGCGCGATCAGCCGGTACATCTCGCTTTTGGGCTCACCGACCGAGAGCCCACCCAAGGCATAGCCGTCGAAGTCGAGGGCCGTCAGATGGGCGGCCGATATCTCCCGCAAGGCCTCATAAAGCCCCCCCTGGACGATCCCGAAAAGCGCACCGGGGCCGTGATAGGCGGCGCGGCTACGCTCGGCCCAGCGGCTCGAGAGCTCCATACTCTCCCGCGCCTGCTCAAAGCTCGCTGGATGCGGGGTGCATTCGTCGAAGACCATGGCGATATCCGACTGCAAGACGGTCTGCGCCTCCATGGCGCTCTCCGGCGTCAGAGTTAAGGGCCTCCCGTCGCGCGGCGATCGAAAGCTCACCCCCGCTTCGGTCACTTTGCGTAGCGCCGCCAAGCTAAAGACTTGAAATCCCCCCGAATCCGTAAGGATCGGGCCCGACCAATCCATAAAGCGATGCAAACCCCCATGGTCTGCGATCACCGCAAGACCAGGCCTTTCCATAAGATGAAAGGTGTTCCCGAGCACAATGCGCGCGCCTGTCCCGGCGATCTCGTCAGGACTCATCCCCTTGACCGCGCCATAGGTTCCGACCGGCATGAAGGCCGGGGTCTCTACCGAGCCATGCACCAACGACAAACGGCCGCAACGGGCCCGCCCATCACGGCCCAATTCAAAAAAGGGAGTGGAAAGCATGAGTATACGCTAACGCAAATGCTCGTCATTTGCCACAAAGACGCGCTGGATCACATCGCTCAGATCGTGCAATTGATAGGGTTTGGTGATCGCGCCGCTAAAACCAAAACGCTGATAATCGGATACGATCGGGTCGTTGTAATAACCGCTCGAGACAATGGCGCGGACGCCGGGGTCGATCTCCCGCAACCGTTTTAGGCACTCCTCACCGCCCATGCCGGCCGGCACGGTCAGATCCAGGATGACTGCGCCAAAGGGGCTGTTCTGTTGCCGCGCCTCCTTATAGCGGGCGATGGCCTCAGACCCGTCTCGCGCCGCCTCGACCTGATAGCCGAGGTGCCGGAGCAAGGCCGTCACGACCTGTAAAAGGGTCGGTTCGTCGTCCATGACCAATATCCGTCCCCCCTGCTCGCGGCCCTTCTTCTCCAGGGGCGGTCTGAGCGCCGGGGTCCCTTGGGCCGGTAAAAAGATATCGAAACGAGTGCCACGGCCCTCCTCGGATTGGACCCGAATCACGCCCTCGTGCCGACGGATAATGGAGTAGGTGGTCGCAAGCCCCAGACCTGTGCGCCCCTCCTTGGTCGTAAAATAGGGATCGAAGATCTTGTCGATATGACCGCTCGCTATGCCCACACCCTCGTCCGAGACCACGAGATGCACATAGCGTCCCACTGGCAAGGGTATCGATTCGTGGTCGCGCAATTCGGCGTTTTCGGCGCGAATATGGATAAGTCCGCCGCTCGGCATAGCTTGCGTGGCGTTGATCACGAGATTATTGATCGCCTGGCTCAATTGCCCTGGATCAAAGGCCAAGGTCCAGAGATCGTCATCGATCGAGAGGGTGCACTTCACGTTCGAGCCGGCAAGCGCAAATGGCACGGCCTCGCGTAACAAATCGGCAAGCGAACCGGGCTTTTTGACCGGGGCTCCCCCCTTCGCAAAGGTCAGAAGCTGCTGCGTGAGACCCCGCGCGCGCCATGCCGCCTTCTCGGCCTCGCTCAGGGCGTGCGCCACCCGGTCATGGGCGCTCGCATACATCTTGGCAAGCGCGATATTGCCGATGACCGCCGTCAGGATATTATTGAAATCGTGCGCTATGCCGCCGGCCAGCACCCCCACCGACTCGAGCTTTTGGGCCTTCAGAAAGTCCTCTTCGAGCTTCTGCTGGGAAGAGATGTCGCGAAACACGATCACCACCCCCGCGATCCGGCTCGCGCGGTCGCGCACCGGGGCTGCGGTATACGCCACGACCCGCTCAGCGCCATCGCGCGCCCGTAAGATGGCCCGGTCGCCGGGGCCCAACAATTCTCCAGTCCGCAGGACTCGGTCGGCGGGATCGGTCAAAGGCACCCGGGAGCGGACGTCGCTTGCACAGAACACGACGTTAAGGGCCCGCCCCAAGGCCTCTTTCTGGGGCCAACCCGTCAGCATCTGCGCGACTCGGTTAAAGAGCACGATGCACCCGTCGGTATCGGTCGTAACGACCCCTTCCCCGAGGCTATTCAGGGTCACGGCGAGCCGCTCCTTCTCGCGCTCAAGAAGTTCGCTCGCAGTCCGCTCGTAGGTAATATCGGTGGCCGCGGCGATCCATTCGCGACAACCGCCGCCGCTATCGAAAAGCGGCAAAAGACGCACAACCACACGTCTATGGCCACCGCCATGAAACGCCAGATCGACCTCGGCCGTAATCGGCCGGGGGTCCGCGACCGCCGCCAAAAAGGTGTCGCGCAAGGTATCCTTATCGGCCGGCCTTACAGCCTCAAGCCAGCCCCAGCCGGCAACCTCGGCCGCCGACTGTCCGGTGAACGCGCGCCAATGCCCCATGTCGTCCATGGCTCGCCCTTGCGCATCGAGCACCCAGACGATCTGGGTAGTCGCCTCCATTAAAGAGCGATACCGGCCTTCACTGATCGCCAAGGCCTCCTCGGCCCGCTTGCGCTCCTCGAGCTCCTCACGGGCCACCCGATAAAGACGGGCATTCTCGACTGCGATTGCGCCTTGCTGGGCGATCTCTTTGGCCAATGGCACATCGGCCTCGGTATAGCGACGGGAACCGGATCCGAGAAGCACGAAACTGATCACGCCGACCGTGCGCCCGCTCACACGCAAGGGTAGGCGCAAAAGCGAGCGCAAATTCAAGGAGGCGAGAAACTCACGGTCGGCCGGCTCCCGCACGGTGGCATCGATCAGCGATTGCTCGATTTGCGGTAACAGCTGCATCTCGCCGGTCCGTATCACCTCCGCTGCGGTCATCTGCCGCGCCTCGGTGTCCCAAGTCAAAGTCGCGATGCGGCGCCCCAATCCGGGAATGGTGTGGGCGGCCCCTCGCCTTTCGAGTCGACCATCGGGGCCTACGACATCGACCGTGCACCAGTCGGCGAACGCCGGCACCACCACCTTGGCGAGGTTCGTCAGCGTCAATTCGTAATCCAGGCTCTCTGTTACCCGCCGCGCTACTTCACTTAAAAACGGGCCCGACTCCTCTCTTCCCCTGTGCTCATAAACCGGGATGCAGGTGCCAAACCAGCGATTCAAGGCCGAGTCTATATACTGCGGTTCGGCCTGCAGACGATGCCACTGCCACTCCCCGGCTTGGCTTCGCAAACGGACTTCGACATCGAACGATTGACCATCGCGCACGGCCTGTTCCCAGCATCCCTGGGCCGCCGCTCGATCCTCGGGATGAGTGAGGCTCTGCCAACCGATGCGCAGCAACTCGGCTTGCGATACCCCAGCGAACAGGCCCCACCTCCGGTTATAGTGGTCAATGACCCCATCGGCGCGCGCCGACCATACCATTTGCGGGAGCACCTCGGTCCCGATAAAGGCCGGTCGTTGCCCTAGGCGTAGGCTCTCCGGCAGGGACGCTGCCTCGGACAACTGGGGGCCCGCGTGATGCGCCTCTACAGCATGCGCCAAGGCCTCGCAGAGACGCTCATCTTGCGGCGGACTCACGACCCAGCGCGCGCCCCGAAGAACGGCGCTGTCATGGAGGCGGCGCATGACCTGAAGACCCATCCCCTCTTCAACCACAAACAGGATAGGAAGGAGAGGGTCTGCGCGATGAACGCGCTCGGCGATTTCTAGGGAATCCCCTGCCGGGGCATCAAGCACCACGACCGATGGGGACTGTTCAGGGTGGTCGAGGGTCTTCGTCAGATAGCGCAAGGCCCTTTGAGTGCTCCGGTACCGACGGAGCGCCAGACCCAAGCGCTCGCCGCAACGCGCGATACTCGCACAACAGGGGCTGGTGCGCGCATCGATAACAAGTATGGTGTTTGACAAATTGGCCATCCCGACAGGAACCACAGCTTCAACCGACCTCGTCGCCCAGGCCATCCGTCTAAAGTCCCCCAGACTTTAGACGGAGAAAATCAGCAGCGCCCTCGTCACAACAGCAACATGGCATCCCCGTAGCTGAAAAACCGATAACGCTTGTCCACGGCGTGCCGGTAAGCCGTCATGACAAGTTCAGTCCCGGCGAAGGCGGATACCAACATGAGAAGGCTTGACTGCGGCAAATGAAAGTTCGTTATAAGTCCTTCAGTAACCCGAAACCCAAAACCCGGGCGAATAAAAAGATCGGTGTCGCCAACAAAAGTCGCGAGCGTCCCGTTGCGGGCGGCCGACTCCAGAGCGCGGGCTGATGTGGTCCCCACGGCAATGACCCGCCCGCCGCGGGCGCGCGCGGCTGTGATAGCCTCGACACAGGCCGCATCGACCACGACCCGCTCGGGGTGCAGTCGGCCACTTGCCAGGTTTTCGGGCCGTAACGGCCGAAAGGTCCCGGCGCCTACATGTAACGTGATAAAAGCGCGCTCGACCCCGCCGGCGGCTAAAGCGGCCATGAGGGTCTCATCGAAGTGCAGCCCCGCAGTGGGGGCTGCGACCGCACCCGGCGTTCGGGCATAAATGGTCTGGTAGCGACCGCGATCGGCGTCCGTGTCTTCGCGGGTGATGTAGGGGGGCAAGGGCACATGGCCGACCCGTTCGATGAGTAAGCGCGGGTCCTCGTCGCTTAGGGCACTAAAGCACACCTCGGTAAGCTCCCCTCGGCGCTCCCCGACAGTGGCCTGCAAGCCGCCCTCCAAAATAAGGACCTCGCCCACCTGCGGGGCCTTACTGGCGCGCAAGGCGACATGCGCCATGGGCCCTTCCAGAAACCGCTCCAACAGGAGCTCGACACGGCCGCCGGTAGGACGCGTACCGTAGAGGCGGGCTGGAATCACGCGCGTGTCATTGAAGACCAAAATATCCGATGGCCGCAGAAACGCCATGAGATCGGTAAACATCTGATCAGCCAGCGTCTGGGAGGCCCGGTTAACCACCATAAGGCGGCTTGCCGAACGCGAGCTGAGCGGCGCTTGAGCGATGAGTTCGGGTGGCAGATCGTAGTCAAAGGCGGCGGGAATCATAGGGGATCGGATTATACAGAAGCCGATGCTGTTGTTTGCAAAATAAAACCCGCTATACTGCGCGTGCGCCGGGATGGCGGAACTGGCAGACGCGCCGGACTCAAAATCCGGTGGTAGAGATACCGTGTGGGTTCGACCCCCTCTCCCGGCACCAATAAAATCAAGCGGTTAGCGCACCCTGCCCCGCGCAGGTCAGCGCTCGTTTGATTTTTTGCTCCAAATTTTCTCCACTTGCTGCCGACCATGGTAACTGCTTCCAACAGGGGGCACAGTGGCGTCTATCCGAAAGCGTGGAGAGTTGCAGTGGGAGGCGTGCGTGCGTCGACGCGGTCAGCCTGCGCAATGCAAGACCTTCACCACCAAGACCCGCGCGGAGGCCTGGGTCCGGCAGGTCGAGGGCGAAATGGACCGCGGCGTGTTCGTCTCGCGCGCCAAGGCCAAGAATACGACCTTGGCCTTGGCCTTGGCCCGCTATGGGCAGGAAGTCACGCCCCGCAAAAAGGCGACCACCGCGAGCCGTGAACGCGACCGCATCCGGGCTTGGGCGGCCTCATCTCTGTCGCAACGGTCTCTGGCGAGCGTCCGAGGTAAAGACGTAGACGTAGCGGTGGTTCTGAGTGACATGGAGAAACGTGGGCTCAGTGCCAATATCGTCCCTTGCATCTCGCCCTCCTCTCGCACCTCTTCAATACCGCCCGCACCGCCTGGGGCATGGAATCCCTATCAAACCCCGTGGACCTCGTGAAGGGTCAGCGTCCAAAACTCCCGGCCGGACGTGACCGCCGCCTCGTGGGCGACGAGGAAACTCGACTGCTCGCGGCCGCGCAGGCCTACGACCAGGTGGCGCCGCCAGGCACCGGGAACACCTGGACCGAACCAGGATCGAGATCGCTAGACTTTGCATCCCCGGAGGATGGCATCGCGACATCTCTGTGCCGATGAGGAAATCCCCCGCAAGCGGCGCGGGTCCGCCCCCTGGCGAACCCGCAGCCCTCTGTCGATCGTTAGAACCGATAGCGTCCCAAGAGAGTAAAGCTATTGAGGTGGGTGGAACCGGCAAACTGCCCGGTATAGGCCAAACGCGCCGCCC
>JAJYQN010000148.1 GCA_021794595.1 Pseudomonadota bacterium
AGGCCGTGGTGCGGGTGGCCGAACGCCGGACCGACCCTAGGGATGTTTGGGTGCAGCGGCTGCTTGATCGGCGCCACCAGAATGTCGCGGCCGTGGTACTCGCCAATAAGAACGGCTGTCGCTTTGCGTGCACGGCAACTGTCTGGGCGCTGACAGCTCACGAACGGAACTACCGGGCGGATTACCCACCCGCGCCGATGACCACATAGAGCGGCAAGTTGGGATAAGGCAAGGACCGATCATATAAAGGAGGCTCACCACCGATTGCACAGGCCATCATTACGTGATGGCAATGAGGTTAGACCGTGACCGGGTTGGGGCCCACCCCCATTTTATTGCCACCGTTTTTGATGCTATTATACACCGTAATAGATGACCAGGAGGCCCCATGAGAACAACCCTTTCTATTGATGATGAGCTCTATCAGAGGGCATTAGACCTCGCTGATCCGGGAATGGACAAGCGTGATCTGTTCCGTGAAGCGGTGAGGGTGTTCGTGCGGGTGCAGGCGGGTAAACGGCTTGCTGCCCTGGGTGGCAAAGCCCCCGGGATGAAGGACGCGCCCCGTCGGCGACCTACCAAAGTCCTGCCTCGGTGAGTCTCGTCCTTGTGGACACCTCGGTCTGGGTGGCGCATTTCCGCAATGCCAGTCCCCTGCTGCAATCGCTACTTGTGATGGACCAGGTGCTGGTCCATCCGCTCATCGTGCTCGAGCTCGCGTGCGGGACACCGCCGACACCCCGCGAGCACACACTCGGCAATCTCAAGAAGCTACAGCAGGTCGTTGTCCCCACGACCGACGAAATACTTACCCTGATCGAGAAGGAGCAATTCTATGATTCCGGCTGCGGCGCAGTAGATATGTCCTTGCTTACCTCCGTCCTGCTCACGGCAAACACGCGGCTCTGGACGATAGACAAGAACCTCGACACGTTGGCGACACGGTTGGGCGTGGCATTTATTGATCCTAGCCATTAGCCCCGTGCCGCCAACAGCTAGGGCCTTGAGGAAAATCTAGACGTTGCCAAGCGCGCTTTGAGGTAAGGCCGACGAGACGCTTGTCCTACTCGAGAAACGGGGCTTTACCTAGGCACTGGTGTCGGCCGGCCTCTTGTTGCAGCGAGTTGATTACCGCTTGCCGACCTTGCGCCACAGAACCATGCGTAGCCGATGGTGACAAGATCACTTTCTTGGTCGCGCCACTGCAAATCGGAAAGAAAATCTTCCTTAAAGGCCTCGATTAGCCACGTCGGCTACCCACAATTTTTGCGCAAGAGCCGATCTGGATCTACCCGCTCACCGTGCCTTCCCCCAACAGCTCTGTAAGGATTAGACGTCTCATGACGTCGAGCATGCTATCGCGGTGCGTTGGTGTTCAGAATATCTGTGTAATAGATAGGGCTCACAGGGAAAACCCCGGATAGACGAAAGCCCCGCGAATCGTTTCAGCGTCTTTCTCGGAAACGCCGCTGGCACGCACGGTGTTATACCAGGTGGCGTCAACCTGCCGCTTCATGTCGTTGATGATTTTCTCCGCTTCACCCTTCTCAAGCAGAAAGCGCGCATGCTGGGAGAGAATGTTTTTTGCGTTCGCATAGCGACCCTGATCGCCGCAATCCATGGCAAGGTCACGGCGCTCTTGGGCGATTACCGGTGAAGGCGTTAGGTCGTAGGCGGGCGAGAGCTTCCAGTCTTTCTCCTTGGCAATTACGGCGTGATTGCGCGGGTGATCGTCGATGTTGGAAATAAGTGCGTTGAAGCAGACCCGGCGGAATAGTTCGCGGGCGTCCCTCCTGGCGTCGGCGACGATGCGGCGTAGTTCCTCGACGAGGATCACGTAGGACCAGCGCGTGCGCATTTCGAGCGCTTCGTCAGCGCGCAGGATTGTTAGGCCACTGACCATACGCGCGCGTGCGTAGCCATTTTCTGTTTTTTCGCGATCAAAGCGCTTTATGAGCAAGGCATCTTTGCCGCCGATCGGATCGATTCGGCTTTCTGCCGCAGTGATTCCGCACTCGCGGGCCAGCCGTAGCATGGCGTGCTCGACCCTCGTATTGTTCCAGCGATCGTCCGCGCGATTGAATTTAGCGACCCAAAGGCCGTCGTCGTCTTGAACAACGGCTTTCGGGCGCGCACCCCCCATTGAGGTGCCGAGCAGCAGGAGATCCTGAATCTGCGGGGCTTCGGGATCGTTCGGAAAGTTATCTTTGGCCAGTGCGTCCGCGAGCGCCTGAAGTTTCCGAAGATCAATCGTCTTGTTGAATTTCCGCCGTGGAGCGGGCGGGATGCTGTTCAGGCCAAAGCCAAGCGCGCCGGCCCGATCATCTGGCGACTCTAGAAGGTAGTCGAGCTCGCCGAGCGGTGCTTTGCCGACATGTTTCTCGATAACACGGCGGCCCCAATAGTCCGGTCCGGCATCGCGCAGTGCGCCGAAGATGCCATTCAACCGCGTGGTCTTGTATGTCTGGGTCGAGAGTTTGAGTTCGACGGGATCGATCTCAACCGCCTGTGGATCTTCAAGGTACTTGCCGCGATAGACGAATTGCCCAAGGGCGTCGCCTCTTGTGTTTTTCGTCAGCACAAACTTGCCTGCCGTGACTGCGGACCGTTGCCCCGGCAGCGTAATGTAGACAAAGCACTCGGAGGCTGGGGACTTAGAAGTCACTGCTGAGACCTGCACTTTTGCGGGCACGGGTCCTCTCTTTAGTGGAGGCGAAGGCCAGTCCTTGCTCGTCCTTGGCGGGATTTGCGAGGTCGTTTAGGGGGCCAAGCAGGTCGTACACCCATAACAGGGCGGCATAGATGCCCATGCCGGTTGAGACCTTACCCTTTTCGGCATCCATAACGGCGCGGCGTCCCGTTCCGATCTTCTCGGCGACTTCCTCGATCGTATAGTTCCGCCGAATCCGAGCCGTGCGCAGATTACTGCCCAGACGATTGAGCGCTTGTTCGACCGGATAGGGTGGAGCCTGTAGTAGCTGATTGCGTGCGACCATGTTCTCTCAAGAGGATTTTATGTGAGCGAATATGCTCTCAAGAGAATATATAAGGCTGGACAGTTTTGCAACGAAAGTGCTATTAAGAGCACAGTAAGTATATTAACTTTCGCTCAAGAGCCCCGAATACAGGGTGTTTAGGTCGTTGAATTCGAAGGCAGAGGGCGGAAAGCCGGCTTAGCGAGGTGACGAATGAGGGGGTTCACAGTCATATGCTGCCCCATCATAATGTTCCCGATGCCTGCTTGACTGCGTGATACCCGCTCACGTCGTAAAACGGTCTTCCTATCGAGCCATCGTCGCCCCGGAGCGCGAAGCGCGGTTCTGGCCAAGGGCGTCCCATTTTCAGGTCACCATCCTGGCCGCTGTCCGGACATTCCCTTTCCCGGCCCGTTTCATCGAAACGACGAGTCTGACCGGTGACCGGGAGGATCCGGTTCTGACCGCGCACCGACCACACCATAGAGGATTGATCCTTATCTGTTCCGTGAAGCGGTGAAGGTGTTCGTGTGGGTGCGGGCGGGTAAACGACTTGCTAGCCTGGACCGCAAAGCTCCGAGATAAAGGACACGCTCCGTCGGCGGCCTACCGAAGTTCTGCCGCGGTGAGTTTCATCCTTGATTGCGAGCCGTATGGCCGGCAGGGAGGTCACTCCGCATGCCGAGAAAAGTTTCTTCCTCTTTGGGCCGCATACGGACTGGATCAGCAAAGGCAAGGCAGGCATCTTCGTAGTACTCAACGTCACAGTCTGCCTTCTGGAAAATCCGCATCGACTCCTATTCGTCTGGTAAGGCCCGGCCAGAATGCCTTCATGAGCCTAGCGGATAATGACACGCCACGCGATGATTGAAAGACCGTGCCGTCAATGCCGGAGACACAAGCTGGCACCGGGGTGTGGCCGAAGGACAGCGATTTTGAAAGACACAGCCGCCCTCGGGAGGTGTCATGACTGGCAGCAAGGGTTCGCTGTTTTTCGCCACCGCATCGTTTTGGCGCACCAAGGAGGGGAGCGCTGCGAGCAGGGCCGCCGAATAGGGATGCGCGGGGCGTGTTATCAGTGTTTCCGTGGGCCCTATTTCGACCACATGGCCGAGATAGAGTACCGCAGTGCGCCGGGCGATATAGGACACGGCTGCCAAGTCATGGCTTATAAAGATAAGCCCCAGCCCGGATTGTTTCTGAAGTGCCTGTAAGAGATTCAGTATCCTCGCTTGTATCGAGACATCAAGGCCCGATGTCGGTTCATCTAAGATCAGAAGCTCAGGCTTTGTCGCAAGCGCCCGGGCGAGCGCCACGCGCTGCAGCTGGCCTCCGGAAAACTCTTGGGGATAGCGCGCACTCATCTTAACGTCGAGGCCGACCCGTTCGAGAAGCGTCACCGTGGCCGCATGGCGAAGACCTTTTGATAGACCCTGCAAACGCAGGGGTTCGGCGATGATGTCTCCGATCGTCATTCGCGGATTCACGGCACTATACGCGTCTTGAAAGACCATCTGTATCTTCTGGCGGTAGGGTTTCAATTGCCGCTCATTGAGTGTCGCGAGATCGACTCCGTCCCACACCACCCGCCCGCGCGAGGGGCGTAGGAGTTGGACGATGATTCGTCCGAGCGTGCTTTTGCCAGAACCGGATTCTCCGACCAGTGCAAGCGTATCGCCTAGCTCAAGGCCTATCGCGATATTCGAAAGCGCGCGCACGAGTCGCGCATCCCGGCCGCCCTTCTTTACCGTAAAATCGACGGACACCCCATGGAGTTGAAGTCCGCTCATACCAGCTCCAAGGGATGGAGACACAGGGTGCGGTGGATATCGCCCTGTTCAGGAGGCAAGGCCCTGACGCACTCGGGGGTTGCCCGTTCGCAGCGAGGCGCAAACGGGCAACCGGGGCTTTCCGTGGGGCGTGCGGGGGCATTCCCAGGGATTTCTAAAAGCGCGCGCCGATGGCGGCCTAGGGTCGGGATACAGTCGAGTAGCGCCCGACTATAGGGGTGATGGGGACCTTGGAAGAACCGTGCGGTGGGTGCGTATTCAAGTCTGCGACCGGCGTATAAGACCAGTATCGTGTCCGAATACTGGGCTGCGAGAGCGAGATTGTGGGTAATGAAAAGAGTCGCCATGCCATAGGTCTTCTGGAGGCGCTGAATGAGGTTCAATATCTGCGTCTGGACCAGGACGTCCAGGGCTGTGGTCGGCTCATCGGCTATGAGAATCTTCGGGCGATGGATGACGGCCATGGCCAGCATGACGCGCTGGCGCATGCCGCCCGAGAGTTGGTGCGGGTAACTCTCAAGCCATTTTTCCGCATCCGGGATGTCGACTGCGGTCAAGAGTTCTCGGGCCTGTTCGCGGGCCGCAGTGGCGCTGGCGCCACTGTAGAGCCGATAACTCTCCGTCATTTGCGCGCCTAGGCGTCGGCTTGGGTTCAATGCCGATAGGGGGTTTTGGAAGACCATTCCCATATCGCAGCCGCGTAGGCGGCGCTGTTGCGGTTTTGAAAGTCTCGCTATGTCACGTCCTGCGAGTCGGAGCGTGCGCACCGTTCTTTGGGCGCCCTCGGGGAGGAGGCCGAGAAGGGCCGCTGCCGTCAGTGATTTTCCGGAGCCGGATTCCCCGACCAAGGCCAGGGTTTTGCCGGCCTCCAGGGCAAAGCTTAAGTGATTTACCGGCGTAGGAATTCCCGCGCGCCCCGGGAAGCTTACGGTCAGGTCCTCGACCGTGAGGACTTCGGAAACGGCGTCTCTCATCCGCGAAC
>JAJYQN010000065.1 GCA_021794595.1 Pseudomonadota bacterium
AGTTCCTCGCCGAGAGCGGGTTAAAAGACGCCTTCGGCCACGCCCAGCTCGGAGGTGTGGCCCCGGTGATCGCCCAGCGCATCAAAGACAAGCTCGGCTATAAGTATCATTGGGCCGTTGCTGACTACCTCCAGCGCGCCGCTCGCCACATCGCCTCGAAGACCGACGTGGAGCAGGCCTACGCCCTGGGGAAGAGGGCCGTCGAGCTGGCCTTGAAGGGGCACAACGCGGTTATGCCCACGATCGTTCGGAAGGCGAACCGGCCTTATAAGTGGGACTTGGGTGTCGCGAATCTGGCCGATGTGGCGAACGTCGAGAAGAAGATGCCGGAGGACTATATTACCGAGGATGGGTTCGGGATCACCAAGAAGTGCCGGACCTACCTTGAGCCACTCATTCAGGGGGAAGACTATCCTCCCTATAAGAATGGCTTGCCCAGTTACGTCAAGTTGAAGAACGCCGCGGTCAAGAAAAAACTCGGCGATGACTTTAAGGTGTAGCGATGACTACCGACAAGGCCCGCGAGCTTTTGCAGGTGCAAGCGGGCTTCGCCGGTTTCTATAACGGCAATTCCGCTAAGCTCGTTCTTTCGGAGGTCTCCCGCGAGCACGGGCAGGCGGCTGTCGATGCCTTGATACGCGAGGTCGAGTTGGATCGGATTTTTGGATTTGAGCCGGGCACCCGGTTCGAGGGGGGCTTGGCACTCAAGAAGTAACAACTTATAGGCGCGAAGCTAAAGACTATCGCGCGATCCGTTACCATCATCCTAGGGAGCTTGAGTATGTCAGTCGATCTTTTGGTGGTGTTTGCTTGTGCCGCCTTAGCACTTTTGTATGGCGGTATTTCGATTATGTGGGTCCTAAAGCAGCCCACAGGAACGGCGCGTATGGTCGAGATCGCCCAAGCGGTACAGGAGGGCGCCCAAGCCTACTTGAACCGGCAGTATCGGACGATCGGTCTTGTCGGCGTCATCTTGTTTCTCCTCATCTTCTTTTTCCTCCACCATTTGACGGCTATCGGCTTTGCGATCGGGGCGCTTTTGTCGGGACTCGCCGGCTATATCGGTATGAACGTCTCGGTCCGCGCGAACGTGCGCACGGCAGCGGCCGCCTCTCACGGGATTAACGCCGCCTTGCGCGTCGCATTCCGCGGTGGTGCTATCACGGGGCTGCTCGTGGTGGGGCTCGGCCTTTTGGGCGTGACCGGCTATTTTTCGGTGTTGTTGGCGTTGACGCCCGCCGGGCACCATATCGATATTTCGCCCCTCGTAGGACTTGCCTTCGGTGGGTCCTTGATCTCGATCTTTGCGCGCCTGGGCGGTGGTATCTTCACCAAAGGCGCTGATGTGGGTGCCGATCTCGTCGGTAAGGTCGAGGCTGGCATCCCTGAGGATGACCCGCGCAACCCCGCCGTGATCGCCGACAACGTTGGCGACAACGTGGGTGACTGTGCCGGGATGGCGGCCGACCTTTTTGAGACCTACGCGGTCACGGTCGTTGCCACCATGCTTTTGGGGCACCTCGACCTACAGGGCTTTCATAACGCCCTCATATACCCGCTGGCCCTGGGCGGCGCCTCGATCATTGCCTCGATCATCGGGACCTGGTTTGTACGGGCCCGGACCGGGGGCAAGATCATGAATGCCCTCTACCGGGGCCTCATCGTGACCGGCGTCATCGCGGCTGCCATGTTTTACCCCATCACCCACTGGCTGATGCAAAATAACGGCGCTTATTCGGTCATGAATCTCTACTACGCCGCCCTGACGGGTCTCCTCGTGACCGGCCTTTTGGTCGTGATCACCGAGTACTACACGGCGACCGAATACGGGCCGGTGCGCTATATCGCGCAGGCCTCCACCACCGGTCATGGCACCAATGTGATCGCGGGCCTTGCGGTCTCCATGAAGGCCACGGCCGCCCCGGTGCTGGTCATTTGTGCCGGTATAGGTCTTGCCTACCACTTGGGCGGCCTTTATGGGATCGCCATTGCCGCGACCGCGATGCTGTCCTTGGCCGGCATGATCATAGCGCTCGATGCCTACGGCCCCATTACCGACAACGCTGGTGGCATTGCCGAGATGGCCAACTTGCCGCCTGAAGTGCGGGCCGTGACCGATCCCTTGGATGCCGTGGGAAACACCACCAAGGCCGTGACCAAGGGTTACGCCATAGGCTCGGCCGGTCTTGCCGCCTTGGTCTTGTTCTCGGACTTCACCCATGAGCTCACTGCTCGGACCGGCAAGGTCATTAGCTTTGACTTGTCGAACCACATGGTGATCATAGGTCTGTTCCTGGGCGGTCTCCTCCCCTACCTCTTCGGGGCTTTGGCCATGGAGGCCGTTGGCCGGGCCGCAGGCTCGGTGGTGGTCGAGGTCAGGCGGCAGTTTAAGGAAATCCCAGGCATCATGGCGGGCACGAGCCGGCCGGACTATTCCCGCGCCGTCGATATGCTGACCAAGGCCGCGATCAGGGAAATGATCCTCCCGTCCCTGTTGCCGGTCTTGGTGCCGCTCATCGTCGGGATTGCCTTGGGCGCTCAGGCCTTGGGCGGCGTCCTCATGGGGACGATCGTCACCGGTCTCTTCGTGGCCATTTCTATGACCACGGGCGGAGGCGCTTGGGATAACGCCAAGAAATATATTGAGGACAATCACTTTGGCGGCAAGGGTTCGGAGGCTCACAAGGCGGCCGTGACCGGCGACACCGTAGGTGACCCGTATAAAGATACGGCGGGTCCGGCCATCAATCCGATGATCAAGATCATCAATATTGTGGCGCTTTTGATTGTTCCCCTGCTCCACTTCTAGTGTTCTGTTGGCCGGGGGCGGGTAACGCGCCCCCGGTTTTTTCCCGCTTCGCCGTCTCTTTGTTCCGCGCAGGATCCCTCGTGTGGCACCTTGGCCAAACGTGCAACCCTACTGAACTGAGGCGCCCCCCACTCCTCGCCCCGGTTTCGGGGAACATAGCCAGACAATTTTGCAACTTAAGGGTGCTCTTATGGCCCCTAGTTGCTAAACTGCGCGCATGAAAATTTGCATCGTCTCCGATAGCCACGACAACCGTGACCTCCTGAATGCTGCCGTGTTCGAGGCCAAGGGTCTTGGCGCCGAAGCGGTCGTGCATTGCGGCGATATCGTAGCCCCTAGCACCTTGCGCACCCTGCGACGCCATGGGCTCCCAGTGCACGCCATCCACGGCAATAACGCCGGGGACATGTTCCATCTGGCGCGCCTAGGACAAGAGCCCGCGACTTTCGTGCGCTATTACGGTCAAGACGCCGACATCGAGCTGGGGGGCAAGCGCTTTTTTGTCGTGCACTACCCGCACTATGCCCATGCTTTGGCCTGCACCGGGGACTGGGATATCGTGTGTTGTGGTCATGACCACGTGGCGGAAATCAAGTGGGTGCCGAATATGAGGGGATCGAAGACCATGGTCGTCAATCCCGGAACGGTAGGCGGAGTAGGGGCGGCGGCGACCTACGTATTCGCGGACTTGGACGTCATGTCCTTCGCTATACGCGAGGTGCCGCTCCCAAAGGCGGGTTAACGAGGTTTGCCGCCGATCGCAACCTTCTGACCGTGGGCGAGCGAGCCCAGGTAACTGACGAGGTCCACCATGGTCTGGCTGCCGTAAGCCGGCGCATGACCCAAAAGCCCGTTGCGTACGCAGGCCTGAATCTGGGTTTCGAGCGTTATGACTTTGTGCATATGCGGGTTATAGCGGGGGAAGATCGCGACCGCGTTCACGAGGCTCGGGATTTTCTTGCCGTTCGGCAAGTGGCCCATGGCGCGGCCCCCATCGACGTGGCAGGTAGCGCACGTGGTGCGGGTGCCGTGAAAGCTCTGCTCATGGCCCCCAAAGGTATCGGTCGTGAATATGTGCGCGCCGGCCTGCACGGCGTGCTCGAGCGCTTGCGAGGCTGGTGACGCGAATGCGCTGCCGGTAGCGACCAAGGCGGC
The DNA here is from genome assembly GCA_021794595.1 of Pseudomonadota bacterium. Lineage (GTDB taxonomy): Bacteria > Pseudomonadota > Gammaproteobacteria > Acidiferrobacterales > Acidiferrobacteraceae > Acidiferrobacter. The sequence continues at coordinate 3,965 of JAJYQN010000065.1, forward strand.
TAAACCGACCGCGACTTTCATTATAGTTTTCTTCATTGACGAGGCTCCATCCATCGGTTTTTCAACGTCCTAGCCTAGCGAAGCCGGACGAATGGCGCAACTGCCCGGACGTCCCGCGTCCGAAAGCCTCCCAGGAAGCCGCTTCCGTCTGCCGTTCGCCTCCAATTTGTGCTACGCTGCCGCACAAATTCAGACTCATTCTTACATGTCTCCTAGCGAAAATACGCAGCACGAAAACCGATTTTGGTCGCGCGATATCCTGCTCGTTACGCTGCTGGCCGCGCTGCTCTTTGGCATTATGCTCGGCACGCGCGAGTTGGGTGCCCCCGACGAGGCCCGCTATTCGGAAATTCCCCGCGAGATGGTGGTTACTGGTCACTATATCTCTCCGCGCCTCGATGGGGTTCTCTACTTCGAAAAGCCGCCGCTCTTTTATTGGCTCCAGACGCTCTCGATCCGCCTTTTTGGTCTCGGCCAGTGGTCGCTTCGATTTTGGACCGCGGCGTTTGCGGTCCTTGGCTGCGTCGCGGTTTATGTCATGGGTCGAAGGCTCTACAGTCGCAGGACCGGTTGGTTATCGGCGATGGTGCTCGGCACCTCGTTTCTTTATTTCGGCATGGGGCATGTCATTACGCTCGACATGGCCGTATCGGTGCTCTCTAGTCTTAGTCTTTTCGCCTTCATTCTGGCGAATCGCGAACCTATGGGCTCGCGTCGGCGATGGGGGATGTACGCGGCCTTTGCCTTCGCCGCGCTCGCGACCCTGACCAAGGGTCTCATCGGTATCGTGTTTCCGATGATGGCGATCGGTCTCTGGATCATCGCCCTGTGGGATTGGGCCCTCTTAAAGCGCATGTATTTGCCGACCGCCTTCGCGCTGTTCTTTTTGATCGCCGCGCCATGGCATATCTTGGTCCAGCTTAAGCACCCGACTTTCCTGCACTACTACTTCATTCGCCAGCACTTCGAGCGTTATCTCACGGACGTGGCACACCGCTACCAGCCGTTCTGGTATTTTGTGCCCATTCTGCTTCTCGGCATCCTGCCCTGGAGTGCGTTTTTTGCCCAGGCGGCCCGCTTTAATCTGCGTTTTCCGTGGCGCGAACGTGCCCGTCACGCCGACACCCTACTCTTGGCGATCTGGGTCGCCTCCATATTCGCCTTCTTTTCGGCGTCGGACTCCAAGCTCGTTCCTTATATTCTCCCGGTCTTCCCGCCGCTCGCCATTCTGATTGGGCGCTATTTGGACGATCGTTGGGAAAAGCCGCTTGAGCCCATCAACCGCTGGGTCTTTTTCGCCATAGCGCCAGTAGGGCTTATCATGGCGGCGGCCGTTGCCTTTATCGTGCCGGCCACCCGCCCGAGCCTCGAACCCCATACTTTGAAGATCGCCATGGCGCTCTTGGGCGCGGCCTTGGCTATTTGTGCCCTGGCCACCACCGCAGCCGGCGTTAAGCGTGGCTTTGCGGCCGGCGTGGTCGTTTTGGCGCTCGGTTTTTCGGTCTTTCTGCTCGGCATCAACGCCTCGGCGCCGTATCTCGATATTCGGACTATGAAGGCCCTGGCCTTGACGCTCCGGCCCAAACTGACCCGCAACGCGGTCGTGGCCTGTTATGGCGGCTATTATCAGGACCTTCCCTTCTACCTCCGCAGGCGCGTGGAGGTCGTCAATTACACGGGTGAACTCGGATATGGCACGACGCTCGAAAAGACGCCGTGGTTTATGAAGGGTCCGCGATTCTGGCGCCAATGGAAGGGCCGCAAGACGGTCTACATGGCCACCAGCCGTAACAGCTACCAGCAACTCAAAAAGCGCGGTATCCGCATGTATATGGTCGCGGAAAACCGCTTCAACGTGATCGTATGCAACAAGGCACCGTGACCGTGCGCTACCTCCCCATTATCCTGTTTAGCGTCATGCTTAACGCGGCAGCCCAGCTCGTGTTGAAAGAAGGGATGCGGCGCATCGGGTATTTCGCCTTCGACTGGGCCAACGTCGTCCCGATCGGCCTGCGGATCGTATTCAACCCCTTTGTCTTCGGCGGCCTCGTCATCTATGTCGTGAGCTTTGTGACGTGGTTGCTTGTGCTCTCCCGCGTCCAGGTGAGCTTTGCGTACCCCATGCTGAGTCTCGGCTATATCATGAACGCCGTGGCCGGCTACTACCTGTTCCAGGAGACGCTTTCGCCGGTGCGTATAGCCGGGATCTTCGTCATCGTTCTTGGCACCTATCTGATAACGAGGAGCTGACATGAGCTATTCGCAGGACGAGTTTATGCCGTTTTCTCGCCCGACTCTGAGTGAGGAGGCGATAGCGGAGGTCGTTTCCTGCCTGCGCTCCGGCTGGATCACGACCGGTCCCCGAGTCAAACGCTTCGAGGATGACCTCAAGGCCTATACCGGTGCACCGTTTGCCCTGGCCTTGTCCTCGGCCACGGCTGGCCTCCATTTGGCGCTCGCCGCTTTGCGCCTCAATCCAGGCGATGAGGTGATTACCTCGCCCATGACCTTTGCGGCGACCCTGAATACCATCGTCATCGCTGGCGGCCGCCCGGTCCTCGTCGACGTCGAGGCCGACAGTTACAATATCGATATAAACCGCATCGAGTCGGCCATTACCCCGCGCACGCGGGCCATTGTGCCGGTGCATTTCGCGGGTGTGCCGGTGGACCTTGATCCGCTGTATGCGCTCGCCGCAAAGCACGGCCTGCGCGTCATTGAGGATGCGGCGCATGCCATAGGAACCGAGTACAAGGGTCGCCGCATCGGCTCGTTCGGCGATACCCAGGTCTTCAGCTTCCACCCCAACAAGAACATCACCACCGGAGAGGGAGGCGCTGTCATCACTCGCGACGAAAAGCTGGCGGCGGATATCGCCTTGACGCGGTTTCATGGGATGGACAGAGAGGCCTGGAATCGCTTCGGAAAGACCGGGGCGGCGCACTATGAGATCATAGCCCCCGGATTTAAGTACAATATGATGGACATCCAGGCGGCGTTGGGTATTCACCAGTTGCCGGAGCTGGCCGGATTTATGAAGCGCCGGACCGAACTTGCGCAACGCTATCTGACGGCGCTCGCGGATTGGCCGGAGTGGCAACTGCCGAAGGCGCCGGCGTACGCCCATCTACCGGCATGGCACCTCTTTGCCCCGTTGCTCAATCCCTCGGCCGCCAAGAGGGATCGAGAACGTTTCATGGCCGAGATGAAGGCGCGCAACATCGGCACCGCCGTACACTACCGCGCGGCCCATCTTTACCCTTACTACCGCGACCGCTACGGCTATCAGCCGGGGGACTTTCCCCACGCCGAGACCATTTCCGAGCGCATCGTGAGCTTGCCCTTGTTTCCGACCCTGTCGGATGCCGATCAGGATCGCGTGATCGGCGCCATGAGCGACATCTTTGCAGGGAGCTGAGTGATGCGGCCATACTTGAGCGCGGTAATTCCGGTCTATAACGAAGAAGACAACCTCCGTCCGCTTTTCGACCGGTTGGTGGCGGTTTTGGACGCCATCGGGAAGCCCTTCGAGATCGTTTTTACCAATGACGGCAGTGCTGATCGTTCGGGCGCCATTCTGCGTGAGCTTTACGAGCGGCGACCGAACGAGGTTCGTGTGATCGAATTCAACGGCAACTTCGGTCAGCACATGGCGATCATGGCCGCCTTCGAGTACGTCCGTGGCGAGGTCGTGGTGACCCTGGATGCCGACCTCCAAAACCCCCCCGAGGATATCCCGAAACTCCTCGAGAAGATCGAGCAAGGGTTCGATGTGGTCGGGGGGTATAGGCGCGATCGGCAGGATACGTGGTTTCGTCGTAATGCGTCGCGCTTTATCAATCTCATCCGGGCTCGGATCACGCGCATCGAGATGCGCGACCAGGGATGCATGCTCCGGGCTTATCGTCGGCACATCGTCGACAATATTGCCACAAGCGGCGAGGTGTCGACCTTCATCCCGGCGCTCGCTTATAGCTTCGCCGCCAACCCCACCGAGATTGAGGTTCAGCATGCCCCCCGGGCGGCGGGCCATTCCAAGTACCACCTCTACAACCTGATCCGGCTTAATTTCGACCTGATGACCGGGTTTTCCCTGGTCCCACTACAGGTCTTTACCATGCTCGGCTTCGCGGTTTCGCTTTTGAGCGCGCTTCTTGTAATCTACCTGCTCTTACAGCGGATTTTCGTAGGACCCGAGGTTCAGGGCGTCTTTACCCTGTTTGGCATCATGTATTTCTTGGTCGGGCTCGGTATTTTCGGGCTCGGTATTATTGGCGAATATATCGGCCGCATTTATCTTGAGGTGCGAAAGCGCCCGCGTTTCGTGATTCGCGAGGTTCTGCAGAGACTCGATGGCCAGTAAACCGCGCATCATCGTCTTTGGGTATCACGAGGTTGGATACCGTTGCCTTGAGTGGCTGATTTCGCAGGGTGAAAACCTTATCGCGGTCTTTACCCACGAAGATAGTCCGCATGAAGAGATCTGGTTTCGCTCGGTAGCGGGCTTGGCGCGGGCCCATGGGATTCCGGTTTTCACGCCCACGTCTTTGAGGGAGGAGCGAATCGAGGCGCAGGTTCGCGCATGGGATCCGGATGTGGTGTATTCGTTTTACTATCGCAATATGATTCCGAAAGGGATCTTGGCGATCCCACGGTGCGGGGCCTTCAATATGCACGGCTCGCTCTTGCCACGGTATCGCGGCCGGGTCCCCATCAACTGGGCCATCATCCACGGCGAGACGGAAACGGGCGCCACCTTGCATCATATGGTGACCCGCGCCGATGCCGGCGATATCGTCGATCAGCAGCCGGTTCCCATAGGGCCGTCCGATACCGCCCACGAGGTCTTTCTTAAGGTGACCGAGGCGGCTGTGAAGGTCTTGGCGCGCAATCATGCGGCGATTCTTGCCGGGACCGCGCCCCGTCGCGTCCAAGACGAGACTTTGGCTGCGACATTCGGCGCGAGGCGTCCTGAAGACGGGCGTATCGACTGGAATAAGCCCGCATCGGAGGTCTTTAACCTCGTGCGTGCCCTGACCCATCCCTATCCGGGCGCCTTTAGCGAGATTCGGGGACGGAGGTTCTATGTCTGGTGGGGAAAGCCGGTAGACATCGCAGGCGCTCCTTTGCGTCCCGGCCAAGTGATTGCCGTAGACCCGCTTGTCGTGGCAACACAGACCGGCGGGTTTTGTATCGAGAAGTTTGAGTGGGCCGCCAAGGACGCTCGGGAACACCACGACTTTGTTACAGGGGAACTTGTCGGTCAAAGCGCCGCAGGCCTCGTCCACTCTGGAGAAACGTAATGGCCCTGAAAGTCCTGATCCTAGGCGTCAACGGATTCATAGGTAATAGCCTCACCCAGACCATCCTCGAGAAAAAGGACTGGGAGGTTTACGGCATGGACATGAATAACGACAAGCTCGACGCCTGCCTCAGCAATAAGCGCTTTCATTTCGTAGAAGGCGATATCACCGTCAATCGCGAGTGGATCGAGTACCACATCAAGAAGTGCGATGTCGTGCTGCCGCTTGTCGCTATCGCCACTCCCGCCACCTATGTGACGGACCCGCTGCGCGTCTTCGAACTCGACTTCGAGGCGAACCTCGACATCGTCCGGAAATGCGTCCGTTACAAGCGTCGCGTGCTTTTCCCGTCGACCTCGGAGGTCTACGGGATGAGCGCCGATACCCCTTTTAATGAAGAGACGAGCCATCTGGTTCTTGGCCCGATTCACAAACAGCGCTGGATTTACTCCTGCTCGAAGCAGCTTCTCGATCGCGTCATCTATGCTTATGGCAAGGAAGGCCTGCGGTTTACCCTCTTCCGTCCCTTTAACTGGATCGGGCCTAAGCTCGACAATATCTGGGAGCCCAAAGAAGGCAGCTCGCGCGTCCTGACCCAGTTTTTGGGGAACATTCTTCGCGGTAAGGACATCCAGCTCGTCGACGGGGGTAGCCAGAGGCGTAGTTTCACCTACATCGACGATGGCGTGGACGCGCTTCTACGGATTATCGAGAATCAAGACGGGTGTGCGGACGGTCGGATCTTCAATATCGGTAACCCCCAGAACGATTGCTCGATAAAGGAGCTGGCCGACTCGCTCGTCACCCTGGTGCGCTCCTATCCGCGCTATGCCGAGCTCGCCGACAAGGTGAAGATCATCGCCGTGAACTCCAAAGAGTATTACGGTGAGGGTTACCAGGACATCCTGACGCGCGTTCCGTCCATAGAAAACGCCCGCCAGTTCTTGGGTTGGCAGCCTAAGACCGATCTCACGACGGCGTTGCGCAAGACCTTGGATTACCATCTCGGTCGCCCGTCCCAGGAGCTTCAGTAACGGGATGCCGGACATCGCCCTAGCCATTAAGGTCGATGTGGATACCGATCGGGGTACGCGCCTCGGCGTGCCCGCTTTGGGTAGCCTATTCGATGAATTCGGTATCAGGGCGAGTTTCTTTTTTTCACTGGGACCTGACAATACCGGGCGGGCCTTGAAGCGCGTCTTTCGCCCGGGGTTTCTCACCAAGGTGCGGCGTACGAGCGTTGTCAGCACCTATGGCCTGCGGACATTGATGAACGGGGTGCTGTGGCCGGGTCCCCACATCGGCCACCGCCATGCCGATCTGATGCGGGCGATCAAGGATGCTGGGCATGAGGTCGGCATTCACTGCTACGACCATGTCCGCTGGCAGGACGGCCTTGCGGCCATGCGCGTAGCCGAGGTGCGCCGGGAATTCGGTCGCGCGCGCTCGGAGTTTGAGCGCATCTTCGGGGTTCCGGCACGGGCCGCCGCCGCCGCCGGCTGGCAGGCGAACGCCGAGAGTCTTACCGTGTATGACGAGTCCGCGCTCCACTACGCGAGCGATGCGCGTGGACATTCGCCGTTTTTCCCCTCCGTGGCTGGTGAACGATTTCGGACCCTGCAGATTCCGACGACTCTCCCGACCCTAGACGAGTTATTAGGGCGCCCCGATTTTCCCGATGATCAATTGGCCGGCCATTACTTTTCGCTGCTGCAGCGCAACTCGATTAATGTCCTGACAATTCATGCCGAAATCGAGGGGATGGCCAAATATCTCTGGTTTCGCGAATTTCTGGCGCGTGCGGTCTCGATGCGGGTTCAGTTCGTAACGCTGGAGGCGGTAGCGACCGAGCTACTCGGGGCGCCCGCAGCCATCCCGGTGTGCGAGCTGGTGACGGGGGAGTGCGAGGGCCGCTCGGGCACCTTGGCAACCCAAGGCAACGTGGTAGCGTAAACCACGCACTTCTTGGGAGGCATCCTGGATCTATAGGCCTGGTGTCCGCGAGAACCGGCCTCAAGGCCTCCGTCCCTAAGTCCGAGCCAGGGAGAGCAACATGACCGTAATGGTCCGAACCACGACAGACCTTACTGATACCTGCGCTGTCTTGCGCATCGCATGACCAAGGCCTCAAGCCAAGACATCGAGCTACCGGTTGCTGGCAGGCTTGACGACCTCAAGGCCGCGCTTTGCGAACACCCCCTGGTCCTTTTGTCGGCCGAAACCGGAAGCGGCAAGACAACCCTCGTGCCCCCGGCCTTGCTCGATGCGCCCTGGCTGCGCGGGCGCAAGATCGTCATGCTTGAGCCCCGGCGCTTGGCAGCAAGGCTCGCCTGCGAATGGATGGCTCATAGTCGCCAGGAGCGCTCGGGCGAAACGGTAGGCTACCGCACGGGGCAAGAGACCTGCGTCTCTTCCGCCACTCGCATCGAGATCATGACCGAGGGAGTATTGACCCGCCGCCTGCAGCGGGATCCCGAGATGGCGGATGTCGGACTCATTATTTTCGACGAGGTCCATGAGCGGCATCTTGCCACCGATTTGGGGCTCGCCTTGGTCCAAGACGTCCAGCGCGGTCTGCGCCCCGATCTCCGCGTCTTGTTGATGTCGGCCACCCTCGAACGAGACATGTTCGTGCGTCACTTCGGGGCGGTGCCCCTCATCGAGACGACCGGCCGCCACCACCCGGTCCAGATCGACTACTTGGCGCGTCCCCCTACGGGGCCCCTCGAGGAACAGGTGCGTGCGGCCGCAGTCGAGTTGTTGCACAAGACGTCTGGGGATATCTTGGTATTTTTGCCGGGGCTTCGGGAGATCAGACGCTGCGAAGCGGCGCTCGCGCGCGATGCCCGGACCTTGGGGTGTCTTGTGCTTCGTCTCCATGGCGATATGACGGCCGGCGAACAGGATGCGGTCTTAAGCGAAATCACGACCCGCCGCGTGATTCTCGCGACCGCTGTCGCTCAGAGCAGCATTACTATCCCCACCGTCGATGGCGTGATCGACGCCGGTCTCATGCGGGTCGCGCGCTTTGACAAGGGCAACGGTTTTACCCGTCTCGTCACCCTACCGGCCACCCAGGATGTGAGTGACCAGCGTGCGGGCCGAGCGGGGCGCGTTCGCCCGGGCCGCTGTCGGCGCCTCTGGACTGAGGACGATCACCGGGGGCGACCGCGCTTTGCGAGCCCCGAGATCGAGCATGCTGATCTCGGTCAGCTCGCCTTGGATCTCATCGCATGGGGTACCCCCGATGGCACCGCACTCCCCTGGTTGACGCCACCGTCTGCCTCGGCGCTTCAGGAAAGCCAGCGGCTTTTGCGGACGCTCGATCTTGTGACCGAAAAAAATGAATTGACGGCCGCGGGTCGATCGGCCGCCGCCTGGGGTATGGCGCCGCGGCTATCGGCGATGATTGCCAGGGCGCAGCCGGCACATAAGCCGCTCGCCTGCGCGGTGGCGGCGGTGCTGGGTGAGCGGGATCCGGTGCGTGACTTCGACGACTCAAGCCTTGAGACGCGTTTGAAATGGCTGCGCGAACACCGCCACTCGGTGCCGGCAAGGACCCTCGCAAAGCTCGTACGCCGCTGCCGCGTGCCGCCGTGGCGCGGCGAATACGAGGCCGATGCGGATGTTTTAGCCGCGCTTTTGCTGTTCCCCTATCGGGATCGTATCGCCTTACGGATTGAATCCCAGGATCGCACCTTCAAGCTGGCCTCGGGACAGCGGGCGCAGGTCTCGCTCCGCGACCCTTTAGGGCGTGCCGAGGCGCTGCTTGCGCTTACGGTCGAGGAGACGGCAGACGGCATATGGATCCGTGTGGCGCTCCCCATCTCACCACGCCTGTGGGCCCAGGCGGTCACGAGCTATGGCGAGGAACGCGTGCTTGTGAGCTGGGACGAACGCAGTCATACCTTGAGCGCTCGCAAGGAGCGGTTCCTGGGCGCTCTCGTCTTGCAAAGCGTGCCGGTCCCTGCGCCTTCGGGGATAAGGCTTCAGGGTCCCTTGAGCGAAGCGGTCCGCCGGTTTGGGTTGAGCGCCATTCCTTGGACGGACGGGGCGCATGCCTTGAGGGCGCGTTTAGCCAGCGTGCGTTGCTGGCAAGCCGATGAGCCATGGCCCGATGTCGGGGATGCGGCACTCGTCGCCACCGTCGAGCAGTGGTTGGTGCCGGCACTTCAGGCCTTGCCTGCCGGGGCGTCTATCGCGGCTTTAGACGTGGCCTATGGCTTGCGCTATGGGCTCCTGTCGGCGGCGCAACGAACGGCTCTCGAGCGGCTGGCGCCCGCGGGTTTGCGCTTGCGGTCGGGGCGTATCCGCCCCTTGCGCTATCAGGACGCAGCACCTCCCGTTCTGATAGCTCCGGTGCAAGAGTTTTACGGGATGGAGAACGTTCCCGCTATCGCCGACGGTCGGGTGACCCCGACCGTGGAATTGTTGTCTCCGGCTGGACGCCCTTTACAGGTAACCTCCGACCTCCGCGGTTTCTGGCGTACGATTTATCCCGAACTCAGGCGCAGCCTCGCCGCTCGTTACCCTCGTCACGACTGGCCCCTTGACCCGCTTTCGCCTCCTCCGCCGCGTCGAAAGACTTAGCGGCTTGTAACCCGAGGGCGGTAAATAGCGCGCGATCGGTCGCCAGGGCGGGATTGGGGGTCGTGAGCAGCGTGTCGCCGGCAAAGACGGAGTTTGCCCCGGCAAAGAAACAGAGCGCCTGCAGTTCGTCGCTCATGCCCTGGCGGCCCGCCGATAAGCGCACACGGCTTTTCGGAAGACACATGCGGGCGACGGCAATGGTGCGGACGAACTCCAGGGGCTCGAGGCTGGGGGCGTCCGCAAGCGGTGTTCCGGGTACGCGCACCAAAAGATTTATGGGTACGCTTTCGGGGGGCGGATCTAAAGACGCCAACTGGGCAATAAGCCCGGCGCGGTCGCTACGTGACTCACCCATCCCGACGATTCCGCCGCAGCAGACCTTGAGTCCCGCCTTGCGTACCCGTCCGAGCGTCGTGAGGCGGTCGTCGTAGTCCCGTGTCCGGATGATGTCTCCGTAGAACTCGGGACTCGTATCCAGGTTGTGGTTGTAGTAGTCGAGCCCCGCTTCTGCGAGCTTTTCCGCCTGGCCGTCTTGCAGTAGGCCGAGCGTCGCGCACGTTTCGAGTCCGAGGTCGCGTATGGCCGTGATCATTTCGGTCACACGCGCCAAATCGCGCTCTTTCGGGCCGCGCCAAGCGGCCCCCATGCAGAAACGGTCCGCGCCATTGGCCTTGGCGCGTTTGGCCGCCGCCACCACCTCGTCGACGCTCAAAAGCGCGTCATCGGTGACTCCGGTGTGGTAGCGGCGCGATTGCGGACAGTAGCCGCAGTCTTCCGGACAGCCGCCGGTCTTGATCGACAGCAGGGTACTGATCTGGATATCGGTGGGATCGAAGTGCTGGCGATGAACGCTATGCGCCTCCCACAAAAGCTCGAAAAACGGCCGCTCGAAGAGCGCTTCGACGGTCTCTACGGTATGGGTCATGGATCCTCCTGCCCCGACGCTACGACGACCGACGTCCCTTGTCAACTTTCATGTCACTGCTTTTTTGACGAATATTGGAGCGCCCGATCGCGGTATAGCGAAACCCGAATTCGGTGAGCCGCCCCGGATCGTATTGATTGCGTCCGTCGAAGATCCGCGGGGCCTTGAGCAGGTCTTTCATGCGCTCGAAGTCGGGATGGCGAAAGAGCTTCCATTCGGTCACAAGGACGAGGGCGTCAGCGCCCGTCAGGGCCTCGTACGGATCCGATGCGAGCCGTAGCCGGCCTTCGTCGAGCCAATTTTTTGGCAGTTCATGCGGGACTGCCGTGGTCGCCACGGGGTCGTAGGCGCTCACCGTTGCGCCGGCGGCCAAAAGGGCCTCCAGCAAAACGACAGACGAGGCCTCGCGCATATCGTCGGTTCCCGGCTTGAAGGCAAGTCCCCATAAGGCAAAGTGCCGGCCTTTGAGATCGGCTCCGTACTCGCGCTGAATGTGGGTGAACAGCACCTGCTTTTGTTGCTCGTTGCGGGCCTCCACGGCCTTTAGCACCGTGGGTTCGAGACCGGATTCGTCGGCCATGCGTATCAGGGCCTTGACGTCCTTAGGGAAGCAGGACCCGCCGTATCCGCAGCCCGGATAGATAAAGGAATACCCGATCCGGCTGTCCGATCCGATCCCCTTGCGGACGCTCTCGACGTCGACATCAAGCCGTTCGCACAGATTCGCAATTTCGTTGATGAAGGAGATTTTCGTAGCCAGCATCGCGTTGGCCGCATATTTCGTCATCTCGGCGGCCCTGATGTCCATGAACAAGAGGCGCTCGTGGTTGCGCATGAAGGTGCCATAGAGATCGCGCATGATGTCTCGCGCGGTGTCCGACTCGCAACCGACAACCACGCGATCGGGACGCATGAAATCCCCGATGGCATCGCCCTCTTTTAGGAACTCCGGGTTGCTGACCACGTCGAACGGGATGAGTTTACCGCGCTTCGACAATTCCTCCGCGATGGCCTCCTTTACGCGCTCGGCCGTTCCCACCGGCACGGTCGACTTATCGATTACGACCGCGTAGTGCCCGAGATGCCGCCCGATTTCGCGCGCGACCGCCAAAACATGGGAGAGGTCGGCCGACCCGTCTTCGTTGGGCGGGGTCCCGACCGCGATAAAGTAGATCTCGCTCTGGGCAAGCGCCTCGGCGAGCGACGTTGTGAAGTTCAAGCGGCCCGCTGCCGCGTTGCTTGCCACCATCGTGTCGAGGCCAGGCTCGTAAATCGGAAGGATGCCTTGCTTTAGGCCCGCGATCTTGCCGCTGTCGATGTCGACGCATGTGACATCGTTGCCCATTTCTGCAAAACAAGTCCCGGTCACCAGACCTACGTACCCCGTGCCTATCACGGTCAATCGCATTGCGTGCCTCACCTAGCAAGTCGGCAGATCTTGCCGCGTGTGCATCATAGCGCACGTCGCCCGACCGCTCTAGTTGCTAGACAGACGGGGTCGTGTCGCGCCCTCCGTCGCGCCCTCCATAGACCCGTTCATGCCGGGTTTGGCAGGGCGTGCAGCGCTCGGCCGTGGGGTAGGCATCGAGTCTGGCGTACGGGATTTCGCCGCCGCACTCCGAGCAATATCCGTAGGATCGTTCTTTAAAGCGCCCAAAGGCGCGTTCTATGGCCCGCGCCTCGCGAAGTTCGTTTTCCATCTCCGCTAAGTTGAGGTCGGCAAGCTGCAAGGCTATCGATTCATCGCCCGGGTCGCCCACTTCGCCGCCCATTCTTTGCATATTGTCCCGGCTTGCGTCGGCAGTTCCCGCTCTGATCATCTGCAGAAGCTCGGAGTGCCGTACCCTAAGCCTTTCCCAAATCGTGGCGCGCTGCTCTTCTGTCATCTCTCCCATTACGAGTCTCCGCTATCGAATGACCTTAAGGGTCTCTTGGCTTACCGCAGACTCTTAAGACGGGTGGCTCCCGATCCTTGTCTTAGTGGTGCGAGCCGAGACAAGGACCCCAGTTTCCCCACCCATACTGGCAAAAAACACCGCCGATTGCTCCGAACTCTGGTCCCTAGCGCTCCCCAACGCGCCGTGCGCTCAGGCCTTGCCGTCATCCACCGGAAAACAGCGTGCCCGACGTTGAATCGGGCGCCTAGAAGCGGCCGTGGCGCGCAAAAAAAGCCGGCAGCAGCAGGTCAAAAGACCCGATGCCCGGAAGACGCGCCTCTAAAAGGGTGCGGTTGGCCGCGAGTCTCAGCTTGTCTTGGTGCGCCCAAACGAAAACCAAGCACGCACCGGGACAAGATGATGTCGAAGCGCCTGAAATCGAAAAACTTGGTCCACTTTCGGCATTAAGCCGATTGACGGCACGGAGAGGTGTCGCGTCGACGCCGGCACAAGCTGCATAAGATGGTGTATTTGCGATTTCGCTATTGTGAAAGCCATTTTCGGAACGGCGAGGATGCCGAGATTGGGGTGATAGAGCGCGTCCTTGGCATGGTTCGGATGTTTTGTACAGAGATTTATGCGAAGAAGTGGCATGAATTGTTTGCAAATGTAGATATCGCTGTTACAGTTAGGCTGACGGCGATGTAATCTCGTAAGTTTGTATCAACGCATCGCCAGTTAGGAGGAGGAGAGTGAGGGTTTTCGGGATGGCCCGAACCAAAGAGTGTGATCGGGTGACAAGCTCGGTCATGGAATAGCCGGAAGTGGCTCCTTGCCTCGACGCCCTGACTCAGGGAGGCGGAGAGTTGGCGGGGTGCAACTCTTAAACATGATTGAAGGAGTGAGTGTATGGCAATAAAGAAGAAGGCATCGGCGTCTAAGAAGGCGGCCCGTAAGGCGGCGCCTGCCAAGGCGGTGACCAAGAAGGCCGGACCCAAGAGGGCCGTAGTGAAGAAAAAGACGCAAGCCAAGAAGGCCGCGGTCAAGAAGGCACCAGCGAAAAAGGCTGTTGCCAAATCGCGCGTCAAGGCGGCCGTGAAGAAGGGTGCGTCGAAGGCCAAGTCCACCGCGACTAAAAAGAAGTCGCGCGCAAAAAAGAAGTAAGCCGCAAAGATCATAAGGGTTCGCGCCTTTATGGCGCGACCCCTTATTTTTCCCGCTTTATTCCCCCGCCTCTTCGCTGTCGCTTAAGGCCTCTTTATTGATGGACTGAAGGGCCTCGGCCCATAGGTTTTCCTGCCCTTGCAGCTCGGTCATCACGATCGTATGAAGGGCGATTAGTCGCCCCGTCAGGGCATCGAGATCAGCCCCGCCCGTCAGATCTTGGGCGGTGCGTTCGGCGAGCAAGAGCGTATCGCGCATGCTGAGGCAGGATCCGAGCAGGTTTTTCAATCGCTCCCGCTTGTGCGGAATCCAATCGCGGTCCGCGCCGAGCGATCTCAGGCGTTCGCCGAGATCGAGTATGCGTTTACGCAGCTTGCCCGTGGCGCCGAGTTTATCGCTCTTTATGTCCCCCCAGACCGCAATCTCCATCAAAGCCAGCCAATGCCCCTTCAGCTGAGCGAGCAATTCCGGGTCTGGCCCTACCGGGCTTGTCGACTGGTTCATGGTGTTCCTTCGTTGAGGGCCAGGAGGCGTTCCGGGGTACCGACATCGGTCCAAAGCCCCCGATAGTGCTCCCCCGCCACCAGGCCTTGGGCTATGGCTCTGCGCAGAAGCGGGGCGAGCGGAAAGCGTTCTTCCGAGCTTGATCCGAAGAGTGTCGCTCGGTAAACGCCGACTCCAGCGAAGGTGAGACGCGGGGGGCGATCAACGACCTGTCCGTTCTCCAGCCCAAAATCCCCAGCTTCATGATGTTCCGGGTTATCGACCAACACCAGATGCGCGAGCCCCGGAGGGGCGCTAGGGAGCTTGGCGAAAGGGTAGTCGGTATAAATATCGCCGTTGACGACCACGAAGGCGTCGCTTGTCAATAATGGTAGCGCTCGGCGTATGCCTCCTCCGGTTTCAAGTCCCGTCGGCCCCTCATCGGAGTAGCGAATACGGGCGCCCAGGGCGTGCCCGGACCCGAGGTAAGACTGCAATTTGTGCCCCAGGTGCGCGACATTGATGACGATCTCGTCAAGGCCGGCCGCCACGAGTTGGGTGACTAGACGCTCGATAAGCGGCACGCCGCGTACACTTAACAGCGGTTTTGGGATGGTGTCGGTCAGAGGTCGCATGCGTTCGCCGCGGCCGGCCGCGAGTATCATGGCGATCATCTTGGTTCAGGTAAGCCGCACAAAAGGGCGTGGAGTGCGCTCAAGTCCTCGTACTCGGCGGTTGCTTCGCGCAGGTAGCGCATAGTGAGCGGCAGATCTGCGAGGTAGCCCGATTTGCCGTCGCGGAGATGGAGTCTCGCAAAGATGCCGGCCACCTTCAGGTGGCGTTGAATGCCCATTCTATCGAACCACTCGACGAATAGATCTTCGTCATCGCAGCGATGAATGCCCGATTCGCGTGCCAGCTGCCAGTAGCCCTTAACCCATTCCAGAACCCGAGCCCTAGGCCAACTGATGTAGCAGTCTTTGAGTAGCGACACGAGATCGTAGGTAACGGGCCCGAGTACGGCATCCTGAAAGTCGAGAATGCCGGGGTTATGGCGCGCCGCGATCATGAGATTGCGCGAGTGGTAGTCGCGGTGAACCCAGACTTGGGGCTGGCTTAGGGCCGATGCCGTGAGCGATTGAAAGGCGGCACTTAAGACCCCGGCTTGCGCCGCCGAGATCGTGATCCCGAGATAACGTTCCAGATACCAGGTCGGAAACAGCTCCATTTCCCTTTGGAGCAGCTCGCCGCTGTAAGGGGGTAAAAATTCAGGATCCGAAAATGTCCCGCCCTGAAGCACGACCAGTGCCCCCAGGGCATCGCCGTAGAGTCGCTCCACGGTGTCGGCATTGAGCTCGTTTAAGTAGGGCCTATGGCCGAGATCGGAAAGCAGGCAAAACCCGCGGTCCAGATCGCACGCGAGAATGTCCGGCACGTGTAAACCGACCGTGGCGAAGCGGCGCGCGATCTTCACGAATAGCCCGAGATCCTCCTTTTCGGGCGGGGCGTCCATGACGATCCACGAATCGCGGGCCCGGGTCACCCGGAAGTAGCGCCGAAAGCTGGCATCGGAAGACGCGGGTACGCAGTCAAGGCCGGGGTCTCCCAGCGCCTGCGCCGCGAAGCCCCGTAAGGCGGCGAATCGTACATCGTCGGACACGAAACAGCCTCCTTCTCATTGAACCCTTGCTTAGGCGGTCGATTGTATGCGATTTTAGCGGGCACATACATTCCGCCGATTTCATATGCCCCGGGCCGTTGCCGTGCGCTCTTTGGCGGGGCTCCTGCTGTCAGTTGCATGCTCTTGCAGCGCGAGCGCCGCCGTATGCCCCCCGACTCCTCCGCATCCGGTTCCGTTCGTGAGCCACCATAAGGGGACCAAGGTGGCCCACGTCGTAGCCGATGAGGCGCGCGCCTTTCATGACGGCGTGTCCGTTTTCAGCGGGCATGTGGTTTTGACTTATGGCGCTGAGGTGGTTCACGCCGCATTGCTGCGCTTTAATCGTCTGCGCAACACCTTTACGGCCATAGGCCATGTGCGCGTGACCAACGGGAAAGGTGGGGTGCTGCGGGCCCACTATTTTCATCTCAACCGGACGTCCGGACGGGGCGTGGCCCGCGCCGTCCGCTTTGCCTTGCCGGCCAGCAATGCCCGCGGCCGCGCGGTCATGGTGATTTTGCGGGGGCACCACAAGTCCGACATCAAACAGACGCGTTACACGTTTTGTCCCGAGGGCACCAAGGTTTGGTACATCAACGCCGAGCGCTTGCACCTCAATTATACCAAGGACGTCGGGGTGGCGCACAACGCGAAGGTGGTGTTCAAGGGCGTCCCGATCTTTTATTGGCCCTACCTGAGCTTTCCTTTGTCCTCTAAGCGTAAGTCGGGGTTTTTGCCACCCCGCTACGGAAGCGCCAGCACGTCCGGCATCACCTTGTCCGTCCCTTACTACTGGAACTTAGCGCCCAATTACGACCTGACGACGACGCCCGAGATCTTGGCGCGGCGCGGGGTCCTCTTCCGTAACCATTTTCGTTATCTGGGCGCCAACTACAGCGGTTCGGATTACGTGGACTACATTCCCACCGATCGCGTCTATGGCGGTCCACGTTACGCCCTGGATTTTATCCATAACCAAATTTTCAACCCGTATTGGTGGGCCGCGGTCAATTATAACCGGGTGTCGGATCCGGCCTTCTACACGGATTTCAGTAGCAACTTTTCCCTGGTGAGCCAGGTTGATGTCCCGCAGTTGGCGGAGGTCGGCTATTCCGGGCGCAAGGTTCGTGTCCACATCGTCAGTTCATCCTATCAACTGCTCGATACCAGCCTCGGCTCGGCCTACCAGCCCTACCAGGAGCTGCCAGGGCTCTTTCTGCGCGCGCATAGCACCCTAAAGCCCAACCAGTGGCACTACTCTCTCCGGGCCAGCGCTGTCCGCTTTATCGGCGGGAGCGGAGTGCCGAGTGATCGCCTTAACCTCTACCCTTCGGTCAGCATCCCTTGGCGTTGGCCGGCCGGTTTCGTTATCCCGAAGCTCGGCCTTCGCGAGACGGATTACCGGATCCCAGGACAACCCACCCTTTACCGCACGACTCCGACCGTGAGCCTGCGCAACGGCCTCATACTTGAACGTGGTTTCGTGGGCGGGGGTCGAGAGACCCTGACCCCCGAGCTCTCGTACCTTTACGTTCCGTATCGCAATCAACAGAACATCCCGATATTCGATACCGCCCCCGCGCCCTTTACCTACACCGATCTTTTCCGGGCCAACCCGTTTTTCGGGCCAGATCGCGTGATCGACACGAATCAGCTCACCGCCGGCCTCACCACCCGCGTTTATTCGGCGCAGGGTCGCGAGCGTCTGCGGGCGAGTGTAGGCGAGATCTATTATTTTCATAAGCCGAGCATCTATCTGGCCCCGCAGACTCAGGTTTTAAACCGGGTCTCGGACTTGGCGGCCGAGGCCTATGCGCGCCTCGCGCGCCGGTGGTATCTGCGGGGCTCCCTAGCCTGGAACCCCAATAACGACCACACCGATGCCGGCGATGCCTACCTGGAGTATCGTCCGCGGCCTCAAGCGCTCATAACCGTGGGCCACAGGTACATCCGCGGTGTTCAAGAGCAAGTGGATCTCTCGATCCAGTGGCCGGTAGCGGCCCGCTGGTCGACATTGGCGGAGACCAGCTACTCCTTGGCGCAGTCAACAAGTTTGGAGTCCTATCTCGGTATCCAATACAATAGCTGCTGTTGGGGCCTCAGCTTTTACGTTGGCAAGACCCTTGGCCTTAACAATACTCAATTCACAACGACCAGTCTTGAGTTTACCTTGAACGGCCTGGGTGCTCTCGGGTCCGCGCCCGTCATACCCCTAGCCCAGCACGGCTTTATGTTGGGCCCTTGAAGGAGAAGTTATGTCGATTATAGTCCCGCAGGCGGGGGCCGCTAGCCATCCCGTGACCGTCGATAAGATCGTCGCGATCGTCAATAACGCCGTTATTACCCAAAACGAGCTTGATAAACGCGTATCGCTTTTGATGCGGCGCCTAGCGGCTCGCCATGTCGCCCTCCCCCCGCGGCGTTTGCTGGCGCGCAAGGTCTTAAGCCAAATGGTATTGCAACGCTTGGAGCTTCAATACGCCAAGCGCTTGGGTATACACATAAGCCGGAGTCAGCTGCGGCACGCCGAGAAGAGCCTAGCGGCCCGCAATCACATGACCTTGGCGCAATTCGAGGGGGCGGTGGCCGGGCAGGGCTTCAGCGCCCGCGGCTTTCGTCGGCGGTTGCGCGTTGAATTGACCATTCGGGAATTGGTCGAACGCCGGATTAGCCGGAGCGTGACGGTCTCGCGGCGGGCCGTGAACCGATTTTTGGCCCGGGCGCAGGCTGCGGACGGAGCTCGTTATCGCCTCTCCGAAATCACCCTGACGGTCCCCGCGACTGCGAGCCAAGCGCGCCGCCAGAAGGTCCGCCGTCGAGCGCAGGCGGTGCTCACCAAGATTCGCGGCGGGGAACCGTTCAGTCAGGCCGCCATCGCCTATTCCCAAGACCCCCATGCCTTGGAAGGCGGTAGCTTGGGTTGGCGGACCGCAGCGCGGCTCCCGGCGCGCTTCGTGCGCGCGGCGGGTACTATGACGGTCGGTCAGGTGCGATTGCTTGCCGGGCACGCGGCTTATTATCTTATTAAGCTGCGCGGGGAAAAGGCCGGCGCCGCAGGGCCGGTTCGAACCGAGGTGCGGCTGCGCGAGATCGTGCTGCGTCCGAGCCAATTCCTCTCGGGCTCGACCGTCCGCGAAAAGCTGAAGGCGCTCAAGGCCCGCATTACTCACGGCCAGCATTTCGCGACCGTGGCGAGGGCCTATTCTGAAGGGCCATCCGCTCTCCGTGGCGGTTCACTGGGCTGGGTGAGCCTCGGTGAACTCCCGCCGACACTGGCTAAGGCGGCAAGCCTGCTTCCGCTGCATGTCGTAGGTGGCCCGTACGCCATACCTCAAGGTCAGGCGCTCATCGAGGTGACGGGGCGTCGGCAGCGGAGCGGAATGACACGCGAGGAGGCGCGCCGACTCTTGCGTATGCGCAGAGGAAGCGCCCTGTATGTGCGCTGGCTACAGACGCTCCGTGACGATGCCTACGTCCGTTATCCTGGCCATGGATAGACGTCCCCTTATCGCCATTACGCCAGGAGAGCCGGCTGGTATAGGCCCGGATTTGATGGCCTTGCTCGATAATCCCGGCGACGAGGCGGATTGGGTGTGTATCGCGGATCCAGGGCTCTTGGCCGATCGCGCCAGTCGGCGCGGACGAAAGCGCGAATGGCCGCTTTATACTCCGGGCACGCGCGGCTTATCGATCTTACCCGTGGTGCTGGCACAGCCTTCGGTACCGGGGGTTTTGGATGCCCACAACGCCGCCTATGTGCTCACATGCCTAAGGCGCGCCGCCCAGGGCTGTTTGACCGGGGAGTTCAATGCCCTAGTTACGGGTCCCGTCCATAAGGGCATCATCAACGATAGCGGCCAGGCCTTCACCGGTCACACCGAGTTCTTGGCCACGGAGGCCCGGGCAGCCGAGGTCCTCATGGTGTTGGTCGCCGGGCCCTTGCGGGTCGCGCTTTTGACGACCCATCTCCCCTTGTCCGCCGTGCCAGCCGCCGTCACTGGCGCTCGTCTCGACGCCGCCCTCGACATTCTTCATCAGGGCCTGGTCCGCGACTTCGCTTTGTCCGCGCCGCGTATTGTCGTGCTGGGCCTCAACCCCCATGCCGGGGAAGGGGGTCATTTGGGTCACGAGGACCGAGATATCATTGGTCCGGCCGTGGACCGTGCCCAAAGCCGCGGTATAGATGCCGTCGGACCGGTGTCGGCGGATACCGCCTTCGTATCCGATCGACTCGTAGGCGTCGATGCGGTGCTCACCATGTATCACGACCAGGGCTTGCCGGTCTTGAAGAGCCACGGTTTTGGTCATGCCGTTAATGTCACTTTAGGACTCCCGTTCGTGAGGACCTCCGTGGATCACGGCACAGCACTTGATCGCGCAGGCCAAGGAGCGGTCGACACCGGAAGTTTCGTCGAGGCGCTCGCGCTGGCTAAAGATTCGGCATTGATCCGTGGCCGTGCTTAAAAAGCGCTTCGGCCAGCATTTTTTACACGATGAAGGCGTGCTTCAGCGTATCGCGAGCGCCTGTCTGGCCGCCCCAGGCGAGCAAACGGTCGAGATAGGTCCGGGGGGCGGCGCCCTGACGGCGCACCTTCTAGAGCGCATCGAGCGACTCCATGTGATCGAGATCGATCGCGATCTCGTGGCCGATCTCGGGCGACGATTTCCCCCGCCGCGCGTCACGGTTCACGAGGGCGATGTGCTCCGTTTTTCGTTATGCGAGATCGGCGCGAGGGGTTTGCGGGTCGTCGGCAACCTTCCTTACAACATCTCGACACCGCTCATTTTTCATCTCCTGGATCAGCCCTGCATCCAAAGCATGGTGTTTTTGTTGCAAAAGGAGGTGGTCGACAGATTGGCGGCCGTCCCGTGCGGCCCGGATTATGGACGCCTGTCGGTGATGGTTCAGGCCCGGTGCGACGTGGCTCCGCTCTTTGCGGTTTCGGCTCAGGCCTTCACGCCGCCCCCCAAGGTGGAGTCCCGACTCGTGTATCTGCGACCGATCCCTCACCGTGTTCCCGCATCGGACGCCGCGCGGTTCGCCAAGCTTGTGGCGACCGCTTTTTCGCAGCGACGGAAGATGTTGCGCCATAGCTTGAAGGCCTATTTTGCCGGTGACGATTGGCGGGCCCTTGATATCGATCCGACGCGTCGGGCCGAGACTCTGGCCTTTGAGGAGTTCGCGGCGTTGGCAGCTTATCGAAGTCCCGCCGAAAGAGACGTTCAGGAACCGTCGACTCCGTAAAATCGCTTCCCAAACTGAATTTTGGTTTGGCCTCTTTTCAGGCGGGCGCGATTTGTGTCGCGCAGCGAGTAGACGCACCCGCAATACTCCTGCTGATAGAAGTGGTTCTCTTTCGATATCGTAATCATGCGTTGGCTGCCGCCACCCTTGCGCCAGTTAAACGTCCAATAGGAGAGTCCGTCAAACCGCGCCGCGGCGCGTTCGCCACAACCGTTTATCTGGTTCATGTCTTTCCAGCGCGAGATACCAAGCGAGCTCGTAAAAACCGAAAACCCCTGTTCGACCGCGTAGAGCGCTGAGCGCTCGAACCGGAGATCGAAACACACTGTACAGCGGGCCCCGCGCTCCGGTTCGTTTTCAAGCCCCTTGACCCGCTGAAACCAGTTGTCTTGATCGTAGTCGAGGTCGACAAAGGCAATGCCCAGCGTATCGGCAAAGCGCTTGTTCTCGGTCTTACGCAGCTCGTATTCCCCGCGGGGCTGGATGTTGGGGTTGTAAAAAAGCACGGTGAGCTCGATGCCGGACCGTTGCATCTCCTGCATGATGTCGGCGCAACAAGGGGCGCAGCAAGAGTGCAAAAGGACCCGGCGCGAGCCATCGGGAACGATAAGAGAGGGTCGTTCGGGCGTCATGGCGTTATGGTAACTCGCCGCGTGGTTTCAACACAGTCCTTAAGCCAGTTTTTCGAGGGCGTCGGTGGTGTCGGTAATCCAGCGTTCGGCGAGTGTATTTACGGCCGCTGGGTCCTTGCCCTCGACCGCGATGGGCGGACCTATGACGACGCTAATCACGCCCGGTCGTTTAAGAAAGGCGCGCCGTCCCCAAAAGCATCCCGCATTGTGAGCGACAGGCAGGACCGGGCACGCGGCGGCGCAGGCAAGCCGCGCCCCGCCGAGCTTGAAGCGGCCGTGTTCGCCGCGGGCAACGCGCGTCCCTTCCGGAAAGATGATGATGTAGCGCCCGTCTCGTAAACGTTTCTTGCCATCGCGAATGACCTGATCTATGGCCCGGCGTTTCTGTTCGCGGGCGATCGCGATCGGCTGGCTTAAGGCCATGCCCCATCCCAGCAACGGGATCCAGAGTAGCTCCCTTTTCAGGACCCAGACGTGCGGCGGGAAGATCCACTGATAAGCCAGCGTCTCCCATGTGGATTGGTGCTTTGACAAGATCACACACGGGGTTTTCGGGATATGTTCGCGTCCCGCCACCTGATACGACAGCCCGCAGGTGATCTTGAGCCACCAGACCGTGAATCGTCCCCATTGCCGGATGACAAGATAGCGGGGAATGGGCTTTAGCCAAAAGAGCGCCAACACGACCGGGGCCCATACGGCGATCGAAGCCACGAAGCCCACTTGGAATAGGGCGGCTCTGGCAATTCTCGTCATGGCGTGACGGCGAGTCCCCCACCGAGGAGCGCCGAGGTAAATGCGGCGAGGTCATCGAAGACCGCAACCGAGTCAAGCCCGCTGGTCTTGGTCAAGGTACTTGAGCCTTTGCCGGTTTTCACCAAGACCGGTATCGCCTGAGCCGCGCGTGCCGCCACGATGTCGCGCAGCGAATCCCCCACGGCATAGGTGCCGCTCAGGTTGGTCTTGAGACGAGTCGCAATCTCCTCGAAAAGGCCGATGTTCGGTTTCCGGCAGCGACAGTGATCATCGGGCCCGTGAGGGCAAAAGAAGATGGCGTCGATCTCGCCGCCCTTGTGATGGATCTCGTCGATCATGCGGCTATGGATCCGATTTAGCATATCGACATTAAAGAGCCCGCGGGCAATGCCGGACTGATTCGTCGCCACGACCACGTGAAAGTCGGCATGGACGAGACGGGCGATGGCCTCCAGACTTCCCGGTATTGCCTGCCATTCGTCCGGGCTCTTGATGTAGGCGTCGGAGTCTTCGTTGATTACGCCGTCTCGGTCCAGGATGACTAAGCGCATAACTTAAGTCCTGAACTCGGAGACGCGTATGCGCCCGTTGATCATGCGCGATTCTCGGGTCATGAGTTTTTCCATTTTGGCCCAAAACGCCCTGTCGAGCGCAAAATCAGCGGCGATCGCCGTGCCCATAAGCAGGATCAGAAGGTCCGCGCACTCCTCGGCCAAGGCCTGCGGGTCCTTGCCCTTGGTGACACACGCCGATATCTCCCCTAGCTCTTCGGCCATGAGCGCGACTCGGTAAGCGAGGTCCTCGCCCCCCCGACCTTTGAGGTCGTGCTTGTCGTGGAAGGCCTGAACGGCCTCCCTCATGGCGGTAATAGAATCCCTGTTAGGACTCATCGTGACCCCCTTGCGGTTTGAGACGCGACACATCGCCTATGCCTTCGAACATCGACGAGAGCCTGGATAACAAGGCCAAACGACTGCGTCGCAGCTCCCGATCTTCGGCCATCACTAGCACTTCAAGAAAAAACGCATCGACGACCGGCCGCAGACCGCTCAAGGCGACGAGCGCTTGTTGGTAGTCCCCTTGCTCCACCCAGGCGCTCACACGGGGCTGCAAGGCCTCTAGCCTCTCTGCGAGCTGGATCTCGGCGGCCTCCACGAGGGTTAAAGGCAGGGCGCTGTCCACGGCCTCAGGAGCCTGCTTTAGGATATTACGGATACGTTTATCTGCGCTAATGAGTGCGCCGGCATCCGGGCTCTGCCCGAAAAGCGCCAAGGCCTCTATGCGGCGAGTGCTATCGCTGACCTTGACCATGCCGTATGCAAGCCCGGCATCGACCGCATCGGCGGGATAAGAGGCCGAGAGCAGGTGACGCAGCCGCTCGACTAGGAAGTCGCAGACGGCAGCGGGCGTGTCGCTTGCGAGCAGGCCCTCCGGGTATTGAGTACAGGCCTCCCGGACCAGGGCCGCGACCGGTATATCGCAGCCGGGGCGTTGCCCGATCAGTTCCCACAATCGGAGCGCGCCGATGGCGGCGCGGCGCAGCGCAAAAGGATCTTTGTCGCCCGTCGGGGCAAGACCGATCCCAAATATGCCCACCAAGGTATCGAGCTTATCGGCCAAGGCGAGCGCCTGCCCGAGCTCGGTTTGCGGCAGGGTATCACCCGCGAATCGGGGGCGATAATGCTCGGCTATGGCCTCAGCCACCGCCCTCGACTCCCCGTCATGGCGGGCGTAGTGGCCGCCCATGATGCCTTGCAGCTCCGGGAACTCGCCCACCATGCCCGTGAGTAAATCGGCCTTGCTAAGCCGGGCCGCTCGATCTGCTAGGGATTCATCGCCTCCGGTGAGTCGGGCGATGTGACAAGTCAGTCCGCGCAGGCGCCCGACCTTGTCGGCAATGCTCCCTAGGCGTTGCTGGAAGACCACGGTCTCCAATCCCTCCGCATGGGTCTCCAGGCGTTTTTTGCCGTCGTTCTGCCAAAAGAAGCGGGCATCGGCAAAGCGCGCGGCCAGCACTCGCTCGTTGCCACGGCGCACGACGGATTCGTCTGTGCTCTCGATGTTTGCCACCGTGATGAATTGCGGAAGGAGCCGGCTTTCGCGCTCAAGCGGAAAGTATTTTTGGTGATCCTGCATCGCCGCCACCAGCGCCTCTCGCGGGACCTCGAGAAAGCCTTCATCGAAAGACCCTAAGAGCGCCCGTGGCCACTCGACAAGAGACGTCACGAGGTCGAGCAGCGCCGGGTCTATCAGGGCCTTGGACTTTATGCCCGCGGCCAGGGCCTCGACCTGTTCTCGAACCCGGGCCTTGCGTTCCTCAAAATCCGCCAACACGTATCCTTCGGTCTTCAATAGGCGGCGGTAGTCGTCGGCAGACGAGATCGCGATCTTTTGCGGGGCATGAAACCTGTGCCCACGGGTCGTCCGCCCGGCGGTGACCGCCAAGACCGGCACGCGCACTAGGCGTTGTCCGTGTAGGAGAACGACCCAATGTACGGGGCGCACGAATTCGGTCTCGTTATCGCCCCAGCGCATGCGTCGACCCATGGGCAAGCCGCGCAGCACTTTGTCGAGAAGGGCCGGTAGGACGGCCCCCAGGGCCTGGCCCTTACGCCGTTCGCGGTAACCCAAGAAGTCCCCGCGGTCGGTGGTCAAGGTGGTGAGTGCTTCGATCGGGACCTGAAGGGAGCGGGCAAAGCCTTGCGCGGCGGCGGTCGGCGCCCCGTCTTTGCCAAAGGCTGCGCTCAAGGCGGGCCCTTTGCGCTCCACAAATTCGTCGGTTTGTTTTGCGGCTACCCCGCTTACCAGCACCGCCAGCCGGCGCGGGGCGGCAAAGCTTTGACTGTTCGCGTTCTCGCGAAGAAGTCGCGCCTCTGTCAAGGCCGCGAGGAGGCTGTGCGCGAGCACGGTACCGAGCTTATGCAGCTCCTTGGGCGGAAGCTCCTCGGTCCCGATTTCTAGTAATAATGGCTCGGTCTTAAGCATCGGGTTTTTGCATCCGAGGGAAGCCTAGTTCTTCGCGCTTTTGGTAGTAGTCCTGCGCTACGGCTCGGGCGAGCGCCCGAACGCGCCCGATAAAGCGCGCGCGTTCCGTCACGCTCAGGGCGTGACGGGCATCGAGCAGGTTGAATGTGTGCGAGGCATGCAGGACATGATCGTAGGCCGGTAAAGGCAAATGGCGTTCGACAAGCCGGTTGCACTCCGCCTCGTACTGCTGAAAACGGGTGTGTAAAGCTGGTATGTCGGCCTCCTCGAAATTGAAGTGAGACATCTCCACCTCGTTTTGGCGGTAAATATCGCCGTAGCGGAGGTTTTCGTTCCAGGCGAGGTCGTAAACATTGTCGACCCCCTGGAGGTACATCGCGAGGCGCTCTAGCCCGTATGTGATTTCGCCTGTCACCGGGCGGCACTCAAGGCCCCCGGCTTGTTGAAAATAAGTAAACTGCGTGACTTCCATGCCGTTTAGCCAAACCTCCCAGCCGAGCCCCCAGGCGCCGAGCGTAGGGGATTCCCAGTTATCCTCGACGAACCGCACGTCGTTTTTTAGGAGATCGATACCAAGCGCTTCCAGGGACTTTAGGTATAAACCCTGGATATCGATGGGCGAGGGCTTAAGGGCCACCTGAAACTGGAAATAGCGCTGAAGCCGGTTGGGGTTTTCCCCGTAGCGTCCATCGGTCGGTCGGCGCGAGGATTGGACATAGGCGGCGCGCAAGGGCTCGGGGCCTATGCTGCCGAGAAAGGTCGCGGGGTGGAATGTGCCCGCGCCGACCTCGGTGTCATAGGGCTGCTCTATTACGCAACCCTGCCGAGCCCAGTAGCTCTGCAGGGCCAAAATCAGATTTTGGAATGTCACGTCGTGGCCCTTGAAAAGAGGGTGTAAGCACACTTTCTGGTTTTATGGAGCGTCGCGACGGTCGAAATTGCCGGTTCTTGGGTTCGCCAAAAAAACGGGCGCGCGCACGGGCACTATAATGCGCGCGGGGATCTTCGGCAATCGACGGCCAATTCTTGTGTCCCGCGAGGCCCCGTGGGGTATCGGAATTCGGCGTTCCCCGACGTCAAAGGCGCAAGGTGGGGCGTTTCTGGACCAGGGTCTTTGGGTGCCCCAGGTATCCGACCAAGGCCAAGAGACGCATGAGTTTTGCTGTCCGGGCGCGAAAATAGGGGCTGCGGGTCGCGGGATTGCTGCCTTCGGGGTCGGGGAGCGTGGCCGCGAGTTCGGCGGCCTCGTGAACCGTGATCGCCCAAACCGGTTTTCCGAAATAGTAGCGGGAGGCGGCTGCCACCCCATACACCCCGCGACCGAATTCGGCATCGTCCAGATAGATCTCTAAAACCCGGTCTTTCGTTAAAAAATGATCGAGGGCGATCGTCAAAAGCGCCTCGTTGCCCTTCCGAAAGAAGCTCCGTGAGGGGCTTAAAAACAGGTTTTTCGCAGTTTGCTGGGTGATCGTGCTGGCGCCGAACACGATGTGGCGAGCGCGCCAGTCGTAGCGTGCCGCCCAGAGGATGGAACGTGGATCAAACCCATCGTTCTCGTAGAATGTGTCGTCTTCCCCGAGGATTGCGGCCGAGCGTAGGGCGGGCGGGATCGCCGCCAGGGCGACCGGTTGCCACCGCAAGGGGGGCCAATGCCGGGCTCTCTGATGACGAAGATAGGCGACGATAAACCGGGATTTAGGTACCGGACCGCTTGCCAGATGAGACATACTGACCCAGCGGAACGTAAGTACGCCAAGGTCTACAATGGCGACCGAGAGTGCGGCGGTAAGAAGAAGGCGAAATGGGCGCATAGGTTTCGGACGGGTAAGCATTGCTCCGGCTGCGATATACTGAGAACGGGTCCACGAAGCGGACCCAAGAATAAACGGAGAATGGCGGCAAGCCAAGGGTTTTATGGAAAACGGTAAGAGAAAAGCGGTTGTCTTGCTTTCGGGCGGACTGGATTCGATGCTCGCGGCCCGACTCATGTTGGATCAGGGGATACACGTCGAAGGCATCAACTTCTTTACCGGTTTTTGCGTCGAAGGGCACACCCACGCCGTGCGCGAAGACCGTCAAAAGCGCAACCTGCGTAATAGCGCCCTGCATTCGGCGGAACAGCTCGGGATCCGGCTCCATATCGTCGACGTCATAGACGAATACAAGGATGTGGTCCTGAACCCGCGTCATGGCTATGGCGCGCATCTCAATCCCTGCCTGGATTGTAAGGGCTTTATGGTGGGTAAGGCCCGAGCCTGGATGGAGCAAAACGGCTTTGATTTTATCGTGACCGGAGAGGTTCTCGGGCAGCGCCCGATGTCGCAGCGGCGCGATACCTTCCCCGTCATTGCTCGCGAATCGGGGGCTACCGACCGTCTTCTGCGACCGCTTTGCGCCCGACTCCTCCCGGAGACCCTACCGGAACGGGAAGGTTGGGTGGATCGCGAACGGCTACTCGGTCTCAGCGGCCGCAATCGGAAGCCCCAGATCGCGCTCGCCGCGACCTACGGTTTCGAGTATGCCCAGCCCGCCGGGGGCTGCTGTTTTTTGACCGACGAAAATTATGCCCACAAGCTGAAGGATCTTTGGCAGAGTCGCGGTGAGCGCCGCTATGATTTCGATGATATTATGCTTCTCAAGATAGGACGCCATCTCCGGCCGCGTCCGCACTTTAAGCTGATAGTGGGAAGGGAGGCCGGAGAAAATCGGTTTCTGGAAGGGTACCGGAATCGGTTCGTACATATGTGGGCGCTTGACCACAATGGCCCCCTCGTCCTTTTGCAGGGCTCGGCCGACGATGCCGATTTGGATCTGGCCGCATCGATAACGGCTCGATTTGGACAGGGCCGTGGCGCCCTCACAGTTCGGGTCGCCGTGGGCCAGCCGGGAGGCCTTCTGGGGGAGCGAGACGTCAAGCCCCTACCTGCCCATGCCTTGGCTGCCGAATGGTATTTATGATGCCGCACCTCGACGCCCGTTATTTATTGTGCCCAATGCCCGTTATCCGGGTAAGCGCCTGTGTAGCCGGCCTGTCGACGGGCGATGTGTTGACGGTGCGGTGCACCGACCGCGGGGCACTGAACGACGTGCCCGCCTGGTGCCGTTTGGAAGGACATGAGGTGTTGCAGGCCGAAGCCGATTCTTCGGGCGATGTCGTTCTGACCATTTTGGTGCATAAGTGACGGCCACGCGCGCGGACGGCTACCCGGATGCACTGCTCGGCGCCAGTCGTCAAAGGGCAGTTTTTAACGGCCTTCTCGTTAATGTGTGTTTGGCGACGGGGCAGCTTGCGATCGGGGTTCTCGGACGTTCAGCCGCTCTTGTCGCTGACGGCTTTCATACCCTGTCGGACCTTTTGAGCGACAGTCTGGTGTTGGTGACAGCGCGGTTTGGCGCCAAGGGCGCCGACGAAGATCATCCATACGGCCATGCGCGCATCGAGAC
Organism: Pseudomonadota bacterium; assembly: GCA_021794595.1. Lineage (GTDB taxonomy): Bacteria > Pseudomonadota > Gammaproteobacteria > Acidiferrobacterales > Acidiferrobacteraceae > Acidiferrobacter. Next base: position 33,029 of record JAJYQN010000065.1, read on the forward strand.
CGCCGGCACGTTCGGGCTGAGCCTGTTGCTTATCGGGACCGGGGTCGGGATCGCTTTGCACGCCGCCGCCGCGCTGAGCGCCCCGCAGGAGCTCGTAAGGCCGGATCTTTTGGCTCTGGCGATGGCGTGCGCCGCCATCGGAGTCAAGGAAGGGCTTTTCCGGTATATGCGCAGCGCCGCCAATCGCCTGCACTCCCAGCTTTTGCACGCCAATGCGTGGCACTATCGAACGGACGTCTTTTCTTCGACCGTCGTAGCGGTGGGGATCGCGGGGAGCATCCTTGGTGTTCGCGATTTGGACACGATCGCCGCGATAGGTGTCGCCATCCTTATCGTGCGCATGGGCGCTAACCTTGCCTGGCAGGCCCTGCGCGAACTGGTCGACACCGGGCTTGAGGCCGAGAAGCTCGAGCGTATCCGGCGTGTCATTATGTCGATAGACGGTGTGCGCACGCTCCATCTCTTACGTACGCGCCGGGCCGGCGGACTCGCCTTTGCCGATGTCCATATCCTCGTCGACGAAGGTGTGAGTGTATCGGAGGGGCATCAGATCAGTGAAATGGTGCGCATAGCACTTATGCGCCAGGTCGAAAACATGGCAGATGTCCTCGTCCATATCGATCCTGAGGACGACGAGCGCGCGGCCACTAACGCCCAGTTGCCCTTGCGTTCCGAGATCATGGCTCGGCTCGATCGTTACTTTGCCGGGATCGAGGCTGCCAAGGCGATCGAGTCCGTGGTCCTCCACTATCTGGGCGGCAAGCTTTTCATCGAGATCCGGCTGTCGCTCGATTTCGCGCCCACATCGGCGGCTGCTCGTACCCTACAGAAGCGTTTTGCCGATGCCGTGGCCCATGATCCGCAAATCGGAACGGTCCATGTGTGTTTCCGCTAACCGCACCGTTACGGTGCACGAATGCACCAAATATAGGCATGGCGCCCCCGTCGATCGCCGCCGGATCGCCGTTTCCGGCGTTTTCTCGCTGGCATATTTCGTGCAAAATGGCCGCCTCAGGCGTAGCTGTGAGCCCGCCGCCCCCTTATCACCCCTAGAGTCAGGAGAAAGGTATGTCCGCTAATGTATTGAAGATGATTAAGGACAACGACGTAAAGTTCGTCGATTTTCGATTTACAGACACCAAAGGGAAGGAACAGCACGTCTCGGTGCCCTCACATACGGTAGACGAGAAGCTCTTCGAAGACGGGAAGATGTTTGACGGCTCGTCCATCGCCGGATGGAAGGCTATCAACGAGTCCGACATGGTGCTCATGCCCGATGCCGACACCGCCGTCTTGGACCCCTTCACCGAGGAGCCCACCTTACTGCTGCGGTGCGACGTGTTGGAGCCCCTGACGATGAAGGGCTATGAGCGCGATCCGCGATCCATCGCCAAGCGTGCCGAGGCCTACTTGAAGACCACCGGCATCGCCGACACCGCGTTTTTCGGACCGGAACCGGAATTCTTCATTTTCGATGACGTGCGTTGGGGCGCGGATATGTCCGGCTCGTTTTGCCGCATCGACTCGGAAGAGGCCAGCTGGAACTCCGGCAAGGAATATGATGGCGGCAATATGGGCCACCGTCCGGGTGTGAAGGGCGGCTATTTTCCGGTTCCGCCTGTCGACTCGTCCCAGGACATCCGTAGCGCCATGGTCTTGGCGATGACCGAGATGGGGCTTGTTGTGGAGGCCCATCACCACGAGGTCGCGACCGCCAACCAGAACGAAATCGCCACTCAGTTCGCGACGCTTGTTCGCAAGGCCGACGAGATCCAGATTCTTAAATACTGTGTGCATAACGTCGCGCGCAACCATGGCAAGACCGCCACGTTTATGCCCAAGCCAATCGTAGGCGATAACGGCTCAGGCATGCATTGCCACCAGTCCCTGGCCAAGGGCGGCAAGAACCTCTTCGCGGGCGACGGCTACGCGGGGCTCAGCGAGATCGCCTTGTTCTACATCGGCGGCATCATCAAGCATGCCCGAGCCTTGAACGCCATCACGAACCCGCTCACCAATAGCTATAAGCGTTTGGTGCCGGGGTTTGAAGCGCCGGTGATGCTCGCCTACTCGGCGCGCAACCGCTCAGCGTCGATCCGTATCCCGTATGTGCCGAATCCCAAGGGCCGGCGCATCGAGGTTCGTTTTCCTGATCCGGGCTCCAACCCCTACTTGGCCTTTTCCGCCATGGTCATGGCCGGTCTCGATGGCATCGCGAACAAGATCCATCCGGGCGAGCCGACGGATCACGATCTCTATGAACTCACGCCCAAAGAGGCGCGGAAGATCCCGACCGTCTGTCATTCGCTCGATATGGCGCTCGAGGCCTTGGACAAGGATCGCAAATTCCTTACCGCGGGCGGGGTCTTCACAGACGACCTGATCGACGCCTATATCGCCCTAAAGATGCAGGATGTGACGCGCATGCGCATGACCACGCACCCGGTCGAGTTCGACATGTACTACAGCCTGTAAGCTAAGTCCCAACGGACCGGGATTTGACGGCCAAAGGGCCCGAACGGCGTTCGGGCCCTTATTTTTAGGCGACATGAACGACCGAAGAAGGCGCGTCGCTTGCCGTTATGATAAAAAGGCACGATCCCTTCGTCTGTCTGTCCATGAACCCTCGCAAATGTTCAATTCGTGTCGAGGCGTCGTAGCGATCACGATCCCTGTCTTCCCCAGCGATATCCCCAACGCTCAGGGCGCCGGGGCGCGCATTCTCGTGTACCGCGGGCCAATATAAACACCTGCCATAACGATGTGGGGCGCCGTACCGCTCGTTGATAGTGAGTTATCAGGATGTGTCCGATATAAAACCATCATTATGGAAATGGCCATGAGCGTCCGTCCTAGGCCCGATCTTATCGAGAGGTGGGGGGCCGATAATGCCGGCTCGCCGGAGTGGCGATCACAGAAACGGACGAGGTGTTTATGAACCGTAACCAAGTTGATGAGTTGTTGTGCGAAGCCATTGAGACAGAGCGCGGGGGCATAAAGATTTACGAGATTGCGCTGAGCTGTGCGCAAAACGGAGATTTGCGCCAGGAATGGGAAAAGTATCTGGCCGAGACCCGGCGTCACGAGCAGATATTGAAGGATATCTGCACCGAGTTCGGCGTCAATGCCGAACGCGACACGAGCGGCAAGAAAATCGTGCGAAGCTTGGCGGAAACCCTCATAAAGGGCATGCAAGCGGCCCTGAATTCCGGCGTACGAAGCCAAGCGGAGATCGTGGCGGCCGAGGCGGTAGCGACCGCGGAAATGAAAGATCATTTGAACTGGGAATTGATAGGACAAGTGGCCAGCAAGATGGATGGCAACGACGCCACTCTGTTGAAAAAGGCCTACAATGAAGTGGAGGACCAGGAGGACCGTCACTTCTATCACGCCAAAGGATGGGCACGCGAACTTTGGGCGGCATCGCTTGGCGTTCCCGCGGTACTTCCGCCGCCCGAAGAGAAATTGCATGTAAAAAGCGGGATGGGCGCCGCAGCGGCCCAGAGCACGCGCAAACTCATGTAAAAGCAAAAAGGGCGAGGAGCCGTGCTCCTCGCCCTTTTTTAAGCCCTCTTCTCGCGCTAAGGGTGCGAGAGAAGATCCGGAATGCTAACCCAGCCCTCCTCCCGCGAGACCCTCCACCGTGCAGGCGCCGGTGCCGACGACAGATCCAAGAGACGCATAGTTCGCTGCCGAGAGCCCCGCGCTAAAGGCCGGAATCGCAAGCGCGTGGACGTTGCCGTTGTTGTAGTTCGGGCCCGTGCAATTATCTACAACGTAGAGGGCCTTGCCGTTGTTGCTGATCGCGAGCCCATAGGCGTTTGAGTAGGTGCTACCCAAGGAAATGGGCGTGGGATTCCAGGACGAGTGGGTGGCAAGGGGGCTGCTTCTCGTGAAGACATCAACTGTACCGTTTTGAGTGGCCACATAGAGGCGACGACCCTTGGGCCCTACGACAAGCCCCAGCGGATTGCCGGGTACGGTCAATGTCGGCGTTGAGGCCGGAGAGAGCACACCGCTTGTGGCGTTGATTCGGTAGATGGACACGTTGGACCCGTTGTCGCTGACATAGACGTGGCGCCCGGCGGGCCCCACGACTACCGTCCACGGATTGGCTCCGGAGGCCACGGAGCGAAGGCCGATGGAGGCAAGAGCGCCAGTGCCGGAGTCAATCGAGAACATGCCGACGGAACTCTCCGCATATTGGGAGACGTAGAGGAAGCGGCCGGTCGGATCGATCGTCAGCAGCATGGGGTAGGGCTCGGTATCTGTGATCTCTTGCGTGAGCGGGGTCGGATCGCCGTTGCTAAGCCCGTAGCCGTAGATTGTGCCCTGGCCATTGCCGCCATCGTCGGCACCGTCCGTATTGAGACCATTATCGGCTGTCGTGCTTCCATCCCCGTTTATGTAGTAGCTGTTTGCGACGTACAGATACCGATTCGAGGGATCGACCGCGACCCCCATGGGGCTCATGCCGGCAGGAATCGAGCTTGGCAGCCCGAGACTGCCGTTCGGCGCAACGCCAAACGTCGTGACGTCCCCTTGACCGGCCTCGGCCCAATCGGAGGCGTAGAGGTGGCGGCCATCCGGTGCCATCGCAAAGGCGCTAGCGCCGGTATTGGCGGCGGTGCTGCAGGGGTTACAGGTCGCCTGACTGGTCTGCGACTCCGTGCTTAAGCCTCCGTTCGCGGCCACCGTGTAGCCGGCGATCTCATTTTCCGACTGATTGATGACATAAAGCATTTGCGGGGCCACGGTCACGCTTGCGACTAGGCTTGTGAGGGCGTGCGGATTTGAACGTGTGCGCACTTCGGCCGTAAGCTGTGGGCCTGAGCCGCTGGTCGTGGCCGTATAGGCCAGAAGATCTCCGCGTGTCATGTTTGCCACATACACATAATGACCCCCGACGGACAGGACCGCGCCGCTGGTTTCGCCGCTAGGTCCCAGCACCGCCGATGTCGGGCAGGCGACGCCTCCGCTTACGAGCGGGAAGGTCGCGACCTCAGATCCGCTCGACCCGGTACCTACCACGTTGAGCTGAGTGCCGTCCACGGCCAGAGCCGTGGGTGTGAGCCCGCTCGGTAGCGGCACGCTATCTTGGACGCTTAAGGTCCCGCCGCTTACGTTGTAGGCGGTGACTGTGGTATCGGTCAGAACGTAGAGCAGGCCGGAGCCGTTGCTGGCGCCGCTTATGAGGCCGTTGACTGCCGTTGTGCCCACGGTAGCGGGCGTGCCGGCACCGGCGCTGAAGCTTACGATGTCGTTGGTGCCGAGCCCGTAGAGCATGTCATTGGCGCCGACTACCAAAGAGGTCAAGGCCGGGGTATTGATCGATCCCACAAATCCGAGCGCCCCGTTGCTCCCGATCCGGAAGGTGCTGAGCGTGTTGTCGTTGGCGTTGAGGGCATACAGAAAATTCCCGACCACCGCGAGCGAGGACACGCCTGCTACGCTTGTGGCGTTGGGGCCCAGGCTGACAAGCTGGGCCATCGACGGGTCCCAGCTGTATTGTGAGATTGTGCCGTCGGTTGCGTTCGCGACATAGACATAGCGATCCTGACTCACGGCCACGGCGCTCGGGCCCGCACCGGTAGGCGCGTAGCCGCGATCCACGAGGGCCCCTGTCCACGGGTTACGCAGATAGATGCCGAGGCTGCCTTGGCCCTCGGGAACCAAGACGAGCGAGGCCTGAACCGTGCCGCTCGTGGGCGGCGCCGGGGGCGTAGCGACAGTCGTCAACGCCGCCGCATGGGGCGTGAGCGCCTGGCACTGCTGAACACCGGTAGGCGCCGGTCCCCCGCTCGAGACGGACTGGTTCCCGGAGTTGCTGCTCCCCCCGCCTTGGCACGCAGATAGGACCGCGCAAGCGAGCAAAGTGCCGACAATTCGCGCCTTCAATGGCATAAGATGTCCTCTTCATGTGGTCTGTAATCGATCAGGTGGCCAAAACGCGACCGTGCTGTGCCGTTATACGGCCCGGGTCGCCTGATCGGCATCAGCCGGAGGTCTCTCGGACCTTTGAACGAGGACGGCGGTGAAGAGGCGTTTATCCACGAAGGGCGGACGGGCGAGCGACGGCCATAAAGGCAGCGGGAAGACGTGGTTTGCGGGCGCCGCCCGTTTCGCGGCGGGTCTTAGGGGGATCGATTTTCGCGGACGACCCGAAGCTGGGAGACGCGCCAGGAGCCATGATGCCTGACGAACGCCATCTGAAAAACCGCCGTCCCCCTGCGGAACCGGGCAAATAGGCGGTAGTGGGCCACGATAGCGAGGTCATGGCGCCATAGTAGTTCGGCTCCTCCGCGGACTCGGAAGGCCTGCAGGGGCCCGAGATGACTAAGTGCTCGTGTCAGCGGCCTTCCATTTCGGCTCAGCTCTTTACGCCATCGTCGGTCGGCCAGGGCACGAAAGGCAAAGACGCTCGGGTCGTTCAGGACGGGGATAAGCGCCGCCTTTAGGAAGTTGCGGCTCTGAGTGTTCCAAATCATCCTCTGGGTTGAGGAGTACCCGATTACGACTACCCACCCCAAGTAGAGTGCGAGGACTAGGCCGCCCACCCGAAGCGCCATCTTTTTCACGAGCGCTTTAGTCGAGTGCGGAAAGTCCGATCGTGCGACCACGTCCCTTCGAACCTAGGTATCGGACCCCTGTTGGCACAGGGCCCTTAAGCCCTCGCGATCGCGGATGAAGGTCTTGCGGCCCTCGGTCGCTATGAGGTTTTGATCTCGGAGTTTGGAGAACATGCGGCTTACGGTTTCGAGTTTCAGCCCAAGATAGTTCCCTATCTCTTCCCGGGACATGGGCAGGAGGATCTCCGAGGGGTCTTCGCCGCGTTGCCCCCGTCTGTCGGACAGATTGAGCAAAAAGGCCGCAACCTTGAATTCGGCCGTCATGGTTCCGAGAATCATCACCAGGGCATGGTCTGTGGCGATGGCGCCGCTGAGCAGTTTATGAAACTGGTGCTGGAGACGCGGGAGATCGGCCAGCAGGCCTTCGAGGCGGGTGAACGGGATCTCGCAGACCTCGCTATCCTCGAGGGCGACCGCATTGCCCCTATGGGCGCCGGTACTGATGGCATCAAGCCCCATCAATTCACCGCTCATGGGGAAGCCCGTTATTTGCTCTTGGCCGCTCACGCTGATCTCGTAGATCTTAAAAAACCCGGTACGCACCGCGGCGAGCGCCTGCAACGGGTCGCCGGCGCGAAACAAAGACTGCCCCGAGAACACGCGGCGCCGGCGTTTTACGAGATCGTCAAGTCTGGTCATTTCTTCGGCATCAAGACCGACTGGCAAGCAGATCTCCCGGAGGCTGCAGCTTGAACACCGGTGCTTCAGGTTCGCTTCAAAATTCGTTACCGACATCGCCACCTCACCTTCTTTTGCATGCCCAGGGATTGTGACCACCGATTGCTTGTTCGCGGTCGCCTTAGCTGAGAGAGTATAAGAATAGGGGGCTTTTGATAAGTATCAAGACGCAAGTCGTGGACTTTACGCCGGCAATTCCTTCGGAAAAAGGCGCCGGCTACTGGGGCGGCGCGCCGTCTGTCCTCATGGCCGCCTGGGCTCGGCCGTTTCCCAGGCTCGCGGATGGGTCCATTGTGAGGCTAGCCCCGGGTTCTTCGCAGACTTGACCCAGGACAAGGGCGGAGGATCGCCGATCATAAAGAATAAGGCCTGGTTTTCGCGAGGGTGCAGACGTGTCTGGCATCGCCTTGCCCCGGCTTCTTACCGATCAGCATCGGGAATTGGATCGTTTATTGGAGGCCGCTGATAATCTGTGCGGCACGGTCGGCGGGCTGGAGGCGCAGGCCCTTTTTTGCGACGCCATGGAACGTCACATCGAGGCCGAGGAGCGCGCCTTGTTTCCGGCGCTTGAAAAGCGTATGGCGCCGGGTGGCCCCTTAGCTGTGATGCGCAGAGAGCATGACGCCATACGCGCCCTTATGACGCCGCTGCGCGTGGCCGTAGAGGTTAAGGTCTGTGCTCCGCTGTTAGCGACCTTGACGGTCCTAATTCAACAGCATCACGTCAAAGAGGAGCATGTTTTGTATCCTTTGAGTGACACTTTGCTGGCGGATTGCGCGCCGGCGCTCATAGAGACCCTGACCACGGAGTCAGGCTCGGCTAGGGAGCGCTTTCTCGATGTGAGCCAGCTCCCGCCGCCGGAACCCTTGGAGAGCGCCCTGCGCGCCATACTGTCTTTGCGGTCCGGAGAGCGGCTGCGGCTGCGCGTGCCCCACGAGCCCTACCCTTTATACGGACTCATATCCGAGCACGGGTTTCGCTATGAGTCAAAGGTTGTGCCTTCGCAGGGCGAGACGGTCTGCGAGGTCTTGATTACAAAACCCTAGAGCGCCCCGATATTATGGATACCCGCCGACTGTCCGTGCACGAGGGCCCACCCCTGGGGTCGGTGCTCTCGGCGTTCCTGATCGCTCCTTGGTTTCTCGCCGCTGCGGGTCTTGTGCTGTTACGGGGTGGCTCCTGGGCCTTGACGAATCGTTACACCCCGAGCGTTCTCGCGGCCACCCATCTTGTGACGATTGGTTTTCTGATGATGACCGCGAGCGCCGCCGTGTTTCAGTTGTTGCCGGTTTTGTCCGGGCATTCGGTGCGGGGGTTGTCTTTGGTCGCGCCCCTTGTCCAGGGCGGTTTTGGGCTGGGCGCCCTGGTCTTGGCAGCAGCCTTCTTGGGTCATCGACTGAGCCTCTTCATGGGGGCTGTGATTCTTTTGGGGTGCGCCACCGGGGCCTTCCTGCTCCCGACCGCCATGGCCCTATGGTCGCCTACTCAACACAAGACGATTCTTCTTATGCGCTACGCCCTGATCGCTCTTGCGGCCGCCCTGATCCTCGGGCTTGCGATGGCCATTTCTTTTGGGCGTGCTCATGCTCCGGCCAGTTTTTTGTCGCTTGCACATCCGGTATGGGCCTTCACCGGCTGCTTTATCCTCTGGGTGGGCGTGGCCTGGCAGGTCCTGCCCATGTTTCAAGGGGTCCGACCATGGCACCATCGGGTCGGGACCTGGGTTGCCCCAGCGCTTATCGGACTCGCCGTCGGGCTATCGTGGGGCCTTAAGGCCGCGGCGCCCGGGGGTCTTGTGAGGGCTTTGCTCTTGGCTATAGCCGGCATCGTAGGGCTTAGCGCAGCCTTTATTCTCAGGCGACTCTGGAGTCGCGGTCGTCTCCGGCGCGATGCCATGACGTATTTCTGGTACCTTGCCTTAACGAGCCTTATTGCCGCCTGCTCTATCGCGGCTTTGCTAGGGCTTGGATATGCGCAGTCGCCGCGTTGGCCCCTGGTCTTCGGGGTCTTGGCCCTTCTCGGGGCTGCCGCTTCCTTTATTGACGGTATGCTCTATAAGATCGTGCCGTTTTTGATCTGGATGGCTCTTCAACGGCACCCTGGTCGAACGTCTTTGCTCATGCAAGGGATAATATCGGGGCGGCGGATGATGATTCACTTTGTTGTTCACTTGCTCGCTTTGGTGGTCCTGCTCATCGCGATCTTCTGGCGTCCCCTAGCCCCGCTTGCGGCCGTCTTTTGGACGGCCGCCGGCGCCGGCTTAGGTCTCAATCTAGCCTTGGCGGCCCTCTCCTATCGGCGGGCCTTGCGCCCGTTGGCGTCGGTCTAAACGATGCGCCTTTTCGACGCCCCGCATCGCGTCTTCTTCCTGGGCGGCTTGGCGCAGGCTCTTCTCGCCTTGACGCTGTGGTCGCTTTGGCTTGCCGGTGCCTGGGCCGGGGTTTTAAGCCTGCCGCCTCTTCCGGTATCCGCGATTGCGCTGCACGGGTTTTTTATGGTGTACGGTGTTTTCCCCTTTTTTATCTTCGGATTTTTGACGACGACTTATCCGCGTTGGATGCACGCCGCGCCTTTGAGCCGCTCCGCTTATCGTGGCCCGGTCGGTCTTCGCGTGGCGGGGCTGGCAGTGGCTTATCTGAGTCTAATGCGAGGGCGCCCCGAGCTAGCCTGGGCTGCCATCGTAATGGCCCTAGGCGATGCCTGGCTCGCCCAAAACCTCTTTCGCATCTATCGCCGGGCGCGAAATGAGGCGCGCCGGGGGATCATGGTCTTTAACATAACGATCGCAGCCGAGATACTGGGGCTCCTCCTGTATGGCCTGGGGTTTTATGAGGCCAGTACCTCCATGATTCTATTAGCGGTCCATATCGGGCTTTTCTTATTTCTCGCGCCGACCCTTGTGGGCGTCGCCTATCGCATGATCCCGTTCTTTTGCGCCCAGACCTTGGCCTCCTATCAACGCCCGGTCCAGTCTCCCAATGCCCCGCTTGGCTTCCTGGGCGGCATGGCGGTCCACTTCGCCTTGATCCCGTGCCGCGCGCCGCTGGCGCTCGCTGTGGTGGACGGCGCCTTGGCGATGGCGGCTTGGTACTATCTGTGGCTCTGGTTTCGGCGTGACGTGGTCCGCGAGGGGCTTTTGCTGCTCCTCTTTATCGGGTTTTCCTGGCTGGGGTGGGCCTATGCCCTGTACGCCCTTCAAGACTTGAACCAGGCCTTCGGCCTTTTCGCCATGGGCCGCGCCCCCTTACATGCCTTAGGCTTAGGCTTTGCCTTGAGTCTCGTCATTGCCATGGTGACGCGCGTCACCCGTGGACACTCGGGCCGGGCCTTGCGGAGCGATCGCATCACTTGGACGGCTCTAAGCGGCGTACAGATCGCGACGTTTCTGCGCATAGCGGCTGCCTTTCCCGCGGTTGATAGTCTCGCTACTGTCAATGTCAGCGCGATCGCCGCGCCGGTCGCGGTGTTGGCGCTCGCGCCCTGGGTTGTCCGCTACAGTTATATGCTCCTTACGCCGCGCCTTGATGGGCGTCCCGGGTGATACTTATGTCGGTTACGGAATCGTTACTTGTCGTACATGTCTTGTCGGTGGTGCTGTGGATAGGTGGCGTCGCGTTTGTCACCACGATTGTGTTACCGATGTTGGCGTCATGGCCGGCTGCCCAACGCTTTGCCGTATTTCGCGAGATAGAGCGGCGTTTCGGCACTGAGGCCCGTGTTCTCGTCGTGGCGGCGGGTGCGAGCGGAGGGGCCTTACTATTCCGTTTGCGACTGACCGGCCTTTTGTTTCGACCCCAGGGCGCTTGGCTTGATGGCATGATCGGCCTTTGGACACTCTTTGCGCTTCTCTTATTTGTCGCAGAGCCCCTCTTCCTCCACCGAAAAATGACCGAGATGGCGCAGCGCGACCCCTCTCGCGCTCACGCGCTTCTTGTGCGCGGTCACCGATTGCTGTTGGCGTTGGCCGTGATCGTCATCATAGCCGGCGTGTGGGGAGCGACGGGCTAAGGTCTTAAGGGGTCGGGAGCTCTATGGCGGGCATAAGGGCGCGCAGGTCTCGGCGCAGTTCTGGGGTAAGCCAGGGCTCGTAATGGGTCTTCAGTTCGGCATCCTCGCAGCCGGTGGGCCGAAAGTCTTTGAGGGTCAAATGGTCCGCCCCAAGCTCTCGGAGTTCCGCGACGAGAGTCATCAGGTCGCGATGTGAGAGTAGGGCCGGGTGGACCGTGGTCCGCAACTCGTAAGGCTTACCGCTCGCGAGTAGCATTTTGAGCGATTCGCGGGCCGCATCCTGGCTGCGGTGGTCTTGGGTAATCGCGGCGTAGCGTGAGAACGGGCCTTTCACGTCCAGGCCCACCCAATCGACCAGCGGCAAGACCTGCGCGAAGCGTCTGGGCGAGACCCCGGCGGTATGGATGGCCGTGCCAAAGCCCGCCCTGCGGACCTCGATCAAGGCCGATCGTACCGCCGCCGATTGCGCCAAGGGTTCGCCGCCGCTGAACACCACAGCGTCCAAAAGCCCGTGCCGCTTAGCGAGGAATTCCGAGACCTCGGGCCACGAGATCCGGGACCGGCTTTCCCAGAGGTGACTGTTGTGGCAGTAGCGACAGCGCCACGGGCAGCCAGAACAGAATAAGACGGCGGCCTGCTGCCCCGGGTAATCGATACTGCTCCAGGGTACCAAGCCGCCTAAGCGGAGTTTCATCCTCCAAGACGGCCTTCTTGAAAAAAGACCCGCTCCTCGTGTTCGCCCTTTTTGCCCTCGTTGAATGAGGCCACCGGGCGATGGTAGCCCATGACGCGGGTCCAGACCTCGCAGAGCTGGCGTTCGTCTGCGCGTAACGCGGAGTTTCGTGATGCAAGTTCTGTTTCCTGGTTTTTCATAGACGACTCCTGGTGTTGACTACGTGGCAGCTTGCGCGCGTCGGCGCCCCCAAGCCTCTTCATCGCATGTCGGACAATACTGATGTTCGCCCGCGATATAGCCATGATGCGGGCAGATCGAGAAGGTGGGAGTGATGGTAATGTAGGGCATGCGAAAACGCGTAAGCGCCCGGCGCACGAGGTCGCGCGCCACGGCAGCGCTCGATAGCCGCTCATTCATGTAAAGGTGGAGGACTGTGCCCCCGGTGTAACGCCTCTGTAGGTCCTCCTGGCGCTCCAGGGCCTCGAACGGGTCGTCGGTCAAGCCCACGGGCAGCTGCGATGAGTTCGTATAGTAAGGACGCTCGCGCGTGCCGGCTTGGATGATGCCCGGAAAGCGCTGGCGGTCGGCCCGCGCGAAACGGTAGGTCGCGCCTTCGGCGGGTGAGGCCTCCAGATTATAGAGGTGCCCAGTCTCTTCCTGAAAGCGCGCCAGTCGGGCGCGGATATGATCGAGTAAGCGGCACGCCAGGGCATGGCCATCGGCGTGGACGATGTCGAAGGCGTCGGCGGTGAAGTTGCGTATCATCTCGTTGATGCCGTTCACCCCGATGGTCGAGAAGTGGTTGCGCAAGGTCCCAAGATAACGCTTGGTGTAAGGAAAAAGTCCCTGGTCCATATAGCCCTGAATGGTCTTGCGTTTGATCTCGAGACTTGTGCGCGCCATCTCTAGGAGCCGGTCTAGCGCCAGGAAAAGCTCGGCTTCTTGGTCTCGATGAACGTATCCCAGGCGTGCGCAATTGATGGTCACTACCCCTACCGAGCCCGTCTGCTCGGCCGATCCGAAAAGCCCGTTGCCGCGTTTTAGTAGCTCGGTCAGGTCCAACTGGAGCCGGCAGCACATGGAGCGCACCATGTGCGGTTCGAGATCCGAGTTCAAGAAGTTCTGGAAATAGGGCAGGCCGTATTTCGCGGTCAAGGCGAACAGGCGCTCGACGTTCTCGCCCTCCCAATCGAAGTCTTTGGTGATGTTGTAGGTCGGAATCGGGAAGGTGAAGACGCGCCCTTTGGCGTCACCCTTTTCCATGACCTCGAGGTAGGCCTTGTTGATGAGCGCCATTTCAGGTGCCAGATCCCCATAGGTGAAGGGCATCTCTTCACCGCCTATGATCGGGATTTGATCGCGCAAATCCTCCGGACACGTCCAGTCGAATGTCAGATTGGTGAACGGCGTCTGCGTACCCCATCGGGACGGGATGTTGAGATTGTAGATCAGCTCCTGCAGGCACTGCAGAACGTCTTCGTAGGCCATCTTGTCTTTGCGGACAAAGGGCGCCAAGTAGGTGTCGAAGGAACTAAAGGCCTGGGCCCCGGCCCATTCGTTTTGGAGAGTGCCTAAGAAGTTGACGATTTGCCCAACCGCGCTCGAAAGATGTTTTGGGGGGGCCGCCTCGACCTTGTGTGAAACCCCGTTTAGGCCCTCATTGAGCAGCGTCCGGAGCGACCAACCGGCACAATAACCCGACAGCATATCGAGGTCGTGGATATGGATCGCCCCGTCCCTATGGGCCGCTCCTATCTCTTGCGGGTAAACGTGGTTCAACCAGTAGTTAGCGACGACCTTGCCGGAGATGCTGAGAATGAGCCCGCCCAAGGAGTAACCCTGGTTCGCGTTGGCGTTCACCCGCCAGTCGCGCCGATCCAGGTATTCTGTCACCGCCTCTTCGACCTCGACATGAACCTTGCCTTCTTCGCGCGTGAGTCGGCGCTTTTCCCGGTAGGCGATATAAAGGTGGGCCGTGCGGCGAAAGCCGTGGGCGAGCAGCGTGTCTTCCACGGCGTCTTGTATGGTCTCGACGTCGGGATGCCCGTTTGGCAGGCGACCCTCGACGTGTTCTGTGAGAGTTGTTGCCTCCGCGGCCTCGAACTCGCCGCTCGCGATCCCGGCGCGCAGAATCGCGTAATGAATCTTGCGTGGGTCAAACGGGACTAGGCGGCCATCGCGCTTACGGACCTTCTCGACACCGGTTTCCGTCATCTCAGTCACACTCATTGTGATTTCCGTAAGAAACCATACAACATGTAGGGTTGACAGGGTTTGATCCACATCAACGGATTGGGTCGCGCCGGTCCGTACACTTTAGTCGTCCGGTCTACGGGAAGTGAGAGCTATGGCGATGGGGAATACCGTTCGGCGTCCGGAGGCCTTTTCAAAGCCGATACGGGGAGTTGTGGCCTATCGGATAGGTCAGCGCGTCTATTTGAACCTCACCAGCCGCTGTAGCTTGCGCTGCCGGTTCTGTCCCAAATTTCATCGGACCTGGACTGTTGAGGATGCCTACCTGCGCCTGGCGTTGGCAGACGAGCCGAGGGCCGAAGATGTCGTTTCGGCGGCGCGTCTTCAGGGTGCGTGCGAAGAGTATGTGTTTTGCGGCCTGGGCGAGCCGACCACGCGTCTTGATACCTTGCTCGAGGTCGCCTCGACCCTTAAGAGAGGCGGTGGCCACCTCCGCCTCAATACCGACGGGTTGGCCCGGCTCGTCCATGGCTGCGACATTGCCCTGCGTCTGGCGGGCCTTATAGATCATGTGTCCATTTCCTTGAATGCTCAGAACGAGGCCGTCTACCGGCGCTGGTGTCGGCCGAAGCTTCCCGGAAGCTTCGCTGCGGTTCTTGCCTTCGCCGAGCGCTGCCGGAGTTTTGTGCCCAGGGTGACCCTGACTGCGATCGATGGCCTAGAGGGGGTGGATATTAAGGCGTGCGCTGGGATAGCGCGCGATATCGGAGTCGAGTTTCGCGCCCGACCGTGGGGGGCCCCAGGTGGTCGTGCTTTCCGAGTTCGTTGACACGTTCGGCCAGCACCTGCTGTCGCAATTCGGCGAACGAGTCCATAAGGTGGCCATAGACGCGGGATTTACCTGCCCCAACCGCGATGGTCGCAGTGGCCGCGGCGGTTGCACGTTTTGCAACAACAAATCATTTCAGCCGGAGGCCCGTATGCCAACCATCTCCGACCAAGTCCGCGCCGGCATGGCGTGCGTAGTGCGCCGTACCGGCGCGCGCAAGGTCTTGGCCTATTTTCAGACCTATACGAACACCTATGCGCCGCTTGAGATCTTGGCCTCGTGCTACGAAGAGGCGCTCGCGGTGCCGGGCGTCGTAGGTTTAAGTGTGGGCACGAGACCCGATTGCCTGTCCGAGCCGATCGTGGCGCTGCTTGCCTCCTATCGCGACCGCGGTTATACGGTCTGGATTGAGTTGGGTTTGCAGTCGAGCTTCGACGATACCCTTTTGCGCGTCAATAGAGGTCATGGCTTCGCCGAGTATCGCGCGGCGATCGCCTTGATAGGCCGCTATCGATTACCGGTCTGCACGCATCTTATCGTCGGGCTGCCGGGTGAAGGGCGGCATCATGCCCTAGAGACCTTGGCGCGGGTCTTGTCTCTGGGCGTTGCCGGCCTCAAGGTGCATCCCCTGCATGTGGTTCGCGGGAGCCGCTTGGCGCACGACTGGCGTAAGGGCGCATTGACGCCGATGTCCTTCGAGGACTATATCGCCATTGTGAGCGACCTCATCGAGCGCACACCGCGCCATGTCGTCTTTCATCGCTTGACCGGGACCGCCCGCGCGGCCTTGCTGTTGGCGCCCGAGTGGTGTTCCGGCAAATGGCGGGTCTTGAACGCCATTGCCGCAGAGCTTGCGAGCAGAGGAACATCCCAAGGGGTCTTCGCCCCGGTGGCGGCCTCATGACGATACCGGAACTCGTCTGTCCCGCGGGCACCAGCGCCGCGCTCGAGGCGGCCGTCGACTATGGGGCGGATGCCGTCTATGTGGGGCTGCGCAACGAAACCAACGCTCGCAACTTCCCCGGCCTTAATCTGACGACCTCTGAACTCACAAGTGGCGTCCGCTACGCCCATGCGCGGGGGTGCAGGGTCTATCTTGCGCTTAATACCTACGCCCAACCCGGGCGAGTCGCTATGTGGCAGCAGACCGCGGATCACGCCGCGTCGGCCGGCGTGGATGCAATCATAGCGGCCGATCCCGGGGTCTTGCGTTATTGTCAGCAGCGCTATCCGGATTTACCGCGTCATTTGTCGGTCCAGGGTTCGGCTACGAGCAACGAGGCCTTGAGCTTCTATGCCGAGCAATTGGGCGTGACGCGTGCAGTGCTCCCGCGCGTTTTGGCGCTGAATCAGGTTCAAAGGCTCGCGGAGAAGGCCCCGGTGGATCTCGAGGTCTTCGGCTTTGGCGGCTTGTGCGTCATGGTCGAAGGGCGCTGTGCCCTCTCGTCTTATGCGACCGGGGTATCCCCTAATACCTGCGGCGCCTGTTCCCCGGCCTCGGCCGTTCGTTGGGAAGAGAAAGGAGGGAAACGCCATGTGCGCTTGAATGGCGTCCTGATAGACGTCTTCCAGAAGACCGAAAAGGCGGGATATCCCACCTTGTGCAAGGGCCGCTTCAAAATCGGCGAGAGCGTGGCCTACGTCTTGGAGGAGCCGACCAGCCTCAACGTCTTGCCTATCCTGCAGGACTTGGCGCGGATTCCGGTGCGCGCGATCAAGATCGAAGGGCGCCAGCGCTCGCCGTCTTATGTGGCCCGCGTAACCGCGATTTTTCGGGCCGCCTTGGACGCCTATGCGCAAGACCCCGAGGCCTACCGCGTGCAAACCCCGTGGACCGAGGGGCTGGCGTCTTTGTCCGAGGGCCACCACCAGACCCTCGGCGCTTTTGAAAGGCCCTGGCGATGAGGCTTTCGCTCGCCCCCATCCCGTTTTTTTGGGAACCGAAGGGACTCCGGAACTTCTATACGGCTATCGCCGAAAGCCCGATCGATATCGTCTATCTCGGCGAGACCGTCTGCTACAAACGGCGCGGGCTGCGGCTCCCGGATTGGCTCAGCATAGGTGACATGCTGACGGCACACGGGAAGGAGGTCGTTTTGTCGAGCCTTGTCCTAGTCGACGGTGAGGCCGAGATCAGGGCGACGCGGAGACTCTGTCGAAACGGTCGTTTCCTTATCGAGGCCAACGATATGAGCGCCGTAAGCTTGGCGCACGGGGCCGCGTTCGTGGCCGGCGCCACCCTCAATATCTACAACGAAGAAGCGCTAAGAATCCTGGCCGAGAGCGGCGCCACACGGTTCGTGGCGGCCCTGGAGCTGGACCGCCATGCGCTTACCACCTTGCGTGCCGCGCCCGCCTCCTCCATCGAGTGCGAGGTCTTGGCCTTCGGCAGACCGGCGCTTGCCTATTCGGCGCGCTGCTTTAGCGCGCGCAGTATCGATCGTGGTAAGGATGCCTGCGAATGGGTTTGCGAGGGACAGGCCGCCGGCATTCCGGTAGCGACCCAAGAGGATGTCCCGTTTCTGACGATAAACGGGCCGCAAGTGCATTCCGCGCAGATCTTGAATTATCTCGCCGAGCTCTCCCAGCTCGAGGACGCGGGGGTCGATATCTTACGCATTATGCCAGACGCCGAGCATTCGCTTTCCGTTATCGAGGCCTTCCGCGCGGTCCTGGACCGACGCCAGACAGCGGAGGCCGCGATGAGCGTGTTGGAGTCTAAAGGCCTTGCGCGTGGGACTAATGGTTATTGGCATGGGCAAGCGGGACAGACGATATGCCCGCGATCTTAGCTTGGCACGATGCCCATACGCTCAATCCTCGGCAGTTTGAGGCCTATGAGGAGGAGTTGTGTACCCGTGCCCTAGGCGGGGAGGCGGTGCTCGGGTTTCTGCGATTGTCGCGCTGTGCGCTCATGGGGGCCTTTGAGGATCATCGCAGAGCCTTACGTCTGTCCTATGTAGGCGACCGCTTCCCCATTATCCGTCGCCGTACGGGTGGCGGCAGTCTCTCGCTGGATCCGGGGACGCTTATTCTGGTGCTCGCGTTTCCAAGCCCCCGAGAATCCGTGAAGCCCCTGGCCGAACTCATGGCCGACTTATGCGCCCCGCTCTTGCAGGCCTTGGGCCAGTATGGCCTCGGTGCGCGCTTTGATGCCCCAAACGACATGACGGTCGAGGGGCGCAAGATCGGCAGCGGCTTTTTGCTGCGCGACGGAGATGTCGTTGTGTTTGAGGCGGCGCTGGCCCTGTCTCTGGATGTCGAAGAGCTGTTGAAGACCCTGAGGCTACCCCTCGAAAAGCTTTCGGCGACCGGGATTTTGGCCGCTCGCGATCGTTTCGCGCCCCTGACGGCCCATGTTCCCGATCTGAAAGCCGCCGCCCTTCATTCCACGATCGCCACACACATGGCCCAAACGCTCGGTCTTTCCTCGCGGCGCGAAAGGCCGCCGCGCCCGGCGGCGCGCAGCGCCACGACCTCTACCGAAGATCCTCTCCCCGATGTCTCGGCCTTCCTAAAAACCCCAGGGGGTGTCGTGTATATCGATGTCTGCTTGGACGGGGCCACTGTACATCGCGCCCAGTTTACAGGCAGCATTCACGGCGCCAACCCAAAGACCTGGGCGCGTCTTTCCGATTCTTTGCTCGGTTCCGATGTCGCAAGGCTTGGAGCGACCTTGGACCGCGCACTAGAAGGCTTCCCCGATATGATAGGCATAGATCGGGCCGACATCGTCTATCTCGGGGCATTGTGCGCGTCTCGCTACGCGCTAAGCCGGCACTTGGATGTCTTTGCGGCGCGCCAGATCACGATTTTTAGTCCCGATCGGACCGCCTCGGCGCCAGACATCCTGGCGGCCGCGGAGGTCGTGCTGCTCCCTTACTGCGCGAAACCGTCCTGGTGTAAATGGCGCCATCGAGACGGCTGCTCAGAATGTGGCTTCTGCGCGGTCGGCGAGGCCTATCACCTAGGGCGTCAGCGTGGCCTTCAGGTTGTGACCATTACCGCCTACGAACATCTTTGTGCGGTGCTAGCCGACATGAAACGCCGTAAGGTGTCCGCGTTTCTCGGCGTCTGTTGTACCGACTTTTTCCTTAAGCGCGATTACGCCTTCGTGGATGCGGGGATACCCGCCCTCTTTATCGATATAGGGGGCGACACGTGCTACACCCTGCGTTTGGAGGAGGCCGCTTACGCGGGGCGGTTCGAGGCCGAGGCATCTTTGGATGCGCGTTTATTCGCGAAAGTCCTGCACTGGCGAGACCGCTTGAGGGCCGATCATGAACCGGAGGTCGGCGGCGTCTCTGGTCCCAACGCGATCTTATGAACCTAAATTCGGCAGTTGAAGTGACTGCTACCAAAACGACGGCTTGATTCATAAGACTTTATGCCAAAACGTGCGTTCGCCCATTGGATGAACGGCGGAGTCATTGAAATCCCTTAGAAACCCGGCAGATAGGATGCATTTCCCACGCTGACTGCCGGATGTAGGATAAACCGCCCCAGGCAAAAACATTGACACGCGTCGGCCGGCCGTTTTCTCTCACCGTCGCTGCGCGCCAGGGAGAGCGAAGCGAGGGCGCGGTGTCCGCGGGAGGCGTAGGTCCTTTCAGGTGGCCGCAGGCCACCTAGCTTAAGGACATCGATACGCCATCCAGTTATTGCGGGCGAGCCTCTTGTGCGAAAGACAAGCGCACGGCTCGCCCGCGGGACGGCCGCGTTCTGACATTTTGAGGTCGAGGGGTAAGTATCGACTGTCACTCAAAGGCGTTTGTATCGGTAATGATAGGTGTTGGGCGTCATTCAGGTCTTGTGCCTACCTACACGATTACGTGATGAGCTGGTAACAAAATCTCGCCGTACTGACATCAGGAGGCGATACCTCGTTCGATGATAGAGGCCGCACGGCGATTCAGCTGCCATTCGCATTGAAAACCGTCAGAAACTCATAGATACTTATTCCACACACGAGTAAGCCACTATGCCCTTCCTTGCCCAACAAGTACTTGAATACGCCGCCGGGCTGCCGGAGGGCAGACCTATAGTCGCCAAGGAACTGTTGCACTTGGGCCGGCGGGCCGCTGTGGACCAAGTGTTGTCCCGTCTGGTTCAGCGTGGCGCCCTTCTGCGCGCGGGTCGCGGCATCTATGTCTTGCCCGTCGCGAACCGCTTTGGTACCCGCGCGCCTTCGGCCGCTAAGCTGGTCGAGGGCTTGGCAATCCAGCGAGGGGAGACTATCGTGCGGCACGGTGCCGTTGCCGCCAATGCGCTGGGCCTGACCACGCAGGTGCCGATGCGAGCCGTCTATCTCACGTCCGGCCCCAGTCGCCGTTTGAAATTAGGTGCGCAGATGGTTGAGTTTCGGCACGTGCCAGGGTGGCAACTGATCTTTCCGGGGCGGACCGCAGGCGACGTCGTACGGGCACTGGCTTGGCTGGGCCCGGAAAAGGCCGGGGAAGCGATCCGGAAGCTGCGCGCCAAGCTGCCGCCGTCCGAGCGGAAAGAGGTCGCGTCGGCGCGGTCGCGCCTACCGACCTGGATGGCCCAAGAGGTAAGCGCCCTGGTGACCCGTGGTTGAATTCTTCAAGCTTTCCACCGCCGAACGTCTGGACGTCCTCGAGGCCGTAGCCACCGCATCGGGCCTCCCGCCCCACCTGCTGGAAAAAGACATCTGGGTAGTTTGGTCCTTGCGGCACCTCTTCGCTGGCCCCTATTCCGACCACCTGGTATTCAAGGGTGGCACGTCCTTGTCGAAGGCCTACGGCGTCATCCGACGTTTCTCCGAGGATGTGGACCTGACTTACGACATCCGTGCCATCGCCAGCGATCTGGTGGGCGATGCGAATGCGCCGCTGCCGGCCAGCAAGACCCAAGAGAGGCGCTGGAGCAAGGTGATTCGTGCGCGCCTGCTAGATTGGATCGGCGCTGAGATCGTGCCGCGTCTCAAGAACGACCTTGAGCAACAGAGTCTGCCGGCCACCGTGCGGGCTGAGGGCGACAAAGTGTTCATCGACTACGCGCCGCTTGCCGCCGGCACGGGTTACGTCGCGCCTGCTGTCATGTGGGAGTTCGGTGCCCGCTCGACCGGCGAGCCTAGCGAACCGCGTGCCATCCGCTGCGACGCGGCCGCGTATCTGCAGGGGGTGGAGTTTCCGACCGCCACACCGCAGGTCATGCGCGCCGAGCGCACCTTCTGGGAGAAGGCCACCGCAATTCATGTTTTCTGCGCGCAAGGCGAGTTCCGGGGTCGTGACCGCTTCGCCCGTCACTGGCATGACGTGACGCGATTGGATGCGGCCGGCTTCGCCGATGCGGCCATCGCGGACAAAGCCCTGGCTCGGGCGGTCGCCGATCACAAGTGCCTGTTCTTCGCGGAAAAGAATCCGCACGGCGAGGTCATCGACTATCACGCAGCGGTCGCAGGCGGGCTCCAGCTCGTACCTCTTGACGGTGCGTTGGCCAAATTGGCCGCTGATTATCAACACATGGTCGATGACGGCTTATTCCTTGATGACCCCGAACCTTTCGGCGCTCTGCTGGAGCATTGTCGGGCCATTCAGAAAAAAGCCAATGCCAGATGAGCCACGCAATAGGCGCATGGTGCAAATGGCGCCATCGAGACGGCTGCTCAGAATGTGGCTTCTGCGCGGTCGGCGAGGCCTATCACCTAGGGCGTCAGCGTGGCCTTCAGGTTGTGACCATTACCGCCTACGAACATCTTTGTGCGGTGCTAGCCGACATGAAACGCCGTAAGGTGTCCGCGTTTCTCGGCGTCTGTTGTACCGACTTTTTCCTTAAGCGCGATTACGCCTTCGTGGATGCGGGGATACCCGCCCTCTTTATCGATATAGGGGGCGACACGTGCTACACCCTGCGTTTGGAGGAGGCCGCTTACGCGGGGCGGTTCGAGGCCGAGGCATCTTTGGATGCGCGTTTATTCGCGAAAGTCCTGCACTGGCGAGACCGCTTGAGGGCCGATCATGAACCGGAGGTCGGCGGCGTCTCTGGTCCCAACGCGATCTTATGAACCGCCCCAGGCAAAAACATTGACGCGCGCGGGAGGTACGTTCCGCCAAATCGTGCGTGAACGAAGGCAGGTGAGGTCTTGGGCCCAGTCAATGGCCTGGCATCGCAAACTGTATGTGAATTGAATGAAGGTCGCGCCCTTGGGCAGGATCGCTTCGAGCTCGTTTCCGATGCGGTGCACGGTCATCTTCGGAAGGGATTTGAGCGGCAGGCTTGATACAACCGCCGAAATGCGCTCCGCGCGTCGGCCGAGCAAGCTGGCGAGTTGCGCGGCGTCACCCTCCAAGACCATGACTTGCGGAAACCGAGCACGAAGATGGGCCGACAGCAAGGCCGATTGTTCCACAACGATAAGCCGTTTTGGGTCCAGGCCATGTGCCAAAAGCGCCGCTGTGACGACACCCGTGCCGCCTCCCAGTTCCACGATGTAGCCATCGTCGGACGTGACCGCCTGGGCCGCCATGTAGTCAGCCAGATGGCGAGAGCTTGGGCATGCGGCACCCACTGCCTGCGGGCCCGAGCGCAGGACCTTTATAAAGAGCCGCAGGTCCGCGGGCACGACGGAGACCCATAATCTGTTGATAAAGGCCCGGCATTCTTTATACCAGGTCGATCTTCCCCTTGGTTTTGTGCATTCTGCCATGGCTTGCCCCATAAGGCCTCTCGCCCCGAAAGACCGAGCGCATCAATTCCTATAGGGTAAGGATATAGTATGACGCGTTGAATGCAACGTTAGCGCGATAGGCGGCCCTTATGGCCCCCTTTCTGGCGGAGCGCGAAAGGCTTCTGAAAAGCCCGCCGACGGCGGTAGATCGCGCCCTCCAAGGCGTGGCGGATGTGAAGCGCGATATCGGTTTTGCCTTCCACGGCGAGCTGTCTGTCAAAAAAAAGCGCATCGGCATCGTCGGTTTGCCGCAATAAGGCCAAAAACGACGCGATATCGCCGCGTATGCAGACGTCACAGCGCTCGGGTCGTACCGGCCAGAGCAGACCTTCGCGAACCACAAAACCAAGCTTTAACGCCGGTGCCGTGATTTCGAGGCACAGGTGCGCCCCAGACAGGGCGTCAAGCGCCCCCTCGGTTTTGTCCATACCGAGCAGAATGTTGGTCATGAGGGCGGCCAAGGCTGCCAATATCGGCGCCGGAACGACCCTCGCCGTAAGGCTCGCGGCGCGAGGCAGGGTGTGTTCAACAAGATGTTTGGCAAGGTTCATGGCGATATTGTGATCGGTCCCGGCACCCATATAATTGATCCGTGTCAAAGGAGTTTGCGCTGGATCAAAAGTCCGCACCGGCAATGCTTATATTCTCTCGCTGTGCCCTTTTCCGACATTCGTCAATTCCTGGCCCATCTCGAACGCCAACACCTCCTTAAGCGAGTGACGGCCGATGTGAGCGCACACCTGCAGATCACCGAGGTCTGCCGGCGCGCGATCATGGCGCACGGGCCCGCGCTCTTGTTCGAGCGCGTCGATGGTCGCGTGACCCCGGTCCTGGGCAATCTTTTTGGGACTGTCGAACGTGTCCTGCAGGCAATCGATTGCCCGGACGTGGCCGGCCTCCGGGCTCTGGGCGAATTGCTGGTGCGCATCAAGGAGCCGCGATGGCCGCAGACCATAGGCCAGGCGGCACGCCATCTACCGACTATTCACAGGCTTTGGAGTGCGCACCCACGCCTGCTTTCGGCGGGCCCTGTTCAGGACTGTACGCAAGAAGGCCCCGACGTCGATCTGGAGACCCTACCGATATCCCATTGCTGGCCGGACGATGCCGGTAAGCTTTTGACCTTCGGTCTGGTCGTGACCCAGGCCGAACCGCGGGGCCGCCATAACGTGGCCATCTATCGCCAGCAGCTCATTGGGCGCAACCGCCTCATCATGCGCTGGTTGGCCCATCGCGGCGGGGCTATGGATTACGCGCGTTGGCGCGAAACGCGTCCGCACGAGCCCTTTCCCGTGGCGGTCGCGATCGGGGCCGACCCGGCCCTAACGGTCGCTGCGGTAGCGCCGATACCAGACAGTATCTCGGAATATCAGTTTGCCGGGATCTTGCGCGGTGCGCGCACCGAGCTTGTCGCGGCGGGCAATGGCCTGCTTGTGCCCGCGCGCGCCGAGATGGTGCTTGAGGGGGTGATCTTACCCGATGACGTGGCCCTCGAAGGACCGTTTGGCGACCATACCGGCTACTATAACGAGCAAGCCCGTTTCCCGGTCATGACCGTCCAGCGTATTACGCATCGCAGCGCCCCGCTCTATCAGACGACCTATATGGGCCGGTCCCCGCACGACGAACCGTCGGTGCTCGCCATGGCCTTAAACGAGGTCTTCGTCCCGCTGCTTCAACAGCAGTTTCCCGAGATCGCTGATTTCTATTTACCGCCCGAGGCCTGCTCGTATCGCATCGCCGTGGTCAGTCTGCGCAAGCGCTACCCGGGCCATGCGCGCCGGATCATGATGGGGATATGGTCCTATTTGCGTCAATTTACTTACACCAAGTTCGTGATCGTCACGGACGACGATATCAATATTCGCGATTGGTCGGACGTCATCTGGGCCGTCGTGACCCGTGCCGACCCCGCCCGGGACGCTCTGATCCTCACCGGCACGCCCATAGACTACCTGGACTTCGCAAGCCCTGAGCCCGGACTCGGCGGGAAAATGGGTATCGATGCGACCCTCAAGGGCCACCCCGAGACCACGCGCACCGCCGGCCGCCCGATTCGCCCCGATGCGCAGACCGCGGCTGCGGTCGCTGATATCTGCCGAAGCCTCGGTTTCTGATCT
This sequence comes from Pseudomonadota bacterium, assembly GCA_021794595.1. Lineage (GTDB taxonomy): Bacteria > Pseudomonadota > Gammaproteobacteria > Acidiferrobacterales > Acidiferrobacteraceae > Acidiferrobacter. The sequence continues at coordinate 57,852 of JAJYQN010000065.1, forward strand.
TTGATCCACATCAAGGCCGCAGACCAAGCGTCCGCCTATCGTTAAGCTTTAGAGGTTACTTATGAACGACCTTATCGATGAGTCACTGGTCGCGCGCTATGGGGAGTCGGCACCGCGCTACACGTCCTACCCTCCCGCGACTCAGTTTCATGACCAGTTCAAGGCACGGGATCTGGCCGCAGCGCTCGGCGCGCATCGTAGCGAAGATCCGTGGTCACTCTACGTGCACATTCCGTTTTGCGAATCCGTATGCTACTACTGCGCCTGCCACAAGATCGTTACCAAGCATCACGAACGCGGTGGCTCGTACGTGTCCTCCATGGCCCGCGAGCTTGCGCTCCTGGCGCCTTTGCTGGGGCCTGCCCCGCGTCTTGACCAATTGCACTGGGGCGGCGGTACGCCGACGTTTTTAAGCCATGACGACATGCGCACGTTGATGGTTGCAATTGCCGAGCATTTTGCGCTGCGCCCCGACGACACGGGCGAGTATTCCATCGAGATCGACCCACGCCACGCGTCGGACGCCACGCTCGCGCTTTTGCGCGACGTTGGGTTCAACAGGTTGAGTTTGGGTCTTCAGGATTTTGATCCCGAAGTGCAACGCGCCATTAATAGGAAACAGCCCTATTCCTTGGTCAATCGGGTCTTCTCGAGCGCTCGCGCGCTCGGATTTCAGTCAATAAGCGTCGATCTTATCTACGGTCTACCCCGCCAGAATCGCAGCCGATTCGCTCGCACACTGGATCGAGTGCTCAGGCTCTCGCCGGATCGGATATCGCTCTTTCATTACGCGCATCTGCCGGATCGCTTCAAGCCGCAGCGCCGCATCGAGGCCAATGACCTCCCGGACGGCCCGACCAAGCTCGCCCTTTTGGGCGATGCCATTCGTGCCTTCCGGGAGGCGGGCTATGTGTACATCGGCCTTGATCACTTTGCCAAGTCGGAGGATGAGTTGGCCCGCGCCCAACGCGATCGGACCCTCGGCCGCAACTTTCAGGGTTATTCAACCCATGGCGATCTCGATGTTCTCGGCATAGGGTCTTCGGCCGTGAGCCGCATAGGCTCCATCTACAGCCAAAACGCCTGGGATTTACGGCAGTATACGGATCTCATCGATAGCCAGATCCTTCCCGTGCGCCGGGGGTTCGAGTTGAGTGGCGATGATCGGATTCGGCGCGACTTAATCAATGGTCTCTTATGCCATATGGAATGCGATATCGGCGCCTTCGAGGCCCGCCATTCCCTCCATTTCGCGCATTATTTTGCTTCCGAGATCGAGCGCCTAGGACCGTTTGTCGATGACGGTTTGATGACGCTCGGCGATCGCATGGTCGTGACCGACCGCGGCCAGATGCTGGTGCGCGCCATCTGTGCGGTCTTCGATCGTTACCTGGCCCGCGAAAACCGCCTGCGGTTTTCGCGGGTGATCTAAGAGCGGAGGCGATCCGTGCGCGCCCGTAGGCCCCCTCGGCCCTGGCCAAGCGTGTCTTACGCCGATGGGGAGGCCGCTTTGGGTAGGCGGCGGGGACGAGCCGCTCTTCCGCCCGTCAAAGGCACACGCCACCCTTGACGCACGTCAATGTCGCGGGGAATAGCGAGGCTAAGCTTATGACCATGACCATCCCGATAATATCCTCTCTTCCGAAGCTCACCATTCGTGGTCGCGAGCTTTTGCCCATCGTTCAAGGAGGCATGGGTGTCGCTATTTCGGCCCATAGGCTGGCCTCGGCCGTGGCCCGGGAAGGCGCGATGGGCACGATTGCCAGCGTCGACCTGCGCCACCTGCATTCGGACATTATGGCGCGCCTCAAGCGTTGCCGGGATCCACGGCGCCTTCTGGACGGCAATCTCGAGGCCTTGGACCGGGAGATAAAGGCCGCCCGGGCCGCCGCCGGCGCCTCGGCCTTTATTGCCGTGAACGTTATGAAAGCGCTCAATCATTACGCGGATTTTGTCCGTCAGGCCTGTCGCAGCGGCGCCCAGGCAATCGTTATGGGGGCGGGCTTGCCGCTTGACTTGCCGGAGCTTACCGAGGGCCATGATGTCGCGCTTATCCCGATCTTATCGGAGGAGCGAGGGATCGAGTTACTGCTTAAAAAGTGGATGCGCAAGGGTCGATTACCGGACGCAATCGTGATCGAGCACCCAGGTCACGCCGGCGGACACCTAGGGGCCGCGAACTTGGCGGACGTCACCGACCGCCGTTTCGATTTCGGACACGTGTTGAAACAGGCGCTCGCCGTTTTGAAAAAGCTCGGGCTTGCCAGCGAATTCATACCGCTGATTCCGGCCGGCGGCATCGGGTCCTTTCGCGCTATACGCGAACTTTTGGACAAGGGCGCGGCGGGCGTGCAATTGGGAACGGCTTTTGCCGTGACCGAAGAATGCGATGCCCATCCCAATTTCAAAAAGGTGTTGGCGGACGCCAAGAGCGAAGACGTCGTAACCTTTATGAGCGCCGCGGGCCTACCGGCGCGCGCAGTCCTGACGCCTTGGCTCAAACGCTACTTGGCCCGCGAAAGCCTCCTTAAGATCCGAGCCGAAAGCCGCTGCGGTAGCTGCGCGAGCGGACTCGAATGCTTGAGTCATTGCGGATTTAAGGACGGAAACCCACAGGCCGGGCAGTTCTGTATCGAGACCCAACTGGCCGCCGCCGCGCGCGGCAACGTCAATAGCGGCCTCTTCTTTCGCGGTGCCGCCGCCTTGCCGTTCGGTCAGGAGATTCGCTCCGTCCACGATCTCTTGGAATATCTGCTCACCGGGATCCGCCCGGCGATGGCTCAAATGATCGCTTGAGGAGGCGCCATGTCGTGTTGCTATGTCCTGGATTTGCGTCTCATGCCAGCCCACGTTTCTCGGCACAGCTACATCTATTCCCTGCTTCGCGAACTGGGACCCGGAGAAAGGCTGCGCGTGTGGACTCCGGAGGATCCGGCCCTTCTTATAGCGCAAATCCAACACCAGATGCGCCACAGTCTCGTCTGGACCAGTGTCGACGATCAGACCGGGTGGTTGATCACCATGCATATTCGTAGCGCGGATGAACCACTGCCTCTCGCCGATACCCTGCGGCGAGATCACGAACAGATGGATGGTCGTCTTGTCCAGGCCTTTACGTACTTAGGTCACCGCGATTGGTCCGCGGCTGTAGGTGAAGTGGCGAGTCTGGATGCGGCCCTGCGCACCCATATTGTGATTGAAAATGAACTGCTCGCGCCTCTCGGCGGCGCCTCCGTGGCCGAGGCCACGGCCATCATGCGTCGGGAGCACGATGACGTCCTGGTGCAGCTTGAGATGATAGCGGAGGTCTGCGCCGCGTCCGCTCACAATTGCCAAGAGCTTGAGACTTGGCTTGGTCTTCTTGCTGCAAGCCTCAATAAACACGAACATCGCGAGGAGTCGCTATTGTTTCCTCGCTGGACGCGGGTCCTAGCGCTACTCTCTTCTCGCGATGAACTCTTGACGGAGGTGCGATCGCGTCTTCGCGAGGGCCTCCGCGAGCCGCTCTCTGTGTCCAAAATCCACTAAACCTCCGCTAAGTATTCCCTGACCGACAGGAGGCGCTGGGCCACGGCTTTGTGGCCTAGCGCCTGTGGTCGGCCCTCAGGGCAGATGGGCGGGCGGTAGGGCTATATAGAGGAGGATAGCCCCATACTGAGTGATGCTCCCGGCGAGCACAAAGAGATGCCACGTCTCATGCCCAAAGCGCCACTTCTCATCGAACACGAAAAATATCACGCCGAGGCTGTAGAAAAGCCCGCCCGCCGTGAGCCATGCGAGGCCCCCTGGCGCCAAGTTCCTCATGAGCGGGTTGAGGGCTATGATGATGAGCCACCCCATCAGAATGTAGAAGATCATCGACATCCGGCGTGTCCGTTGGGGGATGAACTCTTGTACGATGCCGAGTACGGCCAGGCCCCACAGCACGCCAAACAGTGACCAGCCCCACGGGCCGCGCAAGGGCCCGAATGCAAACGGGGTATAGGTTCCCGCGATCAGGAGATAGATCGCCGCGTGGTCGAGTCGTCGAAAGACCCGCCGCGCTCGTCCGCCAAGCGCGTGGTAAAGGCTGGATGAGGTATAGAGGAAGATCAGCGTGAGCCCATAGACGCTAAAGCTCACGATGGACCACGGATCGCCGCGCTCCGAGGCGATCACGATCAGGATGATCGTCCCCACCGTCGCTAAAACGCCGCCTAGGGCATGGCTTAGGCTATTGAACCGCTCGTGTCGCTCCATCGCACCCCAACCGTCCGCTGTGTTTAGCGTACTGTACCGCCTTAGGGTTTTGGAATAATAGTGGGGTAGCGCTCGCCGTGTGCGGCATCATAGACCCCGGTGGCTGTGCCCGGGGCGGTCGCGGCTGGGGGCGCCTCAGCTGCGCCCGGTATTTTGAAAGCTATCGACTAAGCCGCTCGTAAGGCGGGCGAGGAGCGGTTTTGCGGCCTCAAGAAGGAGTGTTCCGATATCTGGGCCCGTCGGGGCCCACTTGATGCCTGCCCAATAGTCCGGCTCTCGCGGCGGCCGTTGCTCGACCTCGTCCCGCCGACCCTGGAGATAGGCCCCTTCGAGTTCGCGCGCCAATGCGCTTGAGCGCCGTGCTTGAGGCTTTCCCGAGCGCGCGCCGAGCAGAAGCCCCGCCGCCAGGCTCAAACCGAGCGTTGGCAGTGGGTGTTCGGCCGCCCAGCGCACCGGGAACATGACCTGCCGCTCCAGGCTCCCCACCGCACCTGCTACCCGCTCACCGAGCGCGTCCAGGGTGTCGGCTAGGTCGCGACGATGTCGTTCCGCCTCTTCGCGGGCATCCTCTGACGAAAAGACTTCGACGAATTCATGGCGCATTATGACCCCCTGTTTCCGACCTTATTTTTCCATTCGTTTTTAATGAATTGCTTGTCGGCTGCGATCTCGGTACGCGATTTCTTCATATGGGCGTCATAACCCATGCGCTTGGCGTGCCGCATCGCCATGAGGCCGCCGGCGGTGGTAAAGACGACGCCGATAATGAGGGCGCTGGCCCAAAAGCTTGTGATGGCCGCTACGTGCCCCACGATAAGAGCAGCCAGCCCTATGATCAGAAACGCGAGTAGGCTCAAAAGCCCCAGAAGGGCGATAGCACTGTATAAGGTGGCCTTCAGGGCATCGGCGATGATCGCGCGGATGCTTTCCTCGAGTTCAAGTTTGACGAGGTTGGCTTCGCTGCGGATGAGGTCCGCCGCCTCGTTCACGGCGTGACGAAAAAGCGCCACGAGGGAGCTTTGGGTGCCAGTCGGTCTTGGGCTTAACGATTCCGAGTTCCATTGAGTTGCCATGACAGCACCTACCGTTTTATGAGCTTACCGAGGATGAGGCCGACACCAAAGCCGATAGCGATGCTGGCCCCTGGGTGTTCGCGGATGCGTTTTTCGAGATCGTGGCGCATAGTCGCGACATCGCGATCGGAGAGGTAGGCGCTGATGCGGCGCAACACGCTTAGTGTCTCTTCTAAGAAGTAGGGGGTTTCCGGCGTCGGTCGTGGTGCCGAGTCTCCTTCGTAGGCGAATTTCTCTGACGCGCTCATGGGAATCTCCACGGAAGACGAAACCCTACCTTAGCTCATCGCCTGTTTGGGGAAATCGGACTTAAGGATGCTGTCTAGGCGGTGTTGATGGTATGGGCCAGAGAACGTGGCAGGAGTGACCGAAGGTGGGCCCAGAGCACACCTATCAACTCATGGACGACTTTGGCCGACAGGGCTATCGCATGGGCACTTGGCAAATATGACAGGATCGTGCTGCTCCGCCGACTTTTTGTTACAAAGTCAGTCGGGGCCGGGACCACGGTGAAGCCGGCTTGTCGAAACAGCAGGACCGCGCGTCTCATATGCCAGGCTTGGGTCACAAGGAAGATATCGCGTATCCCAAGAGGCAAGAGGATGGCGGCCGAATCGTGGGCGTTTTGGGCGGTGGTTTGGGAATGATCTTCCACCCATTTCACGGGCGTTTTGAAGTCGCGACGCAGAACCCTACGCATAAGGATCGCAGCCGGCGGCCCGCCGAGCGGGGCGCCCCCTGAGGTGAGGATGGGCAGCTGGCTTTCGCGAAAGAGGCGGGCCGCGTAGCGCAGGCGCACCAAGGTATCGGTCCCAACCGTGTCCTGTCCTCCGTATTCCGGAGCCTTACGGTAGCGCCCGGCGGCGAGCACCACGATGGCGCGCGGACCCTTCGGTAACGGCCTTGTGAGCGCGGGATAGGTCTCCCATGCCCGGGCAAGAGAACTCGCGACAACAGGGAGGCTAAAGAGCGTCAGGCCGACCCAGGACACGGCGATGACCGCGATCCCCCAACGGGGCTTCAGGCCCGTTAAGGCAAGCCCGAGGCCAAGCGGGACAAGGAACAGCCCCGGTGGCGTGACCAGCGCATTGATGAGTCCGTGCCAAACTATCACATGCCGACCTGCTCACCGGCTGCTTGGCGATCTGCGTGGTAAGACGAGCGCACGAGAGGCCCGCTTGCCACATTGGTAAACCCAAGATGACGCGCGATGCTTGCTAGTTCCGCGAACTCCTCGGGGCTTACGTAACGATCGACTGGCAGGTGTGCTAGGCTCGGGCGAAGGTATTGGCCCAAGGTGAGCCATTCGCAACCGTGGGCGCGCAAGTCGGACAGGGTCGCCTCGATCTCACTGCGGGTCTCCCCCAGGCCCACCATCAAGCCCGACTTAGTGGGAATGTGCGGGTATCGGTCCTTGAAGGTCTTCAATAATGACAGCGAGCCTTGATAGTCCGCGCCTGGGCGCACGGGCTTATAGAGGCGCGGGACGGTCTCCATATTGTGGTTAAAGACATCGGGCGGCGAGTCATGCATCGCCGCGAGTGCTACATCGACTCGGCCCCTGAAGTCCGGGACCAGAGTCTCTATCGTGACCTTTGGGGCATGTTGGCGTATGGCGCGGATACAGGCGGCAAAATGCGCCCCGCCTCCGTCGCGGAGATCGTCGCGGTCGACGGATGTGACCACGACGAATCGCAAACCCATGGCGGCGATCGCCTGGGCGAGGTGTTGCGGCTCGTCTGCGTCGAGCGGGTCAGGGCGCCCATGGGCCACGTCGCAGAAAGGGCAGCGCCTGGTACAAAGACGCCCCATGATCATAAAGGTCGCGGTCCCATGGGTAAAACATTCGCCGATATTGGGACAGGATGCCTCTTCGCAGACACTATGGAGGTCATGGTCCCGCAGTATGGCCTTGAGGCGTCCGACCTCTGGGGCCAAGGGCGAGCGCACGCGTAGCCAGGAAGGCTTGGGTGCCGGTCGTTCCGCCGTTTGCGCCGTGACCACTTTAATCTTTTGAATGCCTTTAAGGGCGCGCGAGGAGGTGCTGTTCGGATCCGTCGTACGGTTCATGCCTATCCTCTTTGGGTGCGAACCCGAAGTGTGCCAAAAATTCCTCAGTCAAGACCTCGGCAACTACGGTGAGTTCCGAGGGGCCGCCGCAATCCGCTAGCTGCGTGACCCTGAGCCCGTGGTAGCCACAAGGCGCAATCGATGCGAAAGGATTGAGGTCCATAGCGACGTTAAGGGCGAGGCCATGATAGCTACGGCCGGCGCGGATGCGCAATCCCAGGGCGGCGATCTTTGCTGCTCCGACATACACGCCGGGCGCCCCGGCTTGTCTTCGACCCTCGATCCCAAAGCGCCCGAGGGTCGCCAGGACCACGGCCTCGAGACCGAATACAAGGTGCCGTACCCCGATTCCAAGACGTGTCAGATCGAAGAGGCTGTAGGCCATCAGTTGGCCCGGCCCGTGGTAGGTCAGATCGCCCCCGCGGTCGGTGTCGACGGTCGGGATCGCCCCGCCGGGGGCCGGCTCGCGCGCGTTCCGTCCGCGGGTGTATACCGGGGCGTGTTCGAGCAGCCAAAGCTCGTCGCAGCTCGTTTCGGTGCGGTCGGCGCTAAAGTCCTGCATGGCGCGCCAAGTCTGCCGGTAGTCGATGAGCCCCGGCCATCTGCGGATCCGCAGTGTGTTCATCAGGGTCTCCGTGATGCCCAAGCCTTGAGGCCGGGGAGGTCAGGAGACGGTTTACGACCAGACTCCCTGGGATTGCTATCTTTAGACAGATTGCAGACGTAGGCACTGCGTAAATGGATATCAAACGCGCCTATCGCTTTCGTTTCACTCCGACCAAGGAACAAGTCGAGATATTGGCGCGCACGTTCGGTTGCACGCGGGTCGTCTATAACCATATGCTGCGCCTGCGCTCGGACGCCTGGATGAACGACCATGAGAGTGTGGGCTATCACGCGACCTAAGCCACGCTAACGGAGTTGAAGAAAGACCCAGAGTATTCTTGGCTCAATGAGGTCTCTAGCGCCCCCCTACAGCAGTCATTACGCCATCTCCAAACGGCCTTTGCCAAACGGTCACAGTCTCCCGTCTTCAAATCCAAGTGGGACAAACGATCAGCCGAGTATACGGTAAGTGCCTTTACGTGGTCCGGGAAAGCTCTGACGCTAGCAAAGATGACCGACCCTTTAGCTATCGTCTGGTCACGGACTCTTCCCAAGGCCACCAAGATTACGACCGCTACCGTTTCAAAAGACGCGGCCGGGTAGTATTTCGTCTCGCTGCTATGTGATGACACTGTGAGTCCGAGACGCCAAGTGTCCGCCCAAGTGGGCACAGGCTTGGGTCTTAGCCATTTCGTGATCTTATCGACAGGCGAGAAGGTCGGGTCGCCTAAAGTGTTTCGGAGATACGAAGCCCGCCTCGGGAGGCTCCAAAGACGCGCAGCCAAGAAACAGAAAGGGTCCGCCAACGGGGCCAAGGCCCGACTCAAGGTCGCTCGTACCCAGACGCGCATAACCGATACACGCTCCCATTTTCTCCACCAACTCTCAGGCCGGATTGTTCGCGAGAACCAAGTGATCACCGTTGAGAGCCTTGCTGTCTGCCATATGAAAAAGAACCACAGTCTTGCAAAGTCCATCTCGGATGCGGAGTGGGGCGAGTTTCTGCACCAACTGGAATACAAGGCGACTTGGTACGGTCGCACCGTGCTTGGCGTAGACCGCTGGTATCCGAGTAGTAAGCGCTGCCACGACTGCGGATGCACCCTATCTGCGTTGCCGCTCACTCTCCGAGAATGGGGCTGCCCAGAACGTGGGTCAGTCCACGACCGAGACGTGAACGCGGCGCGCAATATTCTAACCGCCGGGCTGGCGGGGCTAGCCTGTGGAGAGATCGTAAGTCCTGTGTCGCTGTAAGGCCGCATAGGCAAGTCTCCGTGAAGCAGGAACCTAAGCCGCGAGGCTAGGAGTCCCCGTCCTTTAGGGCGGGGAGGACGTCAAAGCGCCATTAAGACGTCTTTGCAGTCGGATAAGGCCTGGTAGATCGCGTCGAGCTGGGCTCGGCTGCGGCCCTGAATGATGACTGTCACCGCAACGTACTTACCGCCACGGCTTTCCCGCCGCGATACGGCCAGCAAGTCGCCCGGCTCCACGTGTCGAGAGACGAGTTCGTGTACCAGCGCCTCGAAGCGCGACGACTGGCGCCCCAGGGCCTTGATGTCGATTTTGCACGGAAAAGTGAGAAGTTCCGGGTCGTGGCCGTTATTTTTGCCGTTCGCGCCTGCCATTTAGCGGTTTGTACCTTGCCGGACATCGTCTTTAAGCGTCTGAAAGGCGTTGTACAGTTGCCGAAAAATCGGGCCGGGGCTGCCGGAGCCTACAGGCCGCGCATCGATCTCGGTGACCGCCGTGACCTCCCGTGTTGAGCTGGTGACCAGAACCTCGTCTGCCGCCAGCAATTCGGAACGCGTCGGGGCCCGTTCGTCCAAGGGGATCGCGCAAAGGCAGGCGAGCTCTAGAAGCACGTCTCGCGTGATGCCTCCCAGAATGCTATGGCCGCGGGGGGCGGTCATTAGGCGGCCCGATCGGACGACAAAAACATTGCTGACGGCCCCTTCGTTGACATGACCATCGCGTACCAGCAGCGCCTCGTCTGCGCCGCGCGCCAAGGCCTCTTGGACCAGCAGGACATTAGCGATGAGCGAGGTGCTTTTGATGTCGCAGCGCGACCAGCGAATATCGTCCAGCAAGACGGCCTTGATGCCGATGGTCAGGCGCTCGGAGGCCTCTGCGATCTGGGGTCTCGCGTAGGCGAACACCGTCAGCGGCGCGTTGGCCGGAAACGCATGCTGGCGGGGAGCGGCTCCCCGGCTAATCTGCAGATACATGCTCCCGTCTCCGGAAGGCAGGGTGTCGGCCAACTGTCCAAAGAAGCTCGGCCAATCAAGGCCCAGGCGATGCGGATCCATACCGACGGCCATCAGGCTCGCCTCAAGTCGTCGGACGTGCGCCGTGACCCGAAACGGCTTGTACCCGTATACCGGAATGACCTCGTAGACACTGTCACCGAAAATAAAGCCGCGGTCGAACACCGATACGCGGGCTTGCTCGGCCGGTATCCATTCTCCGTTGAGATAGACGATCATAAGCGTTAGGGGTCCACGATGACGGCCGGCCCCAGCCCTTCTCGGGCGAGCCGCGACGAAAGCGCTCGGGCCTCGCGTTTGCTACTTTCGGGGCCCATGCGCACAAGGAAGAGTCTACGCCCGTCGACCCTTTGCGGGAATATGTGAATAGGATCGAGACCCTTGCGGCGAAGGCGGGCTTTGAGATGCCGAGCATCCCGATGCCGAGAAAAGGCGCCAAATTGCAGGAAGACGCCACCGTGTGCCCTGGTCGCGCGGTGGGGCCCGAAGACATCGGAGCGGTGTCCGTGGGCGCCGGAACGAGCAGCGTCTATCCCGCTCTGACCGGGCGCTAGCCCCTCGACCTCGACGGGCGCTGTGCCGGTAGCCAGGATTCCGAGGCGCGCGGCCGCAGCGTACGATAAGTCAATAATCCGATGGGGGTAAAAGGGCCCGCGATCGTTTACCCGAACGATCACCGTGCGATTGTTGTCGAGGTTGCGCACCAGCGCATAGCATGGCAGGGGTAGGACCTTATTGGCGGCGGTCATTGCGTACATATTGTAGGTTTCGCCATCGGAGGTTTTTTGGCCGTTGAACGGTCGTCCATACCAGGAGGCGATGCCGCGCTGTCGATACCCAGCCGCGGATTTGAGTGGGTAATAGGTCCGGCCATTTACAGTATAGGGGCTATTACCGTAGGGGCTTAAGGGAAGGGCGCGCGGGACGACGGTCTGAGATCTCAGATCCGCCGGGTTGCGATATCCTACGCTCGGCAAAAATCCGCAGCCTACGAGCGCCGCGGCAAGGCCCAGGGCCATGAGCCCGCGCGCGCCGGCACGCAGGCTGCGCCGATTCGGCTTTTTAGAGCGTATCGTTCTCTCGATCATACTCGGAAGAGTAACAGCATTTTCTGGTCCCGGTGCACCGACGACGCCGCGTTCGTCGGCCCGCCTACAAATCTGGACGGCAGCGCTACGAGTGTCAGTTTACGAGTCGTCTGTGACCGTGAATGCTCATGAGGACGCCTAGGCCGGCCATGATGATAATAAGCGACGTGCCCCCGTAACTCAGGAGCGGTAACGGTACGCCTACTACCGGCAGAATCCCCGCTACCATGCCCATATTGATGAAGACGTCAAAGAAAAACAGGGTGGAGAGCGAGCCCGCTAGGAGCCGGGAGTAACTATCTTGGGCCGCGAACGCGATACGCAGACCCCGGTAAACGATAAAGAGATAAAGCCCCAATAAGGCGATGCTCCCAAAGAGCCCAAATTCCTGGCAAAAGACTGCGAAGGCGAAGTCCGTGGTGCTATCGGGCAGGAAGTGGAGGTGGGCCTGGCTGCTGTGCAGCCAGCCTTGCCCAAAAATCCCCCCGGACCCGACCGCGATCATCGCTTGGATCGCATGGTATCCGGCGCCCAAGGGGTCGGCCTCGGGGTGAAAGAGTATGAAAATGCGTTGCCGCTGGTAGTGGTGCATATGGGCCCACAAAACGGGTGCCGCCGCGAGCCCGAGGAGTGCCACCCCGAGGATCGTCCGCCAACTCATGCCGGCCAAAAACAAGACGATAATTCCCGACAACAGAACAATGAGGGCGGTCCCGAGGTCGGGTTCTTTGGCGATCAAGAGTACCGGTACCAACAAAAGTAGGGTGGCGCCCGCGACATGCCAGATTCGTGGCGGGAGGCTGTAGCGTGAAAAAAACCACGCCAACATCATGGGGACGGACAGCTTCATGAACTCCGAGGGCTGTATCGACATCGGCCCCAGGGCAATCCACCGCCGCGCGCCGAAACGTACGACCCCTACGGCGAGCACCCCAATGAGTCCGAGCACGCCGGCCGCGAATAAGGGGACGGACCAGCGGCGGTAGGTGTCGGGCGAGACTTGGGCGACGCCGATCATGACCCCAAAGCCGATCGCAAGCCGGATTGCGTCACTGAGGGCAAAGCGCAGGCTATCGCCGCTTGCGCTATAGAGTACGACCAAGCTGACGGCGGCCAGAATGAGGAGTGCCGTCATTAAGGATTTGTCGAGATGCCAGCGCTCGAAAATGGTCATGGCTGGGTCCTTGCCAGGGCAACATGGGCCTGTGCTTGGTTCTGAGGGAGCGCGTGCACATGACCTAGGAGATAGAAATTCATGAGAGCGCGCGCGATGGGAGCGGCTGCGAGCGCCCCGAATCCCGCGTGTTCGACGATGACCGCGATCGCGATCCGTGGATTGGGTATCGGGGCCATAGCGATAAAGAGGGCGTCAGAACGGACATGTTTCCCTTTAAAGCCCGGAGAGACGTTCCAGAGCTGGGCGGTCCCGGTCTTGCCCGCGACCTTGTACGGTAGGTGATAGGCGATGCCGCGCGCCGTCCCATGGGGGCCTTCGACCACTTGGGTCATGTCGCGGATCAGCATCTTAAGGCTGCCTTTGTTGCGTCGCGGAATGGTGGAGTCGCTGTACGGTTTGACGTAGCGAACGTGATGCGTCACCGGGTTTACAATTCCGTGCACGACCTCGGGGCGCATCCGCACGCCGTGGTTGGCAAGGGCCGCGACCGCATCGGCAAGTTGTACTGGCGTCACCAGCAAAGGGCCTTGCCCGATGCCGGTGATGATCGTTTGGCCGGGGTACCAGGGCTGCTTGCTAGCCTTGATCCAGGCCGGGGTCGGGACGAGACCCCGGTACTCGCCTGGAAGATCGATGCCGGTACGGTGCCCGAAACCGAAATACGTGAGGTAGCGGGCCATGCGCTCTATGCCCTGCTTGAAAGCGAGACGGTAGAAGAAGACGTCGCATGACCTCTCAATCGCTGTTTTGAGGTCCACGCGCCCCATCCCCAGCGGTTTCCAACAGTGAAACAAGTGTGCACTGTGTGGTAAATGATAGTAGCCGGGACAGGTAATGTGCTTATGCGGATGGAACCACTTGGTTTGGAGGGCGGCGTAGGCATAGAACGGTTTAATCGTGGAGCCCGGGGGATAAAGGCCATTCAACGCCCGGTCGTCTAGCGGGCCGTTCGGGTTCGTGGCAAGCGCCTTGTAGGCCTTTTCGCGAATACCCTCAACAAATGGGTTTGGGTCATATATGGGGCTGCTGATCAGGGTCAGTACGGCCCCGGTGCGGGGGTTCAAGGCCACCACGCTGCCCGGGCGATTGTCGAGCATTTGCTCGCCGATCGCTTGCATCTGGGCATCGATGTTGAGGTAGAGATTGTCTCCGGCATGCGGCAAGATGCGCTTCAATACCTTGACCGCGCGTCCTTCGGCATTCATTTCGACATCCTTAAACCCGATTCGGCCCATGAGATCTTTTTGGTAACTGCGTTCGACGCCGGACTGGCCTATGTGTCGGTACCCAAAGTAGCGGGCCGCGTGCGAACCTCGCTCCTCGCCCGGCGTGATGCGGCTCACATAACCGATGGCGTCCACGGCAAGGCCGCCTAAGGGGTAATCACGCCGCAGTCGGGCATGTAAAGCGGCGCCCTTGAGGCGAGTCAGATTGACGGCAATGCGCGCTGCCTCGGCCTCACTCAAGTGGGTGCGCAGAGTAACGCTCTGGAAGGGCTTATGTTGCGCGAGTCGTTGGCGGAAGTCGTGAAGGTCGCGTTTATTGAGGGCGATGAGGGTTTTGAGTTTTGCCAGCAACCGCGCCATGTTCGGAACATGGTCGGGCACGACCTGTAAGGTAAAGACTGGAAAGTCCTCGGCCAGCACGACACCGTTGCGGTCCAAGATCATCCCGCGCGCGGGTTGGATCGGAATAGGGCTGATCCGATTGTTCTCGGCGAGTGTGGCGTAGTAGTGGTGCCGGACCACCTCGAGATAACCCAAGCGCGCGATGAGGGCGGTTATGAGTACTGCGCCTAAGATCATGGCGACCAGTATTCGGGTTTCGAATAGTCGGATCTCTTTCGTGTCGTTCTTGAGCGGGATACGATGCATGGGTTAGCTGATCTTGGCGCGCCGGCGCACCTCCCGGAGTATGGTGAACAAGAACGGCCACAGTATCACGTTTGCGATCATAGGCGCGGTGTCGCTCCAAATCGGCGCGGTTCCTTGCACAAGGGATTTCACCATAAGGATCAATAAGTCGCTGAGTGCGATCAGGATGCCCACGGCCAGGGATTGCTGCCAGCGCGGGAATACCCGCAGGCGAAGCGTAAAGCGGAGCGTAAGGAAGGCCAAAAGTGCCTTGGCTAACGCTTGTTCGCCGAGGAGCGAGCCGTAGAGTCCGTCTAGGACGAGGCCTAATATCCAAGCGCTGCCCACGCCGATCCGGTCCGGGATAGCCAAACACCAGTACACCAAAATCAGGGCCACCCAGTCCGGTCGTAGGACGCCGATGGCGCGCGGGAGGGGGGCTAGGGTGAGCAGTATCCCTATGGCAAACGTCGCCACGATGGTGGCGCGTTGGCTCAATGTGAATGAACTATCCACCTACGCGCCCTCTTTTCGGTTGCGATTTTTTGGGCCACAGCAGCAGTACGTGCGTGTGGTAGTTGAGCCGGGCGAGCGCCACGGCCCGAACCTTGAGAAAGGCGAGGTTGGGGTTACTGGTTACCGCCGTCACGCGGGCCACGGGGTAGCCGGGCGGATAGACGCCACCGAGCCCCGAGCTCACCAGAATGTCGCCCGGGCGAATGTCGGCGGTGACCGTAAGATAGGGGACCTTGAGACCGTCGGTTGAGCCCGTTCCAAAGACGATGGCGCGCAGGCCGTTACGCTGGGAAACGACCGGAATGCCGCTATTGGGGTCGGTTATGAGCATGACATCGCTCGTGTCAGGACCCACGGCCACGATTTGTCCCACGATCCCGTGCGCATCAATGACGGCCTGGCCCACGTAAATATGGCTGCGGCGTCCTTCGTTCAGGATAAGCCGCTGGGTAAACGGGCCGGAGCTTACCGCGAGCACTCGGGCCAATGTCTCGCGGTAGCCCGGCAAGCGTGTGCCGTGTAGTAGTTTCGTGAGATGGACGACTTCCCGGCGCAAGGCATCAAACCGCGTGAGGTGGGCCTCAAGCTTCAGATCGCGGAGGCGCAGGCGGTGGTTTGCGCGGCGCAGATCGGCGTTTGTTCGCAAGTCTTGGTCGAGGTGTTTGGTCGCGGAAAAGGGAAGCGTCGCGAGGGTTTGAACCGGATATGTGGCTCGGTTCATAAGGGACCGGAAGGTATGGGTCTCGTGCTCATGGTGGGCATTAAGAACGATAAGGACCACGGATACGCAGGTAAGCAGTATCAGTTTGGTGAGCGAAGAGGGTCGCTTGATAGACCAGCCGAGAAAGGTGCCCATGTATTTACCACATATGTCGCGCGCCCGGGGACGTGGGGTCTAAGGCCCCGCGCCCCGGACCGCGTTACTCGTAAGCGAAGACGTCGCCGAGGACATCCATTTCCTGAAGGGCTCGGCCGCAGCCGCGGGCAACGCAGGTTAAGGGGTCGTCGGTGATCACGATAGGAAGCCCGGTTTCTTCCATCAGCATTCTGTCGATGTCGCGCAAAAGCGCCCCACCGCCGGTGACAACCAGGCCCTTTTCGGCGATGTCGGCCCCGAGCTCGGGCGGCGTTTGCTCGAGCGCCAGCCGAATAGCCGCGACGATGCCAGCGAGACCTTCGCTCAAGGCAAGATGGACCTCTTTGCTGTTCAGGACGAGACTTCTTGGCACGCCGTCTGCGATGTGCCGGCCCTTGATCTCCATCTGCCGGACCTCGCTGTTTTGCCAGGCCGTACCGATGTCCTTCTTGATCTTCTCCGCCGTTGCCTCACCGATCAGGAGGCCGTACTTACGGCGGACATAACTGATGATGGCTTCGTCCATCTTGTCGCCGGCGATGCGCAGGGAATGGGAGTAAACGAGGCCTCCTAGCGAAATCACGCCCACTTCGCTCGTGCCGCCGCCTATGTCCAGCACCATCGAGCCGGTGGGCTCGGCAATCGGCAGATCCGCGCCGATGGCTGCCGCCATCGGTTCTTCGATCAGGTAGACTTCGTTGGCACCGGCCTTTTGCGCGGACTCACGAATCGCGCGTCGCTCAACCTGAGTCGACCCGCATGGCACGCAAATCACGATACGCGGGCTGGGCTGGAAGATGCGCTGTTCATGAACCTTGCGGATGAAATATTTGAGCATCTCGCCGGTGACGGTGAAATCGGCAATGACGCCATCCTTCATCGGCCGGATGGCTTGGATGCTGCCGGGTGTCCGGCCCAGCATGCGTTTGGCCTCCATACCGACCGCAAGAATATTGCGCCCCCCTCGCGATCCGAATTCCTGCCGGATGGCGACGACGGAGGGTTCGTTCAGAACGATCCCCTTATCGCGAACATAAATAAGGGTATTGGCTGTTCCGAGGTCGATGGCAAGGTCGTTGGAAAAGTAGGATCGCAACCGTCCAAACATAAAGTTTGTATCCCTTATTTTTAGGGTAGGGGGTTAAAATTGCCCTACTGTATCAATCGGCCCCTATGGGTTCAACCAGGGGCCGAAATGTGGTAGCGTGCAACGGATTAACGTTGCGACCGAAGATGGCGCCCTGTGAATAAAGAAGATATCGAAAAGATAGCGCATCTTGCGCGCTTGGGGATGACTGGGCAAGAGCGGGACACCTATGCTGAGGACCTGTCTCGGATACTTGGTCTCGTTTCCCAGATGAACGCCGTTGCGACGGATGGGGTAGAGCCCATGACCCATCCGGACGAGGCGATATTGCGCTTGCGGCCTGACGCCGTAAGTCTAGAGGCCGATCGGGACCGCTTGTTGGCCTTGGCGCCGGACAGCCGCGACGGGCTCTACCTGGTCCCCAAGGTCATCGAGTAAAGAGGCTGACCGCCACCCGGCGGGTGCGGCATGCGATTTTCTGGGGAATTTCCGTTGACTTTGACAATTGCCGAATTGGTTCAAGGCTTGGCCGCAGGCCAGTACTCTAGTGCGGAGCTCGTTCAGGACGTTTTGCGCCGCGTAGAGGCCCAGCCAGGACTCAACGCCTTTATTACGGTCGATCGCGATGGGGCGGAAAAGGCCGCGCGGGCGGCCGACGCCGCGCGCGCGAGCGGACAGAACGCCCCCTTGCTGGGCGTACCCATCGCCCACAAAGACATCTTCTGTACGGCCGGGGTCAGGACGACCTGCGGCTCGCGGATGTTGGCCGATTTTATCTCCCCCTATGACGCGACCGTCGTGGCGAGGTTGAACGCCGCCGGCTGTGTGCCGGTCGGCAAGACCAATATGGACGAATTCGCCATGGGCTCGTCCAACGAGACCTCGTTTTTTGGTCCGGTCCGCAACCCCTGGGACGTCCAACGGGTCCCAGGCGGGAGCTCGGGGGGCTCGGCGGCGGCGGTCGCCGCGCGGCTCGTGCCGGCTGCGACCGGCACTGACACCGGGGGTTCGATCCGCCAGCCGGCGGCGCTGTGTGGCATCACGGGTCTTAAGCCGAGCTACGGGCGGGTATCCCGTTACGGCATGATCGCCTTCGCCTCGTCTCTCGACCAGGCCGGCCCCATGGCCCAGACCGCCGAGGATTGCGCCTTATTGCTGGCC
This sequence comes from Pseudomonadota bacterium, assembly GCA_021794595.1. GTDB lineage: Bacteria > Pseudomonadota > Gammaproteobacteria > Acidiferrobacterales > Acidiferrobacteraceae > Acidiferrobacter. The sequence continues at coordinate 75,842 of JAJYQN010000065.1, forward strand.
GCGATGGCCGGTTTCGATGAGCGGGACGCGACCGCCCTGACCGCCGCTGTGCCCGACTACCATGCCACGTTACGATCTTCTCTAGAGGGTCTGCGGATCGGCGTGGTGCGGGAACATTTCGGCGCCGGCCTCGATGCCGCGGTCGGGGCTGCGATGCAGGCCGCGCTGCGCGAGTATGAGCGCTTAGGGGCGAAGCTTGTCGATATCAGCTTGCCCAATAGCGGGCATGCGCTCCCCTGCTATTACGTGCTGGCGCCCGCCGAGGCGTCTTCCAATCTCGCCCGCTACGATGGGGTGCGATATGGTTACCGCGCCGCCGAGTATCGGGATCTCGAGGATATGTACAAGAAGACCCGCAGCGAAGGGTTTGGGCCCGAGGTGAAGCGGCGGATCATGATTGGTACCTACGCCTTGTCCGCCGGCTATTACGATGCCTATTACCTGAAGGCCCAGCGGTTGCGGCGGCTTATTGCCCAAGACTTTGGGCAGGCCTTCGAGAGCTGCGATGTGATCGCGGGGCCCACCGCGCCCTCCCCGGCTTTCGCCATCGGCGCGAAAAGTGATCCGGTCTCCATGTACCTGAACGATATTTATACTATCCCCGTGAACCTCGCCGGGCTTCCGGCGATCTCGTTGCCGGCCGGCTTCGTGGAGGGCCTTCCGGTCGGCCTCCAGCTCATCGGGCGCTATTTGGACGAGGCGCGGTTATTGAATGTGGCGCATAAGTTCCAGGAGGCGACCGATTGGCACAGGCGGGCGCCGGCCGGTTTTTAATCCAGGGGGGCAGATGGAGTGGGAAACGGTTATCGGCCTTGAGGTGCATGCACAGCTCAAGACTGTCAGTAAGATCTTTTCGGGCGCCCCGACGGCTTATGGTGCGCCACCCAATACCCAGGCCAATGTGGTCGATATCGCGCTCCCGGGGGTGTTGCCGGTTTTGAACGCGGAAGCGGTGCGCATGGCCGTTCGGCTGGGCCTAGCGATCGGCGCCACGGTCCACGCCCGCTCGGTGTTTGCGCGCAAGAACTACTTTTATCCCGATCTTCCCAAGGGTTACCAGATCAGCCAGTACGAGCACCCGATCGTCGAGCGTGGGCAGCTCGCGATTATGACCGAGGCCGGAGAGAAGCGGGTGGGAATCACCCGTGCTCATCTAGAAGAAGACGCCGGCAAGTCCCTCCATGAGGCCTGGGAGGGTTTGACGGGCGTGGACCTCAATCGCGCGGGGACCCCCTTGCTTGAGATCGTCTCCGAGCCCGATATGCGTTCGCCGGCCGAGGCGGTGGCGTATTTAAAGGCCCTGCACACCCTTGTGCGCTATCTCGAGATTTGCGACGGGAACATGCAGGAAGGCTCGTTTCGCTGCGATGCCAACGTCTCGATTCGACCGCTGGGCGAGAGCCGCTACGGCATGCGCGCCGAGCTTAAGAATATTAATTCCTTCCGATTCGTGGAGCGCGCTATCGACTACGAGGTTCGGCGCCAGATCGCTTTAGTGTCGTCGGGGGGGCAGGTGCGTCAGGAGACCCGGCTCTACGATTCGGCGCGCGACGAAACGCGGCCCATGCGCAGTAAGGAAGAGGCCAACGATTACCGCTATTTCCCGGACCCCGACCTCCCGCCGCTCATCGTTGCCCCGGAGCTCTTGGCCGAGGTCAAGGCCACGATGCCGGAACTCCCGGAGGCCAAGAGACAGCGTTTTTGCGAGCACTACGGCCTATCGGCCTACGATGCGGCGGTCCTGACTGGAAGCCGGGAGCTCGCGGATTATTATGAGGAAACGGTGCGGTCTTCGGCGGTCGAGCCGAAGCTCGCCGCCAACTGGGTGGCCGGAGAGTTCTTGGCGCGCCTCAATAGCGCCAACCTCGATATCGCCGACGCCCCGGTGAGCGCCGGCGCCCTGGGCGGGCTTTTGCGGCGCATCGCAGACGGCACGGTGTCTGGCAAGACCGCGAAGGATATTTTTGAGGCGATGTGGGAGGAGGGCGGCGATGCCGATGGTATTATTGCGGCCCGCGGTTTACAACAAATCACCGACGATTCGGCTATCGAACAGATCGTCGCCGAAGTGGTCGCGGCCAACCCAAAGCAGGTCGCCCAATACCGGGCGGGCGAGGAGAAGGTACTGACCTTCTTCGTCGGCCAGGTCATGAAGGCGAGCCGGGGCAAGGCCAATCCCGGCAAGGTCAATGCGATACTAAAGCGGGTCCTGGCGTCCTAAGGATCGAGGGAGCCCCTGACAGGGCGTCAGGAGACCGCGAGGCAGCCGTTTCGCAGTTTTCCGACTACACTCCTTCGTGTGGCAACGGAACCTAAACTGGCATTGGTGATGTCGGGCGGCGGCGCCCATGCAGCCTATCAAGTGGGCGTCTTGCGGGCGATCGTGCGGATTTTGCCTAGACACGCCCAAAACCCGTTTCATATCTTCTGTGGTACGTCGGCGGGCGCCATCAATTGCACCACCCTTGCCGCGCATGCGGACGATCTGCGGCTGGGTGTCCAGCGGTTGACGCAGATTTGGGGCCATTTCCAGGTGGAGCAGGTGTTTGCGGCCGACTGGCTGCACCTTATGGCGACCGCTGGACGCTGGCTTTCGGCGCTGTTTCTGGGGCGATTCGGCGCGCCGCTGCCTCTGGCCTTGCTGGATCGTGCCCCACTCGAAGAACTTTTGGCCACCCATCTGTCGTTGGCGGATATGAGCGCCCATATCAATACGGGGCTCGTGCACGCGGTGAGCGTGACGGCCTCGTCCTACGCCTCGGGGCAGTCCGTCACCTTTTTTCAGGGGGCCCCGGAGTTGTCTTCCTGGCGTCGCGCCGATCGCGTAGGCCTTCCCACCGAGATCACTTTGGCGCACCTTTTGGCGTCGTCCGCCATTCCCTTCGTTTTTGCCCCCGTAGCCCTGGGAGACGGGTATTTCGGGGACGGGTCCATGCGCCAAACAGCGCCTCTGAGCGCGGCCCTTCATTTGGGCGCCAAACGGCTTTTCGTGATCGGCGTCCAAAGCCCGGAAATGGCGGTTATGGCCCCTCACGGGCCGCCTTCGGTCGCGGATATGGCCGGCCACGTTCTGAACAGTATCTTCCTTGAGAGCCTCGATGCCGACCTGGAGCGGCTGGAGCGTATCAATCAGACGGTTCGGGCGCTCCGACGGGGTAACCAGGGGGGCGGCTCCATGGGGCTTTCCGAGGTCGCCTGTTTTGCCTTGCACCCGAGCCAAAATCTCGCCGCTATCGCCAATTTGTACCATGACGCCCTCCCCGCTTCCCTCCGCTTCTTCCTGGGGGCGCTTGCTCGGCATGGGCGTCCCGATAGCGCCTTGTCGAGCTACTTGTTATTTGAGCGCGGCTATTGTCGACATCTCATGGCGTTAGGGTATGCGGATGCCATGCGTAACGCGGGCGCCATTCGCGCCTTTCTGCGGCCTCACCACGAGGAGGCGGGCCTTGCCGCCGGCTAAGAACGCGCCCGCCTTGATCGATGTAGCAGGATGGACTCAGGAGCGGCTCTCCAGATCGGGATGTCGGTTTACGGTCTGATCACCTCATCGCGCGCCAATGCCAGATGGCATTTTGGGCCGGGGGCAGCAATTGTCAGCGGGGGCGCGCCTATGCTTGGTATGGGGATATTCATATAGCCGGTTTACCTTAATTGCCGAACATGGCTTGTGTCGCTAAGGCCGCGGCCGCCATGGACGGGAAGTGTCAGCGACCGATCGACTCAGATCGCCAGGCATGGGAAAGACCTTCGTGCACCTCTTGAGACTTGTTCGACCCATCATTTTTCCGCAAATCCATAACCAAAAACCGCGCCGTTTTGCCATTGAAGCTTTTGGAGCACTCCCCCTGTCTTGAAAAACCAAGTCGTTCGTACAGCCGGATTGCCCGCTGTTTATCCTTCCGCACGACGAGGTGAATGCGCACGAGACCCAGGTCCCCAAAGCCACTGGCCAGGGTTTGCGAGGCCACCGCCATTCCGAGCCCTGAACCGATCTTGTCAGCCCGTAGCGCCATCCGGAATTCCGCTTCCACCTCTCCGGTGGGAGCTAGGATAGTCAAAGCAACGGGCTTGCCCAATTTGTCTGCGACGAAACAGCGTACGCCGCGCTTGTACTCAAATTCTTGTAGCCAACCGTTCTCGCGCAGGGCGTAGTCGAGCTCCTCGAATTCGCCCAAATAAGGAGGCCAATCTGCGATCCAGGCCCTGTCAGCGGCTTTTAAGGGGCGAAATGTTGGGGCCGGTGGCCGTGAGTCCGATAGGGTCCGTGTTCGGGCACGCTGATGGATTTCCTCGGTTTTGGTGACGGCCGTGCTGTTGCATATCTCGGACCATCGCGACCACCTGTTTTATTGTTCATGGCCAAAGTGGTCGCCGTCGAGCGAAGCAGGTGGTCGCGATCAGCGAAATATGCAGCGGTCAGGCCACCCGTTTTTACAAACACGAATTGTCGTGCATCTTGGATAGGGAGAATGACGGGATGTGGATGCGCGTCTCAGAAGATGGAGGCCGCCGTTTGGGAATATCTTTTTCCCAAAAGATCTGCGCGGCTAATCCGAGTCAAGATGGCGTTTGAGCGAGTCTCCCTTTTTCCCTGAGGCATCTGTAAACGCCTTTTGGTCCTCTGCAGTAGCGAACGCCATGAATGGGCGCTCAAGGCCGATGCCCTTACCAAGTTGGTATGAGTTTAAAACCCGATCCGAGAATGTCTGGATTGAGGCCCCAAGATCGACGATCGCCCCGGGCGGTTTACTAAGCCCGAGGTGTTTTTGTCAGCTCGTCAAGTGGCGGTAAATGTCGGAGATCTTGAGCGGTAGCTTGCGTACGTCATCGATCAACGCATAATTGGCGGCGCCATACATATGCGGGAGGTAGTCCCGGGCGTCGGTATCGATGGTAATGCAAAAGGCATGGATGCCGTCGCGCTTAGCCTCGAGCAATGCCTGGCGCGTGTCTTCGATGCCATATTCCCCGCGGTAGCCATCATAGTCATCGGGTTTTCCATCGGATAGCGTGATCAGAAGCTTGGTCCGCGCCTCCACATCGTTCAGCAGGCGACAGAGGTGGCGAATGGCCACGCCCATTCGGGTGTAGTCCTGCGGCTTGATACCGGTAATGCGCGCCCGCACCGTTTCATTGTACGGTTCATCGAACTGCTTCACACGGTACATCTCGCAGCGTTTACGGGTAATGCCGGAAAATCCGTAGATCGCGTAACGGTCGCCGAGGATTTCCAGGGCTTCGCACAGAAGGACCAGAGACTCCCTTTCGGCATCGTTGATCCAGCCCTTGGTTGAGCCGCTCATGTCGACCATGAACATGACCGCGATATTGCGCGCGAACCGGCGGTTGCGCGTAAACAGCCGATCCGACAACTCGTGACCGCAGTGAAGATCGGCGAAGGCCTCGACCAGTGCGTCGAAATCGATCTCGTCCCCATGCTTTTGGCGGCGCTGAACGGCGTTCTCGCCCCTTAAGGCCTCAAAGGTTTTTCGCAGCCGCGCGGCGAGTCCGTGGTATTTGTGCAAGGTGTCAGCGACAAAGGGTTCGTGGACGGGCTGAACGTCGAGTTCCCGTAACACGCACCAGTCCTTTCGGTAGTGCTGACGACGATGATCCCATTCGTTATACAGATAGGCGCCGTCCTCGTGATAGGTGCCTTTCCAGACATCCTCGGGCTTCTTGTCGGCCTCTGGGGCATAAGCCCCGTCGCCTGCGGCCACGAGGTACTCTTCCGGGATCTCGCCTAGATCTTGGGCGATGGAATGCATGAGGGCGCGGACATCGGGAGGTGGGACAAGCGGTTGGCCATCCAGCATCAGCACCATCGCGCGCTCTTGCTCGGTCTGCACGCTAAAGCGCTTTTTGCCCTCGGGTGGCGCTTTCGGGCCTTTGTCGGCCAAGAGTTGCTTTAAGGCCGCTTGCAAGGCGGCGCGCTCCTGGTCTAGACGCTCGCCCATAGCCACGGCCACCGCCTCCCCGTTTAGAGCGCCTTGGTAGATGTGTGGCTCTGGCAGCGGTTCGCCGTACAGGGCGTCCAAGGCCTCATAGGTATCGTCGACGGTCGCGTCCCGGGTCTCCAGACGTGCTACATAGGACGCCCACCGGGAGGATTTTTGCGAGGCGGTTTGCAGGGTTCGGAGTTCCCGGTACAGCCCAGGCAGTTCGCGTGCGAGGCAGGCATCGAGCCGGATGGTTTCCAGGGCGTGAAACAAGGTCTGCGCGTATTTTGGGTCCGGGAATTTCTGACAGTGGCGCACGAGGCGCTGAGGATCGGTCCCCTGGAACGTCCCAAACCAGGTTTGAGCCCACAAGTGGGCGGCCATGATCTTGTAGAGTCGGACGTTCTCTTCGCGGCTCGGGAGCGTGATCAGTGTTGCCGGCAGGTAGACGGTGGTGGTATCCGTGTAGGTCCGTTCGTTGGGCCGGAGCTTCAGCTTGCGCCCCGATAGGGCCTGCAAAAAAAGCTCAAGAACCGGACCCACCTCTTCGAGGGCTACGGATCGGGACTTGTTTTCACTCGCCTTGGCAAAAGTGGCAATGTCGGTGAGGATGGCAACGGCTGGGTAAAGCCCCATTTTGTCGTAGACATCCATGGCCTGGATGATCCAGGCCTCGGTATCATCAGTCGGCATTTGCTGTAACGCGTTTGTGACCTGGCTTGCGAAATGGAAGGCGAGCTCGGGATTGGTTTTGGCGATGACAGAAATCCAGTGACAGGCAAAGTTTTGCTTCGCGCGCGTAAGCGACGCCAAGGCGAGTGCCGGCGCGCGCGTCGTTCGACGGAGAGAGAGCGCGGCATCCAGTTCTTCGTCGAGCCATTCCTCAAGCTCGGCGGCGGTCAGTGGGGTTAATGAACTCATATCGTTTTTTTACACCCTGTGGTTTGCGCCGCGTCCGCGTTTGCTACACTAACGCCCATGAACCTGACCCTCTATCATCGACCCTACTGTCATCTCTGCGAGGAGATGGGCGCGGCCCTAGCACCGATCGCAAGCGAGCTCGGCTTGACCGTGACCCGGGTCGATATTGAGACCGACGCCGAGCTCGAGGCGCGCTACGGCCTTTTGATACCGGTGCTTGTGTGCGACGGCTCTGAGCTGTGTCACTACCGACTGGACGAACCTGCCGTTAGACGGTTTGTGGCCGCTAAAAGAGCGACGCGCTCAACTCGGTGATCGCCGCCAGCATCTCCGGATCGTCTGTTAAGGCTTGGGCAATGGCACCCCGACAGGCGGCTTGCGGGCTGACCCCCGAGGCCATCAACTTGGCGGCGTGAACCAAGAGCCGGGTGCTCGCGCCCTCTTCCAGGCCGCTGCCTTTGAGGTTGCGCGTCATGTCCGCGAACCGAACCAGCTTTTCGGCCGACTCTTCGCCGATACCGCTTTCGTGGTCGACGATGCGTTTTTCGAGGTCGTGAGGGGGATAGTCGAACTCCAAGGCGATGAAGCGCTGCCGCGTGCTTTGCTTTAGATCCTTCAGGACGCTTTGGTAACCCGGATTGTAGGAGATCGCCAAGGCAAATTCTGGTGTCGCGCTCAAAACCTCGCCGGTCTTTTCGATGGGGAGCACCCTTCTGTCGTCGGCCAGGGGGTGGATGACGACCGTCGTATCCTTTCTGGCCTCGACGACTTCATCCAAATAGCAAATGCCGCCGACCCGCACGGCATGGGCCAGCGGGCCGTCCACCCAGACGGTCTCGCCGGCCGTGATGAGATAGCGCCCGACGAGATCCGAGGCCGTCAGGTCGTCGTGGCAGGAGACCGTGATGAGCGGACGCTTCAAGCGCCACGCCATATGTTCCATGAAGCGTGTCTTGCCGCACCCCGTCGGTCCTTTCAGCAGGACCGGAATCTGATTGCGGTAGGCGCTTTCGAACAAGATGATTTCATCGCCCTGCGATTCGTAGTAGGGCTCCTTCGTGATGAGAAAGCCCTCGGGTTCCACAGCTCTTGCTTTCACGCTCGCCCTTTCTGCTTTCGGTGGGGCCTCACAGTATGCCAAAAAAGCCCGCTGAACCAAAAAGTTATTGACGGGAGTTCGACCGCTCTTACCCAATCCCTCGGGGGGCCGCGTAAGTCAACTCTACAAGTGCTTCCCGAAGTTATGCCATCCCACCTGTGGCATGGAGATCAACCTTCGTCACCTGCGCACGAATAAGCGCATCAAGGTCTTGACCTTGGCTGAGGGGCAAAAGGTGGACGGTCAAGTCGGCGACTATGGGCTGACCGTTAAGCTCCACCCCCGGTTTGTTAACGACAACTGTACGGCTTGCGGCGCCTGTGGTGAGTCGGTGTCGGCACAGATCAATAACCCCTTTGGCTACCACCGCTACGATGCACGTCATGATCTCTGCGTACTGGCGGCCGGTATGGAATCCAGCGTGGATATAAAGGCGATTAAGGACGCGAAGGGTACCCCTGCCCCTTGAACATACAGGACACCGAGGCTGAACTGCGCCTGGGCATCGCCCTGCACGGCATCCTTGCGGAACGACTTCAGGGCGAGGGCATAGTTCTGCGGAACGCCGTGGCCAAAGTCATACGCCATCCCGAGCAGGGCCTGCGCCGGGGCGAAGCCCTGGGCGCCGAGGCGTCTCAGGATCGGCAGACAGGCGCGATAGTGTCCTGATTGGAAGTCGTGGACCCCGGTTGCATACCCGAAGGGTGCAACCGGGGTCTGTGCCCTGACCCCCCTGACCAGACCACGGTCAGCACCACGATGCAGGTGACGGGACGGGACATGGGTCCTCGCTTTCTTTTTATGTTTTATTCTTGGTTATTCCGGCGTGTAGTGCCGCGCCGGGCAAAGCTTTATAAAGGCGTTATATTATAAAAGCTTTATATAGGATGCGAGACAGACAAGGTCAACAGAGCGCCGATGGGTGAGGTATCTTCCGCCCTTGCCGATCAACCCCGTCGGCGCGCGTCCTCCCGGCTGCGACACCTGACGTTCCAGAGCGCCTGGAAACAAGCCATATCCCTCGTTGACGCCGGGTTAACCTGCGGGACATTCCTTGGGCGCCGCCTTGACATGTCGTACGACTTAGTCTTTAACGTCCCACTAGACGGCCTCTTCCATAAACGGGTCCAATCCCGGTCGTCAGCCCATATACAAGCCATATACAAGGGAGGGGTATCAATGAAATCCGCGTCTACGGTAGCTCAGATCACGGTATTTGCGCTGCTTTGCGGCTGTGCCATACCAAGCACCCCGCTGGCTTATCAGCAGAGCGTGAAGCAGTCCGCTCTGTTCGGCAGGACCAAGTCCATGGTGGTTCACCGATCACTCGCTGTCGTGACCGCGACGTTTCGCAGACAATCCCAGCGCTGCCTGAATAAAACCATCTTCGTAGAGACACGCGGGGATTTTGGCGGCGGGATCGTTGGTACCGTGGCGAACAAAATCGCATACTATTCGACCGTGACGACCTCCCCCGGCAAAGTGCAGTTGGCGGTGGAGTCGAAAGACCTGACCCCAGGCACTCATTATGTTGGAGGACCCAAGCGCGGGCCTTATACGATTGTGGTCAATGGCACTGCGGTGAATCGCTACAGCACGCGCGTGAACCTGTATTACATCTATACCACGAGTTCGAGTCTCGTGAGCGCCGTCACGGACTGGGCACGGGGCAGCGATTTTGGTTGCCCTGTTCTCGCCAACTAATCTCCATCCGTATGCGTCAGTTAACCCGCGGGGTCACCGTCGCGGCCTTGATTCTCCTGGGCGGCTGTTCCGGCATCAGCGCGTACCGCAGCGCACCGGACCATAATCTGACAGTTCACACTCAGGCCCACACGGCGGCATTCTTTACGCGCGTGAGTACCGCACTCGACATCTATTCAGTGGACGCCGACTGCAAACTAAGATATCAAGGTACTCTCCAACTCAATCGATCCACGGTCGCACTTGGGGTACCTGTCCGTCAGCGGAGCCTGCTCGTGTTCCGTTTTGACCGCGCTGCTTATCTGGCCGGCACGTCTGCGGAGATCACCGACGCGACGCTGCTTACACCCAAGTTTCGCGAACGCTACACGGCCGATGTGCGGTACGCACATGGTATCTACGATGTCCATCTCTTTGCACGGCGGTGGGGCAATCGCGCGCCGGGCTGGCGCTTGCCCTTTCTGCCGCTCAAGGACTGCAGACCACTCAAGCGGTAGCATCTCAGGCGCCACGATATGGTGGGGCCTACGGGCGCCACCGCATGTTGAAGAAAGCGCGAGAGATCGAAGATCGACGTAAAGGCTTCGCTGCCTAAGGGGGTCCGTGTGGCCAGAAAAGAATATTCGTTCTATTCTGGGTGCTCCTCGGGGCGCCGTACCTCTGCTTCCAACTACTTGGTCTCGGTCGAGGTCATGTGCAAGAAATGGGATATTCAATTAAACGAGATTCCCGACCGGAATTGTTGCGGCGCGTCGATTGGTTACGCTGAAGGCGGCGAGCTTCCACGCCACGTCATGAACGCCCGTAATCTCGCGATCTCAGAGCAAGGGAACAAGGGTCAGGATGTAGTGGCGACCTGTGCCGCCTGCTGGCTCGGCGTGAAAGAGGCCAAGGATCGCCTAGCGCACGACAGCGATCTCTTGGCCGAGACCAACGAGGCCTTGCGCGAAGCCGGCATGAATCTCCAGTACAAGGGCGAGCAGGAAGTGCGCCATATGGTCGAGGTACTGATCGAGGATTTGGGCTAAGACGAGCTGAAAAAGCCGGTTGTGAAGTCGCTCGAGGGCATCAAATTCGCAGGTTATGTGGGCTGCCAAACGAATCGCCCCTTCGGCATTACCGGGGCGTCGTTTGAGAACCCTAAGTATCTCGACAAGCTTGTCGAGATGGTGGGTGGCGAGGCCCTCGATAAATACGACCAGAAGGTGACCTGCTGCGGCGGGGCGTTGGCGTTTTCCGAGCCCGAGAAGAGTCAGGACCAGATCAAGAAGATCGTCGAGTCCGCCTACGACCACGGCGCCGATATGGTCGCGACCCCCGCCCGGTTTGCCAAATGAACGTAGAGGTCTACCAGGGCCAGATCAATAAGCGTTATGGGACCAAGTTCAATATCCCGGTGACGTACTATAGCCAGCTCATGGCCAGTGCCTATGGCGGGACCGCTAACGAGGCGGGGCTAGGCGGGCAGGTTATCCGCGCCCGCAAGCTCGAAGAAATCGCGGCGAAGCCCGTCAACCGTTAAGGCGGGAGCCGCGGGCCATTAAGACGGGTGCGGGATCGGCCCGAAAAGGCCCTCCAAGTCCTCGGCTTGGAGGGTGGTCCCGGGTTCCGCGCTATCGGACAACAGGGCCGATGTCATGGCGAGCTTCTTCGCCTGGAGCGCCAATATCTTTTCTTCCACGGTCCCTTCCGCGATCAACTTGTAGACGAAAACCGGGTTCACTTGTCCAAGCCTATGGGCACGGTCCGTAGCTTGGCGCTCCACCGCCGGGTTCCACCACGGGTCGTAATGGATAACGGCATCGGCGGTTGTGAGATTGAGACCCGCTCCCCCTGCCTTCAGACTCACCAAAAAAACCGGTACGCGCCCCTCTTGGAAGGCGTCCACCGGGGTACTGCGGTCACGCGTATCCCCGGTCAGGACCGCGTACGCGATGCCAAGCTCCGTGAGCGACTCGGCTATCAGTGCCAGCATGCTTGTGAATTGCGAAAATATGAGGACGTGACGACCCTCTTCGATTAAGGCCGGCACCATCTCGCGCAATAAAGTGAGCTTGGCCGATGGTCGGGCCTTTCCGGTCCGCTGTGTTTTCACGAGCCGTGGGTCACAACACACCTGACGGAGCTTCAGCAGGGCGTCCAGGATAACGATCCGGCTGCCGCTCAGTCCACGTTTGGCGATGGCCTTCCGGACCTTCTCGTGCAAGGCGAGGCGCAGGGCCTCGTAAAGATCGCGTTGGCTCCCGGTTAAGGCCACCGTTTCGATAATCTCGGTCTTTGGTGGCAGTTCGGGGGCTACTTTCTCTTTGGTGCGCCGCAATAAGAATGGCGCGATGCGTTTGCGGAGTAGCTCGCGACGGCTCGCGTCATGGTGCCGCTCGATCGGTGTCCGAAAGCGCTGCGTAAAGCCACGGAGTTCGCCCAGGAACCCCGGCATAAGGAGATCGAACAGGGCCCACAGCTCGCCTAAGTGGTTCTCAAGGGGCGTCCCGGTCAAGGCGAGCTTGTGGCGACTCTGAAGCCCTCGCGCCGCAAGGGCGGCTGCAGTCCGGGGGTTTTTCAGGATGTGGGCCTCATCGAAGACCACATAGTGGAAGGCGGTCGTTTGTAAGGCCTCCGTATCGCGCACGAGCAAGGGGTAAGTCGTGAGTATGAGGTCGTGGGCGGCGATATCCGAAAAGCGCCGCGCGCGTCCGGGTCCTTGGAGGACCAAGACCCTAAGTTCTGGCGTGAACCGGGCGGCCTCCCGGCGCCAATTCTCCATAAGGCTCGTAGGCGCCACGATAAGACAGGGTCGATCGAGCCGTCCGCTCTCTTTCTCGTGCTGAAAAAGCGCCAAGGTCTGAAGGGTCTTCCCAAGCCCCATATCGTCTGCCAGCACCCCGTTCAGGTCATGGCTCGCGAGCTGGGCGAGCCAGTCGAGCCCCGCCTTTTGGTAGGGTCGCAGCGTGGCCTTGAGTCCTTGGGGGCAGTCCACTTCGGGGAGTCCTTCGTGCCCCGCCAGGGCGTTCGCCAAGGCTCGGAGCTTGCCGGCCCCGCGCCACTCGATCGGCGCCCCATTGATCATGAGATCCTCGGGAAGGAAGGGCAGGGGCCCCGCGAGGCGTATGCTGGCGGAATCACTTGAGCGGCCCTCGTACAGCTCGGCAAAGGTGGCCAAGATCTCCGCCACCTTGGCGGCCGGTATCGGAACGATGCCGCCCCTTTCCAAAGGCACGCCGAGAAGTTCCGATGGGGACTGCTTTTGCAGGGCGGTAAGGCTCATGCCCTCGGGGAAGCTCTCTATCATCCGCAAAAGCGCGGGCAAGAGGTTGATCCGCTCGCCATCTATGAGTATGCCCAATTCCCAGTCGAACCAACCCGACTCGGAGGCCTCGTGTATCTCCCCGTACCAGGCTTGCGTAGAGGAGATGGGCCGGTAGGGGTAATCGTCGGCATAGGTGATGCGCCATCCGTCTTTTTCGAGGGCTGGTGCGCCGTACAGCGTGAAATCCACGAGCCGCTGCACGGAGTCGTTGCCCCACAGCACGAGGTCCTGCTGATGCTCTTCGGGGACCACCACCGCATCGTCGCCCACGAGCGGGCCAAACCCCAGATTTTGGAGCCGCATCACGGCCTGCCAGGTAGCGTGTTGATCGGGCACGACCTCGACTGCGGTCGCGGTCTGACCTACCCACACTCGGGGCCGGTCTTCGACCCAGGAGATTTCGGCGCCGCCATAATCAAGCAACAATCGAGCGATGGGGGTGACGAATTGGCTCGCGCCCGCTCGCTTCCGGTAGCGCGGGCGCACCGCCAATGTCGCGGTGGCGAGATGGAGGTGCGGTACCGGCTTGATAGACGGTTTGGGGTCGGGGGCCGCGTAGGCGAACGGGCGATCGCTGCTTGTCTTTCTCGGCCCCGCGTTGACCGAGATTTTCCGGGGGCTTACGGATGGGGTCGGCGCATCGCCCAAGGCCGCCAGGAGGGTCGCTACGATGTGTTTACAGTTATATCCGACCGGACAGTCGCAGGTGCCGTGAAGCGGCAGTCGTGCGTCGACCCGTACTGCGTAACGCTGCCCTTGGCTTCCCCGGACTGTAGCCCGGATGACATCTCCCTCCCTTCGTGACCAGCTGACGACGCGTTCTTCCGCATAGTAGGTCTCGCCTCGCTGAAAAGTCGCCGCGGATACCGCCCGCGCAATATCAGTGCGTGTGTAGATGGGGAAGTCCTCGCCGGAGCCGGATGCCTGTTCTTTGACGCGCAGTGTACTGAAGCCTTCTGCCGCAACCAAGGGGCGCCAGCATCCAGGCTGGCCGGTAGGGCGCCTGTGTGCGGCGCTCGTTAGGGCCTTATGGGATCAGACAACGGCCCTCGTGCCGGGGCCAGGCTCGCGTCGTCCACGGACCGCAGGAGCGACGCCGCCGGTATATTCAAGGCAGCGGCGAGCCGGCCTAGGCAGTCGATACCGATATTGCGTTTGCCGTGCTCGAGGTCGCTGACATAGGCGCGGTTAACGCCGCTCAGAGTGGCCACATCGTCTTGCGTGAGGCCCCGGGTGATCCGAGCTTGCCTTAAATTCATCGCGAGATAATGGCGTTCGATGACCGTCCCCATGCAACCAATTTTATGGTACGTACAAGTGTATTGGCAAGGCTCTGCTGCGCGCATTTTTGTAGACTGCCACCCATGGATACCCTCGCCAAGCGCTTGCGTTATGCCAGAGAGCGAGCGGGATTTTCGCAATCCGAGCTCGCCCGGCGCGTTAAGCTGAGGCCGCAGGCCATCCAGTTTATCGAGGCCGGCCAAGTGCGGCGGCCGCGCACTTTGGTCGAGATCGCCAAGGCGCTCGCCGTCAACCCCGCTTGGCTCCTGTTAGGGGAGGGCTCGGTGGAGGTCGGTGTGCGCGAGACCCAGCCCTCCTATCAGGCCGAGCCGACCTTGAGCGAAGAGGCGGTCGTGGTCGCGAGACTCTGGATGGGGTTGCCGAAAAGTCAGCGCTTGGCCTTGAAAGAGGTCCTGCTGGCCCTCCTCAAGGCCCGTTCCTGACGGCGCGTCTCCCAAAGACCTGAGCGCGACCCCCGTCTTCCTCTCGGCTCGTCAAACCCCGGGCCTTCAGCCACGCCCGTCGCTCAAGACCACGTCCTCCGTTTCCTCCGGACTATTGGGCCGATCCGTCCGCCGCCCTGGTCTGCTACGCTGCCGACCCTGTCCACCCGAGTGCTGATATGGCCGCTTTCGACCTCTGTTTTCGTCGTCCGACTACCCTCTTGCCGTCTTTTCTAGGGCCTCGCGCCCCGTCTCTCCGGCGCATTCGGCCCCCGCTCTTCTTTATTGGGCGGTATCGTCTTTGGCGTACGCGCCACCCAAATCCCTGGTGGGCGCAAAGCCTTCGCCTAGGGCGCTCGCACCTCGCTCGCAGGGCCTCCCGTCCGGTGTCTGTCTTGCTATGAATGCCCCGACCCGGCGGAGTTTGTTTGCCACCGAGGCCGCGGTTCCGCTCTTTGGGTCGGCGCGCACGCTTAAAGACAATGAGCTTTTTGCGATCATGGATCCGAGCGGCGATATCGTCCCAGACCAGCAACAGGGCGTCTTTCGCGCCGAGACACGTTTTCTGTCGCGGTGGGAATTGCGGCTGAACGGCGAGCACCCGATATTGCTCAACTCCACTCTCAAGCAGGACAACTCGCTGTTACTGGTCGACCTGACGAACCCGGAGCAGCCCGACTACGGTTTAAGCCAAGGAACGGTGCATATGTTCCGCACCCGATTTCTTTGGTGCAAGGGAAGCTACGAGCGTCTGAAGGTCGTGAACTACGGCGCCACGGCCACGACGCTCGGGCTTTCCTTCGCCTATTCGGCGGACTATCACGACATCTTCGAGCTGCGGGGCTTGGTGCGTCCCGCGCGCGGTCGCACGTGTGCGACCGACATTCAGGGGCAACGCGTGACCCTGAGCTATGCTGGCCTCGATCAGGTGACGCGCCGCACCCGGCTCCAGTTTTCCGGGAGCGCCACCACTTTGACCGAAAGTACGGCCCTGTGTGTCTTGCGTTTAGAGCCCGGCCAAGAGGCGGCCCTATTCATCACAAGCGCCTTCTGGGAGGGTGATGATGAGCCTGTGGTTCTTGATTACGATACGGCCTACTCGGAACAGACCACCTCTCTTCTGGGCGCCCAAGGCAAGACCCGGGTGACTGGGTCGAATCCCCAATTCACCCTCTGGCTCGACCGCTCGGCCGCGGATCTTGCGATGTTGATGACCGAGACCCCCTGCGGTACCTATCCGTACGCCGGCATACCGTGGCATAGCGCGGCGTTTGGACGCGATGGCCTCATTACCGCGCTTCAGACCGTCTGGTTCGATCCCTCCATCGCTCGCGGCGTCCTCGAGTCTTTGGCGATGTCGCAGGCCGATCATGTCGATAGCGACCGAAAGTCCGAGCCAGGCAAGATTTTGCACGAGACGCGCCGCGGGGAAATGGCGGCCTTGAACGAGGTCCCGTTTGGGGCCTATTACGGGTCCATCGATTCGACTCCGCTGTTCGTTCTGTTGGCGGCGCTTTACTACGAGCGTACCGCCGACAGCGCCTTCCTCGAGCGACTGTGGCCGCATATAGAGCGGGCGCTGCACTGGATACAGGTCTACGGTGATCGCGACGGCGATGGCTTCATCGAGTATCAGCAGGAACCGGGCGTAGCCCTCGGCCATCAGGGCTGGCGAGACTCACCGGAGGCCATTTTCGACGAGCGCGGCGAGCTGGCCCTAGGGTCGCTCGCGCTCTGTGAGGTCCAGGCCTATGTCTACGCCGCGAAATCGGCCTTGGCTCCGGTCGCCCGCGCCTTGGGGTATGATGTGCGCGCCGAGCAATTGCAAAGCGAGGCGCAGGCCTTACAGATCCGCTTTAATCGCGCGTTCTGGCGCCCCGATAAGCGATTTTTCGCCCTGGCTTTAGACGGCGACAAGCGCCCGTTGGGAATCTTCGGCTCTCACGCCGGGCATGCGCTTTTCGCCGGCATAGCCTCCAAAGCCGCCGCCGCCGAGGTGGCGGCGGCGGTCATGGATGAGGCATTTTTTTCGGGGTGGGGAGTACGGACTCTGGCCCGCGGTCAGCCCCGCCACAACCCGCTCTCCTATCACCACGGGGCGGTCTGGCCGCACGATAATGCCTTGCTCGCCGCGGGTCTCGCCCGTTATGGGCACAAGGATGCCGTTGTCCGTATCACCGAAGGACTGTTCGATGTCACCCGATTTATGGATTTGCACCGTATGCCAGCGGTGTTTTCCGGGTTGGGCCGGCACCATGACGAGGCGCCCACGCTTTATGCCGGGGCCTGTAGCCCGAGCGCCCTAGCCTCAGGTTCAGTTTTTTTGTTATTGCAGTCCTGTCTTGGTCTGACGATCAGGGCCGTAGGGTCCCCCAGTATTCACTTTGCCTACCCCAGGTTACCGGCGTTTTTGACCGAACTGCGCATCGAGGGCTTACGGGTGAATGCCGCCACGGTCGACCTTGTCGTGCGGCGCTATCGCGAGGATGTGAGCGTGAATGTGCTCTTTCGCCATGGTGAGCTAGATGTCATCGTTGTCCGGTGAGGCCGGTGTTGATCACATAGAGCGGGCCCCGCGGGCTTCGCCATCGCCCGGTGGCGGCCCCGCCGCTTGCGTATTGCCCTAGTGGAAAGCCCCGTCCTGATATAGACTTTTATCAGGTGGCGATAATAAGTCGCTGTATCGGTAAGCTGCGGGAGGAAATACACCATGCATATGCTCATTCATCTGCCCATGTTTTGGTATTACATGGATTGTGTCGCTATCCTGGGCCCCATGTGGTCGATCTTAGAGGCCTTGCTCAATCAAAAAGAGGATTGAGGCGAAGTTTTCGGGCTCGCTCCAAAAAATGGAGCTTGGGTTCCGAAGGTCGGCGCGGTGGTACTTGGCTAACAGCTTGTTTTAACGCCGCTCTTTCCTGTCATGGGGGTCTGGTACGGCGATTGCATTAAGGGCCATGCGGGAATATCCCCGTATTGGAGAAATCATTATGTCCCTGAGAATTCTCGCCTCGGCTGTTCTTATGACCCTGACCATAGCCCCGGCCTTTGCCGCGCATTCCTCCGTCCAGGCGGATCGCGTGGCCCTGTCCGCGGCCCGCGTGGCCCTGCACAAGGATTACGTCAGCCGTGGTCACGATCGCCATAGCCTTTATCTGGCCTCGCACCACCACAATGCGAAGTTAGAATCCATGGCCCGCCATAACATCGCCATGGACAACGCCGCCATTCGCCGTGATGCAGGCGCTTTGCACCGCGCCCAAATAGCTCTGCATCGCGATAGCGTAGCCCTCCACCACCCGGTCTTGCACCCCACTCGCCAGACCCACAGCTAGGTCCTCCAGGGCGGCCCCGGTTCGGGTCCGCCCTGTCTTTAGCCTAAACCCGACGACCCGCCTAGCCTCGTCAGCTAATCGTGGGCACAATGGCCATATGTCGATTCGTGACCCTGAGCTCTCCGCCAACCGCGTATCCTTCGTCGAGATTCTGGGCCATACGGTCGCCAATATCACGCCCTCGGCTATGGCTACGGTGACCCTGTCTCTGGTCGTGGCCGAAGGGGGCTTGCTCACGTGGGCGGTCTACCTGGTCGTGGGGTTTTTGATGTTGCTGGTCGCGGTACAGGTCGCCACCTTGGCGCAAGAGGTGCCGGCCGCCGGATCGCTGTTCGTGTCCCTGAGTCGGGCTCTGCACCCCATGGTTGGCATTCTGAGCGGGTGGTGCATGACCGGCGGCTATCTCGGCGCCTTGCTAGCGGCCCCGGTCATTGGTGGCCTGTTTGTGGCCAAGGCCCTCCCTATCGTCGGTATGGCTGTGCCCTGGCCTTTTGTCGCGGTGGTGTTTTCGCTGACGTCCTGGGCGCTTACGGTCCGAGATGTCGAGCTTGCGACTCGCTACAGTCTTTTGATAGAGGCGGTTTCGTTGGTGATTATCGCGTTAATAGGCGTGGTGACCCTCGTTCATGTCGGGGTTTTTGACCGCCTGCAGTGGCGCGCGCCGTTTGCCGCCACACCGTTCTTTCATGCCATCACTTTGAGCATCTTAGCCTACGGCGGTTTCGAGACGGCCGCCAACTTCGGTCGCGAAGGCCGGTCCCCTACGCGCTCGGTTCCGGCGGCGATTCTCGCCGCCGTTGTGTTTAGCATGGGGTTTTACGTTTTCATGGCCTACGCCGAAATGGCCGGTTTTGCCAATCATCCCTCTCTTTTGGCGGGTACCGAGGCGCCTCTTAGCGTCTTGGCCGTGAGCGAAGGCCTTCCGGTATTGGCCTTTTTGTCGGATCTCGCGATGGCGATAGCGGCCTTAAGCGCCACCATCGCAACCTTAAATAGCCTCAGCCGTCTCTGGTACTCGATGGGACGCCACCGGGTCCTGCCCGCCATTTTCGGTGGGGTGGGGTCGCGGAAGACCCCGAGCTACGCCCTGCATGTTCTGGGCGCTCTGACGACCCTGTTTGCCCTGGTGGCTGGCGTACTGGGGTGGTCGCCGCTTGCGATCGTGAATCTGTTCGGGGTCTTTACCGCTCTCGGGTTTATCTTTATCTACCTTTTTGCGATGGTCGCGGTCCCGGTGATGAGGCGACGACGCGGCTGGCCGGTGTCCTGGATCGCAAGCTTGGCGCTTTTGACGGTCGTTCCCTTGTTGGTCTATGTGTTTTTGCAAAATTTCCAGGGGGCAAGTGGGGTCACGCTTGTAGCGGCCTATGGCTTCCTGGCGTACTTATCGATGGGTGCCGGCGTCTATTTTGTGTGGCGGCGCGGTGCTTCGGAAGGGCGGGATTTTGCCCAAAGCCGTGACGACGATTAGCGCTATGGACGCAAGCCAGCCGGAAAGGCCATCCCCGGTTCTCGCTTGGACCTCGGTCGAGACGCGGTTCGGGCCCGTCCATATCGCCTATAGTGACTCGTGCCCCTACTTCGTATCCCTGGGGTCCGCCGATGTCTTTTGTGATTGGGTGCAGAGCGCCCGCAAGGGGTGCGTTCTGCGCTGGGAGCTTGCACCGCCCCAGGATCTGCAGAAAGCCCTGCGTTGCCTGCGCGACCCGCGGCGATCTTACGATGGTCCTCTTGCGCTCGCGGCCCAGACCCCCTTTCAGCGCCAGGTCTTGGCCGCCACTCGTGCCATTCCCTGTGGACAGACCCGCACCTACGGAGAATTGGCGGCCCAGATCGGGCGTCCTCGGGCGGCGCGCGCGGTCGGCACGGCCTTGGGCCACAATCCTTTACCGCTTCTGATCCCTTGCCACCGGGTCGTGGCCGCAGGGCCCCGTCTCGGCCAGTATTCGGATGGCGGCCAGGAGATGAAGCGGCGTCTTTTGGCCCATGAGGGCGTGGACGTGGCGCCGCTGCGCTAATGCTCCGGGGAAGGGGTGTAAGCCCGGGTCACTGGCGCCCCAAGGCCCTAAGAGCGGTGCTTAAGGGTCTTTGAAGGCTTAAGCGGGACGCCGGTCCCCCGGCGCCCCATCTGGCCTATTCGGCAAGCGCCCGCCAGCGGGCCGCGGTGCAGGCCCATTCCTTGGAAGAGCGCTGCTTGCCTTATTGGGACCTAGTGTGGCCGCCCCGGGCGGCGGCTACGAGCGCCCTTGGTCGGATCATCCGACCGCGATTCCGTTTATGGCCGCGAACAGGCCAAAGCCCGCAGTGATCACGATGACCGTCAGCACAAACGCCGCATACCGGCCTTGGAGGCGTAAGGCTCCGGGAAGGGCGTGGCGCGCCAGAAGATAGAGGAAGCCCAACACGATCGGGAGCAGGATGGCGTTCATGACCTCCATGGCCACCCCCAAGGATACGAGGTTCACATTCGACGCGACCAGGGCCCCGCCCAAGACCAGAAGCACCGTGTAAATCCCGTAGAACCAAGGCGCCTCGCGTGGGTGGTGCTCAAGGGAGTGTTTGAATCCCATGACCTCCCCTACCCCGCGCGCGGCCGTGAGCGACACGACGATGGTGGCGACAATGGCCGCCCCGCTCATGCCGAGCGCAAATAAAAGGCGGCCGGTCCTCTGACCAAGAAATGGGGTGAGCGCACCTGCGATTTGCTGCACCGTGTTCAGCGGCGTGTGCGGGTTAGTTCGCCCTATGGTGGCCGCCGTGACCACCAATACCGCGGCCATGATCAGCTGGGTGACCACGGCGCCGATCGCGGTATCGATCCGGGCCATCTTGAGATGATCGGGCCTTAGCTTTTTATCGACGACTGCGGACTGCTGATAGAAGACCATCCACGGCATGATGACCGCGCCCACGTTGGCGGCGGCAAGGTAAAGATAGCCTGGGTCATGAAACGGAATTTGCAGGCTGTGGTGGAGGAGATAGCCGAGATTTTGGTGAGTTCGAAAGGCCACTCCTAGGAACGCGAACTCGAAGGCCCCGACCGCTAGCGCCACGCGCTCGACCCCGGCATAGGAGGCAGTCCACACCATGACGATAAGACCGCCTACCAGGATCAGCATAGTGATCCACCGCGGGACCCCGAACAGCAGCCCCACGCCCGCCATGCCGCTGAGTTCGGTCAAAAGCGCGCCCAGGCACGACAGTGCCAGGGTGGCCACCGACAACCAAGCCCAGCCGTACCCGAAACGTTTGGCGATCAGTTGGCCGTGGCCTTCACCAGTCACCAAGCCCAGCCGAACCGTCAGTTCTTGTACGATATAGAGGATGGGGATCAGAATGACCTGCAGCAGGAGGAGCTTGTAGCCCCACTGGGCCCCGCTCTGGGCGGCCGTGATGACGCTTCCGGCATCGGTATCGGCCAGCATCACCACAAGGCCTGGGCCCACAACGGCCAGGGCCGCGGCCCACGGGCCGGACCATCTGTCCGAGAAGCGGCGAGAACGGGACATAAAAGACCTTCTCTTAATAATTGGTAACAATAATAAGATTGATTGTCATTTACTGCAAGGCCCGGTCACCCTAACGCCTGGCCCGCTCATGCCCTATTACGGTGCATACGCCCCGTTTTGCGACAGCCGGGGGGTGTTAGGATAGGCCTGGGTGGCCGCTTGCGGTCTTGGCCCAGATCTTGCCTGGATGACAGCGTGGTGAATGACGCCGAACGCATTGTGGAGAACTTAAGTACCGCTGTTTTGCTGACGGACGCGGGGCTGCGCGTGCTTGCCGTGAATCCGGCCGGGGAAATGTTGTTTGAACTGAGCGCAAAACAGATGCTGGGCCAGCGTCTGCCGCGGATATGGCCACAGACCGCGACCCTCGGCCCCGCGTTTGCGGAGACCTTGCGTGCCGCCCATTCGTTTACCCGACGCGGCCTGCCCCTTCCGCTCGCGGGACGCGAGGTCACGGTCGACATGACCGTCACCGCGGTCCTTGCGGAGGGGGCGGCCAACATCGGGACTGCGGCACTCTTGCTCGAACTGAATCAGGTCGATCGACTGCGTCGCTTGGTTCAGGAAGAGGATCTGGTCGACCGCCACGATGCGCAAAGGGCCGTGGTTCGGGGTCTTGCCCACGAGATCAAAAATCCTTTGGGCGGGCTACGGGGCGCGGCCCAATTATTGGAGCGCAAGCTGTCCGAGAGCGAGCGTGAATACACGCGCATCATCATTCGCGAGGCCGACCGCTTGCAGGCCCTGGTTGATCGGCTCACCGGTCCGAATCGCCCTTACCTTCAGACCCAGGTCAACATCCATCAGGTGTTCGAGCATGTCCGCTCGCTCATCCAAGCCGAGGTGGGCGCGGGGATCGTATTGCAGCGGGATTATGACCCGAGTTTACCCGAATTCGAGGGCGACCCGGATCAACTCGTGCAGGCGGTCTTGAACCTCGTGCGCAACTCCGTGCAAGCCCCGAGTACGCGCGTCTGTCTGCGGTCTCGGGTCGAGCGGCAATTGACCATAGGCCAGCGCCGTCATCGCCTTGTCCTGCGTGCCGAGGTGGAGGATGACGGGCCCGGCGTGCCAACCAAGCTCCGGGAGACGCTCTTTTATCCCATGGTCACAAGTCGCGCGGAAGGGACCGGTCTTGGGCTGTCCATCGCCCAGGACATCGCGCGCCGCCACGGCGGCCTGATCGAGTACGCAAGCCGCCCGGGACGCACGGTTTTTACCTTATTTCTACCGTTGAGGCAGGGACATGACGCGACAGGATAGCGTTTGGATAGTCGACGACGATGAGTCGATCCGGTGGGTACTGGAGAAGGCCTTTCAGCAGGCCGGCATGGCGCCCCGATGTTTTGCTAGCGCGAACGCCGTTTTAGACGAGCTTCGCACCCAGGCGCCCGATGTCGTGATCACCGATATCCGCATGAGCGGCCTCTCTGGACTCAAGCTCCTTGAAAACATCGGTCATAGCATTCCCTCGCTCCCCGTCATCGTCATGACCGCCCATTCTGATCTCGATAGCGCGGTGGCGGCCTACCAAGGGGGCGCGTTCGAGTATTTACCCAAGCCTTTTGACGTCGACCATGCCGTGGGCTTGGCGCGCTATGCCATAGAGCATAGGCGCCAAGGGCAGATATCGGACATTGAAGGCACCGAGGCGGCCCCGGAAATCCTGGGCGCGGCCCCGGCCATGCAGGAGGTCTTTCGGGCCATAGGGCGTCTCGCCGGCTCCCACATTACGGTCTTGATCAATGGCGAATCGGGGACCGGCAAGGAACTCGTGGCGCGCGCTCTACATAATCATAGCCCGCGGGCCCGCAGTGCCTTTATTCCGCTCAATATCGCCGCCATTCCCGCAGGACTCCTCGAGTCCGAGTTGTTTGGGCATGAGCGCGGTGCCTTTACCGGGGCCCTGACTCAACGGCGCGGGCGCTTCGAGCAGGCCGATGGCGGCACCCTGTTTCTCGACGAAATCGGCGATATGCCGTCCGAGCTCCAGACTCGTCTCTTGCGGGTCTTGTCCGATGGCCAGTTTTACCGCGTGGGCGGTTGCGAAAAGATCACCACCAATGTGCGCGTAATCGCGGCCACCCATCAGAATCTTGAGCAGCGGGTGGCCGACGGCCTCTTTCGGGAAGATCTTTTCCATCGTTTGAATGTGATTCGCATCCAGGTCCCGCCGCTACGGGATCGTCGTCAAGACATCCCGATGCTGGTACGTCATTTTTTGGCGATGGCCGCAGCCGAACTGAAGGTCGAGCCCAAACGATTGGCGCCCGAGGCTGAGCAGTATCTCTGTAAATTGCCCTGGCCTGGGAATGTGCGCCAGCTCGAGAACACCTGCCGTTGGCTTACGGTGATGGCCCCTGGGCGCACGATCCGGGTCGCCGATCTGGCCACCGAATTGAAGGAAGCGGGTCCGGCGCCGTCTCCGGGGAGCGATTGGCTGTCGGGTTTGAGAACTGTCGTCGAGCAGCGCTTGGCGCTGGGCGAGAGCGCGGTTTATACCGATCTTAACTTGGCGTTCGAGCGGACCTTGATCGAGGCCGCCTTGCGGCACACGGGTGGCCGCAAGCAGGATGCCGCCAAGCGTCTAGGGCTGGGACGCAACACGCTAACGCGTAAGCTCAAGGAGTTGAATCTTTAGGTTCCCGTAGCGCGTGACGACGCACGAGTTGCACAAAAATGCGGTCGGCGCGCCGAGCCAAGGCGCCAAGACCCTCGACCGCCCCGGTTACGCTGGGTGCGCAGGCTTGCTTCAAGTCGACGGTCTTCTCGGCGAGGAGTCGACCGGTCGTTACGTCATAGAGTCGGCCTTGGATCGCCAAACGCACAAAGGCTTTATCAGGCGTAGAGAAGTTTTGGTCGAAGCGCGATAGGACCAATACGAGCCGCTCGACCTCGGGCGGCGGCCCCGCAGTCACGCTGGCCCTTAGTCCGAGACGCGCCCGCAGACGGGCCTTGAGGAGGGCCGCCGGTGGGGCAATCCAGCGGTTGTCGGCGTAAGCGTAGACGGCCGTCGGATCCCGATACAGGAGCCGGTAGTGGATGCTCGTCCCCGTGAGCCAAGAGAGGCTTTTGACATGAATCAGTACGGGCACCGCTGGCTTCTCAGAGGCTTGTGTCTGGATCGGGCCAAAGTCGTGGTCGACCAGCAGTTCGGGTGGTCGTGACGGGAACAGACTGCAGCCCCCGAGGACGATCAGAGACAAGCCTACGACAAACCCCTTTATCAAGTTAGACATGTCAGTGTGACTCCTGGTATCCGGGCTCGCCAGGACCGGGGGCCATCGGTCGGGCTCCTAGCAGGAGTTCGCGAGGATGGTGGCGTAATGAGCGGCTCAGTTTTGAGACATCGTTCGAGGCCGCCGTCAGATGATTGATAGCGCGATCGATCCGAGGCAGGGTGCGCGTGAGGATGACGGTGCTTGCCCCCTGGGCGGTATCGCTTAGGGCTTGGAGATGACGCCCGAGAGTCCGCATCCGGCCGGTTAATCGGTCGATGTGGGCGAGGGTCAGATCGGCGTGCTGCTCGATCTGGGGCAGCCCCGCCACGGCATCGTTCAGACGTTCGCTCAAGGTCGCCCATTTCCGGCTGGCCTTCGCGGCGTTGGCCAAGATGGCCTGCAAGTGGGCCCTATTGGTGGCGTCGAGAGTTTGATGAAGCGCATCGCTCAGCCGGGCCAATTGCCTCATGGCGTGGGTACCGGCCTTTGTGAGGCGACTGAGCAGCGAGGGGCGCATCGGGATCACCCCCGGGTGGGCGCGTGACGTCGCAAGCGGCGTCAGGTTGGCCGTGGTGTTGAGTTCCAGTGCGGAGAGTCCAGTGACCCCCTGCAGTTTCAGTAAGGCGTAGGTGCCGCGGGTCACGGGGATGCGTTTATCGACCGAAATGGCGATCCGAATCATGCGCGGGTTGTGCGGGTCCACATGGATACTGCGCACGATACCCGCCGTTATGCCCCGAAAAAATACCGTAGACTGGGGCCTCAGACCAAATACGCTGCCATGCGTGATCACCACATAGCGGGCCCGCGGTTCATGGTTGCCGCCTATCCAGAAAGCGGCTGCCAGGATGGCGACGGCGAAGACCAGCACGAAAAGGCCGGCGCGCAAGGCGTAGGAGCGATTATTCATGAGAGAGGGCCTTAAAGACCCGCTGGCCGCGGGTGCCGGTGAAAAGGGTGGCGACAAAGGGATGGGGGACGCAAGCGACCTCTGTGGGCGTTCCGAGCGCTACGATCCTATGGTCGGCGAGAATGGCGAGTTGTGTGCATAGGTCGTGCATAAGATCTAGGTCGTGGGTAATAACGACCGCAGTGAACCCCAGTTCCTTATGGAGGCCTTGCAGGTGGTCGACGAAGGCCTGGGCCGTGACCGGGTCGAGTCCCGATGTGGGCTCGTCAAGAAACAGGAGTTCGGGTTCGAGCGCTAGCGCGCGCGCCAAGGCGACACGCTTGACCATGCCGCCCGAAAGTTCGGCAGGCAGCCGGTTTGCGACCTCGGGCCCGAGGCCGACCATGGCCAGTTTCATATAGACAAGGTCTCTGATGAGGCTGCGGTCCATCCCCTGATACTCCTGAAGAGGGAAGGCGATGTTCTCGAAAACGGTGAAGGCGCTAAAGAGCGCGCCCCCTTGGAATAGGATGCCACACCTCTGGCGCAAGCGCGCAAGATCCAAGCCCTGGGTTTGCTGCAAGGGGCGCCCAAATAAGGTGACGGCGCCGCCGCTTGGTTGGTCTAAGCCGATCATTTCGCGCACCAGCGTCGTTTTGCCGCTGCCGGAACCGCCCACGAGCCCCAGGATTTGCCCTTCGTGGACCTCAAGGTTGATGTCCTCGTGCACGACTTGGCGCCCAAACGATGTCGAGACATGGCGCATTTCGATAACCGGGTCTGACATCAGGGCAGGCCCAGGCCCCGAAAGGCGATAGCAAACACGGCATCGACGAAGATCACCGCGGTGATGGCGCTGACGACCGCATTAGTGGTTTCCTTGGCCAGGCTCTGGGTGTTGGGTTGGATGCGCAGTCCAAAATGGCAGGCTATGAGCGCTATGACAATACCGAATACCACGCCTTTGACAAGCCCGAGGATCAAGTTGACGACGGGTACCGCTGCCGGGATGCTATGGATAAAGCTTGCCGCGTTGATACCGAGCTCGATGTGGGCGGTGATCATGCCGCCTAAAAGCGCAATCGCGTCGGTCCAGATGATAAGAAGCGGCAGACCAAGCCCCAAGGCCACGATCTTTGGGAGCACAAGGCGCAGGGTGCGCGAAACCCCCATGGCCGATAACGCGTCCAATTCTTCAGTCAAACGCATGACGCCGAGTTCCGCGGCCATGGCCGATCCCGAGCGTCCCGCCACCAGGATGGCCGCCAAAAGCGGGCCGAGCTCGCGCAAGATGCTGAGTCCGAGGACATTAACGATATAGGATTGGGCCCCGAAGGTCCGCAGCTCGAGGGCCGAGAGGTAGCTCATGACGACACCCACCAAGGCCCCGACCAAGGCGGTAATGCCCAAGGCCCTGACGCCGACTTCATAGATGGTCGCGGAAATGTCTTTCCACGGCGTGCGCGCCGGATAGCGCAGGAGCGCTCCGGCATCCAGGAGCACTTCCCCAAGGAGTGTGGCAAAGCCCAGAAAGTGAGAGACGAAGGCCCGTTCGGCCGACAACAAGGTCTCGGCCCAGTCGTGTTTCTTTTTACGCCCGGCCGGAGGCGGCGTTTCCCGTTCGGCCCAATGCCGGAATAAGGTCTGATGCTCGGCCCGCACCTGGATATCGGCGGGTTGGATAAAGCCATGAATGCGCCATAAGATCAGCGCACCCACGTTATCTAGCTTTTGGATCGATCGGCAATCCCAGGATGCCTCGGCCGCGCCCGCCGCATACGGCCGCAAGGCGGCAGTGAGCGCCTGATGGCGGCGCCCTATGCCCCGTAAGGTCCAGTTTCCGGTCAGTACCACGGTGGTGCGGCCCGCATCGTCCCGGGTGGTGTGGAAGGCGGCGTTCTCAAAGCCGCCGCTCATGGCGACGGCCCTTCTGTCCTCGCCGATTGCGTTCTCTGCGTCCGTGGCAGATTCCTCATGAAACCTTGGGTTCGGTTTGACTCTCGATGGATCATAACAAGAAGCCGCCGAGCACGTCATGGGCGCTTCGTATCGCCGCTAGGCCTCATGGGCGCGGGCGCATACCGCGCGCCTCGTTCCGAGGTCTTGCCGGCTAGGACCGGGACAAAGGCGGCTTGGCGCCCGCTTGATTCATAAAAAAGGCCTTGAGCGGACCCAGGGTATCGGTGACGTTGAGACCGATTGTCAGGAGCTGTCCGAGCCAAGTCGCCTCGTTGCAAAACAGCCGGTTTAGGGCATCGGTTGCGAGCAACATACTGACGTTCGCCGCCTTACGGGCCCGCTCGTACCGCCGCAAGAGACGCCGGTTTCCGATGTCGCTGTCTCGATCGCGACGGAGCAGGGTTTCGGCGAGGACCTGGGCATCGGCGAACCCGAGATTGACGCCTTGTCCGGCCAAGGGATGGACGCGATGGGCCGCGTCTCCCACCAATACGAAGCGCGACCCCACATAGTGCTCGGCGTGGCTTGCGACAAGCGGGAAATGCGCCCGGGCGCTTAGCGATTGAAGCGTGCCGAGCTCGGGCCCGAAGGCCTTGTTGAGGGCCGCGTTGAACTCTGGGTCCGACAAGCCACGGAGGCGTTCGGCGGCGCTCGTAGTCGTAGACCAAATGAGCGAGGATTGGCTGGGATCCGGCAGTGGTAACAGGGCGAGCGGCCCGCTCGGCAAAAACCGTTGCCAGGCGACATCCTGATGGGCGGTGCCCAATTGGATGTTGGCGCAGATCGCGGTTTGTCCGTAGTGATGTTGCCAGACGGGTACGCCCAGCTGCTCTCGCAGTTGCGACTGGGCGCCGTCTGCGGCGATGAGTAAAGACCCGTGGAGTACCGCGCCGCTGGCCAGGACGACCTCTGCGGCGTGTTCGCGGATGGTCACCCGTTGGGCGCTGTCGTCGTGCCATGTGACGCCGGGTGCGGCGCGCGAGCGGCTGCGCAAGACGGTCTCCAAACCGCCGTGGTTTACGATCACACCAAGGTTTTCAAGGCCTAGGTCTTGACTCTCGAATCGCACCCGCCCGCGGCCGCTACTATTCACGACCTGCAAGGCTCGCAGGGGCGCCGTTTGGATCTCACCCAAGGGCCACAGCCCCTGGGTTCCCAACCATTGGCAAGAGGCTTGGGTGAGCGCGCTGGTCCGAACCCCGGCCTTTTCCACTGCCCCACGTTCCGCGTCGACCACGGCGACTGTCAGGCCGCGCAGGGCGAGTGCATGGCAGAGGGCGGACCCGACGGCACCAGCCCCTACGATTATCACATCGCTTTGGTTCACGCTGGTCATCAAGGTCTCAGTCCTCGCAGGAGACTCGGCAAGGGCGCCTTAAGCCCCATGGTGCGCACAGCCAGGGCGCGCTTTACCGAGGGCAGACAGTCGACTAGGGTCAGGGCTAGGTTGCGGGCCGCCACCAGCGGACCGATCTTGTTGCTAAAGATCCGCACAAGCCCGTCGGTAAATTCGATGGTGCTGGCTACGTCGCGGGCGCGTCCGGCGAGGTAGCGATCAAGGACGGCTCGGCTACCGAAGTCTTCCTGCCGTCGGCAGGCCTCGGCGATGGTATCCGCGAGCGAGGCGATGTCGCGCAACCCTAAATTAAAGCCTTGTCCCGCGACCGGATGCAGGGTGTGGGCGGCGTTCCCGACGAGCACCGCGCGCGCCGCCGCCGGATGGGGGGCCTTTTGCAGAATGAGTGGGAAGCGGAGGCGGCGCCCGCAGGCCAGAAAGTGGCCTAGGCGTTGCCCGAAGGCCTGCTCCAATCGGGCCAGAAACTGCGGTTCCGGAAGATCCTGCCAGTCCTGGGCGTGGGCAGAGCTCATGACGAAGGTATAGCGGTCATCGCCCAAAGGAAGGGCCGCAAGTGGTCCTTCCGGCGTAAATCGTTCGAAGGCGGTCCGCGGTTTGGGTGCGGAGACTCGGCAGTTCATGACCAAGGCCTCGCGGCCGTAGGCGTGGCGGGTCACGGGGATGGCGAGTGCTGTGCGCACGGCCGAGTCGGTGCCGTCGGCTCCGACCAGCAAACGGCCAGAGAGCTGTTCCGGGCCATCGGTCCCAGACATCGTTACGACGGCGGCGTCCGCACGCACCTCGAGGCTTGTGAACCGGCCGGCCCGGATGACGACCGGCGTGTCTTTAAGGGCGCCATACAAGGCGGCTAGCAGTGCGGCGTTTTCGGTCACAAATCCCAGGGCATCAAGCCCCAGCTCGTGGGCGCGGATGTGGGTAAGACCGAACCCCCCGGTGCGATCCGACACCTCGATCTCGGTGATCGGGTGGAAGCTATTTTCCGGCAGCAGGGGCCAGACGCCGAGGCTCGTCAAGGCGCGTTTCGATCCTTGCGCCAAGGTGAACGTCCGATCATCTTTGTGTCGTGGTGGCGGCGCGGCCACGGGGTCTATGAGGCAGATGGTCAGCGGAAGGTGAGCCAGGCTCAAGGCGAGACTTGTTCCCACGAGACCACCGCCGCCTATGACGATGTCGTAGGTCTCCATGCTCACAGACCTTCCGCGCGCAGGGCTTCGATATCGGAGGCGCTCCTGGGGACTGAGTGGCTTAAGATCTCGTAGCCGGCTTTGGTCACGAGCACATCGTCTTCGATGCGGATCCCGATATCGTGAAAGCCCTTCGGGATGTCGTCTCCGGCCGTGACGTACAGTCCAGGCTCGACTGTTGTGACCATCCCGGGTTCCAGGACCCGCGGCTTATCGCCGACCCGATAGTCGCCCACGTCATGGACATCGAGGCCGAGCCAGTGCCCGGTTCTATGCATGTAAAAGCGTTTGTAGTCCCCGCTTTCGATGAGTCCGTCGACCGTACCCTGCAGGAGCTTCAGGTCGATCAGGCCCTGGGTCAAGACCCCGACTGCGGCGTTATGGGCGCTCGGCCATTCCTCGCCCGGACCCACTTTTTCCAAAGCCGCGCTGTGGGCCGCCAGGACAAGATCGTAGAGTTCGCGTTGTTCGGGGCTAAAACGCGGGCCTACGGGGAAGGTTCTAGTGATATCGGAGGCGTAACCGTCGATCTCGCAGCCTGCGTCGATAAGCACGAGCGACCCGTTTTTGAGTACGGCGTTGTTTTCCGTGTAGTGCAGGATGCAGGCGTTGGCGCCGCCCGCCACAATCGGCGGATAAGCCGGGTATTCGGAACCGCCTTTACGGAAGGCATAGAGAAGCTCGGCCTCCAATTCGTACTCGTGGAGCCCGGGCGCGCAGGCGCGGATGGCGCGCAGATGTCCCTCGCCGCCGATGGCCGCCGCGCGCCGCATGAGCGCGATCTCCTCCGGGCGTTTGATGAGGCGCATTTCGTGCAGCAGGTGATTCGGGTCTACGAATTCTCCGGGGGCCACGATCCCTGAGCGGGCCTTACCGCGCACCTCGTTCACCCACTCTAGCACCACCCCATCGAACTCGGCATGGCGGCCCATGCTGTAAAAAACACGCCGTTTGTTTTCCAAAAGGCCCGGAAGGATGTCGTCGATATCGTCGATCGGAAAGGCGTCGTCGGCGCCATAGGTCGCGACCGCGCCCTCTTGGCCCGCGCGCCGTCCCTGCCACTGTTCCTTCTCCGGGCTGCGCTCCCGGCAAAACAGCAGAAATTCCCCCTGGGCGCGACCCGGAACGAAAACCGCGACGGCCTCGGGTTCGGGGAAATGGGTGAGGTAATAGAAGTCGCTGTCGGGCCTAAAAATAAAGTCGACGTCGCTATTGCGGTTGCGGATCGGCGCCGTGGGGATAATCGCCACGCCCTCACCCATGAGCGCCATGAACTCCGTCCGGCGTCGCTTGAATTGATTCTTGTCCATAGTCCTCATTATGCCCGATATCGGAAGTCGGGCGCGCTCGTCGGCCCATTAAACGGTATCGCTGGTCTCTTCGTAGATCAATTGGACGGCTACACGCAGGTACTCCACGAGTTCGCTCAAGTCCGCCTCGCTTACGGTCCCGCTCGCGTCTGCGAGCGCCGCCATGTCATCCAGGGCCTCGCCCACGGCCTCCGAGCACCCTTGCCGCCGATCCTCGCCGCGGAAATAGTAGCCGGCGATAAAGCCGCTGCACCATTGGGTCAAGGCCCGACTCTGTTGTGGCGCTGACTGATCCTCGCCCGGCAAAAGCGGCGCGAAATCGAGTTCGCCGCCTGCGAGCCCCTGGGTTAATTGCGTACGCAGCGCGTCAACATAGTGGCCGAGTTCGGGAAGGTCGCCGGGATCGCCAAGCGCCGAGAAAGCCGCCTCGTCATCGGCACTACCTGCGCACACGAGCCCGGTCAGCAGCCCATGGGCCTCCGACGGACTAAGCGCGATCCCCGCGGCGTCCAAGGTTGAGGCCGTGGCCTGAAAAGAGAGGTCGTAGGTCATGGCCTATTGTACCTGAGTGCTTAATGAGGGCTAGGGCAGGCCCTCCCTACAAGCCCCGGAGGACGGACGTTGACCACGACGCCCCCGAGTTCTATAGTGGATCCATGAGCGGCGAAGCACCTTTTGACACGGATGCGCTAGCGAGATTAGAGCGTCGCGTCGAGGATTTGGTCGCACTGTGCCGACGGCTTCGGGAAGATAATGCGATGTGGCGTGCGCGTCATCAGGCCCTGTCTGCGGAATATGTGCAACTGAGCGAACGGACGCGGGTCGCGCGTACGCGAGTGGAAGAGATGATTGGCCGCGTCACGGCCATGGCCCGCGAGGGCCGGTGATGGCCGTCAATAAGCAAACCATCCATATCTCGGTGCTGGGTAAGGAATTTGCGGTTTCCTGTCCCGAGGATGAATGCGCGGCCTTGAGCGAGGCTGCCCGCTACGTTGATGCCCGGATGCAAGAGGGGCATCGTGCGGGGAAGCCCGTGGCAGTCGAGCGTAACGCCGTCATGGCGGCGTTGAATATGGCCTACGAGCTTTTGCGCTTGCGCGAGCAATCGATGAGCGTTTCGGAAGATTGGAGTAAGCGGATTCACGCGCTCGCGGACCGAGTCGATTCGGTTTTGCGAGAGGAGTTCGAGAAGAGTTAAGGAGCGACCGCCTTTGTGACGGGTCGTTTGCGGGTTTGGCGCCCCCTGCGGTGTTGGTAACCGTTCCGTGTCCCTTGAACCTATAACTCTTGCCTCGGGAACCGCGATCATGGGTGCTGTTGTGCATGTCCGTCTTGAACGGAAAGCCTGATGCGCCTGGACGTGTCCCACTTGAACCTTTGGTTCGAGGCAAAGAATGGTTACGGCACAGGTGGAGGGCGCCTCTATCTTCGTTTGTCATCCCCATGGCTTGTGAGAAGCACGGCTTTCGGCAGGAGTTGCGTGGGCGGCGTAGAGATCTTCGCCCGGACCTCCGCCGACGGGGCGCCGTGCGCATCGCCCATCGCGGGCACCTGTTGTTGCGCCGGGCTGCGCGTGTTGCCGCCTACCTTCCGCACGGTTCCGAACTCGATCCCCGACCGTTGATGTCGGCCCTGGAGCGTGCCGGTTGCGCGCTCTATCTGCCGGTCGTGAATCGGCGCCCCCACTCCCCCCTCGCGTTTCTTCCCTGGCGCGCGTCCCTGACCCCTAACCGTTATGGCATAATGGAGCCGAGGTGGGGACGCAGACTCCAGGGCTCAC
Organism: Pseudomonadota bacterium; assembly: GCA_021794595.1. Classification (GTDB taxonomy): domain Bacteria; phylum Pseudomonadota; class Gammaproteobacteria; order Acidiferrobacterales; family Acidiferrobacteraceae; genus Acidiferrobacter. Next base: position 109,080 of record JAJYQN010000065.1, read on the forward strand.
AGCTCGATGCGGTCCTGGTGCCGGTGGTGGGATTTGACGCGCGCGGCCTGAGGTTGGGCCAAGGGGGCGGTCACTATGACCGGACTTTTGCGTTTTTATCCCGAAAAAAGCACAGTAAACCGCTCCTCATCGGGCTGGCTTTCGAATGTCAGCGGGTCGGGAAATTGCCCAATGACGCGCACGATGTGCGCTTACATGCGGTTTTGACGGAAAAAAGGCTGTATGGCCCCCGGAGAATGTTATGAATCTGTTGTTTGTGGGGGATGTGGTCGGGGACGCGGGGCGCCGGGTGTTGCTAGAACGCCTGCCCATCTTGCGTGAACGCTATAAGATCGACGTGGTCGTGGTGAACATCGAAAACGCCGCCGGCGGATTTGGGGTAACGGATAAGATTTTGCGCGAGTGTCTGGCCCACAAGATCGATGTATTGAGCACCGGCAATCATGTCTTTGATAAACGTGAGGCGCTTGATCTCGTGGCTCGCGAGCCACGCCTCTTGCGGCCGCATAACTACCCGCTGGGAACCCCGGGAAGCGGTTGGTATACGGGGCAGACCGCGCGTGGCGAGCCGTTTGCGGTCTTGAACGTGATGGGCACGGCCTTTATGCACCCGGTCCTCGATTGCCCCTTTGCGTGCGCCAAGGCGACTTTGGCCACAAAGCCCGAGTCCATAAAGGCGGTCTTGGTGGACTGCCATGCCGAGACCACCAGCGAAAAGATGGCCATGGGCTGGTTTTTGGACGGTCAGGTGAGCGCGGTCGTAGGGACCCATACTCATGTCCCGACGGCGGACGAGCGCGTATTGCCGGGAGGCACCGCTTATATTTCGGATGTCGGTATGACCGGGTGCTACGACTCCGTGATCGGTATGAATAAAGAGAAGGTCTTGAAGCGCATGGTGCTGAAGTTGCCTGAGCGTCTGGAGGCGGCGGAAGGGCCGGCCACCTTTTGCGGGGTGGTCATCGATATCGACAGCAAGACTGGTCGTAGCCGGGGGATCCAGCGCGTGAGCGTGCGGGAAGGCTAATGCGTTACTGGCTTTTTAAGAGCGAACCCGCCTCCTTCTCCCTTGACGATCTCGTCAAAAAGGGTCGTCCCGAACCCTGGGACGGAGTGCGCAACTTTCAGGCGCGCAATTTTATGCGGGCCATGGCCTGCGGCGACCGGGCGTTTTTTTACCATTCGAGTTGCCCCGTGCCGGCCGTGGTCGGGGAGGTCGAGATCGTGCGCGAGCATTACCCCGACCTCACGGCCCTGGATCCCGATAACCACCACTACGATAGTCGGGCGACGGCCGATAATCCGATCTGGTCTATGGTCGATGTGGCGTTTCGCGAACGCTATAAAAAGCCCGTCACCTTGGCGGAGCTCAAGGCCTGCCCCGCACTCGTCGGCATGCCGCTTCTCGCGCGCGGCAATCGGCTGTCGGTGCTGCCGGTGACGAGCGACGAGTGGCGCATCATCCGCGGCCTTGCCGGCACCCCATGAGGTTGTATCATTTTTGGTTCGAGGCGGCCTCCGAGCGCGCCCGGCTGGCCTTATCCTTCAAGTCCCTCCCGTACGAACTCGTGGTCCCGGACTATGACGATGACGAGACGTTTTTTGAGCTGGGCGTGGCGCGCTCGGTCCCTGTGGTCTCGTGGGACGATGGCCACCTGGACGTGGGTGCCGCCGGGCTTTTAGAGGAAATCGATCGCCGCTATCCGGCCCCGAGCCTCTTTGCCCCCTTGGCGATCGAGCAATGGCGATCACTCGGCGATTGGCGCGCCGCAGTCGACAATATCCTCGAGCGGCTCTATGCCCCGATCCGTCCGGCCTATGTCGGGATCGGCGACGACGAGGCCCATCTTGCGTCCTATAAGGCCTCGGTGCAGGCCCGATTTGGCGCGAGCCTCGAGGATTTGGCCAATGATAGGTACGCGGTCTATGGTCAGCTGGAGTCCTTGACGCGCCTCAAGGATTTGGGCGCCTACATCGCGAAGCATAGGTTTTATGCGCGCGAGTTTTCAGCGGCCGATGTGTTGCTGACGGCGGATCTTTTCCCGCTTCAGCTCTTAGATGGCGTCACGCTCCCTATCGATCTTATGTATTATTTTGAGAGAGTCCAGGAGACCTGTCGCGTCAATCTGCGCGATGGGCTCATAACAGCTTAACCTGTCGAGAGGCGTTTATGACCTTAAACGAGCTATTCGCGTACCTAAACGAGAATTCGGGTTATGAGATATGGGATGGAACGTGCGAGGAGACGATAAAGAAGGCCCTGGCGAAGACCCACAAGGACGTGCTGTCAGGGGAGATTGTCGCGGCTATCGCCACCCATGCCAGTACCGTCTCTTCCGACGCCACGATTACCCGGGCCGAGGCCACCACGTCCTTGGGCCCGCTCCGCCTTCGCGCCATGCGCGACGATGCGCCGGTCTCCGATCTTCGGCGCATGGAGCGCACCGTACACGCCATAGACGGCGCGTTTAACGAAGAGGCCTTGGCTTTGCGGCAGCGCTCCTAAGGAGTCTTAGCGCCGGCCGGCTCGCGGGCGATCGCTAGCAGCTTGCACCATCGTTTAGCGCAAAAAGAGCCGGTAGGCGGCGTTGTCGGTCTCTTCCTGGTAGTCGAACCCGAGGGCCTCGAGAAATGCCGGGAGCTGTACCCGTTCGGCCAGCGGCACCTGCATACCGACCAACACCCGGCCGTAATCAGCCCCGTGGTTGCGGTAATGAAAGAGGCTGATGTTCCAGGTCTCTCCCATGGTGTTGAGAAAGTTCATCAGCGCGCCCGGCCGGTCCGGAAATTCGAAACGGTAGATGATCTCGTCGTCGACCGGGCAGCGACCGCCGACCAGATGGCGAATATGGAGCTTGGCCATCTCGTTGTCGGTCAGATCGAGCACCTCGATTCCTTGGGCCGCGAGCGACGCAAGAAGGTCGTGCGCGCCTGAACCCCCCGGCACTTGGATGCCTACGAATACGTGCGCTATGCGCTTATCGGCGAACCGATAGTTGAACTCGGTGATGTTCCGCTGCCCTATGAGGCCGCAAAACTTGCGGAAGCTTCCAGGCGTCTCTGGGATCGTGGCGGCGAATAGGAATTCGCGGCGCTCGCCGATTTCGGCGCGTTCCGCAACGTGCCTTAGCCGGTCGAAATTCATATTGGCGCCCGAGGCGATGGCCACCAGAGTCCCGGACGTCTTGCTGCGCGTGGCGTAGGCCTTGAGACCGGCGACGGCGAGCGCGCCCGAGGGTTCAACGATCGAGCGCGTGTCTTCGAATATGTCTTTTATCGCCGCGCAAATGGCGTCATTGCTAACCACCAGGGCCTCGTCGACCAGGCGGCGGGCGATGCGAAACGGCTCCTGTCCGACTTGGCGCACGGCGACCCCGTCGGCAAACGTCCCGACCTTATCGAGCATGACCCGGCTGCCCAGCTTGAGCGATCGGGCGAAGGCGTCGGCATCCATCGGTTCGACGGCGATTACCCGGGTTTGCGGTCGTAGCGCCTTGATGTAGGCGGCTATACCGGCGATGAGCCCGCCACCGCCTACCGGAACGAAGATTGCCTCGATGTCCCCGGGGTGTTGTTTGAGGATCTCCATCCCGATCGTGCCCTGGCCTGCGATGACGTCAGGGTCGTCGTAGGGATGGATAAAGGGCAGTTTGTGTTCCGCGCTTAAGTGGCGGGCATGGGCATAGGCGGCATCGTAGTTTTCGCCGTAGAGCACGACTTCGGCCCCGAATCCCCGCACCGCATCGACTTTGATCTGAGGGGCCATTGTGGGCATCACGATGATGGCGCGGATCGCGAGCCTACGAGCGGCGAGCGCCACGCCCTGGGCGTGATTTCCGGCGGATGCGGTGATGACCCCGAGTGATCGCTCTTCGGGGCTAAGATGGGCGATTTTGTTGTATGCGCCGCGGAGCTTAAACGAGAACACGGGCTGCATGTCCTCGCGCTTTAAGAGCACCGGGCGGCCTAGGCGGCGCGACAGGCCGGCCGCCACCGTAAGCGGGCTTTCGACGGCGACGTCATAGACGCGGGAACCCAGGATGCGTTTGAGATAATTGCGTGTCATGCATTCGGCCTGAATGTTTGAGTCTACCAGACAGTTTAGAGTGCGACCACAGATGGCCTCCTCCAACATGAGATGGGTCTGAAGGACAGTCTGTGTTTCTCATAGGAGAGGAGCCTGAAGCCGGATCGGACCTTGTGCATGATGGGGAGATAGAGACCCTTATGAATCTCGATAATCTGGCCCCCCTTGATCAGCGGGTAGACTTTTTGTCCGGTACATAGACGGTGCCTTAAAGCCCCTCGTTTGCGCGGCCTTTTCTTCGTCAAACACCCCAGGTATCCTGCGAACCATGAACCAAGACGATATGAAGAAAGCGGTAGCCCTTGCGGCCTTGGAATTTGTGCCCAAGGGAGGCGTGATCGGCGTCGGTACCGGGAGTACCGCCAATCACTTTATCGATGCCTTAGCGACCATCAAGGGCCGGATCGACGGGGCCGTGGCGAGTTCGGTCGCGACCGCCGAGCGTTTGAAGAAGCACGGCATTCCGGTCCTTGATCTGAACGAGGCCGGTACTCTCACCGTCTATATCGACGGGGCGGACGAGGCCACCATCCACAAGGCCCTTATTAAGGGTGGTGGCGGCGCCCTGACTCGGGAAAAGATCGTGGCCGCCGCGAGCCGGAGCTTCGTGTGCATTGCCGACGAGAGCAAGCTGGTTGACATCTTGGGGCGGTTTCCCCTGCCCATCGAGGTCATACCCATGGCGCGGAGTTTCGTCGCCCGGGAGCTCGTGGCCTTAGGGGGCGAGCCCGTTCTCCGTCAGGGTTTTCAGACCGATAACGGCAATGTGATCCTGGATGTCCACGGCCTGAAGATCCTGGATCCAGTGGCCTTGGAGGAGCGGCTCAATCACATCACGGGCATCGTCACCAACGGGCTTTTTGCCCGCCGCGGCGCCGATATCCTGTTGTTGGGTACAAAGAACGGCGTGCGCCGGGTCCCGTAAAGGGGCCGCCATCATAGGCGCAAGCGAGGCGAGTCCTATGCGGTCCTTTGTCGCGTATGTCGTGGATCGAGATAAAGACGGGGGCCTCATCCACGGTCTTGTCGAGCGCCCGCTCTCGGATCTCGGGTCCGAGGGCGTCCTTATCCAGGTTCAATTCTCCAGCCTCAACTATAAAGATGCGTTGGCCTCCCGCGGGAACCCAGCCCTCGTCAAAACCTGGCCCCATGTCCCGGGAATAGACGCGGCCGGCGTGGTCGTGGGGGAGGAGGATGCGGGCCCGGTCCTGGTGACGGGCTTTGGTCTGGGTGTTGAGGTCTGGGGCGGTTTCGGGAACTATGTGCGCGTCCCGCGGACCTGGGTCCTGCCGGTTCCCGAAGGCCTCACGGTTTCGGAAAGCATGGTGCTGGGAACGGCGGGCCTCACCGCGGCGCTCGCGATCCACGCACTTCTCGAGTGCGGCATCGATCCCGGGAAGGGCGAGGTCCTGGTGACCGGGGCCACCGGCGGGGTCGGGAGTATCGCTATCATGTTGCTCGCCCAACTCGGCTTCCGGGTCGTGGCCTGGACCCGAAAGATGACAGAAGAGCCCTATCTTCTGGCCTTGGGAGCGGCGCGGGTCGTGTCTGCGGAAGGCGAGGGCGAGGATGCGAAACGAGTCTTGCGCACCCCGTGTTGGCAAGCCGCGGTGGACACGGTGGGGGGCGTTGTGCTCGCCCATGTCCTGAAGGAGATCATGTACGGCGGCGCCGTGGCCGCCTGTGGCATGGCGGGTGGGACCCAACTCGAAAGCTCGGTCTTTCCGTTCATATTGCGAGGAGTACGGCTCTTCGGCATCGACTCCGTGCAGTGCCCCATGCCGAGACGAAAAGAGATGTGGCGGCGATTGGCGGGCGAATTAAGGCCGCGCGATTTTGCCCTCCTCCACCGGTCTCTGACTCGGAGCGAGTTGGATCCCGCCATCGATGCGATGCTGCAAGGCCACCATACCCGCCGCGCGCTCGTACGCGTGGATGATGCCCTTTGAGCACCACGTCCCTCGGATTCTTTGCCTAAGCGCCGCGGCCTTGGCGCGCCCGGCCGCACCTGGCCTCTCGCACGGCGGCCTTAATGGGGTGTCCGCTGCAGGCGGATGGCGTATTTTTTGAGGCGATGCCACAAACTGCGCTCGGCGATGCCTAGGACCTCGGCGGCCCGGGCTTGCACGCCGTCGCAGGACTTCAGGGCGCGGATGATGGCTTCGCGCTCCAATTGGGCGAGCCATTCATCGAGCGGCCCGGTGGGGAGATGGGAGACTGCTGACGTGGCCGCCGCTTGTTCCCGTGGGCGAAAGAGGCTGTGGGGGAGATCGTCGCGTTCGACGAGCGGGCCGGTTGCCGTCAACAGCGCCCGTTCCACGGCATTGCGCAACTCGCGGATATTGCCCGGCCACGAATACTGACTCAGGGCCATTTGCGCCTCTGCGGTAAAACCTTCGATCGAAGAGCCCATGTCGGTAGCGAGCTCGTTGAGAAAGGCCGCGGCCAGCAGAGGGATGTCCGCGACTCGGTCCCGGAGCGGTGGCACTTGGATGTTGTATACATCCAGCCGATAAAAGAGGTCTTCGCGAAATCGCCCGGCCTCTACTTGGGCGCGCAGGTCGCGGTTCGTGGCGGTGATGATGCGCACATCCATGGCCCGCACCTGATTGGATCCAAGGGGCGAGAACTCACGTTCTTGCAAGACCCGCAGAAGCTTGGCTTGCAGTTCGATCCCAAGATCTCCGATCTCGTCTAGGAATAGCGTCCCGCCTTGCGCTTGTTCAATGCGTCCCGTGCGGTTTTGGGTCGCCCCGCTAAACGCCCCTTTGACAAAGCCGAAGAGCTCGCTTTCGAGAAGGTCGTGGGGAATGGCCGAGCAATTGACGGCTACCCACGGGTGATCGCGGCGGTGGCCCGATTCATGGATGGCGCGCGCGACCAGCTCTTTTCCGGTCCCCGATTCCCCAGTGATGAGAATATTGGTTTTGACCGACGCCACTCGGCCGATCTCAGCCTGGAGGCGTTTTAAGGGTTCGCTTCGTCCGAGGAGGGTATGGGTGCTGCGGGCGCGCCGCTGGATGTCGGCCCTGAGACGCTGATTTTCCTGCAGGATGCGGCGCAGCTTCAGGGCATTGTGAACGGCGATCTCGAGGGCCTCAGGCTCGAAGGGCTTGGTCAAGTAGTCGGCCGCTCCGGCATGGATGCTCGATACCGCCGAACTGATCGAGCCGTGGGCTGTGATCACGATAACCGGGATATCGGGCCGTTCCGCGCGGGCCCGGCGAATGAACTCTTCACCGCCCATCCCCGGCATTTTGAGGTCCGAGAGAATGATGTCAATGGCGAGGTTCTGGAGGTGAGGAAGGGCCGTTTCTCCCCGATCGCTGACGATGACACTGTAGCCTGCGCTTTCGAGGATCATGCGCATCAGCGTCTGCATATTGGTCTCGTCGTCTACGACGAGTACGGTACTTTTTAACATCGGCGCTCCTGGGCAGCCCCGCGCGGCCGCGGTACCGGGGGCGGCCCTTCCTGCGCGCTTTGGTATCGGTACCGACCGGGCCTCAAGGAACCTCCTCGGCGGCTTGTGTTCCGCGCGGTCCTAAGGCCGGAAAACTCATGACGAAACGCGCGCCGCCTGATGGTCTGGTCTCCGCCGCGAGCACGCCGCCGTTGGCCTCGACCAAGGCCGCGGCAATGGAGAGACCAAGGCCAGTGCCGTGTGCCTTGGTCGTAAAAAAGGGCTCGAATAGTCTCGGGGCGTGGGCGGCATCTATGCCCGGCCCATTGTCTTCGACAGCCATGAGAAGGCGGCCCTTTTCCACATGGGAGGACAGCATGATCTGTCCGTCCTGGCCCGTAAAGGCCTCAGCGGCATTTGTTAAAAGGTTGGTAAATGCCTGTTGCAGGAGGTCGCCATCGGCCAGTATGCGGGCCAAGCCATGCGTCAGTGTCTCGCTGACCTGGATCTGGGGATGGATGGCCAATACCCCGGCCAGGGCACGTTTTAGGGGTGCGCTCGGATCAAGAACCGCGGGGGCCGGGGGACGGTTACGCGAAAGCTTCAAAAAATCTCCAGTCAAGGCCGCGACCCGTGCGCTTTGTTCACGGATCATGCGTTTAAGATCCGTTTGCTTCGCGCTGTCTTGGCCGGACTTATCAAGCAAGGTTGCGGCGGCCGAGATGACACCTATGGGATTGCGAATCTCGTGGGCGAGGGCCGCCGAAAGCTCGCCTAACGCGATCAGCTTATCTTGTCGGAATCGTTGTTGCTGGGTATCCCGGGCCTCGCGCAGGCGTACTGCCATGGCGTTGAAGGCGCGCCCAAGATCGCCGAGTTCATCATTGGCATAAGCGGGAACCTTTGCATCAAAGTCCTGGCTTGCCAGGCTCATAACTCCGCTATGGAGTTGTTCTATGGGGCGCAGCACGATACGGCTCAAGAAAAGCCCGGTAAGGCCGCCTATCAAGAGGCCAGCGAGCGAGATCGTCACGAAAAGCGCCCCGCGGTTGGTGAGAAACGCATCCAGGCCTCCGCGTTTAAGTCCGTTGAATACGAGGGCCTCGACGTGGCCCGATGAGTCGGCGATGGGGGTATACAGTCCGCGAAAGCGGTTGGTATCAGCGTGCACATCGTAATCGGAGCGGCGGTTCAAGAGACGTCGCATGGTCTGGGACGAGAGTCCGGTTAAGGCGATGACGTGGTGAGGAGAAGACAAGACATCGAGATAGCGGTGGCCGCCCGCGCGATAATAGAGCTGGGTATCGAGCCCGGTGATTTGCGAGACCTCGCGGATGAAATGACGATTCAGAAGGCCGCCTAGCACGAGGTGGTAGACCCCACGATGCGCTACCGTCATCGCGGTCACGCCAACTGCCGCGAGCATGTCGTGGTGACGGTCTATGACCCGTAACACCGCCTGTTTTTGCGACGGGTTCCAGTAGCCCGCGATACGCAGGCCGCTTGAGGAGTAGAGGAGCCGACCGTCTGGACCATAGATCTGAATTAACCGTAAACCGAGACTGCGGCTAATGTGGCGCCAAGAGGCGGGTGGGACCACCCGGCCGTGGGCCAGGGTGTGCCGGTAGCGAACGCTGTTCGCCAAGCTTTGGCCGAGCATCAGGGCGTCGTTTTGGTAGCCTTTGAGCCATATCCGGTCGACACGGGCCGCTTCCACAATCCATTGCTGTAAGCGATGCTCGAAGTGCGCGGAAACCCAGCGTGCGGCCCCGGCCCCGGCGCCCAGCATCGGGACTACCACAAGGGTCAGGATGACCGCCAGAACTTTTCTTTGCAGGCGGTTCAGGGGGAGCGGCATGCTCACAGCATAGCGCATCAGGGGATTGCCGGCACTTGACAGGCGCGCCCGAGCACGGCCGGGGCGCGGGATTGGGAGGGTGGTTGCTACGCCGGCCCTTTGACCCCTCCTCCGCCGGGGGACGAAAGAATCCTAGCGGGGCCCGTGAAGACCGCCGGGCCACGATGCCCCGGTGAGTCCTTGGCCTCGCTGCGGCCCGTGGGCCGCGATGGGGCGCCGCCCGCCAATCCTCGCTATACTGAATACTACGCAAAGATATGAGGGATGGCTCTATGCGCACTATTTTCATTATTCTAGGGTTTTTGGCGGCCACTGGCCCGGCCTTGGCGAGCATGCCGGCGGCGCTCGCGCAGAAAAAGGACCGACCTCATTCCCGGACCTATGCCCGCGCCACGCCTCGCGGGACCCATTATTCGCGTTCCCGCTCTTCGCGCTAAAGGTGCGGCGCGATCCAACTCTTAAGTCGCCGCGCATCCATGGCCCCTGCCCTGCGCGCTACCTCGCGGCCGTTTTTAAAGACGGCGAGCGTGGGAATGCTGCGAATGCCGTAACGACTCGCGAGGCCCTGTTGTTCTTCGGTGTTGACCTTGATGAAACGGGCTTGCAGCTTAAGATCGGCGGCGGCTTGGGCGAAGGCCGGCGCCATCATCTGGCAGGGGCCGCACCACGGGGCCCAGAAATCAACCAGAACCGGAAGTTCATTCCCGCTGACGTGCTGGGCAAAGCTCTTATCGTCCACATTGATAGGCTCGCCTGGTAACAGCGCTTGGTGACACGAGCCGCATTGCGGGTTATGGGCCAGTCTGTCCGTGGGGACTCGGTTTTTTTGTCCGCAATGAGGGCACACGAGTTGTTTTGCTGGCATAGAAGGCCTCCTCTAACTGTCTCGGCCTGCTATATGGGAGCGGTTGTGGCATTTTTCCATCCCCACCGGGGGCAGGCTGGAAAAAATTCTGCTTTTCTCGGGACGCCCATCCGGCGCCGATGGCCGCCAGCCCAAGGGCCGACCGTTTCGTCCCCCGACCTTCTTTCGCGGGGGATTCTATATGATGGGGTTCGTCAGGCGCTTGCCGGTGCTCGCCGTGCCGCTAGCGCTTGTCGGGGCGGCCGCGGCTCCGGCGATGTGGGTTTGGCTGCGCATCCGCGGAGGGGGGCGGAGTCGCGGCTTTACCTATGTCATGGCCTTGATTGCCCTGGTTATTGTGGGGATATTGGCGGAAGTGGCGACCGTTACGACGACGCGTGTTCAACAAGAGGAGCGTGAGAAGGAATTGCTGTTTCGAGGCTTGGCCTATAGAAACGCCATTTGTGCTTACTACGAGGCCGGCGCTTCGTTAGGACGCGCATATGAATATCCACGTCGTCAAGGGATCTCTTACAGGACCCGCGCTTTCTCGGCCCGCGGCACTATTACGTGCCCTGTATCGGGATCCGATGGGTACCGGTGCCAAGCCCTGTATCAGGAGGCCAAAAGCCGCCATCCGCGTCGCTGGTCGCGACACACGCGTCATTGGGATCCGATCGGGGTCGTAACCCTCAATTCGGAGGAGGAGACACTGACTCACGCAGCTCTTCGTCCGTTAAACGAGAAACGCAAAAGCGCATAATTCAGGCGATAACTACCTTGACAGGCACCGCGGTGCGGCCGGCATCAGCATCGGGACCACCACGGGCACCGGCACGGCCGACCTCGATTTCGTCGACATGAACGGGGACGGCTTCCCCGAGGTCGTCGGCAACGGCCACATCCAGTACACACGGCCCAACGGCGCGCTCGCACCTGCCGCCCGGGCTCCATGGCCGAGACCGTCATCAGCGCCCTGGGCGCCACCACGAGCGACCCGGCCTCCGGCAACGGGACGACGGGCGGGCTTGCGGACAATAACGACGCCCAGCACTCCCAGGTGCCGTCTCTGGGCTTTAGCGGCAACCTCGGCAATACCTTGCCCATGGTTCTGCCGCAATGCTGAACGCCAGCAAACGTCTCGGGCCACCGGTCTTTATGAGTACGCACGGACAGATAAAAGGTAATGGGATGATCGCGCCGGCCTAACCGGCATCAAAAATGCCAAAGTGGAGTGTGTGACATACCACTAACCGAAAGGAGGCGACAATGATGGTTATAACGTTTGGGGCAAATCTCGCAAAGGCTGTTTTAGCCGTTCATGGGGTCGATGGCCGGGGCAAGACGGTGTTCCGACCGATACATAGGCCGGTTTCCTTTGTCGGGGATGAGTGTCAGAGCTTCCCTCTTTAACAGCGGAACATCGGTCTCTCTTCTGTTGGGCTTGTCACGCGCTCTTTCCGGCCCCGTTTCTTAAAAGCCGCTGAAAGATGTCGGGATATTGAGGGCGGGGGAGCCTTAAGCAGAGAAGGACGTAACACACGGATGAGGACTGTCTGTTTCCTGCGTCATGGTTTTTACCCATTGCGATACCGGAAGCTACGGCGGCCGTTATTCACCGTTTTATGAGTTCCTGCTAATCCCCATTACGTTCAGCATTCGTGATCACAAGAAGGGGCTAATACCTCCTCGCTAGGGCCTATCTTGCGGGTTTTTAAGGCTTGGACATTTTCCGCCGAAGCCCAGCCCTATTTCCATATCCGTGATCCTGGCTCAATCCAAGGGCCGAGGCTTTGGTGGGGTGGTCGGGGTGAGTGGGGACTCCACCGAATGAGGTATACTCTTAAGTATGGATCAAATTTTTGCAGAGCACGCCGCTTTTCAGGTACAACGGCGCGCCATTAAAATAGAATGGATAGAGGCGGCCATCTTGATGCCGGACGACACAGAAATACGGGATGGCAAGACCTCCTTTTTGAAGTGCCACAAAGAACGAGGCAAGATGCTGCGTGTGGTGGCGCGCGAAAACGATCATTGCCATGTGATAACGGCCTATTTTGATAGGAGACGCCCATGTTAGTACGTGTGGATAGGGAAGCAGATGCTTTGTACTTGGAATTGACGTCGGCTGTGATCGAGGAAAGCGAGGAAATATCTGACGGCGTGATTCTCGACTACGACAAAGAGGGCAACCTTGTTGGTATAGAAATCCTGAATGCCTCGAAAAAGGGCGGCGTGGACGCGCTCCGAAATATCCATATCGCTGCTTAGGCCCCGTAACAGATGCTTTCAATGAGTACACCCTAACGCCACGAACGTCGCGGGAACGTCTTTCGTCCCGGCCCCATGATCCATAACTCCATCCCGTACCCCAGCAAAGACCGTTGATTGTGATCCGAGATCATTGCCGTGATCACGATCTATCTTATGCCGCGCTTGTCGCACGTTCTTTCCGGCTCTATTTCTTAAAAGCCCCTGAACCTAGAAAACGCAGTTGACTCCACTTCCTGGTAAGCTAAAGCGAGGCTGCAGGCGGGCTTGCGGCGGTTTTTGCCACCACGGAGGACTCACCGAATGGGTGAAGCGAAACGGAAGGCTCTAAAGACCCAAAAACCGGTGGTGCTCGACACCTTTGGGGGTCGTATCCACGTCGAGTGGGATCCGGCCGCAGCGGTCACACCGCTTAGGGCTTACCCTTCTTTATCGAGTTCCTGAAGGTCAGTGGATTGTTTGATGCTTGGGTGAAGGATTGCCCTCTTGTCTATCACAGTAATAACGCTCCCGATAAGCGCGATCCTCTCCACTTTCTTGCTGTCGATCAAGGCCTGCCATCACCGCTATGCGCATATCACCGGTATTCGCGAAGACCGTGTGCATCCGGCTCTCTTGGGTGTCACAGGCCTCGTCTCCGAAGACGCCGCCCGTCGCGCTTTGATCCGCATGGACGAATCGGCCGGTAGTGCCTGGCTGGATCGACATCTCGCAAAGACTACGCAGCCGCTTCTCAGCACGCCCTGGATCCTCGATCTCGATACCACCGTGAAGTGTCTTTATGGCAAACAAGGTGCGCGGTGGTGGGCACCAACCCCCATAAGCCGGGACGGCCTTCACATAGTTATCATAGTGCGCTCATGGCCAACACCCGTTTGGCCTTGGCCGTCGAAGTCATGCCCGGCAACGAGACCGCGCCTACGCACAGTATGCCTGGGATCTGGGCATGGCTCGATGCGCTGCCTCCGTCCGAGCGCCCGGCCTTACTCCGGGGCGATATTGCCTATGGCAACGAATCCGTTCTCGCTGCGGCAGAGACCCGCAATCAGCCCTACCTCACGAAATTAAGGCTGACACCGAACGTCAAGCGTCTCATCACCCGCCTCTTTGCACACACGGATTGGGAGAAGGCGGGCCACGGCTGGACGGGTCGCGAAGACACCCTCCAGCTCTCCGGCTGGACGCGGGCACGGCGCGTGGTGGTTCTGCGTCGTCGTCTCAAAGGCGATGTCGTCTTGTCACCCAAAGACGACCCGCAAGGCACGTTGGCGTTTATCGAAAGCGCGGTCGCCACCGCCGGTTATGAATACGCCGTACTCGTCACATCGACCGACTACCCCATTCTCACGATCTCCCAACTCTATCGCGATCGTGCCGATGCAGAGAACAATTTCGACGAATTAAAAAACCAGTGGGGGTGGGGTGGTTTTACCACTCATGACATCAAACGCTGTCGCCTCATCGCGCGTATGGTAGCGCTCATATACAACTGGTGGAATCTCTTCGTGCGACTTAGCCATGTCATAAACATCGGACGCGATTACGAGTCGGCCGTTGTTGTTGCATGGGGTAGCGACACAAACCCTACATGGGGGCCAGACGTATTTGACTAACACCCGCCAACACGCGAAGCAGGCGGCCATCCAGGCGGTGCTGACCCGCTTGGCGGCCTTCTTGAGTTCTCTAAAATCCACTGCGGAGCAGTTGACCGACACCAAGCGTCTCGCCCTCATTTTGCGGCGTGCGTTTGCGAAATTCATGCGGGCGACAGCCGGTCCTCAGGCTTTATTGGTGCCGGAAATATCGGGGATGTGAAGGTTCAACTGCTTTTTCTAGGATTATAGAACCTAGTTTCCGCACTTTTCGTACGTCAAATCCCTGCTATTTCCCGGAACCACTTTCGCCCAACCTAGCGATTCTCTCCCGCACAGAAATAGGCCTTTGGTGAATACCCCAGTAGCCGCAATACGGTTCGCTGGAGTTCGATCAGTTCGTCGTAGAAGCATTGATGCACCGTGCCATCGGCTTGCTGGAGCCGGTGGCGGCGGACATCGCGAAAGATATCAAACACCCGTTCGGCGGTGGGGGCCGGCAGCGTCGACCTTCAGGGTAAAGCGGCAATGACTCGAGATTCTGCGTCTTCATGCGGCGGTGCAACTCACGCTCGATGAGGGACTCCACGAGCAACGCCACGAAATAGAGAAACAGGAAGGCCTCGATGCGGCTGTGGCTCTTTAAATTCACCGGCATGACCGCGAAAACGGTCTTCAGTTGTTCGTGGCGCTTCTCGAGGGCGGGTTGGCGTTTGTAGGCGGCCAGCGCCTCGCGTACCGACAGGGACTCGTCGTTGGTCATGAGCGGGAAGATCCCATCGGTCCGATCATCGTACGCGAAGGTCTCGCCGCACATCTGCCAGTGGATGCCAAAGCGCTCCCGGGTCTTGCGGACGTACTGCGTGTCTTTGCCGGGCCGGCCCGCCGAGGACTGGGTATACTGATGGTGGTTCTCGGGCTCACAGTGACGGTGATCCATCGACGCGTCTCACCGGTCGCGAGAATCCCTGTAATGGCTTCCTCGATACGCCTGCGCGTCGTCAGCCGGGATTTCGGCGAGCCCAGACGCCCGCGAAGGCGCTCCAGCTCTTCGAGAGCACGGTCGATACGCGCCTGACGGGCGGCGCGGTCCTGGGCTGCCTTCAGGGAACTGAAGATCCAGAGGATGCGGTAACCCTCCGCCGAGCGACGCGGGGACTCGATACCCCGGTAGACACCATCGCCCTTTTCGCCGCCGCGCGTGCTCGGCGTACGATCGAGCTCAACCCACTCCGGGGTGTGGCCCTGCAACCCATCACGAAACCAGCCGTCCTCGCGCCGCGTCTTGGGTAAAACGGTCAGGAAGCGCCCCCTCGCCGCGGGCAATATGCGCCCTATTCTCCCGCGTGCAGAGCTTGGCGTCGGCGACGTAGAGGAAGTGGGCGCTGCCGACTAAGCGCCGGAGCGTGTTCCAGGTCATGATATGGGTCTGATCATCGACCGTATTCCCATGGTCGGTGCTTCCCCCATACGGGTATGGTCCCATCGGGCGAGGTCGTGAGAATACAGAGCGGCTGCTTTAGGTCCGGGCGATGGTCCTTATTGTGGCCGTGAGTGATGCGATGGGTCGGTGCCGGATTGGTCCCCCGGTGGCTGCCGCGTAGTCTCCGGTGAACGTCACGGTCGTACTGTCGTTGTGCAACTCGCGCAAATCGACATCGAAGGTCTGCACGGCGCCCACCACGATATCCGTTAACAAGGCGGCGCGGTCCGCCAGGAACAGCGCATCGAGGGCGCGGCCCACGCGATCGTCATTGAGGAGGCGCGCCGCGCCCTCGGGTAGTCCCAGGAGGGACTCATCGAACGGGCCGGCCCATTCGTGTAACGCGTAGAGGGGTTCGCGTTCGACAAGGATGTTGCGCAACAATACCCCCGATCCCCAAAGCGGGAGCCAGCCGTAGGCGGTTATCATGGCCTGGCACAAATCGCTCAAAGCAGCGGTCGAGCCGCAGCCTCTCGGGAACACTGTTGATGATCGGCAGTGGGCCGATAACCTGGGAGAGAAGCGTCTCGTCCTCTGATGAGCGTCGCGTAGTCAGAGGAGCCCCCCTGACAGCGTCGATGTTGTCGGTAACACTACCGACAACATCGACGCTGTCAAGTATTCTATGAAGCCACGCACCACTCCCGACAAGATCCTCGCTCGCACCGCGCGCGAGTTCGACGCCCTGAAGGCGGATCTCATGCAATTGGGCTTCTTTTGTAAGGGTACGGTCCTCCATCGCACCCTGAAGTGCGGACGACCCACCTGCCCCTGCGCCCACAACCCGGCACAGCGTCACGGACCGTACTTCGAGTGGACGTATAAAGGTGGCTGGCAAGACCGATGAATCATCGCCTGGGGCCAGAAGAGGCGAAGATCTATGAGGAAGGTGTGCGCCAATACCGTGAGGTCAAACGATTACTTCAGCGGATGGAGGTGCTCTCGCGCCGCGCCTTGGAGCGCCAGGCGCACCTCGCGCACGGCTAGAAGGGGCGCGGTTAGATGGGATGAGACGAAATTAGGCCGAAATCATGTCTTCGATGTGCGGAAAGTAGACATCATGTATTGACCTGCCCGGCCTCAAGCGACGTGGATTAAACTGAGGTCGGGTAAACCACCACCAATTCAGAGCCACATTTGAGGGGGCAGGTCATGACGAAGTTTAGCAAGTACATAGGGCTGGATACACACAAAGACACCATCGCGGTAGCGATCGCCGAGGCCGGTCAGAGCAAGCCCCGCTATTACGGGGAGATTGCCAACACCCCGGAGGCGGTGGCCAAACTCGTAAAGAAACTGAGCCCCCAGGGGGAAGTCTTATCCTTTTGTTACGAGGCCGGTCCCTGTGGCTATGGGATCTTTCGTCAGCTGACCCATATCGGCCATGACTGTATGGTCGTCGCCCCCTCGCTCATTCCCACCAAACCGGGCGACCGGGTGAAGACCGACCGGCGGGATAGCGAATCGCTCGCCCGCCTCCATCGCGCCGGCGAACTCACGGCGGTCTGGGTCCCAGGACCGGAACAAGAGGCCGTGCGAGACCTCACCCGCGCCCGGGAAGACACCAAGGCCCTGGAACGCCAGGCCAAACAGCGCCTATCGGCCTTTCTCCTGCGCCACGGTCGTCTCTACGCCTCGGGAAAGACCAAGTGGACCGAGGCGTATACGCGCTGGCTCATGACCCTCAAGTTCGAGGCGGCCGTCCAGCAGATCGTCTTCCAGGAGTATGTCGATACCGTGGCACACTTGTCTTCGCGGGTGGCGGCCTTGGAAGCCGAGATGGTGCGCGTCTTGGACCATTTCTCGCTGGCTCCGGTCGTGCGTGCCTTGATGGCGCTGCGCGGCGTGCAACTCATTACCGCGCTCACGGTCGTGGCCGAGATTGGGGACCTCGCCCGGTTCGATTCCCCACGCCAACTCATGAGCTATCTGGGGCTCGTGCCCTCCGAATCCTCGAGCGGCGCCACCACCCGCCGCGGTGGCATTACCAAGACCGGAAACGGCCACGTCCGACGGGTGCTCACCGAGGCCGCCTGGTGCTACCGCTTCCCCGCCCGCAAGACCGCGCATCTGCAGCGGCGGGCCAAGAACACCAGTGATCCCGTGCAAGCGATCGCCTGGAAGGCTCAGAAGCGGCTCTGCGGCCGCTACCAACACCTGATGCGCGCGGGCAAGCTCAAAGTCCAGGTGTGTACGGCCATCGCCCGCGAGCTCACGGGCTTCCTGTGGGCCATGGCCTGTGCCGTTCAGACGGAGGTTCGGTAACCCACTTATGACATAATACTTCGAGTATACTATAAATGTCATTACGATTGGTAAACTATTGACCATTAACCATGAGACGTGAGTCTTTATATCAGGGCAGGAGTGGCCCGGTGGGAGAATCCTCGATCAGCCTATGAGGCACCGATTTGACTCGGTGACCCTCGATTGTAGAGCGAGGCAGCTCCACGACGAAGCGAAGTCAGGCGGTATCCAACCCGCGTATATCAGAGTGATCGACCGTCGTTAACAGCCGCTCGTGCCTTGACTTAAAGACTTACGGCCAAAATGAGCGAAAAGACAAAAGAAAACCCATGCCAGTAGTTGACAGGTCAAAACATATCAGGCTGTATCCTCTGTGACCGTCACAATTGGCACCCTTACCGGTATCTGCACCAGGGGAAATTACCGCCGCCAACGCCTCACAATTCATTTTCCTCCGTCCCCGGAAAACGCAAATCGAGGTCCGGCGCTTTCGAGTTATGGTAGGAGAACCGGGAACACCAGGTGACAGCGTCGGGACGAGGGTATTTGAGGGCGCCCATGCCGGGCGTCGGACACTTACCAACATAGACCGAGCCACCGGTTGTGACATTGAGATATTACTGCTCAAAACTCGGGTATATGACCACGGTGGAGTCTGAGGCTACAATTTCCTGAACGCGAGATGTCCACAAAACCAGGGCAAGGTCACAGCGTGAAGCGGGGTATAGGAGAGTGGGATTAATGAAGCGAATACGCTTGACCGGACTTTCAAAGGGTGCTAGCGCTCGGGTTTATTTGAGGTTTCCATATGACTAACCAACGAAGGCGTTCGACCATCACGCTGACCGCTGTCTGTTTCGGGCTGTTCATGATCCAACTCGACCTCACCGTGGTGAATGTTGCACTAAAAAACATTCAGGACAATCTGCATGCGGGTGTCGCAGCCCTGCAATGGGTGGTCGATGCGTACGCCATTTTGTTCTCCAGCCTGATGCTAACAACCGGCGACCTGGGAGATCTTTTTGGCCGCCGTCGAATGTATACCGGCGGAATAGTGCTCTTCGTGTTGGGTTCCATCGCCTGTGCATCGGCTCAATCCTATGTTTTTTTAATCGGTGCGAGAAGCCTGCAAGGTATTGGCGCTGCTGCCGCGTTACCCAACTCGCTGGCTATTCTGCGAAACGCTTTTCCCGACGCCCGACTACGCGCGCGGGCCATCGGCTGGTGGGCGGGAGTGTCGGGTCTTGCAGTAGTCGCGGGACCGACTCTGGGGGGGTGGCTGGTCGGAGCCTTTGGTTGGCGCTCCGTGTTCTGGATCAACGTGCCAGTAGGGATTCTTGGTCTTTGGCTGACCCTTGGATTTGTCTCAGAGTCCTCCCATCCGCAAGGAAGGAAGCTGGATATCTGGGGACAGGTTCTTGCTGCTTCTGCACTGGCCAGCCTTATTTTCGCCGTCATTGAAGGTCAACCCCTCGGCTGGGGGAATATGCTGGTTATTGCCGCATTCGTCTGGGCGGGAATGACCTGTGTGGTCCTGTGGTTGGTGGAACGACGTCATACTCATCCTATGCTGGACTTCCGGTTTTTCCGAGAGCCGGTATTCACCGCAGCCAATGCGGCTTCAGGTCTCATGAATTTTGGCGTATTTGCGATGCTGTTCGCGTTCAGCTTATACCTACTGCATATCCAGAAATTGTCGCCCGAACAGGTGGGTCTGCGGCTGGTCGTGATGTTTGTGCCGTTCGCCCTGAGCTTGCCCTTTGGTGGTCGCATCACCGGGCATTTTGGCAGTCGTCACCCCGCCGCGCTCGGGTTGGGCGCCGCTGGAGGGGGTATGTTACTACTCTCTTTGGTTCCGCGACTTGCAGACAATGCACTGATGTTCTCTGCATTATTCATCATCGGCCTAGGCTTGGCCGCAGCGACGCCTGCTCTGGTAGCTGCCGCCATTGGCGCCCTGCCCCCGGAAAGATCGGGAGCCGCCTCAGCATTCAATAACACCAGCCGTCAGGCTGGCGGCGCTTTGGGCGTGGCGTTGTTGGGGGGATTAGTCGGCGTTGGGACGTCCATCTCCAGCGACGGCGTTATGACCGCCATTCTAGGAAGCGCTGTTGCGTTGCTGCTTGGTGGCTTTATTTCCTGGTGGTTTATTCGCAGCCACTAAAGCAGGGGCTACGAGTCGCTTAAACCCTGCATGTCCCAGTAGCCGATGGCATGCTGACCACTACTGGTGACGGTCAGGCCTACGCGGGCCTGTTGTTGCATTCTCCAGGGATTAACCTGCCAGATATTCTTGATCCGCAACTCAATCGCATCGCCCAGATGTACCCAGATATGGTGGCCTCTTGGGTTGATGGCTCAGATTGTGGTCGCGCCATGAACCACTTTTTGAGCCACAGAAGACATAAAAAAGCCCCCATCCTTGGGGGCCTTTGCTATTGTGGATACAAGGGCGCCGTCAGTGGCGCCCTCACCTTTCGCTAGAACGTGTCGGCCAGCGTTACGCCCACATCATGGCCGGATGTTGCCACTTGGGTGATCTGCGTGGCGGTCATCGATCCCGCGGAATTGCTTTGCGAGCCTTCAAACACGCCCACTGTCACGCCCTTGTGGAAGTGGTAGGACGCGCCAACCGTCACCCCACGGCTGTAACTATCCCACGGTCGTGCGGGGTTATATGGACCCGCTGGCGCATTCCCCTGGAGGCCTCCCACATACGACACACACAGCCCGAATCCGTCGAGACGTGGGGCCTTGACGGCGACCACAAAGCCGTCGCTTGCGGGGCTTATGGTATCCGGGATCACGGTACCGATTGTGAGAACCCCGGTGTTACGCCCCGACCTCATCGAGGGTGTTGGTCACGAGCTATTTGAGACAGGACGATAGGGTAATTATCCCTGAACCGGAGGTGTCTGTGAAAGTGGGGCAAGGTCATACAGCCGCAAGATCGTGGGCACCACGGTCGCCACCACCGATGATTCTGACCACGCAGCGCATCTTGCGCGACGCACCGCTCTCGCCGAAGGAATCCATGGTCTTCACGACAAGCCCGTGCTCCATGGCGACAATGGCGCCACCTTGAAGGCCACCACCGTGCTTCCCATGCTCCACTGGCCCGGGGTAAAGCCCTCCTACTCACGACCGCGCGTCAGCGACGACAACGCCTTCGTGGAGTCTCTGTTCCGCACCGCCAAATACCGGTTCGTCCCCGACCCTCTTTCGCGGGGGATCCTAAGCGCCGCCTGCGAACCCCCGCTGGCGCCAAGCCTCGTAGACGGCGATGGCCACGGAATTGGAGAGGTTCAGGCTCCGGTTATTCGGACGCATGGGTAGTCGCAGTCTATGCTCGGGGGGTTGCGCCAGTAAGTACTCGGCCGGCAGACCGCGGGTCTCAGGGCCGAACACCAAGGCGTCCCCCCTCTGGTATTGGACATCCGAGTAGAGTCGCGTCCCCCGCGTTGAGAAGGCCAGAACCCGCTCTGGGCGTACGGTACTGACAAAGGCCGCGAGGTTTGGGTGGACGCTCAGCGTCACCCATTCGTGGTAATCGAGCCCGGCGCGGCGCAAAAGCCGGTCCTCGAGCGCGAAGCCGAGCGGTTCGATGAGATGTAAACGGGCACCGGTATTCGCGCAGAGCCTGATGACGTTACCGGTATTGGGAGGAATCTCGGGCTCAAAAAGCACCACATGGAACAGCGGATCCGGATCTGACATTAGTGCTCACTCTCTCTAAAGCCCCTCTATAAGTGGGGTATTGCGCCCTGAACTCGTTCAGACCAGTTCGGCCCTCGCTCAAAACAGAATCGGGGGTTCGCCACCGAGCTGGACCTTGTTCCGACACCCGCTATGCTATACCGTAGGGTCGCTTTATTCAGCAGCCCCTTATTATGCGCCTCCGGTCCTCGGCTGAAATCTTGTCGGCATGGTTTATGCAAGAGTATCAGGCAGACTGGTCGGGAAGCGAACGGTTACGGTCCGGACCACAACGGCAGGAGCTTTTTAAAGAATTTGTATTTTCCTTTTACTTTACGAGGGCGTTGGCTATGAAAAGACAAGAAGCGGGCTTTACCCTAATTGAACTCGTGGTCGTGATCATCATCCTTGGGATCTTGGCGGCTGTGGCCCTTCCGAAATTCATGGGTTTGAGTAAAGACGCCCGGGTCTCGGTCGTAAGCGGCTTGAGCGGTTCGGTAATGGAGGCGGCCGACATGGTCCATGCCTTGGCGGAAGTTCAAGGTGACGTCACGGCTACGGGCACGGTAGCCATGCCGGACGGTACCACGGTCAGCACGGCTTACGGGTATCCGGATGGGAGCGACAAGGGCATATTGGCGTCTTTGCAAGATGCGATAACCACCAAGTACCCCCTGCCCCCGAACCCCAACTTCCCGTTTAAATTTACTGCAGGTACGGCGCCTGCCGCCTCGACCTTTGCTTATGAACCCCTCGGAGGCTCAGCGCTTACATCGTGTGATATAAGCTATACCCCCTCGACGGGCACAGGTGTCGCGCCACTTGTCGATTCTACAACCTCCGGCTGTTAAGGTGTGAAGGCCCGCGATCTTTGCGGGCCTGACCCTTCTTATGGAGATTCAGCCCGCCGCTTTTGAAGAATACCCGTCTGTATTGTGGCGGGGCGGGGCGTTTCGGTATGGGACGACTACGGGCTCGGGTTTTACATTACTCGAGACCGTAGTCGTTTTAGTTGTAGTGGGTATTTTGGCGGCGGTCTTGGCGCCGCGCTTTATTGGGACTTCGGGATTTACTGGACAGACTACGGCCGATAAGCTCTTGATGGCGGCCCGTTATGCCGAGACCTTGGCGCAAAATCAAGGCGTCGCTACCGCTCTTACGGTGGGTTCCACGACCTTTGCGGTGACGCAGAATGGGAGCCCGGTACCGGATCCGACATTACAATCGGCCCGCTTTGTTGTGCCCTTCCCTCCTGGCGTGACGGTGACGCCCAGTACTACCGTGACCTTTGTTCGTGGTAGTGGACCAAGCCTTGCACCGACATTTACCGTGACCGGCCAAGGTCCCGCAATCCAGGTCCATGTGACGGCGGCAGGCGATACCTATGAGTGTCACTCGGGGGGTCCATGCCCCCCTTAACATGTGGTCTGTCTAGAGCGCTCAGCGGTAAAGAGCAGGGGCTCAGTCTTATCGAACTGATCGTTGCCATTGTCCTTCTCGCGATCCTGGGTGTGGGATTTTTGTCGATGTATGGCGACGTCACGCGCCGCAACGCCAGCGCTGATCAAGTGGCCCCTATGACGTGGTTTGCGCAGGGGGTTATGGAAGACGAGCTGCGGCAAACGGAGTTAGGGCTAGCCCCTTTTAGCGCAACCAAGACAGCGGGGCCGTATAAAGTTGTGGCGCAAGTCGTTAGCAAGACCCGGAAAAGCGTGTCGACCGGAAGCTATTATGCGTATTTTGTGACCGTCACCGTCACCTGCGTTACCCGCTCATGTCAGCCGTTAATACTGGCTTCTTATGTCTACACGACTTAATTCCGGCATGACGCTGATTGAGATGGTCGTCACGATCGTGCTGACGGCCATCTTGATGGCGGTCGCCGCTCCGCTCATTATCCACTTGGTTGATGGCTATACGGCGGCCGCCGCCGGCGCTGATCTTGTCTCGGCGTCTGAGCCGGCGATCTGGCAGATCCAATGGGATGCGCGGAACGCCAACCATATGAACGTCAATGTGGGCACAACATCGTGCATGCTTTTGTTAAGGCAACCTAACAATACAAAAATCAGGTATCAATATGATTATGGAACTGGCCAAATTTTTCAGATACTTCCGGTCCGTGGCGCTAAGCCCGTTCTTTTATTGAGCGACCTGAGCTCACCCTCAGGCCAGTGTCCGTTTGCTTTTTCGAATAGTCGTCTGGTGAGGTACGACTTACAGTATCAGGGGCCAAGTGGCCAGGGCCTACTTGTGGTTGAGGGGGCCCTATCCGCTTATGCGTTTTAATACGCGTCAACCGACGCCGGGATTTATCCTGGTGGCCTTAATCTTCCTGCTGTTGATCGGTAGCATGTTGCTTGCCGTCATGGCCTACCTGTATGGGACCGCGGCGGGGGGGCAGGGCTTACAGAACGCTGGGGCCAACGCCTTTGTTGCCGCTGAAAGTGGTGATCAGTACGGCGTGTATTACCTCGAGACACAGTACAGCACGGCGCTGCCGCCCAGTTCTCTTACGATAACGGCGCCTTTGGCTACCCCCTCGGCCTGCACGCCACCGGTTGTGACAATTACCGCTACCAGCAAAATCACCAAAGCAGGCGGCAATTACGCCGTTCAGTCGGTGGCGGTCTGTGGTTCCCCGGTGGCCCGCTGGACGGTCGTGCGGTCGGTAACGGCCGCTCCCGGCAACGCTACGACTGGTAACGGCAACAGAGGTAAAGGAAAGGGTACGGGGCGCGGTAAAACGTCGGGTTTTATCTATACCGTTACAGGATGGGCGGAGCAGTAAGCGCGCCGGGTGCGGGTGCCCTTTGAGATATTTACATACAGGTCGATCGCTTTGCTATACCTAGAGTAGTGTATGCGGGTAACACGGGTGGAAGCTATGATGACAGAACCAGCAGTAGCATTGCGTCCCCGTAAAGTGCGGTTGGGAGATCTTTTGCTTGAGCACAAGGTCATCTCCCAGGAGCAGCTGGAGACGGCCTTGGGCGAGCAGCGCAAAAGTGGCCGGCGCTTGGGGCGGGTCCTGATCGAAAACGGCTACTTGACCGAGGACGCGCTGCTTGAGTTTCTGTCGCGCCAGCTCAAAATCCCCCATATCGATCTGAAGCGCTACACCTTCCTTCCCGATGTCGTTCGCTTAATTCCCGAGGCCTACGCGCGCCGCTTCCGGGCTGTGGCCTTGCGCGAGGAGGACGGCGCGATTCTGGTGGGGCTCGCCGATCCTATCGATATCTTTGCGCACGACGAGATCGCGCGTCTCGTGCAACGACCGCTCAAGATCGCGGTTGTGAAGGAGGGCGATCTCTTAAAGGCCCTGGATGTCGTGTATCGGCGGACGGAAGAGATCAGTGGGCTCGCCGCCGAATTGGAGCAGGAGCTCTCCGCTTACGACATTGATCTCGGCATTGGCCCGGTGGCCGCCGAAGGGGCTAACGATGCCCCAGTGGTCAAGCTTCTGCAGACGATTTTCGAAGACGCGATCCAGGTGAACGCCTCGGATATCCATATCGAGCCGGACGAGGCGGCGGTGCGGGTGCGCTTTCGAATCGACGGCGAGCTGCGGGTGCAAACGACTGCCGACCGCAAGATTGCCCAAGCCCTGGTCTCGCGCCTGAAGCTTATGGCGGCCCTCGACATCTCCGAGCGTCGTCTGCCCCAGGATGGTCGCTGCCAGGTGCGGTTTCGCGATACGGTGATCGATGTCCGTATGTCGACGGTCCCGGTGCAATACGGCGAATCGGTGGCGATGCGCCTCCTCAATCAATCGAACGGAATCCTGGAGCTGGATCGCCTGGGCATGTCTGCGGACCTCCTTACACGTCTCCGGGCCATGATCCATCAGCCGCATGGCTTGGTCTTGGTGACGGGTCCTACCGGGAGCGGCAAGACCACGACCTTGTATGGCGCCCTTAAGGAATTGAACGCGACGTCGGCAAAGCTTCTGACCGTCGAGGACCCGGTGGAGTACCGGCTGCCGGGGGTCAATCAAGTGCAGGTCAATAGCAAAATCGATCTCACCTTTGCCCGTGTTTTGCGGGCCTTCCTGCGCCAAGACCCCGATATCATCTTGATCGGCGAGATGCGCGATACCGAGACCGTGGAAATCGGCCTGCGCGCGGCTATGACCGGCCACTTGGTGCTCTCTAGTCTCCATACCCATGACGCCGTTTCGAGCGCCCTGCGCCTTATGGATATGGGCGCGGAACCCTACCTCGTCGCCGCCTCTTTGCGCGGCGTCATGGCCCAAAGGTTGGTTCGCCGGGTCTGCGAGAGCTGTGCCGAGCCGGCAGTGGCGACCGTGGCCGAGGCGGCGCTTTTTGCCCGGGAACTGGGCCCCGACGTCGCCTTGACGCTCCGCCGCGGCCGCGGCTGCGCCTTTTGCCAGCAGACGGGTTTTCGCGGGCGAGTGGGCATCTACGAGCTCTTGGAGATCGATGAGACCCTGATGTTTGCGCTTCAGAGCCGCAATCCCGAGGCCTTCCAGCGCGCTGCCCTGGCGCAACCCCAATACCGGCGTCTGCGCATCGAGGCCTTGGCCCAGGCAGCGCGCGGGGTGACGACCCCCGAGGAAGCGCTGCGCGCCGTGTACGGGATCGGTTGATGGGGGCTTTTCGCTACAAGGGCCGCAACACCCGCGGTGAGGCCGTGGTGGGGCTCATGGAGGCGGCCACCACCGATGCGGTTGCAAACCACCTGTTCAATCTCGGCATCACCCCGATCGATATCCACGTGGCCCCGCCGCCATCGCAATCGATCTGGATGCGCGAACTGGGATATAAGCGCATCGAACTCACCGAAGTGATCCTATTTTGCCGGCAGATGTATACCCTGATCAAGGCCGGCGTACCGATTATGCAGGCCCTGAAGGGTTTACGTGACTCGACGCATAATCGCACCTTTGCCGGTGTCATAGGTCAACTGAACGAGGCCCTCGACGCCGGGCTCGATCTCACGGCGGCGGTCAAGCGCCACCCCAAGGTATTTTCGACGTTGTTTGTGAGCCTGATTCAGATCGGCGAAACGAGCGGTACGCTCGATCAATCGTTTTTGCAGCTCGCAGGCTATCTCGAACGCGAGCAGGAGACCCAGCAGCGCATTAAATCGGCGACCCGCTACCCGCTCTTTGTGGTGATAGCACTGGTCATCGCGGTTTTTATCATCAATATCTTCGTGATCCCCGCCTTTGCCCATGTTTATGCCGGATTGCACGCGAAGCTCCCTTTAGCGACGCGTATTTTGATCGCCACTTCGCGGTTTACAGTGGCCTACTGGTACGACATGATCGCGGCCGCCGTTCTGACGGCGTTCGCCATTCGCACCTATGTTCGGACCTCCGACGGCCGCTACCGTTGGCACCACTGGCGCCTCCATCTCCCGATAGTGGGTCCGATCTTTTCCCGGGCGCTACTGGGGCGCTTTGCACGCGCCCTTTCGATTACCATCAAAAGCGGCGTACCGCTCATTCAGGGTCTCACGGTCATCAGTCGCGCCGTCGACAACGAATACGTTGCGGCCCGGATCCTGCAAATGCGCGATGGTATCGAACGCGGCGAAAGTTTGACACGCACCGCCCAGGCGACCGGGCTTTTCCCGCCTTTGGTGCTGCAAATGGTGTCCGTCGGGGAGGAAAGCGGGGCGATCGATGCCCTGATGAACGATGTGGCCGAGTACTACGAGCGCGAGGTCGACTACGATCTGCGTAACCTCAGTACCGCCATAGAGCCGCTGTTAGTAGTCGCTATGGGAATTTTGGTACTGATCCTGGCGCTCGGCGTATTCCTCCCGATGTGGGATTTGGCGCATGCCGCGTTTAAGCAAAGCGGCGGCGTATAGAGAGGCTGGCCGCATTCATAAGGGGATTTCCGTGAGGATCGAGATTTCGTGATCGGTGTAAGACAAGGAGGTTTCGGGCGTTTCGAGACCCTGTTCGCGTTGGGCGCTGCGCTGATTTTCGTCCTGATTCTGGGAATGACGCTTGAGCATGCCCTGGGCCTCTATCGCAACCAATCCCGCGACCGGGCGTTGCGCGCGGCCCATGCAGCGGTCGATGATTGGGCCCGCACCTTTAAGCGCACCGAGACCCCGAATCCCCATACGCTGACGATGGGACGCCGTTTCATTCGGTTTACGACCATTCATCACGAGACCTATCTGTACGCCTGGCATCGCGGGGGACTCGTCACGAAGTCCACCGATAATGGCCCGCCCCAAGTATTGGCCCATGATGTGGCGCGCCTGCGGTTCGCCTACTGGCGCCGAAACGGCAAAACCCCCGCTCAAAACGCACTTCAGGTGCGTTATGTTGAGATGACGTTGACCGTTGCGCATGGTACTGTTGACAAAACCTATACATTGATCGTAGCGCCACGGGCCTTTACCTAGAAGGGCGCGCGAAATGGACGGTGGAGGGCCTATGTGGGGACGATTACAACGGAAGCATGCGATCTCGGGTCTTGTGGGGCTCGGCGTACATGCGTCCGGTCTATCCCTCGTGCAGGTGCGGCGCCCGCCGCGGGGCGCGGCCCAGATCGTGGCCGCCGAGTTTCGTCCGTTTTCGGGTACCGAACCCGAGAAGGTTTTGGCGCGCCTGGTCGTAGACTACGACCTCAAGCGGCACCGGTGTACTACGCTTTTGGGGGGCGCCGAGTATCGACTGATTCAGACCGAGGCCCCGGACGTAAAGTCCGACGAGTTGAAGGCCGCCTTGCGCTGGCGCATCAAGGATCTGATCGACTTTCACGTCAACGATGCCACGATCGATGTTTTTGATGTACCGGTCCAGACGCCTGGGCGGACCGCGCTCGTCTACGTAGTTGTGGGTCGCAACGAGGCGATCCGCAAGCGCGTCGAGTTTTTTCAGGATGCGGGGGTGGCGCTCGATATTATCGACATCCCCGAGCTCGCCCAGCGCAACCTCGCGCTGCTTTTGCCGCAGGACCAAGAGGGGACCGCGCTCTTGACCCTGAGCGAGGACGCCGGCCTCATTACGATTACCCGCAACGGGGAGCTCTATTTGTCGCGTACGATCACGGGTGGCTTGACCGAAGGCGCCGGATTCGAGCGACTCTTGCTTGAATTGCAGCGCTCCCTCGATTATTTTGAAAGCTCTTTTCGGCAAAATCCCATCATGAATGTCGTCGTGGCGCCTT
The DNA here is from genome assembly GCA_021794595.1 of Pseudomonadota bacterium. Taxonomy (GTDB): domain Bacteria; phylum Pseudomonadota; class Gammaproteobacteria; order Acidiferrobacterales; family Acidiferrobacteraceae; genus Acidiferrobacter. The sequence continues at coordinate 137,718 of JAJYQN010000065.1, forward strand.
GGTCTTCGCAGGCAACGGCCCTTGCCGATTTTCTTAAGTCCAGTCTGAGTCAACGCGTGACCGTGTGGGAGGATGGCCGCTATGGCGATCTCGGCGCCTCTATCCCTGTCCCCGAGAGTTGTTTTCTGACCCTGGGCGCCGCGTTACGCGAGGACAAGGTCACGTTATGACCCAACAACAGATCAATCTTTATCACCCCATATTCCGTCGCGAACAGAAGTTGTTTTCGGCCAACACCATGGTGCGGGCCTGGGCCGCTTTGCTCATGCTGGCCTTGCTCGTCTTTGGCTTTGATGCCTGGCAAACCCACGACCTCGGCGAGGCCTTGCGCAATTCGACAGCCACCCTCAAAGCGGCGCGGGCGCGTCTTGACAGCGCCTATAGCATCTTCGGTGTGGGGCGCGCGCAAAACGAGGTGACGGCCCTGAAAAGGCGCGAGCAGACCTTAAGTCACCTCTCGCAGTTTTTGCGCGAGAGTCGGCGCGCCCAGGTTGGGCCGGCCCCGGTGTTGCTGGCTGTAAGCGCGAGCGTGGTGCCGGGCTTGTGGGTCACGCGTTTCTCCCTCGAGCGCAAAGCGAAGGCGCTCATATTAAAGGGCCACAGCGTGCACCCCTCGCTCGTCCCGGTGTTTTTGCATCGCCTCGTGAGCCAGGCCACGCTCGCCGGCTACCGCTTCCACGGCTTATCCGTGACGCGTCAGAAAATGCACCATCGCTACCTGTCTTACGTCAATTTCACCGCCACCACGGTGTCTTCGCGTCGCTTGGCCAAGGGCCATCGGGCGACGTCCCCACAGTCGGGCGCCCAGGGCCCCGGCAAGGGTCATCGTCATGGGCATTAAGGCCTTCATCGTGTCGACCCAGGAGCGCGTGGATGCCCTGTCGCTGCGCGAACGTGGCCTTTTGTTTGCGGCTATCGTGGTCGTAAGCTATACCGTGATCATCGTCGGCCTCATCCATCCCCTGGAGAGTCGGGAGCAAGCCATCGCGGATAGCCTCGCGGCGGCGCGCGTTCAGACCGCGGTCGTAGACCGCAAGTTGGACAACATTTTGGCGCCCGCCACCCGCGCCCGGCAGATGGCGCGTCTCAAGGATCTCACGGCGCAGGTCGCTCTGCTCAAGGCCCGTCTCCATGGGCTTGCGGGCGGTCTTGTGGCCCCACGCGATATGCCGGCCCTGATGCGCCGAGTCTTGGCGCAGGCCCCCGGCGTGACGCTCCTTGCCTTGGCGAATCACCCGACGGTCGCCATTCGTCGCTCTCCTAAGAGTCGGCCGTTTTTGTATCGCCACGAAATGACGGTCTCGGTACGAGGGTCGTACGCGGCCCTCGTGCACTATTTGGTGATCTTGGCACACACCCGAAAGCATGTGTTGTGGGGTCGTGTAACGTTGAAGGCCGATCGCTACCCCTATTCGACGCTCCGGCTCCATATTTACACGCTGAGCGGGCGCCGGGCCCTGCTCCGATGATTGGCACGATCCTTGTATGGGTCTGGTCATGAAGAGCGCATCGGTCTTGGTTTTGATCGCGGTTACGCTACTGCCGGCGGCCTATGGGCAGCTTTTGGCCGACCCCACACGGCCGCCTTGGATAGCGGCCCCGAGGGCCGCCTCTGCCGGCGCTAGGCAGGGACTGCGCGCGATTGTGCTCGATGGCCCAAAGCGGCTCGCCTTGATCGATGGCCGATGGCTCGCGCTCGGTGCGCGCCTAGGCCCCCTGCGCCTAGTGGCTATTCACCATTATGCGGTTATTCTCAGGGGGGAGGGGATTACGCGCCGCATGTCTTTGGAGGGCCACTCAGCCCGTGTGAGCAAGATCGCTATTTTAAGAGAAAACAATCCATGAAGCGCTACGCTCCCGAACTCGCCTTAACCTGTCTTGCCCTGACGTTGGCGGCTTGTGCGCCGAGCGGGTTCGACAAACCCTTGACAGCGCGCATGGAGCGCCACCTCCGCGCCGCCAAACGGAGTCAAAAGCGCCCGGTCCCCCCGGCCGTGGCGAGCGCGCTTTTGCCGCCCGTCACAATTCAACTGCCGCACGGGCGGGCGCTGGCCGTCGTAAACCGTTTCGATTTTACCGCCCACAATGCCCCGGCGGCCCGCGTTTTCATGGAGCTCGTGCGCGGCACGCCCTATAGTATCGCTCTACCGAGCCATCTCACCGGCCGTATCAGCCTGCATCTGAAGAACGTGACCGTGCCCGAGGCGATGCGTGTCATTCGCACCGAGAGCGGTTATCAATATCGCCGCCGCGGCCACCAATATTACGTCTTGCCGCCCGGGCTTCATACCCGCATGTTTCGCGTTCACTACCTGGATATCGTGCGGACCGGCATCTCGGAGACGCGGCTCTCCGGCAATAGTTTGACGAGCGTTGGGACCACCGGTACGACCGGCGGCAGTCAGATGCCCACGAGCAGCAATGAGAATACCTCGCCCACCATTTCGGTGAAGACGACGTCGCGTAGCGACTTCTGGAAGACCCTGACCCAAACCGTGGTCACTTTGGTCGGCAAGGGACCGGGACGCGAGGTGGTAGCGAACCCACAAGCCGGCCTTTTGGTGGTGCGCGCAAACCCCGCCGTTCTCCACACCGTGGCGCAGTTTTTGCGCTTAACGCAAGCGAGCGTGGATCGGGAGGTGGTGATCGACGCCAAGATCCTCGAGGTCGACCTGAAGAGCGGTTACCAAAGCGGAATCGATTGGGCGCAACTGGGCCAGGCGGCCGGCGCGAACCTGGTCGCGGCCCAGACCGGAGGGGCCCAGCTGCTGTCTTCGGGTGTTGCCACTACCGCTGGCCAAATCGGCAATATCAACCCCGCAACAGGAACCTACGCGCCCATCAATAATACCGCGGCCTCGGCCTTTGGCGGTATCTTTAGCTTGGCGCTCCATGCCGGCAACTTCGCGGCCTTTATTCAGCTTTTGAACACCGAAGGCCGCGTGCAGGTGCTGTCGAGCCCCCGCGTCTCGACCGTGAATGAGCAGAAGGCGGTGATCAAGGTAGGTGGGGATCAGTTTTTCGTCACCGGCGTTTCGAACACCGAATCCTTGGTCGGGGTAGCGGCGATCGCCACCCCGTCCGTGGAACTCACACCGTTTTTCTCCGGCATCGCCTTAGACGTCACGCCCGAGATCGATGGGCATGGTTCTATCATTCTCTATATCCACCCGTCTGTTAGCGAGGTCACCCAGGTCAATCAGCAGTTTAGCGTCTCGGGGCAGGCCTTCAACCTTCCACTTGCGTCGAGCTCCATCCAGGAGTCGGATTCGGTGGTCCGGGCTCGCAGCGGGCAAGTGATTGTCATCGGCGGCCTCATGAAGGAGGGTTCCACCAATAATAACGCGTCCGTACCGCTCCTTGGCAACATCCCTTTGCTCGGAAATCTCTTTAAGGACAAAAAGGTGGTGCGCGTGAAGAAGGAGCTCGTGATTCTTCTGAAGCCGACGGTCGTCGATCTTGGCGCGCCGTGGGGCCACGAACTCAGTGCCGCCCAGAGGCGTATCATGCAGATCACGGGCCACTAGATGTACGCGCGCTATTTCGGGCTTCGCGAGCTCCCGTTTGGCATAACGCCGGACACAGGTTACTACTTCGCCCATGCCCGTCAGCAAGAAGCCCTCAATATGTTGTTGGCGGCGATCCGTATGGGGGAAGGATTCCTGAAGGTCACAGGCGAGGTCGGGACCGGAAAGACGCTTTTGTGTCGGAAATTCCTCGCCGTCCTGGCCGCCGATGAACGGTTCACGACCGCGTACATACCGAACCCTTACCTCGAACCGTTGGCACTGATCGAAGCGATCGCCGCCGAACTCTCCTTGCCGGTCATTCAGGGCCAAGGTCAGCACGCCTTGTTGACGAGTCTGACCCAGCATCTTGTTTCGAGTTATGCTAAAGGTCGCCGCGTCGTCTTGTGTTTGGACGAGGCACAGGCCATGCCGACCGAGACCTTGGAGTCCTTGCGGCTCATAAGCAACCTAGAAACCGAGAAATGCAAGCTGATTCAGATCGTGCTCTTCGGTCAGCCAGAGCTCGACGAACGCCTGCAGGAGCGATCGGTCCGGCAGTTACGCCAGAGAATCGCGTTTTCTTGCCGTTTGGCGCCGCTGTCGCTGAGCGACACCGACGATTATTTGCGCCATAGGCTCCATGTCGCGGGCTACGATGGGCCGGCGCTCTTTAACAAATCCGCCGTGCGCATCCTATTTCGGGCATCAAACGGCGTACCGCGGCTTGCCAATATTTTGGCTCACAAGGCTTTGATGGCGGCTTACGGCGAAGGCTCGGCGCTGGTCCGAGGCCATCACATGCGACTCGCCTGCGCGGACACCGAGTCTATCCATAAGCGTAGGGGCTGGTGGGATGTGGTTTTATGGGGACGGCGATGAGCCTTATTAATAAAGTGTTAAAGGATCTGGAGAGTCGCGAGCGAGCATCCGGCGACCGGCCATCATCTCCGATGTTGGAGGACTTGCGCTCGGCGCCTACCCCGGAAAAGCGCGTGCCCGTAAGCGCATACGGCTGGGCGCTGGCTGCGGTTTTAGCGGGCGCACTGCTTGTAGCTGCGGGTGTCGAATACGGGCAGCGGACGAGTGCTTCACACGCGGCGCGGACGGACTTGGTGGTGGCCAAAGAGGCCCCGCCAGTGCCACGCCCCGCACCGGCGCTCGTCATAGCGCCTTCGTCGCCAGCTGCTGTGGTCGGTGGCGCAGCAGTAAAGCCTCGGCCTGTCGGACCTAAGGCCCCGGCGGCAAAGGCTCGGACGCGAGTAGCTCCGGCGCCCCGCACGTCTGCGCCGCGCCCTGTGGTGGTGCCCAAGAGGACCCTTGTGTCCCGCGCGCCTGCGACCTTTCATTTCTATGGCGATGGGATTTCTCGGCGTGCGGCCCCTATGACCCCAGCCGAGCAGAGTGCTGCTCGATATCGGCTGGCGATTGCGGCCTTGCGGCAAGGGAGGGCCGGTGCGGCGCGTCGGGATCTCAAGGCGGCGCTCGGTTTTGTTCCCGGCGCTGCGCGGTCCACGCTGCTTTTGGCGGGCCTCGATATCCGCAGTGGCCAACTCAAAGTCGCTCAGCGGGTCTTGGTGCAAGCCCTTGCTGCGCATCCCCACGGTAATGGCTTGATCATGCTCTTGGCCCAGGTGGATTTGCGCCTCGGGCAAGCGGCCGAGGCCTTGGCGGTGTTGGCGAAGGTGCCCCCGGCATCGCAGACCGAACCGTATTGGGTGCTACTTGGCGCGTCCAAGTTGCGCGCGGGAAACAGGAAGGCGGCGGCTCGCGCCTATGAACAGGGTCTTCAGCGCTTTGCCCAGAGCGGTACCTTGTGGGTGGGGCTAGGACTGGCAGACAGTGAGGGTGGTCATTCGCACGCTGCCCGCTTAGCCTTCCTGCGAGCTCAGAAATGCGCGCTGAGTCCCGTTTTAGCGCGCTTCGTCCAGCAGGAACTCAGCGCTCTCCCTTAAGTGGACCCCTAGAACCGGTAGCCTAAGGCCAAGGAGGCCACGGGATAGGCTTTGAGACGGTTGGCGTTGGCCTCGATCTGCGCCCGGACGCCCGCCAGTTCGGCTGCGAGCTGGGGATTGGAGGCGGCACCGGGCGCTGTGAGTGTCGTGGTCGGCCGATCCCACATGACCCCAAGATCGACGCCGAAGGCAAAGCCGGGACGGCGACGGGCGCCATTGCTCCAGCCGAGCCCGAGATAGGGCGCGAAGCGGTTATAACTCACGACTCCGGTGACCGGACCGACCTGTGAAGCGGGTACCGAAAACCCGTTTAGGGTATAAGTGCCGTTCACGGGAATGGCCGTGAGATTCACTCGATTATCGTCGTAGTACACTCCACCTGTGAGATGGAAGAGGCCGTGAAACGGATAGTAATCCGCGAGTAAGGCGGCGTTGCGAAAGCGGGCGCGGGCACGGTAATCCAATCCATCGGTCGTCCGGTATGTGGTGATTTGACCGCCATTGACGATCATGCGGCCATCGACAAGGCGCGGGACGATCGGGACGGTGAGCGATAGGCCAAGCCCAAGAGTGCCGATGCTGGCGCCCACGCCAACCGTCGCGGCCAGCGCAGGCGTTGCGAGCAAAGCTGAGATCAGAGTCGACCGTACTAAGAGTAGCTTCATGAGGAATCCTTGAGGATTGAAAGCCGATTGGTGGAAATATACTCGGCCGCCAAGACCTATCCACTGGCGAAGGTCGGTTTCCGTGCACGACAGCCTTCCCCGTTGTCCTGGAAGTCCGGCCTCGCTATTCTTGACGAAAGGACACATCGCAGATGCCCACGGCCAAAGCCTACTTCGCGGACAAGATTCCAGCGCTTCTTCGAGGATTGAAAGAGCAAGGTTTGTGGCGTCGGCGCGAATCACGCACGTCACCTGCGGGGCCCTGGGTGGAGGTCGGCTCCGAGCGGCTCCTGACCTTCTCTAGCAACGATTACCTGGGCCTTGCCAACGATCCACGCATCGTGGAAGCATTGTGCGCGGGCGCCCGCCGTTACGGCGCGGGGGCCGGAGCCTCCCACCTCCTGGGAGGTCACACACACGCCCACCACGAGCTAGAGGAGGAGCTGGCGGCCTTCGTCGGGGCGCCGAGGGCGCTTGTATTTTCGACAGGCTATATGGCCAACCTCGCACTGCTCACGACTCTTGGGGGCCGCCGCCAGACCGTCTTCGAGGACCGTCGTAACCACGCCTCTTTGTTGGACGCGGCCCGCTTAGCGGGGTCCGAGTGCCGCCGCTATCGGCAGGTCGAGGATTTGGCCGAGCGTGTACGCGGCACCGAGGGCGGCTTGATCGTCACCGACGGTGTTTTTAGTATGGATGGCGACATAGCCCCGGTGCCGGCATTGTTGACTTTGGCAAAGACCGCGGGTCTTGGCCTGATAGTCGATGACGCCCATGGGTTCGGTGTGATCGGGCCTCAGGGCAAGGGCACGCCGGCCTTCCATGGGCTTGCTTATGACCCGGTCCTTGTTCACATGGGTACGCTCGGCAAGGCCTTCGGTGTCTTCGGGGCCTTCGTCGCGGCGAGCGCCGACATCATCGAAGCCCTGATCCAGAAGGCAAGACCCTATATTTATACCACGGCTCTTCCCCCGGCGGTGGCTGCGGCGGCGCATGCGAGCATCGAGATCGCGCGATTAGAGGAGTATCGGCGCGTGCATCTCACGGCCCGGATCCAGCAATTTCGGGACGGAGCCCGGGCCCTCGGTCTGAACGTCTTACCCTCGCATACGGCCATTCAGCCGCTTATCTTGGGGACCAGCGAGCAAGCGCTCCAGGCCAGCGCCCACTTGCGTTCCCGGCAGTTACTGGTCTCGGCCGTGCGCCCCCCGACCGTGCCTGTCGGCTCGGCGCGGCTCCGCATTGCCCTGTCGGCAGCTCATAGCACGGATGATGTGGCACGGCTCCTCGAGGGCTTGGCGACCCTGCCTCTCGACAAAGCCTAAGCACGTGTAGGGGGCTTAAACACAGAGAGCCGTGCGGGGTTTGGGGCCGGCGTTTGGCGCGAAGGATCCGCTGCCGGCTCCCAAGGTCTCCGGTCTGCGCGCCCCACAACTCCTGTATAATGCGGATTTTTTGGCCAGCCGCCCTTCATCGAGACGCCAAGAGGAATGAGTGGGCCGTTCAGAACGAACTCAGTAGATTGCATAAGACGGGACGTCATGAGCACACAGGTATCATCGGAGGTCGGGGAACGCCAGGCCTCTTTCGAGGATTGCGCTCCGTTACGGCTTGTCCACGGCTGGGGATTAAACCGCCGGGTGTTTTCTGGCTTTGAGGCGATGCTCGCAAGACCCACCCAGGCCCTGGACCTTCCCGGCCACGGGTCCGCTCGCTACGAACCCGGCGATCTTGATCCCTTGCGGGTCGCGCGCTCGTTCGCGGGCGCTTACCGAACACCCGGGCCTTGGTTGGGATGGTCGCTCGGCGGCTTATTCACCATGGCCTTGGCGGCCCATTATCCAGGGGCCGTCACGAAGCTGATAGTCGTGGGGGCAACGCCGTTTTTCGTGCAGGCGCCCAACTGGCCCTATGGAACCGAGCTCGCGGTGTTGCAGGCGTTCGGGGATCACCTGGAGTGTGAGTATGAGGCGACCTTGCGCCGCTTTTTGACCTTGCAGGCGGGGGTCGGCGCGCGCGGCCAGGTCCGTCAGCTGGTGTCCGATCTGGAGAGTGGGGGCCGTCCGCAAGCGTCGGCCTTAAGCGAAGGACTCTCGGTTTTAGCGACCCAGGACCTTCGCGAGGATTTGCGGCGCATTCGGGCGCCCACGCTTTTCATTCACGGGGCCAATGACAAGATTGTGTCGCCCGAAGCGGCGCGGTGGAGCGCCGACCAAATTCCCGGCGCCCGCTTCTGTCTAGTCGGCTCGGGCCATGCCCCGTTTTTGAGCGCCATGCGCGAGTGCGCCGATGTCGTAAGGAATTTTCTGAATGAATAAGCTCAACCGATTGGCCATTCGCTCAGCGTTTGGCCGGGCCGCCGTTACGTATGATGAGGGCGCGGTCCTCCAGCGCACCGTGAGTGACCAACTGCTCGATCGATTCCAATGGCTGCGCATCAAGCCCCAGACAATCTTGGATATCGGGACTGGGACAGGCTACGCCCTTCCCCGTTTGCGTCGTCGTTTTCGACAGAGCCATGTCATGGGCTGCGACATTGCTCCAGCTATGTTGAAGGAAGCCCGCCGCCAGCGCGGCCTCTGGCGCCCCAGTACCTTGTTTGCGGCAGATGGCGAGCGCCTCCCTTTAGGGTCTCAAAGTATCGACTGTCTCTATTCGAACCTGTCCTTACAATGGATGGATCTGGAGCGCGCTTTTACCGAATTCCTACGGGTTCTCCGCCCCGGTGGAGTCCTGACCTTCTCGACATTCGGCCCCGATACACTCCAGGAGTTGCGAGCGGCTTGGGCAGAGGTCGATGATCGACCGCACGTTCATTCGTTTGTCGATATGCATGACATCGGTGACGCCCTCGTCCACGTTGGTTTCGCCGATCCGGTTTTGGATATAGAGCGGTTCACCCTCACTTACCCGACCGCCCATGCGGCCCTACGCGACCTGAAGCAGATCGGGGCCCGCAACGCCTTCAAGGACCGATTCCGGGGCCTGACAGGCAAGGGCCGGTACCAGTCCTTCGTGAAGGCCTACGAAAGATATCGGCGTGACGGCCGGCTGCCTGTGACCTATGAGGTGGTCTATGGACAGGCCTGGTACCCAGGGCACCCGCCATCGGCCAGAGGCGAGGTGGGGGTTTCCTTAAGTCAACTTCAGCGCCGACCCTAGTCTGTTGCCCATGGCGGATGGCTTTCAGGACCGATGCCTAAGCCCGGGATCCTGCCTCGAAAATGGTCGGTGTTTAGGATAGTGTGGCGTTGGAGCTCTCGAAAACCAGGGGCTCGGGGGTCCCGATGTAGTTTCCCTGGGCGAAGTCCAAACCGATATCCGTCAGGACATCGAGCGTTCTCTCGTTTTCGACCCACTCGGCTATCGTTTGAATATTGAGGCTATGGGCCATATGGGATACGGCCTCGATAATGCTTCTATCAACCGAGTCGCTGTGAATATTTTGGATGAAGTGGCCATCGATCTTCAGAAAACTGACCGGGAGGTTCTTTAGGTAACTAAACGAACTGACGCCGCTCCCAAAGTCATCCACCGAAAATCGGCAGCCGACCGCTGTCAAATCCGCGATCAAGGCGCGAGCTAGGGCCCAGTTGCTTATGGCAACGGTTTCTGTGATCTCAAAGCAAATCGTCTTGAATGAGATCGCGTGGCGGATTGCGGCGGCATGGATAAAGCTCAGCATCTGCTGATCGCCTAAAGACGCGCCGGAGAGATTTATGGAGGCCATTCTTTCGGAACTCGAGAACTTTGGGTATCGGGACAGCGCCGCGAAGGTCGCCTGTATGACCCAACGATCTATTTGCGGCATCAGATTGTAGCGTTCCGCGGCCGGCAGAAACTGGTCTGGGGCGATAAGCGAGCCATCGAGACCCTTCATGCGCAGCAGTACCTCGAAGCGGTCGCCAGGGGCGTCCGATCCATTGATGGCGCGTATGGCCTGCTTATACAGGATGAATCGATCATTTTTCAGGGCATCGACAATGACGTTCGTCCACTGCATATCACCGTGACGCCGTGCGAGATCGGCATCGGACGGGCAGTAGATGTGAATGCGGTTACGACCCAGGTCCTTCGCGGCGTAACACGACAGGTCCGCGGCGCTTAGGAGTTCGTTGACGTCGTGAACGTCGCGGGTAATGGCCACGATGCCGATGCTGACCCCGATCGAAAACACCCGGCCCTGCCAGGAGAACCGATAATGATGAACGTGTTGGCGCAAGGACTCCGCCATGCGGCTGGCATGGTCGATATCGCAGTTCACAAGTGCCACCCCGAATTCATCACCACCAAGGCGGGCCAGAATATCGTCTTTGCGCAGATCTGCGCGTAAAAGGCTCGCGACCTGTCGTAAAAGCGCGTCCCCGGCGATGTGCCCACAGGTGTCGTTGACGATTTTGAACTGGTCCATATCGAGGTACAGGAGCGTGTGTACCGTGCCCGTTTTTTGCGTTCCGGCAATGAGATCATCCACCGATTTTTCGAACTGACGGCGGTTGAAAAGCCCGGTCAGGGCGTCGTGACTCGCCTGGTAAGAAAGTTGGCGAGCCAATTGACGGGCGCGGGTCACATCCTGAAAGGCGATGACCGCACCGACGATATTGTCGCTCCGGTCGCACATGGCCGCAGCCGAAAGTTCGACCCCGAAGGTCTCGCCCTTAAGGCTTAGCAAGACCGCGTTTTTGCGTAAGGCCTCTGGGTCGCGGCTGAAAAGGCATTGGTATCCTGGGTTTGTGATGACCTCGGCCGTTGCCTCGTCTCTCAGCTGAACCACCTGATCCAAGGCTTCCCCTACGGCGCGTTCCCGGGTCCAGCCCGTCAAGCGTTCGGCGGCCGGATTGATGTATTGGATGAGCCCGTCACTGTTGATGGTAATCACAGCGTCGGTGATCGCGTGCAAGGTCAGTTCCGCGCGTTCTTTTTCGATCGAGAGCTCCGCCTCAGAAAGGGCGGCGCGGGATAGTGCCGCTTGAAGGGTCGACTGCTGCTTGGTCCAGGAATCGAGCGCGCGGTTGATGAACGCCGCCAGGAACCCGAATTCGTCCGGGAGCCCATCGTCCATGCGGGCTTGGGTATCGCCTTGGCTGAAGCGCTCGGCGGCCGCAACGAGACTTCCGAAGGGACGCGACAGCAAGCGCCGTAAAACGATTTGCAGGATAAGACCGAAGGCCATCATGATTAGGCCTAAGGCCAGCATCAGGTGATCGCGGGTCTTCGTGACGGCAAGATCGAGGCTGGGAAAGGCCACGCGGACGCGCACATAAGGCGCGGTTTGGGGGCGACCCGCAGACCTCGGGTTTTCGCTCAGAATGAGAGCGCCCGCCGGAGCGTGGCCAAAGCGATAAGCCCCTTGGGAAGTGTGCACCCATAGGGCTTGGACCCCAAAGCGCGCCTGCCATGACCGAAATAGCTGGTACTCCGCCTGCCGGTCTTTTGCCGCCGAATGCCGGATATTCCTATGAAGAATGACGGTAAGTCGTCTTGTGAGGCGATCGGCTAGGCGCCGATCACGATTCATAAGCGTGCGACGTTCGCCGTGCAAAACGACGACCGCAGCGAGCAAGCCTATCAGCACAAGTCCCCAGAAAACGATACCGGTGATCTTGACGGAGAGGCCGGTTCTGGCGTTCAAAGCACCCCCGCGAGCCTCCTGGCGGCTGGCCGTCATCTAAACCCTATCCACTCAACTGTGATCAACATTGGGCAAACCCCGCTGACGCCAGCGCCCAGCATGCCAAAGCCCATGAACCACGGGAGGAACCAAAGCACGCCGTTAAACCCAAGAATGCCGATAAGAAGCAGAAGTGCCGCGATCAGACGCCAGGCGCGTTCGGCCTCGAAATGGAAACGCGTCCCACGTCTTTTGGGTGGCAAAGGATGGGCCGGCGCGATGGCGGAGGCGAACCGGGTTTTGGCTCGCAAAGCGGTCAATATCTGGGGTATGCGACGATTGCTGACCCCCTCTATGGTCAGCATGACGATAAGACCGAAGATCACCCCCTTCTGATTGCTATAGAGAGCGGCGAGCAATAGCGCCCCCAGAATGAGTCGATAGCTTCGATCGCTCATAATGACCCCTTTATTTTGTTATATAGCAGCACGACGGCCAAAAAGCGCTCGTTCTTACCGAACTCGTTCGAACGCGGTAGTCTGCCGGCCCCTTGTTGAGTTTAGTGGCTGCTCAAGCAAAGTCTAGTGCGGCAAGCGCTAACCCGCCTCATTCGAGGGGCGGCGGATCGGGCGCGTCGTTCGAGACACCGAGTTAGCGAAGACGTCTTACAGGGTCCGCGCTCGGGGAGCAGGATGGTTCAGGTAGGGAAATATCATGTTCCTTGCTGTATTGGTAGTCGTGAAAAACATGTTCGGCGGTGAGCAGGGCGTAACTCCCGTCGGCCAAAAGACGGGTCGTGTCTTTGAGGCGGTAGGTGTAATGGCCGCAGGTCCATATGGCAAAGTTGCGCATGTGGGTACAGAGACAGCTCTTATCCTTGACCGAAAGGGTGGTATTGTCACCCCGAGTTTCACGTTCATGGTTATAGGCGTCTATGTAGGCGCAGTGGCCCGAGCCGTCGAGTAGGTAGCCGTAGGCCTCGCAATTGGGCCGTATGGCGGCCCCTATGCCGGGGCTGCGTTTGAGCATGCGCATGGGGTAACCGGTCGGCGAGATGAGATTGACCTCGATATCCTCCTCGCGTGCCTGTAGATATTCCTGCTTCACCTTTTCCGGCAGCCCGCACTCGTTTGTCACCGTAAAGCGGGTTGCCACTTGTACGGCGCCGGCGCCGGATTCCAGAAATTCGGCGGCATCGCTCCCCGTGAATATCCCACCGGCCGGGATAACGGGGATTTTGAGCCCTTGTTGCGCGAGGTATTGCAATATCTCAGCGACGATCGTCTTTAGGTCGTACTGTGCCCAATCCATACCAAAACCGAGGTGGCCGCCGGCGAGCGGTCCTTCGACCACGATGTAGTCGGGGAGGCGCCCGAGACGAGCGTTCTTGCGTAGAAATAGCAAAAGAGCCCGCAATGACGACACGATTATCCCAAACTGCACGTTACGAAACCGAGGGTGGTCTTGAACAAGCGCAAGCGACCCCAGGTGTAGGCCCGCCCCCAAGGTGATGCCATCAATGCCGGCGTCCATGGCCGCGGTAAGGCGGGCGCGCAAGGTCTCGCGCGGCGCATTCATGGTGAGCTTCTCCATGCAGTTTATGAAGATGAGCCCCGGGCCTTTTTTGGCCTCCATGGTGCGACCGACGTGGAGCGCCGTGGCCTCCGCAAGACGCACCAAGTCAAACTGCACGTCACTCTTGTCGCTATTCAGTATGTTGTATTTGTATTTCTTAAGCTTTTCAGCGACGAACTTGGTCTTGAAGCGGCGATCGGAAACGGTGGGAACCATGGCGTCCGAGATATGTCCGATGCCGCCTAGTCGCGCCGCCTCGAGCGCCAATCGCGCAGCCGAGATGTCGACGCCCATGCCGCCCACGACGATGGGTACCAGTTCGTGTCCTGCAAGACGGAGACGGAAGTCGTTCACGCTCTTCATCACAAAATCATTCCTAGCGGTGGCCGTGTACGACCTGGGGATATGTAAAGGCACCAAAGATCGACGCATTCGGGGACGGTCCCTCGCCCTCTGTGTCGTTACCGCGATGGCTGCGGCCTCGTTCTTTGGTCGGTCGAAGACTCTGGTGACCGCGACTTGTGGGTGGGCGGCCGGAAGCGCCGCGATTTGGGAACGCAAGGACCGTCGGGTCGCAAACGTTTACTCAGTGCAATTTAGCGACTAAATGGCGGGTGGTCAACCCGTGTCACCCTCCGTTCTCCGGGCGAGAGAGATGTTGCGGTCAGACAGTTTTCCGTTGCCCCGAACGTTTTGGACGAGTTTCGGACGTATCTGCCCGAAAACGACCTAGGTCCGGCCTATTTGTTGCGATATTCATAAAAAGTTCGGTCAGTCGTAGACTTTTCTGTACTTTTTTGCCGTTCGTCCGACCGGACGGTCGGTACGGACCTCGGCCGGTCTCAGCTTTGGAGCAGTGTCTCTTCAGTTGACCTAAGGGGCCTATAGGTCCGCACGCTCCCGGCTCCCGGATATCCCCTCCTGGTAAACGACTGAGGCCAAACGGCTATCGCCCTTGCCCCAATAGCGCCTCGCTATGGCCATCGCTAAGGTGTGGTCTTTCTTGTGAAGGAGCGACCATGAAACGACTGCTTGCGTTGGCCGTGGCGTTTTCGGCAAGGACTGCATCGGCGGCGATCCGTTTACCCGGCTATGCGCAGGGAGCGGACCTGCGCATGACGCTTGAGGAACGAGCGCATGCCATTACCGATGTCATTGCCCTGATTGTAAGCATCCTTGCCATCGTGGGGATACTCGTAGGTGCCGGTTACTTCGCGATCGGCCAGGGGGAACGGGGTAAGAGTTACGTCGTAGGAAGCGTAATCGGCCTTATCTTGGCGGCCAGTGCCTATGGCATCGCGGCTTTGGTCGTCGGCTCATGAGCCCATTCAATAAGCGCTTGGCTCCCCCACGGATGTTTGGCCTTCCGCTGCTGGCCGCGCTGTCTGGACTCGGCACCCTTATGGGCCTTCTCTCGGCGGTGGTTTTGCCGAGCCCTTTCGCAACGCTCGCTTTGCTAGTGGGCCTTTCTGCGCTACCGCCCGGGATATGGGCTGCAAGCATTGGCGACGATATCGTGTTCGCCCGCGTCTACTGGGTGTGCTATGGGGACACCAAAGCCGCTTCAGAGGAGGCGCTATGGGTCTAGGCGCGCGCCGCTATTGTGATCTCTATACCTGGTCCCATGGCTTGACCGAACACGTCATGGCCCATACGGATGGCGCCGTGTCGGTGGCGATCTTATGGCACGGTCTTGACGGCGAGTTCGAGGACGCGGCCGGTCGCGCCCAAGCCTGGGGCCTTATGAAAAATGTCATAGCCGCGTTGCCCGACGGACATTGGCTGGAATGCCATTTGTGGCGGGAGTCGTCTCCAGGGGCAGTCCGCGGCTATCTGGACATTTATGAGTCGGCGCCTCGCCAAAGTCCGTTTAGCCGGGCCTTTAGGGCCGCGATGGCAGACCACGTCGCGCCCTACCTCGTCACCAATAGCGTGGCATTGATAGTCGGATGCCTACCGGGGGGGCGTCACCGCCTTCGCAAGGCTTTGGGTAGGCAAGCGGACCAAGGGCAGGATCTGGGCGCCTTGGCCGCTCGGATTGCGGCATTGCTCCCCGGAGGACGGGTCGCCACGCTGCTCGAATACACCACGCTGATCCAAAAGAGTTATGACCGGGGAAGGCCCATTACCCGTATCGACCCATGGTTATCTCTGTCCGAGCAGATCATCGCCTTCTCCCCGCGGACAAAAGGCCGCCACATCGAGGTCAATGCGAGCCGCGTCAAGGTCCTCTACCTGCATCTTTACCCGCAAGCGGAACCGGCTTGGATTTTGTCACTCGCGTCCGGACCGGTCCGCCTGCATGTGAGCCAGGTCGTTCTGGCGGCGGACACGGAACACGCCTTGCGCGCCTCCGAAAGGGCGGATCGTTTGGCTCATGGCACGATGGGCCACAAGGGTCGCGAGCGCCAGTCGGCTATCGTTCAGGACATGCAGGGGTTCCGGCAGACCGTGGCCCAATCCGACCTCTCTATCCACAGAAACGCCTACGTGATTTGTATTGAATTTGATGAAAGTCAAAGGTTTGAGATAGAGCGTCTTATCAGCCGCATAGAGTCCCTCGGTGGCCGCATTCGCGACGACAAGTTTATCCAGTTGCCGTTCTTCCGTACCTCCCAACCCGGCCAGGGCTATCGGTCGCCCCTGTGGCGTCCGGATCATTCGACCCAGATCGTGAACATGGCGCCTGTGCAAGTGTTTAGGGCCGGATCGATTTACCCCGAGTCGTTGCGAATAGGGCTGTCCGGACAGGCTGTGGCCTTCGATTACGGTCATCAGACTGTAGCCCACGGCTTCACGGTGGCCATGACCGGTGCCGGAAAGGGAGTCGATAAGGTAGCCACGATCGCGGAGACCTATCCGCTTGGCATCGATTGGTATGTCTTGGAAATAGGAGGAACGTACCGCTGGGTCGTTGAGGCCTTGGGGGGAACCTATACGAGACTCGACCCATCGGCGGCAGCGGTCAATCCACTCCCGCCGAGATCGGCGGGGGTTTCCGGTCTTGATCCTATGTTGGAGTCTGGGACGCTGAATATTCTGGCGTTCATTCTGACGGACGGCCGCACCGTGCTCGATTTCCATGAAGCGGCGGCCGGCGCTTCCGCTCTCGGTCGACTCTACCTTGGCCCGGCAACACGAGATCCGGGTCTCGTCGATTTCTTGAAGTCTTTGGAATCGCTAAGCGACGTGAGCTCTGAGCAAAGACAGGCCGCGCAAAAAATGTCGGCCAACCTCCACAGCTTTCTGGAAACGCCGGAAGGGAGGATTTTTGCCGGGGCCGACAATATCCAGGTGAGCGCCGGTATGAGCGGCATAGATCTAAGGGATGTAGACCGCGCAAGCCCCAAGCTCTTGACGTTCTACCTTGTGTTCTTGTGTCTGCGGTTTTTGAACCTGGCGTTCGCCAATGCCCAGCCGACACGCGTCCTTTTGGACGAGATTCACAGATTGGTGGCGCACGCCCCCGAGGTTCTGCGACGCCTTGTTTCGGAGATCGCCCGCATGGGACGCAAGGAGGCGGCGGCCATCGATATCGTCACCCAAGGGCTTGCGGAGATCGATTCCCTGGAGAAGGAGATCGTAAATTCGATGCCGCTGCGGTCCTTGCTCTATCGCAGCGATGGTTGGGACGAAATCGCCGAACGTATCGGCATGCCGGCCCAGGCCTTATCGATCTGGCGTCGCCTTCCGTTTCCTTTGGGCCTCCCTTGGCGGCCGGCCATCCGGTCGGTAGGGCATCATTACTATGCCCTTAAGCTCAGTTTTCCGCCGCTGGTCTTGGCCTTGGCCGATACCACCCCGGAGGGTTTGGCGCGCAAGGAGTCGATCAGTCGTGAAACGACCGATCCGCTCGTGCGAATCGCCAGATTTTTGGATGGCAGTCATGAAAAATAGTCTCTACGCGATTCTTTTGTGGATCTTTGGGACAGGAACGGCCCTGGCCTTTTTGGGGGTGGGGGACGTGACCTTCGATCCGCCGGTGCACGCCGAACTGATTAGTCTCTTTAACCAGACTTTGGAGATCTGTCGCACGGCCCAAGATGAGTTGCGGCGCATGGAGGCCGTGCAACAGATTCTCAGAAACGCCCAGCGTGACGCCAAAGGCATCGCCAACGGAAGTCTATTGCGGTACGAGACGAATTCTTTGCCGTCTGGAATTCCCGGGGCCCTGGGGGCCGACCTCGGGTGGGCGCGGGGTTTGGCGAGATCGGGATCGGATGTCGGCTGGTACTACCGGCAGCAGATCCGGCGCTTTCACGAACTTACGCGTCTCAATTGGCTGGTACGCGGCACGGGGGAAGACGTCCGCCTCGCGGCCACTCCTATCGGTGAGAAGACCAGCGGCGATGTGACCGCCCAGGCCACGGCCACGCTCGCGGCCCTTGCTGCGGACAACGCACGCTCCGCGCAGAGGCGGGCCATTCGCCGGGCCGCCGAACGCCGCAATGGACGTGACTTGCCGATGCGCGCGAAAGCCCTCTACAAGGCCTTTGGGGATACCCCATGAATAGCGTCTCGTTGGTTGCCGATCTTCTTGCGGACCTCGCCCCACGCGGGGTCTTCCGCGCCGCCGCGCCGATCGCGCACGTGCTCGTTACCACGATCACGCCGTCGCTCTTTCTTATCGCCCTTTATACGCGACTCCTGGAAACCCAATCCGATGCCCTCCTGGGGGTTGGGCGTTTTAGTCAGGCGCTTAAGGATATCGCTGTGTGGGGCACGTTCTTGGTGGCCTATTTTGAGGTCGGTCAACTGGTTTCACACTATCTCAATGCCCTGTACGCGGCCATGGCCCATGTCGGGTCCTTGCGTGAGGTGGCCCTGCGCATGGCAGCCTTACTGAAGACGGCGGGACGCGGTCCAAGCGGCGTCTGGGCGACCATCAAGGAGCTCAATGCCTTCCCGCTGCGCCTGACCACGGTATTGTTTTACTACGCAACACTCGTTATGGCCACGTTTCTAGAGGCGCTTTTACGGATCGCTCAGGCGATTGGCTACGAGGTCGCCTTTCTCTATGGGCTCATCGCCATTCCCTTGGCCCTAAGTCGAACCTTATCGCTGTTACGCGGGTTCGCAAAGCTCATGGGGTTTTTCGTCCTTTGGCCCGTTGTTCAAGCGCTTTTACTTGCGGTCTTTTCGCCGATCTTTACTCGCGCGGTGGCGGATCTTCAGAGAATCCTGGGCCCCAGCGATTATATGATCGTGTACGCCCACATGCTCTTTACGATCCTAAACCTTATTCTCTGCGCGGTTTTGGTGGCCGCGCCCTACATCACGGTAAGCCTTGTCGAAAACGCCGGTGCTGCAAGCCCTCTCATGAGCCCCTATCTCGGGGCCGTGGCATCCACCGGAGCCTCGCTTGCTGCAGGAGTTGGTCTTGGCGCTGCGTACTTAGCGCGCCCCTTGCTCGAGGAAGACGAACGCGAGCTCGAGTCGGTTCCGCCACGACCAGTCGGTACCCTCCATGTGCCGAGGGACCCAGACTATTGGCCGCTCTCAGCCGATGCCACGGTGCCCCTTACCAATTACTTAGACCCACAGTTTGACGGTCCGCTAAAGAAGGAGGATGGCCATGACGGTCCTTGAAACCAATGTTTGGCTGCGTCACGGACCCCAAGGAATGCTTATGCAGCGCCTGGCGCGTTACTCGGTTTTGGGGTGGGTGCTCTTTGTTTGTGCCGCGATCGCCTTTGCCGTCCTGGCGGTCCTTACGGCCTGGCGCACGCCCCCTATCATTGCCGTGAATCGCGACGGCGCCTTGCTCGGGCGTATGCAATGGCTAGGACGCGCACACCGCTCGCGGGCCGAGATCGTAGCGGCCTCGATGCGCTTTGTGCGGGATTATTTGAGCGTGAACCGCGATACGGTGGTTCCCGACTATGTACAGGCGTTGAATATGATGGCGCCTAGGCTGAGACAAGCGACCGTAAAGGCCCTACAAAAGAGCGCCTACATAGCCCGAGTCCGCAGCGCCCACATTCGTTCCTGGGTAAGCTTCGATAAAGGTCATAAAAGGCCGCGCGTGGTGAGCGTGTCTAAAGGCGTCTCGCGTGTGCGCCTATCGGGCGTCATCCACTTGGTCTTTCCTTCGGGACCAAGTCGCCGTCAGGGCTTCACTGTGGTTTTGACGGTGAGCCCCGTGCCGCGCCGAAGGTACGATACCGCGGGGCTTGTCGTCCGCGATGTCCGGGGCTTGTGATGGCGGCGTTACCGGCGAACATCGCTCCGCTTGTGCCGCGCGCCCGGTACGTAGTCTTGCGTCCGTACACATCCGTCGGGGCTTTGGTGGTACCCAATCTCGGCCTGCGGCTGATGTTCCCGCAGTCCTATGGTGCGCGGCTGACGTTTGCTGTGACGAATCCGCTTTTCAAAGCCACCCGGCTTGGTCCGACGTCTCTACTCTTGACCGTGGCCCACGGTCTTGCCCATCGCTATTGTGGGGACGTTTTTGTGGGCGCGGGCCGCTTATCTGCGTCCGTGCTTGTGTGTACCTCGGGTAAGGCCCGGGGCTATGTGAGCGACATAATCTTCATTCGGCCGCCCGTTAAGCCCTTGGCCCGGTCATCCGCCATCCGGCCACTACGCCCACCGATCTGGAGAACGGTATTGGCGGCTGTGGCCTTTGGCCATACCTCTCATGAGGACATAAAAAAGCGCCGAGTCGTTGTGCACGGGGACCTATCCAGTACGGTGTCTGTGAGCCGCTTTCTGTTCGCGAACCGTCATGCGGTCCTCGGATT
>JAJYQN010000108.1 GCA_021794595.1 Pseudomonadota bacterium
ATCCTGATACGCGGCGGGATCTTCATGTATCCGAAGGACACCAAGGACCCGAAGAAGGCCGGCAAGCTGCGCCTCATGTACGAGGCCAACCCCATGTCCTTCATTGTCGAGCAGGCAGGCGGCTTGAGCTCCACCGGCCGCGAACGGATCATGGACATGCAACCGACCGGCCTCCATCAGCGCGTCCCCGTCATCCTGGGCTCGCGCAACGAGGTAGAACGCGTCATCTCCTACCACAAGGCGTAAGAAGGGCCCCATCGCCGAAACCCCGAGGCGTCCCGTAAGGGCCCTGGGGGATTCGGTGGTCCCCACGGCAACACCGGCTGCGGACCCACCGAACTCCCGGGATCCGCGGCCGGTCGCGCTACCCGCCACAAGTGCGCGGGGCGGAGTCTATCTCCGTCTCAAGACACCTGCCGGCGCGAAAAGCGCTAAAGCGCCCCGGGACACCTAAGGATCGCGCACCCCAAAGGGCCCCTTGCCCTCGCGATCCTCACCGACATCCACAACAAGCCGGCCTCCGGGATTTCTGTGTGCGGGCCGCTCGAACGTTGACGCGTCATAGAGCCACGCGGGCAGGAATGTTTTGGGGATGTTTCCACATGCCCCACCCTCATCTCTATGCCGCTCCTCCCACAGGCCCTAGGGGCGCTCGCTATCGAGATGCGCCATCTGCGGCTCCCCATAACGGGCGCCCGCGGCTACTCCTTCCGGAAAGGCCCGATCCAAGGCTTCAATCTCCGCAGGCGAGAGCGTGACGGCAAGCGCCCCCAACGACTCACGCAAGGTCTCTCGCGTGCGCGCCCCGATAAGCGGCACAATATCATCCCCGCGCGCAAGCACCCAGGCGATGGCCATTTGCGCCATGGTGACCCCCCGCGAACGCGCAAGCTCGCGAAGCGGCTCCAATATCTCCCGATTGCGTTGCTCATTGGGCCCCTGAAATCGCGGCGAATGGGAACGAAAGTCCTGCACCGCGAGCCTCGCCAGATCCCAGCGATCACTAATCAAGCCACGTGATAACACCGCATAAGCGCTCATGCCGATCCCAAGTTCCCGACAGGTCGCGAGCAAAGACTTCTCCACACCTCGCGACAACAACGAGTACTCCATCTGCAAGTCACAGATGGGATGAACTTGTGCCGCTCGGCGAATCGTCTCGCGGCCCACCTCGGAAAGTCCGATGGCGCGCACATAACCCGCCGCCACCATGTCTGCCATCGCCCCCACCGTATCCTCGATCGGAACTTTTGGGTCGAGCCTTGCGGGTCGGTAGATATCGATATAATCGGTATGAAGCCGCTTTAGCGTATACGCGAGCGCGGTCTTCACCGCCACAGGGCTTGCGTCATAACCAAGCCACCGGCCAGCAGGATCGCGCTGCGCGCCGAACTTTACGCTCAAGACCACCCGGTCCCGCGCCACACCTTGGAGCGCCTCGGCAATCAAAAGCTCGTTATGCCCCATACCATAAAAATCCCCGGTATCAAGCACGTTGATGCCGGCATCGAGGGCGGCATGGATCGTCGCTAGACTTTCCGCGCGATCCGCCGGACCATAAAAATCCGACATACCCATACAGCCCAGACCCAGGGGATAAGTGAGGGGGCCTACCTTACCGAGACGCCGTTGCAACATAATGCTCTCCTGCGACATGCTTCATCCTAGATTGCGACACACTACGGGTCCAAAGCAAACACACCCTCCGCATACCCCTATAGGTATGTATAACGTCGAGCCCTTCGCGTACCTCTGCGATGTCCTCGACAAACTCCCCACCTAGCCCCATAAGCGCCTCTCCGAACTCCTGCTCTTCAACTGGGAGCCTAGTCTGTCGTAGCTGGCAACGGGGAGATAGGTGGGTTGGCTAGACGCTCACGAGTAATCAGCACGGCTTTCATGTGAACTACTATGCCAACGTATGATCTTCTGTCAAATAAGACAACATGGTCATCTTGCTACCCTAAGAGCCCACTTGCCGGGAAAACTGTGAGTAAAGACGCGAAAATAGTAGCGGCCATAGGGCAGCCACGTCGCCCGATCAATCCCGCATTTCCGTTGCTATTCAATTAACCGCATGCCGCAATGTTTGGCGGCGTCGCGATCAAAAGTTATCGTATAGCCACATCCCGCTTCATTAGCTGACCGCTCGATCAAGCAGTCGGCAAAGTCCGCCTTCTCTTCCTTGAAGAGCCGTACCGCTTTCCACACAGTACCAGCGTTGGCCACCACGATTTCCTTGGTGCGCAGCAATGTTTGCAATACTTCGCATATCTCGCTCTTGGTCGAGGCGTAACAGCTCGTCAGCACCCACACCAGCTCGATCACTGAAACGAGACTCACGTACCCGGGCGCATCCACCGTCAACGACTCAATCAAGCGCGTTGCCTTCGGTGACTGCTTAGGGTCATCCTGCGCGACATAGCGAATGAGGACATTAGTATCCAGACCTATCATCTTGCCTTTGCCCCGTGAACAGCGATCGCGCCATTCATTGCCGCAATCGTTACCGGCGCAGCAGGCTTACGCACCAACCCCTTCAAAGAAGTTACCGATTGCGTAGCGGCCACCAGCTCGAAACGTCCTGGTTCAACCTGGACAAACTCCACCCGGTCTCCAGCTTCAACGCCAAGAGCGGCACGCACTATGGAGGGAATGGTGATTTGGCCCTTACTGGTCATGGTTGCAGTAGACATTCAAGGTACCCCTGTTTACATCTCCTTACTTTAAGGTAAGGCACGGAAAAAGTAAAGAATTGGAAAAGCCTTTTTGGTCTTCTATCGTATCAGCTCTGTTAGCCCCGGCCTCCCCTACCCGGCTTTGCGCTGATATCGTGTGGGCACATGGAGGGTCGATCGGGTGGGGCGGGACAACCGGAGTAGGCAACAGTTCTTTTCACAGTCAGGTGCGGGATGATCTAGCCCCGGCACCCGCATATTTCCCTTCGTGCAGATTACTCAATAGCGACTGCGCGAGGGTATATGGTTACGCAGCTTTTGACTCTGGATGAAGTGGCGGCCCGTCTCGGGTGTGCGGTGGACGGCCGAGAGCCTGCTGGCGTCTGGTCGGCTACCCCGGCCTGTCCGGTTTGGGCGGGCACGGCGGTGGGCCGACGAGCAGCTGGACGCGTTCATTACGGCCGAGATCGAGCGGGCAGGCGGGTACTCGTGCCGGCGGGGCGGGGCGGCCGTGGCCGGCCGCGGACTTCCTGACTAGGGTGGCCTCCGTCCGGCAGTCGCCTGCTCCTGGGTAGGTTACCGCCCCGCACCCTCCGCCATCTCTTCCCGAAGGATTCGGCGCAAGGGCGCCGCCGTTAAGGGCTTGTCGTCTTTGGCAAGCGAGGCTTTTAACGCCTCATTCATAAGGGTTTGGTATCCGCTTCCCATCTGCTCCGCGCGCGCCCGAAACGCGGCCAAGGTGTCATCGTCGATATAGATGGTGATGCGCGTCTTTCCCTTCGCGGAAAGAACTGCTCCGCGCTTCCCTTTCGAAAAATCGTATTCATCCCTCATAGTCTCTCACCTCATGACGTGTCGCGCATCGCGCCGATATCAACCGTATCCCGTCGCCGCGTAGTGTATAAACCACCACCATAACCACCCCAACACTTCCTGTCCCCACCGCAATAAACCGATCTTCATCTGGCGCGTCCCCGTCATCTTGGGCCCGCGCAACGAGGTGGAGCGCGTCATCTCCTACCACAAGGCTTAAAAGAAGGGCTCCAACGCCGAATCCCTGCGGCGTCCCGCCAGGGCCCCGGGGATTTGGCAACCCCATGGCAACATCGGCCGTGGACCCATCCAACTCCCAGGATCCGCGGCCGGTCGCGCTACCCGCCCGTCATTTCTCAATCACATTCCAAATTCTTCTTCATTTTCATTATAGCGCCCTGCCGGAACGCGTACTTGCATGGGCTGCAAGCGGTCGATACCTAAAGAGATTGCGTTTCCGCTCTGGCCGGAACCTGACCTGCTCGCGGACTGATCTTAGGTTGATCGCACTAAGTATGCTTGCGCACTGACATCATCAAGAGTAGATACATTAATAGAACATAATTCGTGCTCGATTACCCTCGCTGATGATGGGCTGTGATATGGAGTTAAAACATGTATATTGGCATCGGGACTATAGTGATCGTTATTATTTTAGTTTTGATTTTTCGTTAGAGCCACACAAACCGAACATTTGATTGGATGACACCAAAAGCACAGAAGACGGGCCTATGTGATCTTATCCAATTGCTCTGTCAATCAGAGCGCTGTTATTGTCACTAAATAACGCGCGCTTTTACCAACCGTGCTGATACAGGGCCGTATTACATACGGATTGTGCATTTGTTTTCGGTGCTACTTTTTAACGAACATGGGGAATTAAACACTCTGCTTCACAGACTTCACTAGAGATAAACACCAGTGCGACTGTCACACTTTATTCTGCAGAACCTCGAACCCATACTCGTTGAGTGGGAGAACTTCGCGGCCACCTTGGTTCCAGCATCCCAAAGAGCGGATCAAGCCACACTGCGTGATCACGGCAAAAAAATGCTGGAAACGATTGCCGCGGATCTGGCGCGTCCAGAGTCCGCCCACAATCAAGCCGAAAAGTCGAAAGGGCATCGCCCCGCTACCAAAACGGCGGCCACAAGCCATGGCGTAGAGCGCCTGGAGTTGGGGTTCAGTTTGGTTTCCGCGATGGCGGAATATCTCACGTTGCGCGCCAGTGTTACCCGACTATGGCAAGACGCGCATCTCGCTAAGCCGGTATCGAAAACCGCGAATGAGGACATCATTCGATTTAATGAAGCCATCGATCAGGCGGTCAGCGAATCTGTTGATAGTTATTCAGCGGAAAGAGACAAGCAAACTCGCGTGTTCGAGGCGATTTTGTCGTCCTCCCCTGATCTCAGTTTTACCTTCGACATGGAGGGAAGGTTTGCCTATGCCAACAAAGCCCTAATTCAATTGTTGGGGCGACCCATCGATAAAATCGTGGGGACCAATTTCTTCGATCTTCATTTCTCTGCGGCGGCTGAAATGCAGAGCCACATTCAACAGGTCATTGCCAGCAAACAACCATTTCGCGGAGATATTCCCTATACACCTCCGGGTAGAGAAGTGGAGTTTTTTGATTTCGTTTTGGCCCCCGTCCTTACCAATGAGGGAAAAGTGGAAGCCGTTGCCGGGACTGCTCGCAACATTACCAATCGCAAAATCTCGGAGAATAGAAACTGGCAAAAAGCCAACTACGATCTATTAACGGGCCTGCCCAATCGACGCTTGTTTGCCGATCGACTGAACGAGTCAGTCAAACATACTGGGCGCACGGGAGCACAGATCGCCTTGCTGTTTATTGATCTCGATCATTTCAAAGAAGCCAATGATAGGTTTGGACACGATGCGGGCGATATCTTATTGCGACTGGTAGCAGATCGCATACGCTCATGTGTTCGGGCAATCGATACCGTAGCGCGTCTTGGTGGTGACGAATTCACGGTCATATTGCAAGATCTGATCGACAACCCACATGTCGATATTGTCGCTAAAAAAATCTTGGCTCCTCAGTAAAATTCATGGGTGAGCTTTGGCTCAGGAAGCTTGCCAAGCGCATGATATAAAGCCATTTCCAGGATATCTGGGGATCGGAAACCGTAGGATTTTCTGATGGTCAGTTTGGCCT
>JAJYQN010000023.1 GCA_021794595.1 Pseudomonadota bacterium
GTCCGTACTCAAACAATACATTGAACAGCAGGAAAGACCGGAATAATCGCCATGCTGGCGCTAGCGCCGCTTCACCACCCCCTGAACCGCTGCGCGGTTACAGGCGGAGCACTACGGCGCGTTTTGGTAGGTAAAACTCGGGGTATTTTCACGCAGCAACGATAAATCATGGAAACGTCGCATGATGTGCCCTTCGGGACTGATCTCGTTTCGCAAAAGGGTGGCTTGAACGCGGGCCTCAAGGACCTGATTACCGCGTTGGTCCGCGACCCTAAACATAAGGGTCGGCAGGCCGTGGTAGAGGGTCACGACGGCATTCGCGCTAAACAGGACCCGGGCGCGCGGTCGCGAGAAACGCGCAAAGGCAAGGCCGGCCGCAAGCGCTAAGCCGAAAAGCCCAATAAGAGTTTCCAGGGTCACAAGGATGTTCGCGTAAACAGTCCCCGGGTACATGATGCCATAGCCTATGGTCGCCATCGTTTGAACGCTAAAAAAGAAGGCATCCCATAAGGACCCTGGGCGCGCATTGATGATCGCCCCGCGCTGGGCCGAATAAGCTAAGGCAAAGCTCGCATTCACGAGCAAAAACAGGAGACCGACCCCGAGAATAAAGCGCGGCCAAGTCATGGTAATGAGGGCGTGGTAAAGGTCGCCCGTAATATCGCGACTGCGCATCAAGGTCGCTCGTAGGCGCCGCTTAGTGAACAACATGAGGGATCCCAGAAGAGGGGATGGGAGATATGTCGGGGGGGATCGCCGCCGGTTTGCAGGGATCGAAAATCCGGTTTTGCTGGCCTTGTGTCATATGTGCTAACCTCTGCGCTCTGAGCGGCACTCGTTCAGGTTCACTAAAAGAGTATGATTTATGGCGGTGACGGTCGGCCCCCGCTGTGGTAATCGATCGTAAACCCGGTCAGGTCCGGAAGGAAGCAGCCGTAGCGATCCGGTTGGGTGCAGTGCCGGGTCGGCCCAAGCCGCCACCCATTTGCCCTGCTTATCGAGGATTGTGATGAGCTATCTGGTGCTTGCCCGCAAGTGGCGCCCTCGCACATTCTCAGAGCTCGTGGGCCAGGAGCCGGTGGTCCGCGCGCTCCGCTTTGCTTTGACGGAAGGCCGTGTCCACCATGCCTATCTCTTTAGCGGGATACGCGGCGTCGGAAAGACCACTGTGGCCCGCATTTTGGCGAAGGCGCTGAATTGCGAACGGGGCGTTAGCGCCGAGCCCTGCGGGATATGCGGGGCCTGCCAAGAGATCGACAGCGGCCGCTTTGTCGATTTGATCGAGGTAGATGCCGCTTCGCGCACCAAGGTCGACGATACCCGCGAATTATTGGACAACGTCCAATACGCGCCGACCCGCGGGCGGTTTAAGGTGTACCTGATAGACGAGGTACATATGTTGTCCGCTCATAGCTTTAACGCGCTCCTAAAGACCCTAGAGGAGCCGCCGCCGCACGTTAAGTTCATTCTCGCCACCACCGACCCGCAAAAACTCCCGGTGACGGTTTTGTCGCGCTGCCTCAAGTTCGCCCTTCGTCGCCTGTCCGACCAACAGATCGTTGATCACCTGACTTATATCCTTGCTGCCGAGAAGGTGGTGTGTGAAGAACCCGCCCTCATGCCGCTCGCGCAGGCGGCCGAGGGGAGCGTCCGCGACGCCTTAAGTCTTCTCGATCAAGCCATCGCCGCCGGTGGGGGCACGGTCCGCGCGGAGACGGTCGCTACTATGTTGGGTTCGGTCGCCCCGGATCTCGTCCATCGGTTGGTCGAGGCCTTAGCGCTCGGCGCGGGTGAGACCCTTCTGTCTGTAGCCGACGAGGCCTACGCCCTGGGCGTGGCGCCCGAAACGCTTTTGATCGAGCTTCTGCGGGCCTTTCATGATGTGGCGATCGCTCAGGCCTTGCCCAAGGCGCTTTTGGATCCCTGGAGCATCGAGGCCGGGCGGAGACTGGCCCCGGACGCGGTGCAACTCTACTATGAAATCGGGTGTTTGGGCCGGCGTCAATTGAGTGTCGCGCCCGACCCTGAATCCGGTGTGAAGATGACGCTATTGCGGATGCTGGCGTTTCGGCCTCGCGACCAGGACGACGCCGCTTTATCCCACGATCAGGCCAAGGCCCCGCCCCTGCGTAGCGAAACGAGCCCGAGTCGCGCGATAGCGCACGACTCGCCACCCCCCACGCGCCCCCTTTCGGCACGGGACAGCGAGTCGCCACGTTCTGAATTGGATGGGAGCGCAGAAGGACATGCGCGTTTGGGGCCCGCGAGGGAGGAAATTACAGCCGCAAGGGCCGTTGCCCAGACCGAGGGATTGGACGCCGGGACCGTCCTGGAGCGGTTGGGTCTCACCGGGCTTTTGAAGGAACTCGCGATGAATTCGGTTCTCGAAAACGCCGGGGACAAGCTTACGCTGACCGTTGACCCGAAGGTTGGGAACCTCTTGAACAAGGACCGGGTCGATATGTTAAAGAAGGCGCTTTGCGCTTATTATGGCGAGACCGTGACCTTGACGGTTACGGTTGCGCCGGTAACGGGCACGGTTGCCGATTTTAAACGTGAGGCCGACGAAGGGGCCCAACGCGAGGCGCGCGAGGCCTTGGCCGCGGATCCCAGCGTTGCCGCGCTTAAGCGCACGTTCAACGCGCGCATAAACGAAAATTCCGTGCGACCGCGGAAATAACAGGAGTCGAGGATATGAAGGGCGGAATCGGTCAGCTCATGAAGCAAGCCCAGGCGATGCAGGAGAACTTGCGCAAGGCGCAAGAACAACTGGCTCAGATCGAAGTCGAGGGACAGGCCGGCGGAGGGCTCGTCAAGATAACGATGACGTGCCGTCATGATGTGCGCAAGGTCCGGCTCGACGACGGTCTCCTCAAAGAGGACCGCGAGGTCGTGGAGGATCTTATCGCTGCGGCTATGAATGACGCCGTGCGTAAAGCCGAAGACTTGAGCCAAGAGAAGATGTCGGGGCTCACGGCCGGACTGAACCTTCCCGGCCTCAATCTTCCCTTCTGACGCTTTGACGGAAGACACCAAGGCCCTCGAGGACCTCAAACGGGCGCTGCGTCGCTTGCCGGGCATCGGTGCGAAATCGGCGCAGCGTATGGCCTTCCACCTCCTCGGGCGAGATCGCGCGGCCGCCAAAGACATAGCGCAGGCGCTCTTGCAAGCGGTCGAGCGTATCGGTCATTGCGAGCGCTGTAATAACTTCAGCGAAGCCGATATTTGCTTTATTTGTCGCTCCCAGCGCCGCGATAGGGGCCTCCTCTGCGTAGTGGAATCGCCGGCCGACCTGGTCTCGCTTGAACAGTCGGGCGCCTTTAACGGCACTTACTTCGTCCTTATGGGGCGGTTATCGCCGCTTGATGGAATCGGCCCAGAGGAGCTCGGGCTGCCTAAGCTCGAGGCCTTGCTGGAAAGCGGCGCGGTACGCGAGGTGATCTTGGCGACCAACGCGACAGTGGAGGGCGAGGCGACCGCGCACTATATCGGCGAATTGGCCCGTCGGCGCAATCTGCTCGCGACCCGCATAGCGTGCGGTGTCCCTATCGGAGGGGAGCTCGAGTATATCGATCGCGGGACCTTGGCCCGGGCCTTTTCGGGACGGCGGGAAGCCTGAGACCCTAAAGCACCAGGGCGTTGATTTTTGCGGCGCAGATAAAATCGTTTTCGCTGAGCCCCCCTATGGCATGAGTCTGATAGCGTATCCCGCAGGTCTTGTAGCCCACGCTGAGATCGGGGTGGTGGTCCTCGCGATGGGCGACATAGGCGACCGCGTTGACGAAGGCCATTGTCTCGTAGAAGTTTTTGAACTGAAACGTTCGCAGCAAAGCGTGAGCCGATGGCTCCAAAGTCCAGCCCGGGATCTGGGCCATGAGCTCCTGGGCATGGGGGAGGGTGATCGGCGTGGTGCCGCCTTCGCAGGGCCGGCAGGTTTTACGGCTGAGATCGTCCATGGGGTCTTGTCCTCTCTTGGGATAAAAGTAGGGCGCGTCCGGCGGCCTTTGTCGGCAAGACGCTTCTTGCCGTGTTCGCCGCGTTGGGGCGTACGCTAGCATAGCGCATGCGGGTGCCGAAGAACCGCTTCGTTTGGCCCTGTAAAAGGGGTCCGCGTCCGGGCTTAACTGTGTGGGCCTACGGTCTTGCGACCTGAGGGCCCGTCGCCCGCTCGCGGCTCCGTAGGCGGCGATCATGCCCCTGTGGTAGAGTGCGACCACAGGCCATGGGCCCACATTCATCAGTCGTGAGCGGAGAAAACGCATGCCGCAAGACCCTAATGCACTGGTCTGGATCGATCTCGAGATGACAGGCTTGCGTCCAGACACGGACGCTATAATAGAAATCGCCACGGTCGTCACGGACAGTGATCTGAACGTCATCGGCCAAGGCCCGGTGCTCGCGATTCACCAGCCAGAGTCCATATTGCGCGGCATGGACGACTGGAACCGGCGCACGCATGGTCACTCTGGTCTCGTGGAGCGGATTCGTAGCACCACCATGGATGTGGCGGAGGCCGAGCGGCAGACACTAGCCTTCTTGGAACCGCTTGTCCCTCGTAATCGGTCCCCGCTCTGCGGCAATAGCATTTGCCAAGATCGTCGTTTTCTCGCGCGCTTGATGCCTAACATCGAGTCGTACGTTCATTATCGCAATCTGGACGTGAGTAGCATCAAGGAATTGATTCGACGGTGGCGTCCCGAGCTCTGCGCCGGGTTTGTTAAGCAAAATACCCACCGCGCCCTTGATGACATTCTCGAATCCATAGCGGAACTCCGTTACTACCGGACCCACTTGTTTCCCGGGCATGGCGAAACTTAAGTCTCAGCGCGCCTACGCCCTATATAATCGCGCGCAGATCGCGGCCTGGAGTGCCCTTCAAGGCACGAACAGGGATTTTGCGGTAAGGCAGGACGAGCGCATGGCGGAGGCGCTTTGCGCGGCTCTTACGCGGCATTTCCCTAGTGCTTCCCGGATCGGAATCTTAATAGGTCGCGGCGGTAATGGGCGCCAAGCGCAGGCCTTGGCGCGACGCTATCAAAACACGGGGGTAGAGATCGCGACTTTCCCTGTGGACGAACTGGCCGATCTTGATCGGCTCCGGCGCCAGGACGTGCTTGTCGATGGTCTCATAGGGACAGGCCTACAAGGCCCGTTGCGGGATCCGTATCACTCCTTGGTCCAGTGCGTACGCGCAAGCGGACGGCCGATTGTCGCGATAGATGGGCCGACCGGTCTCGATCTTGACCGCGGCTCTACCGTGCCCGGCGCCTTACAGGCGCTATACACCTTGTTTTGCGCGTACCCGAAGATCGGTGGGCTGACGGGCGCCGGACGCGAGGCCTGCGGGGTGGTGGAGGTGGTCGATCCCGGGTCCGACGCTGGCCCGACCGAGTCCTGTGCTTATGTGCTAAGCGATGCCGAGGTGGCGGCCTTGGTGCCGGTACGCCAGAAGCATGCCCACAAAGGCACGGCGGGGACCTGTGCGATTTGGGGTGGGGACATCGGTATGCCGGGGGCCGTGCGCTTGGCGGCCGAGGGGGCCTATCGAGTGGGAGCGGGTTTGGTCATGAGCTCGGTTCACGTTCGGCATGCCGCGGTGC
>JAJYQN010000033.1 GCA_021794595.1 Pseudomonadota bacterium
CTTTTGATCGGACTTGCCCTCGGTATCTACGGGCTTTCGCAGGCGACGTTCCAGATCCCGCTCGGGACGCTGTCCGATCGTATCGGCCGCAAGCCCGTGATCCTATTTGCGCTCACGCTGTTCGTGGCCGGGAGTATCGTGGCCGCGCTCTCTCACACCATCGTCGGCGTCATCGTGGGCCGTGCCCTCCAGGGCGCGGGCGCCATGTCGTCCACGGTATTGGCGCTTGCCGCGGACCTGACGCGCGAACAACACCGCACAAAAATCATGGCCACCATTGGCGTCAGCATCGGCATAGCCTTCACCACGGGCATGGTCCTAGGCCCCGTCCTGAATGCCTGGATAGGCGTCTCCGGGATATTCTGGTCGACTGCGGCGCTGGGCCTGCTGGCCATGGGTGTTGCCATGGGCGTCGTCCCGAACCCAAAATCGCATCTCCGCCACCGGGACACCGGCATTGTCGCGGCATCCTTCGCCAAGGTCCTTAGAAATCGCGAACTTCTGCGGCTCGACTTCGGCATCTTCATCATGCAGTTCGTGCTGACCTCGAACTTCGTGGTCCTGCCGGTGCTGCTCGCGCACATAACCCACATCCCGGTAAACCGCAGCTGGGAGCTCTACCTCCCGATTATGGTGTTCGCGTTTCTGCTCATGATCCCCTTCATCATCATTGCCGAGCAGCGGCGCAAGATGCGCCAGATTTTGCTCGGGGCAATCACCGTATTGGGCCTTGCGAATCTGACATACGTCTATGCCGACCACTCCCCGCTGGCCATGGCCGCGGGCCTCCTCATCTTCTTTACGGCATTTAGCGTCCTCGAGGCGACCCTCCCCTCGCTGGTCGCCAAAGTGGCGCCGGCCGATCAAAAAGGGACGGCCATGGGCGCCTATTCGACCTCCCAGTTCCTCGGCGTATTCACGGGTGGCACCGTGGGCGGCATGGTCTACGGGGCCTGGGGCATCCATGGCGCCATCGTGACGAGCGCGAGCGCCGTGCTTCTATGGTTGCTGGTCGCGCTCAGGATGGCCGAGCCCCGATACCTGTCGAGCTACGTCCTGCCGATCAAGGCCTCGGACACGCAAGAGGCAAGCAGCCTCCAAGCGGCGCTCACCGCCATCCGTGGCGTGGCCGATGCCGCAGTGGCCGCCGACGAGGGCGTCGCCTACCTCAAAATCGATCGCGCCCTGATCGACGAGACCGCGCTACGCGCCTTTGCGCGCCCCACCAGCGAGCCGTTGACGGAGTAGTCTTTGCGCCGGCGCCCGGCAACGCGCCCGCCCTGCACGGACATATCGCGATATCTCGTCGCGCCACATGGGCCCAGACTAAAGACGGCATTGTCTGCGCCGCTTTCGCGCCAAAGGTCACGCCCCAGCGTATGCCACCTGCCGCGGCCCCGATCCTTGATACCGGCATCATGCCCTGTCTTGACAAGCTGACGAGGCCTGCCAGACTGGTGTGATATAAGGGCCCTGCGCGCCATTTGTAGACGGAATTTGTGGAACGATGGTAAAGGCCATCCCGATAGGACGGGCCGGTAGTAGGGCTCAACTTTTATGAAAAGCGGCAGCCTTGCCATAAGGCGGCACTCCGCGCAAAACCCGTCTTCGTGCTTGCCCATCTCCCTTGGACGTGGCTTTGCAGTCATATGTCGTTTTCCCCATAGGATGCGCCGATTTTCATGAAATGGGGCGAGCGGCTAAGCCGCCGGGCCGCGCGCGCGGCCCGGCGCATAAGCGATGGTGGCACGTCATCTGCCGACAATAGTCCAGTGGCGATAGCCCTCGGGGACGTCAATATCGCACTCCTCGGGCTTACCGAGACGCTTACGGTGGCTACCGCCAACGTCGGCGCGGAAAGGCTTCTGGGACAAGACACCAGTGAACTCGTAGGGACCGCGATCACCACCATCTTTCCGGGCTACAATCGGGAAATTTTACAATTGCCCGCCCCCTATCCGGCGCTAAAACTTGCCATCCGCCAGCGCCCGGCGCTGGCCGTCGAAGTGCACACGAGTCCCTACACGGGGCCTGGGGGCCTCCGTTATATCCTTGCCCTGCGTGACGCAAGCCCGGAACAGGAGGTGGCGGCCAAGGCTGCGCGCCTAGCCTGCCTCTATCAGGCCTTGAGCGCCCTGAACACCGCCATTCGCCACACCCAAGATGAGGCCGCCTTGCTGACCCTGACGTGTCAGTTGGCGGTGGACTTAGGGGGCGTGGCGATGGCGTGGATAGGAACCGTCACCGACGCAAGCGGCACAATTCGGCCCGTCGCCCGCCACGGATCGCAGCTCACCTACCTTGACGGCATTCCCGTCTCGTCGCGTTCCGACGTGGCCGAAGGCCGCGGTCCAGTGGGTATCGCCTACCGTGAAGGCCGCGCTGTCACGGTAGGCGACTACCGCGAAGGCGGGTTGGCGGCCTTGTGGCGGGAGCGCGCGCATGCCCATGGCTTCCGGTCCGTCGGTGCGTTTCCGATCACCCGTCACGGGGCCCCATTCGCGGTCCTGGCCGTCTACCACGCGCAGGAAAACGCCTTTGACAAAAATATGGTGGACGTGCTGCACGACATGGCGTCCGCGGTATCGTTTGCCCTCGAGACCCGGGATCGCGAACAACAGCGCCGGGTCGTGCAAGAGGCGCTTATCGAGAGAGAACAGCACTTCCGCGCCTACTTTGAGCAAGCGGTTATCGGTATGGCGGCGACCAACCCCGAAAAGGGCTGGATCGAGGTCAACGACGCCATGTGCGCCATGCTCGGCTACGCGCGCGACGAACTGCTGACCAAAACCTGGCTTGATCTCACCCACCCGGAAGATCACAGCGACAATCTCGCATTGCTAAACCAGATTCGCTCCGGTGGACTTGACTCCGCCACCCTCGACAAACGCTACATTCACAAGGCCGGTCACGTCGTTCATGCCCACGTCGCTGTCCAGGCTGTGCGGCATGCCGACCATAGCCTCCATTACCTCGTTTTGCTCGTGGAGGACGTCAGCGCAAAAAAACATCACGAGGACATGCTCGGGCGGCTGGCAAGGATTCTTGATAAGTCTTCCGATGAGATCTACATGCTCAATGCCCGAACACACCGCTTTTTGTTCGCAAACACCGGGGCGCAACGCAATCTCGGATATTCGATAGAAGAACTGCGCGCACTCACCCCCACCGATATCGAGCCCCGCCTTTTGCAGGGCGACCTCATGAAACTCGTCGGCGCGTTGCAGGGCGCCGGCAACGCGGGCGCAAGACGCAAGGGCGAACATCGGCGCAAGGATGGGACGGTGTATCCGATAGAGGCGCGCCTGCACCTGTCTTTAAACGACGACACGCCGGTCATCGTCGCCATCATCCAGGACACGACCGAGCGGCGCGGCCTGGAGGCGCGACTGCGTCATCAGGCCACTCATGATGCGCTCACGGGCCTTGCCAACCGCGCCTTTTTCCAAGAGGCACTGGAAAAGGCCATGGTTCACGCGCGACGCCGCCACACGCTCATGGCCATTCTGTTTGTCGATCTTGATGCCTTCAAGGATATCAATGACTCCCTCGGTCATGAATACGGCGATCAGCTTTTGCGGGAGATCGCAAGGCGCTTGACCTCGGTATTGCGCCGCGAGGACTGGGTGGCGCGTCCGGATGACCTCGTGGCCCGCCAGGGGGGCGATGAATTTACCATCCTTCTTCACGATCTCGTCTCGGTCGACGACATAACGCGCATCACAGATAGGCTGCTCGGCGAAATTGCGCGCCCATTGTCCCTTGAAGGGACCTCCATGCACGTGACCGCGAGCATCGGCATAACGGTCTTTCCGTTCGACGATGCCAACAGCGAAAGGTTATTACGAAACGCCGACGTCGCCATGTACAAGGCCAAGGAGGCCGGGGGAAACATTTCTGCCTTCTATGCAGCCGCCATGAGCGCCGAGATCAAGGAGCGGCGTACGATTGAGGATGGTCTGCGCCGCGCCCTGGAAAGCGATCAACTGCTCCTCTATTACCAGCCGCAAATCGACCTCCATACCGGCAAGGTGGCGGGCGTGGAAGCCCTGATTCGCTGGCAACACCCCGAACGCGGACTGATTGCCCCAGGGGCGTTCATAACGATTGCCGAGGAAAGCGGACTCATCGTCGCCGTGGGCGAATGGGTTTTGAAGAATGCCTGCCTGCAGAGCCAGCACTGGAAGGCCCGTGGGCTTGCGGGCCTTCGGATCGCGATCAACCTGTCCGCTCGCCAATTCAAGGAACGCGATCTGCTCGCCACCGTGACCCGTATACTCGCGGAGACGGGACTCGATCCGGCCACGGATTTGCTCGAGCTCGAGGTGACAGAAAGTACGCTCATGGATGACATGGGCAAGGCGGCGGAAACCCTCGCGGCGCTTCGCGACATGGGTGTCAAAATTACCTTGGATGATTTTGGTACCGGCTATTCGAGTCTCAATTATCTGAAACGCTTTCGCATCAACACGCTCAAGATCGACCAGTCCTTCGTCCGTGACATCGCCCACAATACGGAAGACGCGGCTATCGCATCAGCCATCATAACACTCGGCCACAGCCTTGGGCTTACCGTGGTTGCCGAAGGCGTGGAAAGCCGCGAACAACTGGAGATTCTGCGTGCCGCCGGATGCGACGAAATTCAGGGCTACTACTACAGTAAACCGCTTCCCGCTACGGCGCTCGAGGAGTGGCTGGTGGCCTACAGGCTTCAGTCCTTGGAGTAATGCCTATGGGTCTTGGCGTGGCTATTTGCGGACACGACATGCGTGTGCAGCCCGTGCAGCTTCCGCAGATAGCCCTGATCTTCCGTACTCGTGAAATAGGCACCACTATAGCCGCAAAAAAGCTTAAATTCATGGGCCATTCCGAGATCGTTGCATAAGCTTTCGAGCTCAAAAGCGGCATGTCGGTTATGGATGCCCCACAACAGGTCCACCATTTCCCCGTAGATGTGAACCTGGGAATAACGCGCCGCCATGTCGCTTAGCACGCCGTCTACTAAGTCCAGGAACCGAATCGCGTCCACCGTGTTTTCGACCATAATCGAATCGAGCATAGACACGGCGTCGGCGACGCGCAATTGCCCGCGGGCACGCGCGGCCTCGACATTGAGTCCCATCCGCCGCAGGCGCGACTCCAGGATGCGGCCGCGCTCAGCCGTGACAACAAGCAGAACGCCTTCGTTGCGAGTCAGCGGGGGATAACAAAAAGCGATCAAGGCGTCATAGCGGGCCTGATCGTCCTCGAAAAACTGGACGACATGCCGAGACGCATCCTTTGTTACACAATGACCATTCATCATGAAGTCCAAAAGCAGTCCCTTAAAAGCCGGGGATGGTATAGAGCCTGATCCGGCAAATCAAGGCGCGGACCGAGCCCGCCGCCCTCACCGCCAGCCCTCGTTTTCCCGGCTAGGGCAACTCTGATTTAGTCCCTACATACAAGCCGTTATGGTACAATAGCCCCAGTCAAAAGGGATAAAACGCATGCGCCAGCTCACCTTAGCCACCGGCACCTTCGAGACCCATAGGAAGCCCA
>JAJYQN010000035.1 GCA_021794595.1 Pseudomonadota bacterium
CTCCGGGTCGAACTTCTCTACGGCGCGAATCAAACCGAGGTTGCCTTCCTCGATCAGATCAAGCAGCGCTAAGCCGCGATTCATGTAACGGCGAGCAATCTTGACCACCAGGCGCAAATTGCTTTCAATCATGTGGCGGCGAGCCGCGGCATCACCTTTTAACGCGCGACGCGCGTAGTACACCTCTTGTTCCGCCGTTAACAGCGCGGAAAATCCGATCTCGCGCAAATACAGCTGAGTTGCATCGGCCTGAGGACTTACGCTTTCTTCGGGGTCGCGCGCAACTTCTACAGCTACCCCAAGCTCTTCGCTCGCCTCTATAGTTCCCTCGGCCTCATTCTCCGCTAGAGCCTCCGGCTCCGGGGTTTCCACTACTCCCTCTTCAAGTTCCGATTCAGCCATGGTGGGTCCGCCTTCGTTATCTACTCGTGGTGGATGTGCGGAAGGTAACGAATGGGGTCAACGGCAATACCGCGTTTTCGAATTTCAAAATCAAGCTCCACGCGATCGGTACCGCTATCGCCCATAGTGGCAATGATCTGGCCTTGATGCACCATCGCCCCCTCCTGCACCTCAACTTGCGCGTTGTGCGCATAGGCGCTTAAGTAATGATTATTATGCTTTATGATAATAAGCTCACCATATCCTGGAAGTCCACTCCCCACATAAACTACACGACCGGCGGCGGCAGCCCGGATCGGCTCGCCGTAATGGCCGATAATATCGATACCCTTGTTTCCTGGTCGGCCGTTCGAAGGGCCTCTTCCAAAGGTATCGCGGACAGTGCCTTGGGCCGGCCATACCCACGACCGCACCGGGCGCCAACGCGGGCCAGTCGGGATGGGCGGGGAGGCGAGCGGGGCCTCGCGCGGCGCAAGCGAGCGGCCAATCATTGATCGCCGTGCCGGAAGCGGACGACCACTCGCTACGGCGGGAACACGGGGTGTACTGGAAGGCGCAGGCGACAAGGTCCGGTGGAACCTCGATGGGACCAGTCGAATTCGCTCGCCGACCTCGATTTGATACGGGCGCGGAATGTGATTTAAGCGGGCGAGCTGGCGGTAATCGTGACCGGTCTCAAAGGCAATACTATAGAGAGTATCTCCCGGTAACACCCGGTAAAAGCGCCCGGGCGGCCCCAGAGACGTGCTGTCGTTTTGGATCGGGGCCGGTATCGTGGCCGAACATCCGCAGAGTAAGGCCAGCACTGCGGCGAGCGCTGGTCGTCGCGACGGCACTACGCGATCTCGCCCGGGAGCAGAGGCACAAAATTGACCGCCTCTAGCCGCTCACACACCATAGCCACGCCGCGCCGCCGATACAGAAAAAGCTCTTGACCATCGGCCCCTATGGGAACGATAAGTCGCCCCCCCTCCTTCAATTGCGCAAACAGGGCCTCCGGAACAGTCCGCGCGGCGGCCGTAACCATGATCGCATCGAAAGGCGCCTCTTCCGGCCACCCTTCGTAACCGTCACTATGGCGACTCACGATGTTGGTGAGCCGCAGGGTTTGAAACCGGCGGCGGGCGGCCCTGAGGAGCCCCCCCACTCGCTCGACGGTATAAAGACGCCCCGCGAGCTGCGCCAAAACCGCCGCTTGGTATCCCGATCCGGTTCCGATCTCGAGGACCTTATCGAGGGGGCCTGTCATGCGCAGGGCGGCGGTCATGCGGGCCACGATATAGGGCTGGGATATGGTCTGCCCGTGCCCGATCGGCAAAGCGGTGTCTTCATAGGCTCGGGTCGCCAAGGCCTCATCGACAAAGAGGTGTCTTGGCACGGCGGCCAAGGCCTCGAGCGTCCGGGCGTCGCGCACACCCTGCTCGCGCACGCGTCCGATCAGTCGCTCCCGGGTGCGCGCCGAGGTCATACCGGCGCCGCGTTGGGCCTCGGTCACAAGCCCCCCCGACACCAGGCCCCCAGGGTGGCAAGCGCGCCATGCCGAGTGAGGTCGGCATGGATCGGCGTCACCGAGACCCGCCGCACCGAGACCGCGTAAAAATCAGTCCCCGGCCCCGCGTCGGCGGCAGCGCCCGGAGGGCCTACCCAATAAATGGGGCGCCCGCGGGGGTCTTGGGCAGTCACTACCGGTTCGGCCTTGTGGCGATGACCGAGCCTAGTGGCCTCAAACCCCTGCAAATCCTCGTAGGGAACATCAGGCACGTTCACGTTCAGCACGGTGTCGGCGGGCAGCATCTCGGTGGTCAAGGCCGCCAGCAAGCGTTCAATGACCTGGGCCGCGGTGGCCCAGTGCGTCGGCTCGGCCGAGGCCAGCGAGACCGCGATGGCGGGTAAACCCAAAAATCTCCCCTCCATCGCCGCCGCGACCGTCCCGGAATACAGGATGTCGTCTCCCAGGTTCGCGCCGTGGTTGATGCCCGCTATGACGATGTCCGGTTCCCGGTTCAAAAGACCCGTGATGGCGAGATGCACGCAGTCAGTCGGCGTCCCGTCGACATAAAAGAAGCCGTTAGGGGCTCGATGGGCCCGCAAAGGACGCAGTAACGTTAAGGAGTTACTGGCGCCACTGCGATCCCGGTCCGGAGCCACCACCGTCACGTCCGCCGAGCGGCTTAAGGTTTCGGCCAGGCAGCGCAGGCCTTCCGCCATATAGCCGTCATCATTACTAAGCAGAATGCGTCTCACGTGCTACTGCAATCTCGGCAAAGGTGAGAGAAATTCTTCCTCAAACGATTGATTCATCGTGGCCCCCAGGTGCTGGGCGAATTGGTTGACCAAACTCGGCTTTGGCGAAAAATCGACGAGTCGCGCGGCCTTGAAGACGTGCCGAGCCACCGAACCTACGGTCCCGAAACCGTCAATCAACCCCAACTGCCGGGCCCGCTCGCCGGTCCAAATAAGGCCGCTGAAAAGCCCCCGATGGGGCTTCAGGCGCGCGCCCCGCCCTTTCTGCACGGCGGCGATGAACTGGGCGTGGATCTGGTCTAGCATCTTTTCGGCGAAACGCTTATGGGCCGGGGTCAAGGGCGAGAAAGGATCGAGAAAGTCCTTGTTCCGGCCCGCGACCAACAAGCGCCTTGTGACGCCGATCTTGCGCATCGCGCCGGTATAGCCAAAACCATCCATAAGGACCCCGATCGAGCCGACGAGGCTTGCCGGGTTTGCGTAAATTTTGGTGGTCGCCGACACGACGTAATAACACCCGGAGGCGCATAAGTCCTCTACGACCGCATAGATTGGAATATGCGGGTAACGCTTACGCAAACGCCAAATCTCCGCATTCATATCGCTCGCCTGAACCGGACTTCCTCCCGGGCTGTCGGCCTCTAAAATGACCCCCGTGGGGTGGGCTGCGAACGCCGAGCGCAGGGCGCGATCCACGCTCGTAGCGCTCGCCGCCCCCCCGGCGCTGATGGTGCCCTCTAGGCGAACCAGGGCCGTAAAGTGGTTGGCAAGCCCCACTGTCCGAAAGTGGGTCGCCTCGTAGCTCAAAAATATCGCGACCACGAGCACCAGAAACGAGAACCGAAAAAAGAGGCTCCAACGCCGACTCCGCCGCTGTTCAAGGAGCGCGGAAAACGCGAGCTTCTCGAGCGTCTCTCGGGCCCAGCCTTCGCTGAGCTCGGCCGCTGGCTCAGCGCCGTTGCGGCCATTATCACCACCCTGATCTTTTTCTTTATTGTCTACATCCGACATGTCCGAAGCTCCTGTACCACCACCCACCCCCGCCGTTCCTCACAGACCAAGGCCTCAAGAGACGCGCCCTGGCACGGTCCCTCCAAACACCGGCCGCCCGCGGGATCATAGCGCGCGCCGTGCACTGCGCAAATAAGCGCACGACCATCGACATCAAAAAAATGGCCTTCTTGCCAATCGAGCTCCAGACCCTGATGCGGACAGCGATTCCGGTAGGCTCGCACTTGCCCCTGATAGCGGACCACGAATCCGCTCAGCAAGCCCACCACAAAACGGACACCAGGTCCCGCATCTATGAGAGCGGCGCTCGCGCAAACCGTCACGAAAGCCATACGCAAAACTCGGCGAAGGCATCGAAACAGGCCACCGGACCGTGCACCAAAAGTTCGTCATGATCGTGCACCCCATACGTAACGGCGACACTCGGGATGCCTGCGCGCGCGGCCATTTCGATATCATAACTGGTATCCCCGACCATAAGCGCGCGATGCGCTGAAACACCGGTCGCGGCCAGGATTTGGGTCAACATAAGAGGGTCCGGCTTCGAGCGGGTCTCGTCCGCACAGCGACTCACGCAAAACAAATCAGCCAAGCCGCTTACGGCAAAGGCCGCCTCCAGCCCTTGCCGCGACTTACCGGTCGCCACCGCCAACCGATAGCCCTGCGCGCGCAAATCGCGCAAGCCCTGAGCGACCCCGGGGAAAAGCGGCATGGCGGTGTCGTTCAAATTGAGGAAGTGTTCGCGGTAACGCGCCGCGACCGCGGCCCGCGCCGCTTGGTCCATATCCGGAAGCAGCCGGCTCAAGGCCTCCGTGACCCCAAGCCCTATGGTGCGGCGGATGGCCTCGTCCTGAAGGGTCGAAAGCCCGCAGTCACGGCCTGCCGCCTGAAAGCAGCGCACAATCTTGTCCGCCGAATCCATGAGCGTGCCGTCCCAATCGAAGATCACAAGGTCATACTGAGCGGTCATGAAGCCTCTCCAAAACACCAGCAAGATCGAGCGGCAAGGGTGCCTCGATTTCCAGGGTCAAGCCCGTCAGGGGATGGGGAAAAGACAGCCGCGCGGCGTGTAAAAACATTCGGTTCAGGCCGCGTTTCCGCCACGCCGCGTTCTCTCCCGCATCGGCATAGCGCTCGTCGCCTATGACCGGATGCCCCGCATAAGCGGCATGGACCCGAACCTGGTGCGTCCGCCCGCTCACCAAACGCACCTCCATGAGGCTCGCGTCGCGAAAAACCGTCTTTGGCACAAAGTGGCTGATCGAGGCCTTGCCCGTCGCGTGCACGACCACCCGGCGCTCACCCGCGTCGGTCTTTAGTAAGGGTGCATCCACGGTCCGTTGCCCCCCCTTCCACTGACCATATAAGAGCGCTAGGTAGTGCTTCCCGAAGAGCCCGCCGCGCAGGGCGCCCTGCAGTGTCCGCAACGCGGATCGACGCTTGGCGATAACAAGGCAACCAGAGGTCGCCCGATCCAGCCTATGAACGAGCTCCAAGGCCCGGATCTCCGGGCGCGTGGCCCGCAAGGCCTCGATGACACCAAACGACAGGGACGAGCCGCCGTGGACCGCCATCCCGCTCGGCTTGTCGAGCACCATGAGCAGCTCGTCTTCGTAGAGGACCAGTTCGTTTAGCCAGTCGAGCTCCGGGGCTTTGGGCACGGGCGCCCGGACCTCCACCGGGGGTATGCGCACGACATCTCCCTCCTGGAGGCGATAGTCGGCCTTGCGACGACCCTTATTGATGCGAATTTCGCCCTTACGGACGATCCGATAGATGTGGGTTCGCGGAACCCCTTTGAGGATCGCCATAAGAAAATTGTCCAGGCGTTGCCCGGAGCGTTCGGCGTCAATTGTGA
>JAJYQN010000122.1 GCA_021794595.1 Pseudomonadota bacterium
GACTGGCAGGCGCTTTGGCAGGAACTGAGGGATGTCTTTCTGTTTTGGATCGACCAGGGGGTCCGGATTTTTCGCGTGGACAATCCCCATACCAAGGCCTTTCCGTTTTGGGAGTGGGTGATCGCGGACGTGAGGGGGCGCCACCCTGAGGTCTTGTTCTTGGCTGAGGCCTTTACGCGTCCGAAGGTCATGCATCGCCTAGCGAAGCTTGGCTTTAGTCACTCTTATACGTATTTTACGTGGCGCAATACAAAACACGAACTGATCGAGTATTTCACCGAGCTGACTCGCGGTCCGGGCCGGGAGTACTTTCGTCCCCACGTCTGGCCTAACACCCCCGATATTTTGCCGGGCTATCTCCAGTACGCGCCCCGTTCCGCGTTCGCCGCACGCCTGATATTGGCCGCGACCCTCTCTGCTAATTACGGGATCTATGGCCCGGCCTTCGAGCTCATGGAGAATGTCCCGCGCTCGGCTGGGAGTGAGGAATATCAGGATTCGGAAAAATATCAACGGCGTGTGTGGGCCACGGACCGTGAGGACAGCCTTCGTGATTTGGTGGCGCTCATCAATCGCATACGGCGGGAGAACCGCGCGCTTCAAGACGATCGGGGACTCGAGTTTCACGCAATCGACAACGACAACCTGATTTGCTACAGCAAGGCCACGAGCGATGGGGAATCGGTGATCCTCGTCATCGTGAATCTTGATCCCTATCATCGACAGTCCGGTTGGCTCAGTTGGACGGCGGATCGGGCGGCGGGAGCTAGCGGACGGCCGGTGCAGATGCATGATCTCTTGTCGGAGGCGCGCTATCTTTGGAGCGGCGGTCGGCATTTTGTTGAGATTTCTCCGGAAAAGATGCCGGCGCACATTTTTTGTGTGAGACGACACGCTGCTTCAGAGAACAATTTCGATTACTACTGTTAGGCATAGCCCATGCACAGAAAGCCAAAAGTGGAGACATCGAAGATTTCCGACGATCCTTTGTGGTACAAGGATGCGGTCATCTACGAGCTCCATGTTCGCGCGTTCTATGACGGGAACGGCGACGGGATAGGTGATTTTGCGGGCCTCACCGAGAAGCTGGACTACTTGCAGGACCTCGGTGTCGATACCTTGTGGGTTCTGCCTTTCTATCCTTCGCCTATGCGCGACGACGGTTATGACATTTCGAATTATCGGGACGTCCATCCAGACTACGGGACGCGGCGCGATTTCCTACAGTTTGTGCATGCGGCCCACGAGCGGGGTCTGCGCGTTATCACGGAGCTTGTGATTAACCATACCTCGGAGGCACATCCGTGGTTCCAGGCCGCGCGACGTGCGCCGCCTGGATCTCCGAAGCGTGATTTCTATGTTTGGAGCGACACGGTCAAAAAGTTCGAAGATACGCGCATCATATTTACGGACAGCGAAAAATCAAATTGGGCCTGGGACGATGTCGCGGGGGCCTACTATTGGCATCGTTTCTTTTTTCATCAGCCGGATCTTAACCACAATAACCCGCGAGTCGTAAAGGCGGTTGTGCGGGTCATGGAGTTTTGGCTTGGGCTCGGGGTCGATGGCTTGAGGCTCGATGCGATCCCCTATCTGTGCGTGCGCGAAGGAACAACCAATGAGAACCTCCCCGAGACCCATGCTGTGACGCGCTATATGCGTTCTGTCATCGATAGCCGCTACAGCAATCGCATGCTTTTAGCCGAGGCTAATCAGTGGCCTGAGGATGTGCGCGACTATTTTGGCGCCGGAGACGAGTGTCATATGGCCTATCACTTTCCGCTCATGCCGCGGATGTATATGGCCATAGCCCAGGAGGACCGGCATCCCATAGTTGAGATCATGAAACAGACGCCGGACATACCAGAGACGTGTCAGTGGGCGATCTTCCTGAGAAACCATGACGAGCTGACGCTTGAGATGGTTACGAATAAGGAGCGCGACTACATGTACCAGATGTACGCCGCCGATCGGAAGGCGCGCCTGAACCTCGGCATCCGTCGCCGGCTCGCGCCGCTCATGGAAAACGATTTCGACAAGATCCGTTTGATGAATAGCCTACTTTTGTCGATGCCCGGTTCGCCCATCATTTATTACGGTGACGAGATAGGAATGGGCGACAATATCTATTTAGGGGATCGCAACGGGGTGCGAACGCCGATGCAATGGAGCCCCGATAGAAACGCCGGGTTCTCGCGCGCCGATCCCCAGCGCTTATTCCTGCCACCCATCATGGACCCCGTCTATGGTTTTGGGGCGGTCAATGTCGAGGCGCAATCACGGGATCCCTCTTCGCTTTTGAACTGGATGCGACGTTTGCTTGCGATTCGCAAGAGCAGTAAGGTCTTCGGTCGCGGCACGCTTCAGTTCCTAGAACCCGGAAATCGCAAGGTTTTGGCCTATATCCGCGCCTACGAGACCGAGAGTGTCCTATGTGTCGCGAATCTTTCGCGATCCGCCCAACCGGTGGAGCTGGACCTGTCAGCCTACAAGGGGCGCGTTCCGATCGA
Organism: Pseudomonadota bacterium; assembly: GCA_021794595.1. Lineage (GTDB taxonomy): Bacteria > Pseudomonadota > Gammaproteobacteria > Acidiferrobacterales > Acidiferrobacteraceae > Acidiferrobacter. The sequence goes on from JAJYQN010000122.1 coordinate 2,511, forward strand.
GCTGATAGGTCGGACGCCATTTCCACCGATCGGCGATTTGCCTTACCTCCTGACTTTGCACGGACACGGCTTTTATTGGTTTCGACTGGCCGAGGGCGAGGAGGTGCCCGCATGGCACGAGGAACGATTGGCACCCGAAGAGTTGCCGTTGCTTGTGTTGTTCGATGGCTGGCGCAGTCTCTTTCGGGACCGAGTGGTGCCCTGGCGTATGGCCATGGCGGACAAGGTCCGTGCCGAGTGGGAAGAAGAGGCCTTGCCGCGGTTTTTGGAGGGTCAGCGATGGTATGCCGAGAAGGGGAGGGGGCTCAAGAAGGCGGCCATGATCGAAACGGCGGAATGGAGCGATCCCGTATCCCATTGGTTCCTCACGCTCGTGGAGGCTCAATGCGAGACAGGGCCCGCGACCTATTTCTTGCCGATATCCTTGGTCTGGGAAAACGAGAGCGAAAACCGGCTGCGGGGCGTATTGCCCTGCGCCATGGCCCGAGTACGCCAGCAGGCGACGCTGGGGGTTCTGGGGGACGCCTTCGCGGATGACGCGTTTTGCCACGCCCTGGTGGCAGCGATCCGGACGGGGACGCAATTTGAAGGCCAACGCGGGATCATCCGGGGCGTGCCGATGGGCCATGACGCGATCGGGGATTTGTCCGACGAGCCGGTGCATAGGCCCAGTCGCCATAGCAGCAATAGCTCGGTGGCGATCGGCGACCGCGTATTTTTAAAGGGTTACCGGCATATCCAGGAAGGGGTGAACCCGGAAGCGGAAATGGGCCGCTACCTATCCGAGGTCGTGCATTTTTCGCACACGGTACCGGTGCTCGGTACGCTCGAATACCAAGACGAGAACGGACGGCCTATGACCCTCGCCTTACTCCAAGCCTATGTAGACAATCAGGGCGATGGCTGGGGTTATGCCTTGAATTATCTCGAGAGTCACCTGGAGCTTTGCCTCACGGCGACGGCCGCTGACCATGTTGAGGGCGGAGAAGAGGCTCATGGCGGTTATCTCGCCCTTATGCGGGTGCTAGGCAAGAGGACGGCCGAGCTCCATCGCAGTCTCGCTCGGAGGATGGGCGACCCGGCGTTCGAGCCGGAACCCATAACGCACGCCGATAGCGAGGCCTGGCTTACGCGCATCCGCGAGGAAATGGGGGCCACCTTCGATTTCTTGGCCTCGCGGCAGTCGTGCTTGCCGGAAGAGGCTCGGGGCGATATCGAGGCGGTCTTGGCCCTGCGGGCATCGCTTTCGGCGCGCCTGGCCGAGCCCCTGGGTCGAGATATCCCAGGACTGAAGACGCGGTACCACGGGGATTACCATTTAGGCCAGGTGCTTTTAAAGAACAACGATTTTGCGATAACGGACTTTGAGGGGGAGCCCAGTCGGCCAGTTTCCGTACGTCGCCAAAAGCATACGCCGCTGCGCGACGTGGCCGGCATGTTGCGCTCTTTTAACTACGTGATGTATACGGCCTTGGACCACGTCGGAATGGGACGGGAGGAGCAGATGGCCGCGCTCCTACCTCACGCGCGGGCCTGGGAACGGGCGGTGTGCGAGGCATTTCTCACGTCCTACGCGTCCCACACTCGCGGGATGGGGCTTTGGGACAACTTTTCGGGCGTGCAGAAATGGTTGCATCTCTTTGTGTTGGAGAAGGCGCTCTATGAGATCCGCTACGAAATGGATAATAGGCCGCAGTCGGTTTCGATTCCGCTTCGCGGTATGGTGCAGTACGCCGACCCGGAATCCATAGCGATGGGTTCGCGCGGGGCGTAGATTAGGAGATGTATGGGTGTGCCGGAAGGGCCCATACCCGAGTGCACCCGTGAATGATCGATCCGGGCCATGTTCAGGAGGTAGGCGTGATGGGTATCGTAAACGCAACACTCGCACCAGCGCAGCATATTGTGAATCAATGGGAGGTATGGCTCCCACCGATCTTACTCGCGATGGCCATTGTCTTGATCGGTTGGATTGTCGCCAAGATCTTGCGGTTTATGACGGTGAAGGCCTTGCGGGCCGTTAATTTCCATATCTTAACCGAGCGCGCGGGACTCGATGGATTTTTGCGACAAGGCGGCACGCAGACTGATACCATCGGCGTTTTGGCGTCGCTGGTCTCGGGCCTTGTGATCCTCGTTGCCCTGGTACTGGCGCTAAACACCGTAGGGCTGACCTACGCTACGGATATCGCTACCCGCGTAGCCCTGTTTATGCCGAGGCTCATCGTCGCGGTGGTGTTGCTGACACTTGGCCTCTACTTTAGTCGTTTTGTCGCGAGCACCGTGTCGCTCTACTGCACCGGGCTTGGACTCGCCGACGCGGGCCTGCTCGGGCGGTTCGCTCAATCCGGCGTGATCGTTTTTCTGATCCTGCTGGTTTTGGACGAGCTGCATGTCGGCCAGGGCATCATCCGGGACACTTTCCTTATCGTATTGGGCGGGGTCATGCTGGGCTTGGCGCTCGCGTTCGGCTTGGGCGGGCAAAAGTGGGCGGCAGGAATCTTGGAGCGTCAATGGCCGCGGGATGTTTCGTCCTCCCCTCGGAAAACGGGGAGCTAAAGGACATGTCATGACCCAAAGCGATGACCGACTGCGGCCATCTCCTGCGCGTTTTGCCACCCGTTTTGCGGTGTGGCCGGGGCGGCCTTATCCTTTAGGTGCGACCTGGGATGGGGAGGGGGTGAATTTCGCGCTCTTTTCGGAGCATGCCGAAGGGGTCGAACTGTGTATATTCGACGAAGACGGTCGGGTGGAGATCGCCAGAATCCCGGTACGCTGGCAGACCGACCAAGTCTGGCATTGCTACCTTCCCGAGGGACGCCCCGGATGGCTATACGGATATCGCGTCGCCGGACCCTACGATCCAAAAAACGGTCACCGGTTTAATGCCAACAAGCTCTTGCTCGATCCTTACGCAAAGTCGATAGTCGGGGAGGTGCGTTGGGGTAATAGCCATTTCGGTTACCGCGTCGGCCATAAGACTGAAGATCTTTCGTTTGATCGGACGAATAACGCGGCCTTTATGCCCAAGTCCCAAGTTGTGGAGTCGGCCTTTAGTTGGGGCGATGATCGATTGTTGAGGACCCCATGGCACGACACCGTGATCTACGAACTGCACGTTAAGGGCTTCACGTATTTGCACCCGCTCGTACCCCAAGCCCTGCGCGGAACGTATGCCGGGCTCGGCTCCGCGCGCATTATCGAATACCTTAAGTCCTTGGGTATAACGGCGGTAGAGCTTATGCCTGTGCACGCGTTCATAGACGATAGGCATTTGGTGGAGAAGGGGCTCAGGAACTACTGGGGTTACAACTCCATCGGATTTTTCGCGCCGGACGCCCGCTATTCGGCAACCGGACAGGTGTCGGAATTCAAGACAATGGTGAAAAGTTTCCACTCAAACGGAATAGAGGTCATATTGGACGTCGTGTATAACCACACGGCCGAGGGAAACCATCTAGGCCCGAGCCTCTCGTTCAAAGGGATAGACAATAAGTCCTATTATCGGCTCATGCCGTCGAACCCCCGCTATTACATGGATTTCACGGGTTGCGGCAACACCCTTAATATGCAGCACCCTCGCGTTCTTCAGCTAATCATGGACTCCCTGCGCTACTGGGTTCTGGAAATGCATGTGGATGGCTTTCGCTTTGATCTGGCATCGACCTTGGCGCGGGAACTGCACGATGTCAATCGGCTGTCGGCTTTTTTCGATATTATCCATCAGGATCCGGTTTTGTCCCAGGTGAAACTCATCGCCGAGCCCTGGGATCTCGGCGAAGGGGGGTACCAGGTCGGGAATTTTCCGGTCGGATGGACCGAGTGGAACGGAAAGTACCGAGATGTGGTTCGCGCGTACTGGAAGGGCGAGGGCGGAGTGATCGGGGAATTGGCTTACCGTCTGACGGGATCGAGCGACCTTTACGACCACGGCGGCCGCAACCCCTATGCGTCCATAAATTTTGTGACGGCGCACGATGGGTTCACTTTGCAGGATCTGGTGAGCTATAACGTGAAGCACAACGAGGCCAACGGGGAGAACAACCGCGACGGAACCGATGCCAATTTGTCCTGGAATTGCGGGGTTGAAGGCCCTAGTGACGAGGCCGCGATCAAGGCCTTACGGGCCCAGCAAAAACGCAATATGATCGCGACTTTGCTGCTCTCGCAGGGCGTTCCCATGATCTTGGCCGGTGACGAGATAGGTCGCACCCAGAGGGGCAACAACAACGCCTACTGCCACGATGACGATATTAATTGGGTGAATTGGGAACTGACGCCGGACGACCACGAGTTTATGAGTTTCGTGCAGTACGTCATTCGCATCAAGCAATCGCATAAGGTGTTTCGCCGTCGGTCGTTTTTCCAGGGCCGACGTATCCGCGGTGGTGACATTAAGGATATTACTTGGCTTAAGCCCGATGGGACGGAGATGAACGACGAGGAGTGGCAGCAGAGCTTCGCGCGCTGTCTTGGGCTTTTCCTCGCGGGCGAGGGCCTAGACGAGTGTGACGATAAGGGACGCCTGATAGGGGATGTGGATTTCTTGTGGCTTTTGAACGCGCATCACGAGGAGATCCCGTTTGTGTTGCCAAGCGATTGTACGTCCGGGTGGCAGGTCGAGCTCGATACGAGTTATGGTGCCCCGGCAAGATACGCCGGGGCACTTATCACAAGCGGTAGCTACCCGTTACAGGGTCGGTCTCTGGTGTTGTTGCGCGAGCCAAGTTTGGATCGGCGGACGGCGCGATCGGATGCGCGTCCCTAGGCGCGAGCGGTGATCACGATGTAAGGTAGCGGAGGATTCATGACAGGGATGAGTCGCAAGGAGACACCCGGGAGCGCCCTAGGCGGAGGCCGGCCCGAGGCCTTGGGCTTTGGAGCCGAGTGTATCGGGGACGCGGTCCGTTTCCGGCTTTGGGCCCCGAAGCCAAAAACCGTCGATGTCGTTTTAACGTCAGCTCCGGACAAGCCGTTGCCCATGGTTCGCGGAATGGGCGGCTGGTTTGAGCTCACGACCCGAGACGCTCGGGCGGGCAGTCGCTACCACTACCGCATCGACGGTGGCCTTTTGGTCCCGGATCCCGCCTCGCGGTTTCAGCCAGACGATGTTCATGGCCCGAGCGAGGTCATTGATCCCGCGAGTTTCGAATGGACCAATGGGGGTTGGAACGGTCGGCCGTGGGAAGAGGCCGTGGTGTATGAACTGCATATCGGCACCTTTAGTCCGGAAGGGACGTATCAAGGGGCGGCGCGCCTGTTGCCGCGGCTTGCGGATCTTGGGGTCACTGCGATCGAACTTATGCCACTTGCGGATTTTCCGGGGCGGCGCAATTGGGGCTACGACGGCGTGCTGCCGTTCGCCCCGGATAGCATCTATGGTCGGCCGGAGGACTTGAAGTCGCTCATAGACGTCGCTCATGGTTTGGGCCTCATGGTCTTTATTGATGTGGTATATAACCATTTCGGTCCGGACGGAAATTATATTGCGCAATATGCCCCCCAGTTTTTCACGGATCGCCATAAGACCCCTTGGGGACAGGCGATCAATTTCGATGGCGAAGGGGGTCGCGAGGTGCGCGGTTATTTCCGGGCCAATGCCCGCTACTGGCTGTCCGAGTATCATTGCGACGGTCTGCGCTTTGATGCGATACATGCCATTGTGGACGACTCAAGGCCGCATATCGTAGCCGAGCTCGCCTCGGCGGTATCCGATCTGCGCGCCGCCGGCCGATTTATACACCTTATTTTGGAGAATGAAGAAAATACCGCCTCTTATCTTCCGCATGACGGCGAACGCGACGTCCACACGGCGCAGTGGAACGATGACATCCATCACGTCCTGCATCGTCTTTTGACAGATGAGGTCAGCGGTTATTACGCGGATTACGCAAACGGTGCCTGCGGGCTTTTGGGGCGCTGTCTCACGGAAGGGTTCGCCTACCAAGGGGAGCATTCTCCTTACCGGGGCACGGCCCGCGGACAGGACTCGAAGGGCCTGCCGCTCACAGCCTTCGTGTCGTTTTTGCAGAATCATGACCAGATCGGGAACCGGGCGTTTGGGGAGCGTATTACGGAGCTTGCCTCGCCGCTCCGGGTTCGGTCGGCCATGGCGATTCTTTTGTTGGCCCCGTCGCCACCGCTGCTTTTTATGGGACAGGAGTTCGGGTGCGCGAAGCCGTTCCTGTTCTTCTGTGATTTTGCGGCCGATTTGGCCCGGCTCGTGACCGAAGGACGGCGGCGCGAATTCGCGCGTTTCCCGGAGTTTAGCGACCCGAAGCGGCGCGAACGTATTCCCGATCCTAATAACGACGCGACCTTTGAGGCAAGTCGGCTCGATTGGGATGCCGCTGAAACGTCCGAGGGCTTGGCGTGGCTTCGGTTTTATCGGGATGTCCTGAGCTGCCGGAGGCAGCATGTGGTCCCGCATCTTACGGCGGGTGGGATCAGGGCGCGAGACTACCGAGTCCTAGGCGACGGAGGTCTGCGGGCGCGGTGGGAGTTCGCGGATGGGGCCGAGCTTGTGCTGACGACCAATGTCGGCCGTACGCCGATGAGGCGCGAGTCGGAGGTCGGCGCGCTTATTTATACCGAGCCCGGGGAGTCCGGAGGGTCTTTGCCGGAGGAGCTCGGACCTTGGGCAGTGCGCTGGTATCTGAGCGAGGCGCGCATGTAATGGCGGCGCAGGGATGCAATGGCCGGGCTGAAGATAGCGGCGTGGACCAGAACGGCCCCCGGAGTAAGGCTTTGGTCTTCGGGGGTGACGAGGCGCCGCAAAGCGCTGTGGGGCGCCTTCCGACCGCCACCTATCGCTGGCAGTTCCATGGCGGGTTTCGCTTTGTCGATGCCACAGCCCTTGTGCCTTATCTTGCGGAGCTTGGGATCAGCCACTGTTATGCCTCTCCTTACCTAAAGGCCCACCCAGGCAGTCGCCACGGTTACGACATCGCCGACTATACTGCCGTCAATCCGGAAATCGGAAGCGACGAGGAGCGGCAGCGCTTCGTACAGGCGTTGAAGGCCCACGGTCTCGGACAGGTCATAGACATTGTCCCGAACCATATGACGGTCAACGATCCCAACAATCGCTGGTGGTGGGATGTTCTTCAGTACGGAGAGACCTCCCGGTACGCCCCTTATTTCGATATCGATTGGGATACACCGGAGCGGGAATACCAAGGGAAGGTGGTCATACCGATTCTTGGCGATCAGTATGGCCAAGTGCTCGAGTCGGGGGAGATCAGGCTTGTCCACGACGCAGCGCGCGCGGCGCTCGTGGTCGAATATTATGAGCACAGGCTCCCCATAAGCCCGTGGTCCTATCCTCCCGTTCTTGATCGCCTGGCCCAGGCCTATGCCGCCCAGGCAGGGTCGGTGGCCGAGGGGCGCGCGGAGATTCTCGATCTCAGCCGGGTCTTGACCCATCTCAAGTTCGTTCATGCGCGCGGCGTCGATCCCGAGGCCCGGGAGGCGGCTGTGGGGGCGGCGCGAGAGCGCTATCGGGACCTCTTCCTGCGGCATCCCGACATCGAGCGGGCGCTAGCGGCCGTCCTCGGGTATTTTAACGGCGAGCGTGGCGAAGGGCCGGAGCGGTTCGATGCCCTACATGACCTACTCGAGGAACAGGCCTACCGTTTGGCGTTTTGGCGCGTATCGGGCTGTGAGATCAATTATCGCCGATTCTTCGATATCAACAATCTCGCTGCCTTGCGGATGGAAAATGGCGAGGTGTTCGCGGCGACGCACGCCTTGATCGGGTCGTGGGTGCGGGCCGGGGACGTATCCGGCCTGCGCGTGGACCACCCGGACGGCCTGCGCGACCCGGTTCAGTACTTTGCGCGTATTAACGCCTGGGCGCGCCCGCTCCGATTCGCGGCGAAAGCGGCGCCCAATGGTGGCGGCACGGTCCCCGACCTTCCTTTGTATCTCGTGGTGGAAAAGATCCTGGCTCGCGACGAGGCCTTGCCGGACGGTTGGCCGATCCACGGGACCACCGGCTACGACTTCGCCAATCTCGTGAATGGGCTTTTGGTTGATGCGCAAGGCGAACAGGCCATAACGCGCGTTTACGAGACGTTCATCGAGGCGCGCGACCATTACCCGGACATGCTCTACGAATGCAAAAAGCTCATCATGCATACGAGCCTTGCGAGTGAGATCAATAACCTCGGTATTCGTCTAGAGCGCATCGCCGAGCGCGATCGCCGAACCCGCGACTATACCCGCTCGGCGCAAATGGCGGCGCTTTTTGAGATCGTCGCGTGTTTTCCGGTATATCGAACCTATGTGAGCGAACGCGGGGTCGAGGCGCGCGACCGGCACATTATCGAAATGGCGTGTGCGCAGGCCAAGGAGCGTAATCCGCTCCTTGAGTCATCGGTCGTGGAGTTCGTGCAAAGCGTCTTATTGTTGGAGGGCGTGGAGGACGAATCTGGTACACAGCGGCGGGAGGTCTTGGACTGCGTGGCGGCCTTTCAGCAATACACGGCTCCTGTTATGGCCAAGGGGCTCGAGGACACCTTGTTTTACCGTTACAACCGCTTCGTCTCCCTAAACGAGGTCGGGGGAGACCCGTCGTGCTTTGGGGTTTCGGTGGAGGCCTTTCATAAAGCCAGTAGCGAGCGTTTGCACGCCTGGCCGCATGCCATGCTCTGCACGTCGAGCCACGATACGAAACGCAGCGAGGATGTGCGCTGCCGCTTGAATGTGCTTGCTGAAATACCTGATGCCTGGAGCGATCGGGTTCTGCGTTTACGTGATCAGCACCAGCGATTGAAGGGGCAGGGAGGGGCGCCGAGCTATCGCGACGAATATCTCTTTTATCAGAGTCTGCTCGGGATCTGGCCGCTGGGCCCGACCGATGACGAGCAGATGGTGGAGCTCCGTGCGCGGCTCGTCGCTTATATGGCAAAGGCGGCTCGCGAGGCAAAGCTTACGACGAGCTGGGTCAATCCATGTTCCGACTACGAACGCGGGCTCACGGCCTTTATCGAGGCGGTGTTAGATCCAGTCCAGAATCCCGGATTTCGGGAGGCCTGGAGCGCTTGGGTGGCGCCCATCGCCCGTGTGGGGCTGTGGACGGGCTTGAGTCAGGTGGCGTTAAAGTTACTGGTGCCCGGGATCCCCGATTTTTACCAGGGGACCGAGGTCTGGGATTTCAGTCTCGTAGATCCCGATAATCGCCGACCCGTCGATTATCCTTACCGCCTGGGGCTCATGGCCGATATCGCCCGCTACGATGCAGCGCCCCCGGGCGAGCGGGCCGCGTGGCTTCAGGGTCTGTGTGCCGAGCCCGACGATGGACGGATCAAGATGTGTCTTACGCGAACGCTCCTGCGCTTAAGAAGGGCGCATCCGGATCTCTTTGATCACGGGGCCTATCTCCCGCTTGCGGTGACGGGTGCGGGGGCTTCTCATCTGGTCGGGTTTGCGCGCGAGATCGCGGGTCAATGGCTGGTCGTTGTGGTGCCGAGGTGTTATTGGGCGATCACACGGGGTGCCGAGCGTTTGCCCTTAGGGGCCGAGGTGTGGGGTGATACCGCAGTCGAGTGTCCGCCCCAGAGCGTAGGCGTCCGTTTAGTGGATGTCTTTACCGGGGAGCCTCTTGTGCCGCCGATACCCACGGACCGAGTTTTGGCCGCAGACCTTTTTCGGACGTTCCCGATCGCTGTGTTGATGAGTGCCTGAGGGCGAGGGCTTTGAGTGTAGTCGCCTGCGGGCTTGCGGTCTTTTGTGGACGCCAAGCCCCAAGGCGCGGCCGGGGCCAACCGGGACCCGCCGATCTAGACGGGCAGAATCAGCCAGGTTCGCGCCCCCCGTGCTAGACTGGGAGCCGATTGATCGGCGCTAAGGGGACGACTCTTTAATGGCGAAGCAGTATGACGAAATCTCTGAGCGGTGGGCGGAGTTTATCCGCACCCAAAAGATCTTTTTTGTCGCCACGGCTAGCCAAGACGGTCGTATCAATATTTCCCCCAAAGGCCTCGATTCCCTGCGGATCTTGGGTCCCAACCGGGTAGCGTGGCTTAATCTCACCGGAAGCGGCAACGAATCAGCGGCCCATATCCTCCATTCCCCGCGCATGACCCTGATGTTTTGTGCCTTTTCCGGCGATCCTGTCATCCTGCGTCTCTATGGGCAGGCGCGCGCGATTCACCAAAAGGACCCCGACTGGCCCGAGATGTTTGGGCTCTTTCCGGCCCTGCCCGGATCGCGGCAGATCTTTGATGTGGCGATCGATCTCGTTCAGACCTCATGTGGCTTTGGGGTGCCTTATTATGATTTCGCGGGCGACCGCCCCGATCTTGCCGACTGGACCCACAAAAAAGGCGAGGCGGGCGTGAAGCGCTATTGGCGAGAACGCAATGCGCAGAGCCTAGATGGCATCGAGACCGGAATTGCGGACAAGAACGTCTGCGAGGAGGCCCCCCCGATCGTGACGACCGACCCGCAAGAGGGCGGGGGCTAGGGCGGTAAGAGTAAGGGCTCGGCGCCCGCCGATTGCCCCGCAGGGCCTGATTTGACCGGAGCCTATTGGCCTCTCCCACCTGAAAGTTTCGTTCCCGGCCGCTCTCGCGCCCTGTTATAAGGGGTTTTTATGGGGGCTTTGTGAGGCCTCGGTTCGGCGTGTGGACATCACCTCGGCCCATTTTCGGACCCAACGGCCTTGTAATTCGGCTATTGCCTATATTATTATATGCTTATGCCATGTATGAAGGTGTGGGCGGCGAGCCTCGGGCCTACGCCCTCCTCCAGAGGCGCAAGTCATCATAAGCACGCAAGGTGGTACGAAACATGGTCGCGAAAAGACTGAGGCTCCTGGCCCGTTATATTACACTGATACCGGGCCTGTTTCTCGCCGGTTGTTCGTCGCAAGGGCTTTCCCGACAGTTTGTCTTGTTCCGGCCGGCGGGCCCTTTAGCGAACGTCGATTTCCGATTTACCATCCTTGATGTCGCAGTCATGCTCGGTATCATCGTACCGACCACGATCATGACGATCGTCTTTCTCTTGCGGTATCGCAAAACCAACACCAAGGCCGTTTATGAGCCGAAGTGGTCACACTCCAATTTCATCGAATTCGTGGTCTGGACCATTCCTATATTGACCGTTGCCATGCTCGGGTATTACTCCTACCAGGGAACGTTCGCGGTCGATCCCTATAATCCTAGGCTCATCAATCATTCCGTGGGCGGTAAAAAGGCCCCGCGCCCTCTTGACGTCGACGTCATCACGACCGATTGGCAGTGGCTCTTTATCTATCCCAAGCAACATATCGCCACCGCCAACGAGCTTGTCATACCGGTGGGAACCCCGGTCCATTTCCATTTGACCTCGGCTACGGTGGTGAACGATTTCTATATCCCCAAGCTTGCCGGGATGATCGACATCATGCCGGGCATGCGCACAAAGCAGGTCCTGGTCGCCGATAAGGTCGGGCTCTATCAGGGTTATTCGGCCAATTTCAGTGGTGGCGGGTTTTCCTGGATGGGGTTCAAGACCAAGGTCGTGGGACAAAACACCTTCCAAACATGGGCCAAGCACATCGCAAAGTCGCCGCAGACCTTGAACTACGCGGGGTTTAATGCGTTTGCCAAGCCCTATAAGAATGTCGACGGAAAAACCGATCAGTTCTCGCACGTCAGCGCGGGTCTTTTTGATCGGGTTATAAAGGCAGTCACGATGGGTAAGGTCTATAAAACACCTCTGCCGACATACGGGAAGGCCTAGGCCTTCTGGGCCGCCAACATTTTCAAGACTAGGTGAGCGCCTGTTCGGGCGACAGCGACGAGAGGAGTAGAGACGATGGTGCACGTACAAGGACCCTGGAGCGAGCTATTGGGACGTTTGTCCCCATCGGCAATCCCCAATAACCCGATTATTACCGGTGCGTTTCTCTTCTCCGCCGTTATAGGCATCGTTCTCCTCGGTTATGTGACTTACGCCGGCAAATGGGGATACCTCTGGCGCGAGTGGTTGACGACGGTCGACCATAAAAAGATCGGCGTCATGTATATCATTGTGGGCCTTGTGATGCTTTTCCGGGGCTTTATCGATGCCCTTATGATGCGTACCCAGCAAATGCTGGCCGACGGCCCCCACTCGGCGGGCTTCCTCGGGGCGGCGCACGGTTACCTCATCCCCTACCATTTCGATCAGATCTACAGTGCTCATGGCACGATCATGATCCTGTTTGCCGCTACCCCCATCCTGGTCGGTATCATGAACGTCGTGGTCCCCTTGCAGATCGGTGCGCGGGATATGGCGTTCCCGTATCTGAACGCCCTCGGGCTCTGGCTGACCGTGGTGGGCGCGGCGCTTATCATGATGTCCTTGTTCCTCGGAGACTTCTCGCACGCCGGTTGGGTGGGTATGACGCCGCTGACCGAGCTTGCCTATAGCCCGGGCGTCGGGGTCGATTACTGGATGTGGGCGATCCAGATCGCGAGCGTCGGGACCACTCTTGGGGCCGCAAACTTGATTGCCACCATCATCAAGATGCGCGCACCCGGCATGACCTGGGGGCGGCTGCCGATTTTTACGTGGACTGCGCTCAGCACCAACATCATTGCTCTGACCTCGTTTCCCGTGCTTGGCGTCTCGCTCGCGCTGCTCGGTCTTGATCGGTATTTCGGTACCCACTTCTTTACCGCGGGAATGGGCGGCAATCTCATGCTCTATTCCAACCTGTTCTGGATGTGGGGCCACCCGGAGGTGTACTTCGTGATCCTCCCGGCGTTCGGCATGATGTCGGAGATCATCCCGACCTTTTCGGAAAAGGCCTTGTTTGGCTACATCACCATGGTCGCGGCGAGTTTTGCGATTGCGGGGGTGTCGTGGTCGGTGTGGCTGCACCACTTCTTCACCATGGGTGCTAGCCCAGCAGTTAACACCTTCTTTAGTATCGCCACGATGGTGGTCGGTATTCCCACTGGGGTGAAGGTCTTTAACTGGGCCTTTACTATCTATCGCGGGCGTAGCCGCTTCGACACCCCGATGATGTGGGCGATCGGGGCACTATTCATGCTATTGCTGGGCGGGCTTACGGGCATGATGCTGGCCATGCCGCCGATCAACTATAGCGTTCATAACAGCGTCTTCGTAGTGGCCCATTTCCACACGATGTTGATGGTCGTCATCTATGGAATCATGGGCGGTGTGAGCTATTGGTTCCCGAAGGTGTTCGGCTTTAAGTTGGACGAGACTTTGGGCAAGCGGTTTTTCTGGTACTTCACGGCGGGCACCATCATGGTCTTTGTTCCGATGTATCTGTCCGGATTCATGGGCATGACCCGGCGCTTGGACTATCTTGCTAATCCGCATCTTCTGCCCTTCGAGGTGCTTGAGGAATTCGGGATCGGCCTCTATACGGTCTCCGTGTACTACTTTGTCCGCCAGCTCTACGTGAGTCTGCGTGATCGCAGTGAGAATCGCGTGGGCGCGAACGCCTGGGGTACGGGAAGGACGCTCGAGTGGATGACTGCGTCGCCCACGCCTTTCTACAACTTCGCCGTGACTCCGCGCGTGAATGCCAGGGACGAGTTAATCTGGCGTAAAGAGCAGGGTTTCGAGAACACTTTGCCTACCCAATACGAGGACATCTTGATGCCGAAGAATACAGCGGTACCACTCTTGATTGGCGCCTTTTCCTTGGCCTTAGGCTTCGGGCTTGTGTGGCGCATATGGTGGATGACGGATCTGAGTCTCCTCGGCGTGGTGTTGACGGTGATCGCTCGCTCCTTCGTGCGCGTGACCGATTACGTGGTGGGAGCAAGCGAGGTCGAGCAGATCGAGCGTCGCTCGCGGACTCGTGGTCAGTCGCCACGTCCGGATTCGCGGCGCGGTGGTATGGGAGTCTTTCGCCCCAGCCGTTCTAACACCTAAAGGGGACGGCAGGCGCTTTCGGTCAGAGACAGGTTGGGTGGTCGCTCCGTGTCCTACGGGGCGACCGCTGACCGCCAAGCGAGTTAATAGTGCAATAGCGTAAGTGAGGGTGATGTTTATGGGAGTTTCCGCAACGACGGCCAGCGATTCGGGAAAGGCGGGGCTTTGGGCGCAGCATCATCACCATGATGCCATCTCGACGAGAACCCTAGGCTTTTGGCTCTATATGTTGAGCGACGCCATGATTTTCGCCGGGCTTTTCGCGACCTACGCGGTGCTAAGTCACCATTACAACGCCGCCGGCGGACCTACGCCCCATGATTTCATTCATCCCCTGTATGCGTATGGGGAGACCCTGGCGGTGTTCACGAGCGTGCTTGCCTATGGCGGCGCCATGGTGGCCCTGAGGCGGGGTCATAAGGGCGGGGTGCTGGCGGGCTTAGGACTAGCCTTTTTGTTGGGGGCGGTCTTTATCGGTATGGAGGTGAACGAATTCTCGCACCTCCTGAGCATCGGTATCAGCCCCGAGCGTAGTGGCTACTTGTCGGCGTTTTTCGCGCTGGTCATGACCCACGGTATCCATATGGCGTTTGGCCTCTTGTGGATGGCGACGATGTTCTTTCAGGTGGCCTTCCAAGGCTTTACCGACAAGGTTGTGTACCGGATGTTGAACCTGAAGGTGTTTTGGCACTTTCAGGCAGTCATTTGGGTGCTGGTTTTTAGCTTCGTTTACATGCGAGGAGTGTTGTGATGGGACACGGCATAGAAAACCCCCTGGAGCATCCTGAGGTCCGGGTCGTTAACGGGCGTGGCTATTTGGTGTCTTATGCCGTGTCTTTGCTGCTGATGACGCTGGCGCTGGGCTTTGTCACGCAGCCGGCGCTTATGCCCTGGGCCCTGGTCGGCTTGTCGGCGGCCGCGGCGGTCGCGGTCTTGGTGCAGATCATTTTGCTGTTTCAGTTGGACTTTTCCGAGACTCAGGTGTGGACCACGGTCTCATTCCTTTTGATTGTGCCGCTCTTTATTATCGCCGTAGGCCTTACCATGTGGATGTTCAACGCCCTGGATGCGCGGACCATGTTGGCCGGGATGATGATGCACTAAAGACAGCTTCGTTTTAGGCGATGGCGGCAGGAGCGGTTACGGGTGGCGGCATAAGGCGGTAGCAGGGAGGAGACGCTCGCAACGGTTGTGAACAGGGATCCTGGATTGGCCATACGAGAGACTTTTCGGTGGGGTGGGTAAGATGGGTAACAAGGACTCCCGGCACAATGTCGTTGAAGCGGATGTTACGGCTTCAGTTCGCGTCGCCAATGGCTTTATAGCGGCACTCATTTTTTTTGCGGCTGCCGCGGGGATATGGCGCGGTTTTACCTCGTCTGCGGCGGGGATCGGGGCGCTCGTTCAGGGCCTTATGTTGACTCAGGTGGTGCTGGCTACCGCGATTATTCTGTTGGGCAGTTTGGTCGAGGGCTTTGGCTTCGGTTTGTCCTTAGGCACCAGATGGCCGTATTCCCGCAATATCCTCTCGCTATTGATTCACGGCGATCCGGAGGCCGCGCACCGGGTGGTGGCGACGAGTCTCGGGCTGATCGGTCTTTTGCTCGTCATTCTCAGTCCGAGTACGGCCACTGTGACAGGGCTCGTTCTGATCGTAGTCACAGCGCTCTTTGGGATGGGGACCTTGTATGTGTTGGCGGGACGCGCGCCGGCCTTCGTGCATGGCACCCACGGATTCTTGGCCTACGCGGTTCTCTTGTCCTATTTGGTAGGATTTCTTTATCCCGACATCAATTTCCTCGCGTATCTCAGGGCCGATGTCGCGCTCCATGCCCTGCTCTTGGCGGTATTCCTGGGGGGTATGACGACTGGGCAGCGGGGCTTTGGGCAGGCTATCGGGGAGTTCGTGAAGCCTTCGAAGACCTCGCAGTGGGTCGTGTCGGCGCACGTGGTCGCTGCGCTTCTAGTGGTGGGGACGCTCGGCTGGCTCATGCCAAGCTACCCGGTTGCGTTTTATCTGGCGGTGGCGCAAATGGCCATCGGCTTTCTGCTGTTCCACGGCGTCAACCTGCGTCCTAAGGCCCCCGGGGCCGTGGTGGCCATTCATCAGGCCATGGTTTTGCTGATTACCTTGGCGGTGGTCTTGCCCTTGCGATAGCGATCGGCCGGGATCGGTCTTCATAGCGCCGGGCGTGCGTGAACTCATAAAGCAAGTGGGAAAAGTGAACGGGCAGAGGGGCTGTCGACTGGGGGTTTAGCCCAGAAGACGGAGCCATGCGATAGGAGGGACACGATATGATGACAGTCGGTACAAAGGGTGCAAAGCACCAGTGGGCGCAGGTGGAGGCCTTCGGATCACGCTTTAATGTCTTGGTTGCGGATTTGCTGGTGCTGACCAAGGCGCGAGTCGTGTCGCTCCTCGTATTCACGAGTGGTGTCGGAAGCATTCTGGCGCCGACGTTCCACGAGCATCTCTCGGGCGCCTTGGCGGGGCTAGTCGGTGTGGCCTTGGCCGGAGGCTCGGGGGGTGTCATCAATCAATTGATCGAACCCTCCCTAGATCAGAATATGCGCCGCACCAGTCGCCGCCCGCTCGCGGTCGGGTCGATCTCGCGGCGTAACGCCATGCTCTTGGCGGCGGCGCTTTTGCTGTCGTCGGTCACGATCCTGGGGCTCTTTACAAGCCTCTGGACCCTGACCTTTACCTTGCTGGGTACGCTCGGTTACGGGGTCATCTATACGGTCTATCTCAAACCTAGTACCCCTTGGAATATTGTCTGGGGCGGTATCGGCGGGGCCTTGCCGCCCCTTATCGGCTGGACGGCGGCTGGAGGGAGCCCGTTTGCGCTATTGCCGTGGTGTCTTGTGGTGCTGATCTCGGTGTGGACGCCGGCGCACTTCTGGCCCTTGGCTGTGTGCTGTCGCGAGGACTATAAGAACGCGTGCATCCCCATGCTGCCGGTCACCCATGGTGTTGATCGGACGAGACGCGAGATCGTGAAGTACGCGTGGGCGACTCTGGCGGTGAGCCTCGTGCCGGTATGGGCAAACCATAATCTCTTATACGGCGTGGTAGCGGCGGCATTTGGCGTCTATTACCTCGCTATGACCCTCCGTCTTCGGCGCATGGAGATCGGACCGGACATGGACCGCTATGCGCGTCATGTCTTTAAGGTCTCCATTAGCTACCTCTTCACCTTGTTTGCATTCTTGGTGATAGGTCATTTCATGGGCCCAAGTCACCTCCCGGCGGTGATTACGCGTTGAGGTGAATCGCGCGCAGCACACGCGAAGGTTCTTAGGGCTGCGCCCTCAGGTCTACGCGGGACTGCCGATCAGGGCGGTGCGCATCTGCGCACTTGGTTCAGCTCTCCCTGCCTCCCTTTGGCCTCTTTCGTGGCCCCCATCCGTCCCCCGCGCACACCCGGCCCGGCTCGTGTCGGGGCAGGTTCGACGGTTATGGTCCTTGGATATTAGGGGGCCGGACGATGGCCGGAATAGACGGCCTTGACCGGAATGGCGTTGATCCAGTCCCAGGAATTCCCTAGGAAAATCGTGCCACCCACGATCGTGGGGTTGACGATACCAAATCGCCCGCCCACATAATCATGACCGATCTCCCGCCCGGTCTTCGGGTTTAAGGCATAAACGTCGGGCCCCGTGGAAATATAGAGGACTCCCCGGTCATAGGTCGGGGCGCCGCGCCCGGCGCCTGCGGGTCCGGCGTTTGGGACATGCCAGACCCAGTTGACGTGGCCGGTATGGATGTTGATCGCTTCATAATCCGAGGTGACAGGCGAGCCGACATAGGCGGTGTTGCCGTGGATCATGGGGACACCACCCTTGAAGGCCGGGACTTTAGGGCCGCGACCCATGTCGTCGGTCCACAGGATCCGCCCATTGCGGGCGTCAAAGGCGCGCACGAGGGTAGTGAGCGTGGGTTTTCCTTGCATGCGTTTTGGATTGGCCACCGCGTCCATGACCACGATGCCGTTGACGACGGCTGGCGAGACGTCACCCATTCCGGTATTGGCGGCCCCGGGAATGCTGCCTTTCCAGAGGACTTTGCCATTTTTGGCGTTGAGCGCATAGAGCTTGGGGATCACCGATAGCGAGACGAACACGCGGTGATGCCATACGGCCGGGCTCGACATATTGGCGATACCGCCGACGTGGGTCTTCCAACGCTTATGACCGGTTCGTGCGCTAATGGAATAGATATCGCCATCTCCTGTACTGAGAAAGAGCGAGTGGTAGGCGTAGGCGGGCGTGGGCATGGCATCGCCTGCGGTCGGGAAGAACCACCGCAGTTTTCCGTTTTGGGCGTCCAGGCAATAGACCCCGTTGTAGCTGATATCCTTGCCGCGCCCGGCCGAGTAGGGGTTATGGGCATAGCGGACGACGGCTGCGAAGTTGAACGAGACGCTGCCTGCCGAAAGGTAGACGCGATTATGGTTCACGAGGGGATTGCCCATGAGATTGTTCCCAACGGGGCTTGTTCTCCAGATCAGGCGCCCGGTACGGGCGTTGATGGCGTAGGCGAACATGTCGTCGCTCTCGGCATAGACGACCCCATTGACGACCGAGACTCCGAGGGCGTTGCCGTAGAATTGCGTTTGCACCGGCAAGGCCTCCTTTACGCCATAGATTCGGGCGCCAAACGGTCGCTTATCGGCGAGCGGCCAGGCCCGCGCCTCGGGGAAATTCCACCACACCCCCGTGCGTATCCAGGAGGGTGCCGAGGAGGGCACCGGGAAGGCGGCGTTGTGGCTAGGTCCGCCGTAGGCGTGAGTCCAGCGCGTGGGCCCTACCCGACTATCTCGGCCTCGTGGGGCATTGGCGGGGATGTAGAGGGTCGCGAACGGGCTGTAAGGGTCGAGGACATTATGGGGCGGATCCTGGGGGACCGTAATCCGGGCCGACCAAGCCGTAGAAGCCAGAGTGGCGCCAAAAATGGCGACCGCAATCAAAGCGGGGTTTGTGCGGGTCATGGGGCCTCCTAAGACAGGCTTGAGACGATACCGCAGACCTCCGGCGAATTCCTGGGTCGGAGGGCTGATCCTTTATCTCTTACGGCATCCCGCCGCGAAGTGCGAAAGGGGTGGCCGGGAGGTGCTGGCGCAGAAGCGGCGCGCCCCCGAAACTCATGGTGTATCGCCGTTTAAAAAAAGCTGGCCTTTGGCCACCCCACGGCCCGCCTCGCAAAGGGCCCCCGTTTTGCCGTGACCGATCGGTTCGCTAGATTTCTTGGCGTGTCGGCCTAAAGAGGATTTCATTGATATCGACATCAGCGGGTTGGCTTATGGCGTAGGCCACGGCCTGCGCGAACGCGTCTGCGGGGATAGCGATTTGATAGAGCTTACGGACACTCTCTGCTATGTCGGGCTCGGTGATGCTGTTCGGTAACTCGGTGGCTACGGCCCCCGGGGAGATGATGGTGGTGCGTATGTGGTAGGCCTTCACTTCCTGGCGTAATCCCTCTGATATCACGCGCACGGCATGTTTTGTGGCGGCGTAGACGGCGCTCCCGGGCCTTACCTTATGGCCGGCCACTGAGGAGACGTTGATGATATGCCCTGCATTCTGCTTTTGCATATGAGGCAAGGCCGCAGCGATTCCGTACAAGACCCCCTTTATATTGACATCGATCATACGATCCCAGTCCGCAATCTTGAGTCGATCAAGCGGCGAATGCGGCATGAGGCCAGCGTTATTGATCATGACATCGACGCGGCCGTGGTGCTCGATTGCGGTATCCACTAAATGTTTAACCTGGTGGCTGTCGGTCACATCCGTTTGGACGGCGAGGGCCTGGCCACCGCCCTCTGTAAGCCTTGCCGCTAAGGCCTGAATGCGATCAAGGCGCCGGGCACCGAGGACCAGAAGCGCGCCCTGTTGGGACAAGTGGCAGGCGGTGGCTTCACCCAGTCCGCTACTAGCCCCTGTTATGACGATAATCTTTCCTTGAATGCTATTGCTCATATCAATCTCCGGCGATTTTCGTGTTTGTTATCGACGTGTTCTGGAGGTGTTATGAGGGTGATCGAGCCGCCCCTTTGATCTTCGGCGCCAGGAAGCGCTCGCAAGGCTTGTGGGCAAGTTGCCGATGATCGGTCCCAAGACCAGGAGGTTAGCGTAAGGGGAAGGAGGATTCCAGACGTCATTTTTTGGGGCCATGACGAGGCTCAAAGAGCGGCGCCCGATGCGGGAATCGTGGTCGACTGAAGGGCGTAGAGGCCTTTGGTGAGCGCGCATCGGGGCGGCTAGACGGTGTCTGCGGTCTTGCCGGCTGTGGCTTGGGCATGGTTTAGGGCCGCTACCAAGATCACCCCGCCCAGGACGTTTCCGAGGAAGGTCGGTATCATGAACTTCGTAAAGTAGTCCCCCCACGATAGGGCCCCTGTGACTACGAGATAGAAGGCTTCGACCGACCCTGCTATCAGGTGAGGAAAGCCCGCGATGCTGATCATGTAGGTGAGAAGCATAATGATGACGACCCTGGCGGTCTCGGCAGCGGGCAGCAACCAGACCATGAGCGCGATCAGCCAGCCGGCAAATATGGCGCCTAAAAACATGAGCGGAAAGGGACGGATCGCGGCCTGGCTTATGGCGGCAAAGGCCTGTTTTGTGCTGGGTTTAAAGAGTGCGGTATGGCCGATCGCCAAGGCAAAAAGGAAAGTCCCAAGGAGGTTTGTGACGAGCACGATTGCCCAGAGGCGCATGACCCGCCAAAAGGTGTTCGGCGTCGGATTCTGGAGTAAGGGCAGCATGGGCGTAAGGGTATTTTCGGTAAAGAGCTGTTGTCGCCCAAGGACTACCATGATAAAACCCAGGCTGTAGCCAAATCCCGCAAGCAGCCGTCGCCAAGGTTCCTGTCCGAGACCATGGTAAATAATTCCCTCGCCTAACATCGAAAAGCCCATCGAAAGCCCCGCCGCCAAGCCCGACCAGGCAAGCGCGGCCGGCGATCTCTGCAGTTCTTGTTCACCCTCTTTTCGTATCACCTCGTGCACGACCCCGACCGATATGGTCACGCG
Organism: Pseudomonadota bacterium; assembly: GCA_021794595.1. Lineage (GTDB taxonomy): Bacteria > Pseudomonadota > Gammaproteobacteria > Acidiferrobacterales > Acidiferrobacteraceae > Acidiferrobacter. The sequence goes on from JAJYQN010000122.1 coordinate 23,432, forward strand.
TTCCTTAGTCTTTTTGATCTCATCGCGATCCAACTGCAGCGTATTCGGCAAATGGCTAGGAGGTGTATCCACGGGGCCTGTCTCCTTTATTGATACCGGTGGTCGCCCATTTGGGTGACCAGGGAGGGCGCGGCCAGTCTAAAGAGCCTTTGGACTTTGCGCCCCCGCTTTTCGGGGGTTGTATTGGGAAGATTCGGCAATAACGGATGAGATGAGTTCAAAAAGAGACCGCTATGAAGGGTGACGGGTCGGGAAGAAAACGGTATGGTCGGCATGAGGTGCCGAAACGCGCTACGAGCCAAGGCCGTCCGCAGCTTTAAGGCGACAAGCAACTCAGTGCGCAATCTGCCGATGATACCCAATCTCCTCAATCAGGATGTCCATTCGCCATGACTGAACCAAAAAGCGGTGACAGGCATAAGGTATTTAGCCGGCGCGGAGGAATGATTGTAGAGATGGACCCCGCAGCCACGGCAAGACCGACTCTATCTGATCGTGAACGACGCCCGCTTTTTGATTCTCCCGTGGGCGCGCCGCCGGGTTTGGCCTCTAATATCCTCGACCGCATCGCGCGCCAGCCGCCTTCCGATAGGTAGGGTCACTGTGGCTGTCGCCCGTTGCTTTTGGAGGCCTTCGTCCAGACCCCAGGTTTCCGGAGCACCAGCTATCGGCCGGCCAACGGGATTCCAGAAGGTCAGATTCACGGTCGGGGAAAGGTGGAGCCAGCCAAGACAATCAGCCTGCCCATCAAAGATATCTGGCTGTATCCGCTCGTGCGTAAGCGTCTAAGCATCCCACCTTTCTATCCACGCAAACCCTGATGCATCCCCTTTATCCGTTGCGATAAAGGGGGATTCCCTGTGACAAAAAACGAGAAGGCCACATATTGGCAACGCCATGTCGCTGATTGTCAGGCAAGCGGTCTTTCCGGCCGAGCCTATGCCAAACGCGTCGGCATTTCTGTGTCAGGTCTCTGCTATTGGCGTAAGCGCGTCGCGAGAAGTCAGGAGGCGAGTGCGAGCCGGGCAGGCGCAGGCGCGGCCTTTCTGCCCGTCCATCTCGGGCCCTCCAGGGCCGCGGCCCTGGAGATTGGACTCGTATCGGGCCGCGTAGTGCGGCT
>JAJYQN010000080.1 GCA_021794595.1 Pseudomonadota bacterium
TGAGGGTGGTGTCCCTGCGGGGCCGACAGCGGCCCCTCAGGGAGCCGTTTACTGCGGGGTTGCCCGCAGTTCCTGTCTTTCACGTGGTCGGGGATTTTAGGGTTTCCCCGGCTCGGAAAGAGCCGGGGAAACCGTGCGCTGGATTCCGTGGCCTGGCCAAAAAGTGGCTACGGTCTGGCCAGAATGTGGCCGCGATCCGGCCAGTGCGCCGAGTTGATTTCCCGCGAGCCCCTAATGGTAGGCGTACTTCCATTGGGGCATCATGTTGAGTCTGAAATCGTTAAGCGGCGCCAGCGCCGCGGGAATTGTCGACTACCTCGAAGGCCGCGAGATGGTCAAGGGCAAAAACGAGGAGCGGGGCTACTACGCCGGCCGGGGCGCCCCATCGGCCTGGGGCGGCTCCCTGGCCGCCGAACTTGGCCTGCAAGGTCGTGTTGACGGAAAAGTCTTCCGGGGGCTCTTAGAAGGGCGACTCCCCGACGGTACACGCTTCGGTACCGACGGTGTCGAGAAGGACGGCCATCGCCGTATGGCTGTCGACTTGACGTTTTCAGCCCCGAAGAGCGTCTCCGAATATGCCTTGTGCCAGGCCACGCCAGAAATGAGAGACAAGATTTTGGCGGCCCATGACCGATGTGTGGCCCGCGCCATGGCGCGCATCGAAAAAGAAGTCGTCTGCGCTCGGTATGGCAAGGGCGGTGCCGAGGTGGTCAAAACCGGCTCGATGATGTGGGCCGCCTTCCGCCACGAGGATGCGCGGCCGGTCGACGGCAAGGTAGCCCCACAGATCCACACCCACGGCGTAGGCCTTAATATGACTAGGGGCGCGGCCGGCAAACTGCGGGCTTTGGATCTCCAGTTCGGCCAGGACGGGGTCCTGCTGCAAGGCGCTGGCTACCGCGCCGATTTTGCACGCGAGCTGCTTGACCTTGGTCTCGATCTCCGTAAGACCGAAGAAGGCTTCGAGCTTGCAGGCGTTACCGACGAGCAGATCGAGGCGGGGAGCCCCCGGCGCCAGCAGATCGATGAGGATCTGTTGCGCAAGAATCTGACTCGGGAAAACTCGACGGGCGCCCAACGAACCGCCTCCAATCTTTCCACCCGGCAATCTAAGATCCAGCAAAGCCAGGATGAGCAGCGTTGGACCTGGCGCGCGCTGGGTCGCGCCATCGGCCTCAACGTGCCCGAGCCGATACCACCTCAAGAGCCCCTGCCGCCACCGGATGTTGTGGGGGCGCTGGCTCATGCGAGCGACCATCTCTCTGAGCGTGAGTCTGTTATAAACGCTCAGTCGGTCAAGTTGCAGGCCCTGCTACACGGCATGCATTCCGGGGTGACGGTCGATGCCCTCGATAAAGAGATCGAGCAGGCCAAGGCCGGAGGCTATCTCATCGACGCCGGCGCCGGAAAGATCGTCACCGGCGAAACCCTCGCCCGCGAAGCTTCCATCCTGTCTACCGTCTTCGCCGGACGGGGTACCCAAGCGCCGCTTACGGACCAGGCCGGGGCCGAGTCGCGCATCGCCGCGCGGGAGGCCATCGAGCGGACGAAGCGCCCCGACTTTGCGTTTTCAGAGAGCCAACGAAACGCAGTCGTGCGCACCCTCACAACCTCCGACCAGTTCTTTGTGATCCGCGGCGCGGCAGGCGCTGGTAAGAGCACGGCACTCGCCGCCCTGGCCGACGAGGCCAAAAGCCAAGGCTTCCGAGTGATCGGGACCGGGCCGAGTCAGACGGCCGTCGACGGCACGAAGGACGTCAACCCGGACGACGCCCGTACCCTCGCCAGCTTTTGCATGCGCGAAGAGACAGACGATACGCCACGCCTCATTTTGATGGATGAGGCCGGTATGGTTTCCGCGCGAGATATGCAAGCGTTTCTCGAAAAGGTAAGGCCACAGGATAAGGTCGTTTATGTCGGCGACGACCTCCAGCTTGCCGCAGTCGAGGCCGGGTCGCCGATGTCGCAATTCATGAAAGAGAAGGTCGTCGAGGTCGTGGAGATCGATGAGATCGTGCGACAGAAAGACGCGGGCCTACTCGCCGTCGCCACGGCGTTCGCCCACGGTCGCAACAAGGAAGCCGTGCAACTCGCCGAACCGTACATGACCGCCGTTGCCGTAACGGACGAGGACTATCAGGCCGCCAATGTCGCCCCCGACCCCGCTCCGCCGGCGCAGGACGTGCCGGAGGGCACCGAGGAGATGGTGGAGTACGTCTCCAAGCTTCGCGACAAGGCTGCGGATCAGGGGCAGGATCTGCCACCCCTGACCGCAACAGGTTTCCGGACTGTCCGAAAGTGGTTGGATGAGCACGCGCCTAAGCGGCTCGGGCTCGACGAGAAAAAAGGTGAGGGCCGTCTCGCTCCCCAAGCCGTGCGCGTCCAAGCGATCGCGCGGGAAACGGCGAGTGCGTATCTCTCTCTGTCTTCAGAGGGGCGCGACAAAACTTTAGTGTTGGCCGCTACCAACGAGATGCGCCGCGCGATCAATACCCGCGTCAAAGAGGGTTTGCAGGAGCGGTTGCCGGAAGGCGCCGATGCCCATTCCGTTACGGTCACGGCGCTAGACAAGAGCCAGTGCACTCGCGCCCAACTCCGCGAGGCCATCAACTACAAAGCCGGGATGGTCTTGCGCGTGCCAGAGGGGCGCGGTCGGGAGAAGAAGGTCGTGGACTGGACGATCACATCCGCCGACCCGACACGTAACATCGTGACCGCACGAAATCGCGACGGCGAAGAAAAAACCTTTAAGCCGCGCGACCTCGACCCGAAGATGACGGGTCTTTATACGCCTCGAAAACTCGACCTTGCGGTCGGCGACCGTGCCATCTTTACAGAGAATCGAAGAACAGACGGTTATCCAAATAACGAGACGGGCACGGTGATTAAGGCCGGGGAAGGTAAGATCGAGATCCAAAAAGACGACGGCAAGACCGTCACCCTCGACGTCGACAAAACCCATACGCTTGACCACGGCTGGGCCGTGACGGTCCACAGGTCGCAGGGTCGGACTGTCGATCGTGCTCTGGTTGCCGGAATGTCATCAAAAAGGGCGACAGCAAACCTCGCGTATGTCGCCTGCTCGCGTGAGCGATGGTTCCTGCAAATCTTTACCGACAATATCAAAAAACTCCAGCAATCGTGGGCGACGGTTGCCGAGCGGGAGACGGCACAGGACGCGGTGCGCAAGGCAGATGAGGCCAAGGAGACCGCGCCCCTCGATGTCGCCCGGGAGGCCGTGCGGACGGAGGTGCAGGAGCAGCAGGAGAAGGCCCAGCAAGTGCCGGAGCCTGAGCGGGAGCCGGAGATCGCCAAGCCGTCGCGTCGGCGTGGCCTGGAACAAGACCTTGATCTGGAGATGTGACCGCAATCTCCCCGAAATCGGGGAATCAATTTCCCATGAGCCCCTATAAGTGAGGAAGTTTTTTTGAGGAGGTACATACGATGAGCAATACGAGCCGGTATGACACTCCCGAGGTCCGCGAACTGTTCAAAATCTGTGGCTGGTACTCATGGCCATTGTTTCTGGAGGCCGTGACCCTTGCGTGCAATGGCGAGCGCGGCTCGGTGGTTGAGCGGATTCGGCAGATCAACCTCGCGGATCTGCGGGAGGCCTGGGAGGCCGACCCGCAGGGACATAATACGGTTCAGTAGATAGGAGGTGTGGCATGAGAGTGAACGATCCAAACTCGTACGGCATGCGGTGGGAACTGTCGGCTATAACCTCGGCCCTGGCCGCCCTCGCCGGCTGGGGCGGTGGGGCCGAGTCCGTGCTGTGGTGGCTGGCCGGCCACACCTTTGGCCCGCTGGTGTTGTGGGAGGTCGCGACCCGCTGGGGCCTCGCCCCGGCCCGCTGGGGATGGCTGGGCTACCTCCCAGCCGCAACCGCCTTCCTTGCGGCCGCGCTGGCGGGGATCGGCGCCTGGCGCTTGTTGACCGTCGAGGCGGAGCGGCATGTTCGCGGGTACGTCCTGCACAGAGATCCACGCGTGGTGGCCCGCGCCCTCCGCCCTGGTAAAGGTGAGGCGTCGGGAGTACACATCCATCCTACGATCGCGATCTCCCAGCGCCAGGAGACCTCCCACTTCATGGTCGTGGGCGGGACAGGTGCAGGCAAGACGACCATCCTCTGGCCCTGGATTCGGGAGGCCATTGCCCGCGGGGACAAAACCTTAATCTTCGACTCAAAAGGCGATTTCACGCAGCGAGTGCCGGAGCCGTTCACCCTTCTCTCTCCTACCGATGCGCGTTCTAGCCGGTGGGTTTTGGGTAGAGATATCCGCACAAAGTTGGAGGCCCAGGCCCTGGCCGACACGCTCATCCAAGAGCCTCCGGGCGGATCGAAAAGCGACCCCATGTGGATACAAGGAAGTCGCGCGCTTGTGGCGGGGATGATCGTCGATTTGCAGACGCGCTTCGGGGAAGCGTGGGGCCTCGACCACCTAGCCTATGAGTGCGCGGCGGCACTTGCCGATTTTGAGAGACTAAAAGCGCTGACCCTTCGAGAAGCGCCGATCTGCATAATGTTGCTCGGCGGGGAGGACGCGGAAGGGCCGAACCGCACAACGATGGGTTTTTTGTCGCAAATCGTGAGCGCTTTTACGAACATCATCCACCTCGGTGTGTCGTCAAACGATCTGAAAGACAATCCCGGTTGGAGCGTGCGGTCGTGGCTGGCTGGCAAGAGCCAGGCCACGGTCGTTATCGGTTTCAGGGGCGAACAAAATGAGCGGATGAGTCAGGGCTACGCTGCGTCGATCATTGAGCGCGTCGTGCGGCAGGTCGGTGGCTACCCCGACGCCTCGCCAGAGGCTCGGAGGATTTGGTTGTGCGTCGACGAGACCCCTGTGGCTGGATACATCCCCAGCATCACCACGGCGTTGACCACACTCAGAAGCAAGGGCACACGGATCGTGACGGGGTTCCAGACGCTGGCGGCCGTGCGTGAACGGTACTCTAAAGACACGGCGCAAATATGGGAAGGTCAGTGTGACATTAAGATCGTCGGCAAGTTGGCCGCCGGCGCTGACCAGGAGTGGGCTTCGCGATTGCTGGGAGATCGAGAGGTCGACAGGTACCAGCACCAAGTTTCACAGCAATCCGGGAGCGACGGCGGCGGGCAGCACTCAGCCAGTTGGCAGCGCGTGCGCGAGGCGATTTTAATGCCCAGCAGTTTTGGGCAGGAGCTGGGGATGCAGAAGGACGCGCGTGGGCGTTTGAAAGGCCCGCGTGCGCTTCTCCTGGCCGCCGGGGAAGCGGCCCTACTCGACTGGCCGCTCGTGCCCCGCGGAGGCCTGCGCAAGGCCATCGTCGATGCGCGCTGGATTCAACCCGGTTATCAGGCCCCACCATGGGGCCGAGATCCACCAGCCCTGGCGCCGCAGATTGCGGGAGGGGCCCCAAAAACCGGGGAGCAAACAGACAAACCGAAAAAGGCCGCGCAGGAGCAGCAGACGACCACCACTACCACCGTTACCACGGACCCCGCCGACCTACCCCTCCTCCCTGGCCAGTCGGAGCCGCAGGAGTCGCCGGCGGAGCACGCTACGCAGGGGGTGTTGGAGCATGTGCTTGATGCGGCGCTACCTGGCGCCGGGCTGGCGGCCAAGATCCTGGGGTTGGTGGGCGACGCGTCCCCGGCCGCGCCCACCGGCAGGCCCGCCCAAATAGTGACAGTCACGGCACGACAGGGACAGGAGGATGGGCGGGAGCAGGATACCGATGCCGAGGATGAGCGGGGGCGGGACTGACCGTTTCCCGCGAGCCCCTATATATAGGATACGTGAGGAACATGCCATGACCCACAAAACAACCCGCACGACACTGGCCGCGGCTTTATTCTTGCTGGCCGGCTCCGCCTTGTCCGCCCCGGGCTTTGCCGGCGCCGCGCCGCCGCCGATGACGCAGGCGGGGACGTACACGCCCTCATCCTCCGGCAGCAACCTATCTATAGGCCATTCGGCCTACAATGTGCCATCGCTCGCGCCCGGGTCGGGCACCGGCTCGCTCTTTGGCGTGATCTTCTACCCTCTCGCCCCCCAGAACATCGGCTACTCTTTGCTGCAGCGGATCTTCGGCCCGGAGGTAACCACGATCGCCTCCGGCGGGCTGACCCTTTCGGGAGGCACCTCTTCCTCATCCCAGGCGCAACAAACGAACGTCTCCGGTGCGGGCAGCGTCCTGGCCGATGGCTTCGGGGTGATGAATACCGGCATCCTGCTGATCGTCGCGCTGATGACCATCTTTGGGTCGCTGACCGGCATCCTGCACACCGCCAACCGCGGCGAGTGGATGGGGCGCAACGGGTCTGTGTTCTTGGCCCCGGTCCGCGTCATTATCGGCGGCGGGGCCCTGATGCCCGTCTTCGGCGGCTACTCCCTGGTCCAGGCCGTGGTGCTCTGAACCACCATGGCGGGGATGGGGGTCGCCAATCGCGCGGCCGATGTCATGATCTCCGCGTTCGTGAGCCGTCCGGCCGTGGTCGCCCCGTCACCTCCCGCGGGCCGCCAGATCGCCGAGGGGCTGCTCGCAGGCCAGGCCTGCGCGGCGTACACCAACGCCCACGCCGGCGCGCAGATCGACAACTACAACCCGGCCAAGGCCACGCCGACGCAGTGGTATGTCGATGAACTGATCACGAGCGAAGCAGGTGGCGATACGACCGAACAGCTGCTTGCCCCGACCGACGCGAACATCTGGACCCACTCCTTCACGTCGGGTAGCTCGACCGACGAGACACAATATCAGTGGGTCCACATCAAAGACCCACAGAACTGGAAGGCAATGCAGGTCCCTGCAATAGACGATATCTGCGGCAGCATTAGTTTTCATGTGTCGCTCAACCTCCCCTCTCACGGCTGGACCAACGGTCTGCTGGGCGAGGTCAGTAACCCCCAAAGCGAAAGCATGGTGCAGAACTTCATGTTCAACGCCGAACAGCAAGGGGTACAGGCTGCGGCCACCGATACCGCGCCCTTGGCCGCCCTGCTCGGAACGGGGCGCGCGCCGATATCCTCGACAACCGGCGACCTCGTCCTGCCTTCGCCCGCGTTCCCCTCGGGCGCCACGCCAGCGCCCCAGGCGGTCGCCGGCGGGGCCACCGTGCCGGTCACCACGCCGCCGGGACCAAAAGCCCCCAGCGTCAGCCAGGTGGCGTCCGCGGAGACGACCTTCGCTCAGGCCTCGGCAGCTTTCGATACCCCGGTCGCCAACGCGAGCAATGCCGCGATCCACATGCTTGTGGGGCAGAAGAACATGCAGGCCATCGTCAACGTGGTCCAGAAGGAGGGCTGGCTGACCATCGGCGGGCTATGGCTCAATCTTGCGCGCCTCGACCAGTCCGAACACAACCTGGCCTCGCCGCACACGGCGATCTCCACTCCCGCCACCAAAGGCCTCGCCCAATCTTCGCGCGGTGCGATCGTCGTCCGCCAGGCGATAGCCATCGGCAGTCACCCCACGACCGCGCTGGGGCGGCTCATGAGCGCTACGTCACGAACCCACCAAAGCCAGGGCTTTTTCTCGCGGATGTGGAGTGACGTGAAAACCGACGCGAGCAACCTGGTGTCCCGCGTGTTCATGGTGCCGGTGGAGATCATCATGCGTGTGTTCGTCGGCTCCAGCGGCGGTTGGGGTAGCGCGCACAAGACTGTCACCGGGGTCGCGAACACCTTGTCCTCTGGCAACCCACTCATTATGTTCATGGAGGCAGGTCAGTTAATGCTGACCGTCGCGGGTGGGTTGATCCTCGTGTGGATCGGGGCAAAGCTCGGCGGGACCATGGCGGCGGCGGGAGCCGCGACCCTCACCGGCCCGCTCGGTTCGGTGGTGGTGGCCGGTATTACGAAGCTGATGGCTGGCTTTTTTGCAATTGCCGCCACGCTGATTTTTGTGTTCCTGGCCGGTGGCTTTTTACTCGGCATCCTACTCCCCGCTCTGCCCTTGATCGCCTTCCTGTCGGCGGCCATGGGCTGGCTGCTCATGGTCGCCGAGGCCATGGTGGCCGCGCCTCTGTGGGCCGCTGCGCACGTCTCGTTCGAGGGCGAAGGCTGGGCACCCCAACGCGCCCAGCAGGGCTACCAGATGGTCGCGGGGCTCGTCCTGCGCCCGATCCTCATCACCATCGGCGCCTTCCTGGCCATGGCCCTCATGGAGGCGGCGGCCTGGCTGATCGGGATCAGCTTCCTAGGCTATGCCTCAGCCTACCTCAACGGCACACAGTCGATGACGCAGGCACTGGAGGCCGACGGCCTTGTGATCATTCTCATTATGATGCTGACGTTTGCTGCCCTGCATGCCGTGCGGGTAATGACGGTCCTGCCGGATCAGGTCCTGCGGTGGATCGGGGGCGGCGCCGGCGCCATTGGGGCCGCGGCGGACATGCAAGGGCACGTCAACAAGGTGATGGGTGTCGTGAACATGGCGAAGCCGGGCGGGCAAAAAGACAACAAGAAGCCCGGAGGCGGCGATGCGGGGTTAGAGATCACTGGCAAAGAAAAGACGTAACGATCATGTCATGGCGGCGCAAGGACGCGCTTGGCCCCCAGAAACGGGGGCCTTTTTTACGTCTAGATGTGTCACCCCGGCATCCGCGCTCGTGCTCTATTCGTCTCCGTGGCCCTGCAAGCGCCGGTTGTCGCCCCCATGCCGGGTTCGTTCGCGTCTCCCTTGCATCCCCCGCGCCAGCGATTGCTGTCACGGGGTCTGCCGGTCGCCAAAAGCCGCTCACTACCTCGAGCCTTGAGTGAGGGGCGACAGCCGACGCAAGACGCAGGACCACAACCTGGAGACGAACCATGAAAACGCACGAGCGCAAGACGGATGCCAGAAGCCAAGTCAAAACCGAGGGGCTCGGGCCTCAGCAATCCGCAGTGGGTCAAGGCCACGACTTCGATCTCTGGGTCGATCTCCCCGGCGGGATCTGCGAGGTGCAATGCCGCGAAACCAAAAAGGGGCCGCGCTTCTACTACTGGTCCGGCAACCCCTACGGACGCTGGATTCCGTGCAAGGCCTCCGAAGTGATCTTTCGCAACAGCGAGGACGTGAACCATGTCTAACCACGCACAAACGCTTATCGATATGTCAGAAGCCGCCAGCAGCCTTCTAACAATCGCCCCCTTTATAGGTCGGGCGCAGACGCAGGCGCTGCGGGACCTGTGCCGCCAGGGCGAAGAGAAGGCCTTTTTCCGGGACCTCGTTATGCAGTGGGGCCGGAGCATCGCGGCCATGCCCAAGACCTACGAGCAGGATGGTAAGGGGCTCCAGGCCGTCGCCTATCTGCATTATTTCTTGAAAGGCTGGGACTGGTACGTCACCGAGAAAGACGCGAGCGGTGGCGGGTTACAGGCCTTTGGACTGACCGCAGGCCCTGAGCGCGAGATGGGTTATATCTCCCTGCCGGAGATCACGAGAGCAGGCGCAGAACTGGATCTGTACTGGGCTCCTAAACCCCTGGCCGAGATTAACGAGACGGTCAGCGCCTAGACGTTTCCACGGGCCCCGTATAAGTGTCGGGCCTATTAAATCACAAACTGAAGGTAGCGCAATGCGCAAATTCGCCGATAAAAGATGCTTTAACGATTACGTCGACAACCTGATTACCGGGCCGCTCACCACCCGCGAGATCGGCGCTTTGATCGCCGCAGGCGAGCGGTTCGAGCCTCGGACCCTGGAGACCGAGGGGACGGTATCGCTCTTGCGCAGCCTGGCCCGCGCGCCCAACCCCGAGCCCTTCACCAACGCCTACTACAAGGGCAGGACGCAAGCGCTCGCTGAGGCCCTGGCGCTGTCCGATGTCGAGGCCGAGCACGGGCCGGAGGAGGCCTGGCAGCAGTGGGATGCGATGATGGAGTATGCCAATGCGGTCAAGAACGAGCTGACAGACCGCTACAACACGGAGGCCTGCACGGACGCCGGCGACCACGCGATCCACCGTTAGACTTGCAATCGTGACTGTCACTCATAGGAGATACCCGTCATGCCACGAAATCCGATCTACAAATCAGGCCCCATGTCCCCCGCCGATCGCCAGCGGGAGAAACGCGCTCGTGACCGCGCCAAGGTCTGGAGCGCGGGCGGGGACGCATCGGCCCTTTCTGATACCGGGCTCCTGGAGCAATTGGCGAAAGCGTTTCGGAAAGAGCGCGGCCAGCGCGGCGGAAGGATCCGCGGGGCGATCACTCGCTCCCTCATGAAAGAAGTTGACAGGAGACTGCGGTTGAAATAGCTTGGGCTCGTGGTGGTACAAGACGGAGCCGGCCTAACCGCCCGGCTTTTTTGTTCTGTCCATTTTCCCAATTTCGGGGAAACTATTCACGCTCAAGTCCTTATCGGCTTTCGGCCTTCTGCCGGCTTTGCAGCCCGAAGATACTGAAATCAAGGGTGCTTATGAGAAGGTCCTGGATGCTGCGTTAAAGTACGCACCAATTTCCGTGGTCGACGTCTGCTGGGAGTCTATTATTTCCAACACACATGCAACGATATTACCCGGCCACGCTACTAGCTTCGTACTACCAATTCGCCGTGAAAATCTCGGAGTAATTGGCGACACGCATGGTGAAGCGATCCGGCGCGAAGTACAGAAGCCACCGCATTATCGTCTGCCAGTCGTTTGTCGCCGAGGTGACTGGCACAATACCATGAAGGCGGTCCCTCATTTCACCGAATCGCCTAGGCGTGACGGAGAATTCGGCTAACCTAGTTATCACTGGCGAAGACAGAAGCGTTCCGGCAACGAACGCTTCGAACTGCGCCCGCGTAAGCCCGTGTGGCGGGCCAAGCTGCTGCAGGTCTTGCTGAGCGGCCGTGCGTGTAGCAAGAGTGAGGTCATCAAGGCGCCCGGCGTACGCGTTATATAGTGAATCTGGAGCGCGGCAGGTCGGTAGCCACTGCGCCCAGCTTGCCGTTGCTCCCGGGGTACTGCTGGTAATAGGGCCGACGTTCACCCATTCGATTGAATCGCCCGACATCGGCATGGTAGGCATCGCTTCGAGGACGCGCTTCATTGCATCATACATGCCGCGATTTACAGGAACTGCATCAGCGATGATCGCCGCTTCGAAAGCCGACGTTTGCTCACCCGCTTGCAAGACGACCGCGAGTTCAACGTTTGAAATGTTCTTGTACCCGAGTGCCGCGTCCGTGATGTTGCATGAGCCCACAATCACGTCGCGGTCGAAGCGGAAATATTTTGCATGCAATTCCTTCACCAGCAGCATGCGAGCATTTCCGCGTTCAACCAAGTCCGAATAGACTTCGAGATCCGAAACGCCACACGCTAGCTCGTCCACACGCCAGCGAGTCACGCAAAGCAGCATAACATCAGGCGGTGCGCCTGCGAGGACCCGTCGCAACGCGATACGCTTGATAAAGGGCGCAACGACGACAACTTCTGTAGTCGTCGACCTGGCCAAGGCATCGAAGCGTTCGCCGAAGCCTTCCCAGAACAGCATTCCTAAACCTCTTGCAGGAAACGGCGTGCGATGCGACCCCAGTCGATACGTGCATCCTGAGCGCGCTGCCGCATCGGGCCGTCGGGCTGTTCGTCCTCGTAGCGCGCCCAAGCCATGAGGAGCAGCTTCAATCCGTTCAGAGCCCGATTCAGGCGTTCCGCCACCTCATCGGGCGATGCGTTTCCTGGCACTTCCTCTGTGTCGTTTTCGAGGACGTCGACCAGACGTGGGTAAGCCGGGTGCATCGTATTGAGCGTGATGATAATCGCACCACCCTTCGGCTGTACTGAAAAGAATGCTGGTGAATCGGTAGCGGCTTCGACGAATAGATATTTCAGGGATTCCTTGACTGTCGAGGCGGCCATGTCGTGGGCCACTTGTTCGGGCACCCCTTGATTAAGAAGCGTGGCCTCGATGTCGGTCTGCTTCTGCTGCGGGGGTAACCTCTCATCTTCGTCGCTGCCACCTTGGTGACCTTCGGTCTGGCGCTCCTTAGTTTTGTCCGTCGCTTCCCTCTCAGGGCTGTCCGGTGCGGGGATATACCGCCTCTTGCCGCCACGTGTATTTTTGGTTTGCTGTTCGATCAGACCTCTAAGCTGTCTCAAGTTAGTCTTGATGAGGTGCGCTAGCGAAAGCAGTGGAGCTTTCGGGTCTTCATCCAGCTCCAATTCACGGCGCGCTTGCGTCAGGGTCTTTGTGCCATTCTCCAACAGCGAGTCGAGGTCTAGCTGTGCGACTTCCGAGAAGTTGCGAGCTTGCTGTTTGTTGTTGGTAACGCCAAACAATTCATCGAGGGCAGGTGGAAACTCTAGCTCAATACCCCACCAGCGCTCGCGCGGGTCGTATTGGACAACAAGCGACTGATCCAGATCGAGTTCACGTCCAGCACGCACCAGCGAGACGCCAATGTTCTTCCCTGCATGCCTTCCATACTGCGTGTTACCAGCGTTCGGTACACTTCTAGCCTCCTCCTTGGCGATGCTGAAGCGCACCTTGACAGTGTGATCATGATCCCGAAAGCGGATAGTTTCCGTCGTTTCAAAAAGGTCATTGCCACCCCACGGCTTAAACATTGAGGTTTCGTCATACGGCGCAGGTGTAGACGTTGGTGCCATCAAATAGCTCGGGTCATTCGGCTTCGCGTTCCGCTCACTCAAGACTCCTGCCTCAGGCCGTTCGATATCGAAGCCAACCAGCCGGATGGTCGCCTTACGCTCGTCGAGGAACTTGCGGTAGATGCGCCCAATGAGTAACTCGGAATTATCCATCAGCGCCTTTGCCGTCTTCCAAAGGCAGCGATCAATTTGAGACCAGACGACAAGAGTGCCTGACACGCCGAACCCCTTGCCAATCTTGCGCCAGACTTCGGGCACGTCCTTGTTCGTGGGACGCGGGACGGTCTTCATAACCCCGCGCTCGATGTCGGGCAGGTCCAAGTAACTATGTAGTGCGCTATCGATACCGTTCTTCCAACTCCACACGTCTACACGCCTACACTGCGAGATAGAAGAGGCGGGCAGCCCCATCCCAAACTTGCCCATGCCGAGTTGCTCGCTCTGCTGAAGGTGCGTACCGTTTCCGAACTGAAGCGCCATCTGCAGGACATTTGCGTCCATGCCGTGGCCGTTGTCGAGGACAGCGATCTGGGCGATGCGAGAGCGTCGCTGCGTCTCAAGGAACATCTCCTGTTCGCCGACGAGAAGTTCAACCATCGTTGCCTCTGCCTGCAAGGCGTTGTCCATCAGTTCGGCAACTGCATAGGCCGCATTCTTGTAGCCATTGTCCCGCATTGCCTTCACAGCTAGGTGAACCGGCACTATGTCCGTGTTCATGTCGTCCGCCATACGTCCTCCCAGTTAGAAAATGCACTCTCAACGCTGTCGAACCCAGGCAAAGCGGGATCGACAACAGTAACAATCTCCGCCTCGGCGTTGCCACCAGCCTTCAAACCACGAATGGCTCTGCCAACCATCTGACTGTAGAGCACCAGCGACATTGTTGGCCTTGCGATAACTGCTGCGCTGGTCTTTGGGGCGTCGAAGCCTGTTGTCAGGATACCGTAGTTGCATAGCACGAACGGGATGCCATCGTCGACCTTATACTGGTCGATGATCGCAGCACGGGCGTCTTTCTTCGTTCTTGTTGTGACGCTGCGCGCGCGATGCCCGCGCGCGGTCAGTACAGTTGCCAGCAGCTCGCTCTGGTGAACGGAGGCGGCGAAGACAATGATTCGCTGATGCACCCTCGCCAGCTTCTCAATCTCAACAATGATCTGCAGGCTGCGTTGGGCGCTTGCACCTAACCGCGTCAAGTAGGATTCCGGCAATTCAAGAGTCTCAGAAAGCTGTTGCCGTTCAGCGCTGGTCAGTGCGACACCCGAATTGCATTCTATGCGGCGGTAGGTCGCGCGTGCAAGATACTGCTGTTCGATCAGGTACTGTACCGGGTTGTCGTAGCCGGGTATCTGCAAGGCGATCTTCTGGCCGCCGAAAAACTCAGCAAGCCTCTGGTCGGCGCCGACATCGTTCCACGTTCGTCCGGGCGTGGCCGACAGACCAAGCAGGCGTCCCCCGCGATTCGAAGGGACGAGGATGTTCAGGAGAAGGCTATACGTAGGCGCGATTGCCTGATGCGCCTCGTCCATCACTACGAACGGCCTCCGAGTCGCCAAGCCAGTGATGACATTCGAGTCAGCCTTCGTGCGTGCAAACAGTTTCGCGAGCCCAGCCACGACCACACCATCCATGATCGCACATAGATCGCTTTCAAAACCGCCCCAGTAGCGATGAACCGCGACAGCGCGATTTCCCAGTAACTGCCAAGCTTTTTCAAACTCGCGCACCGCCTGATCGCACAATTCCTCGGAGTGTGCCAACCACACGACAACACGCATATTGCCCTCGCGCAAGTAGTCAGCAACAAGATTCATCGCTGTCCGCGTCTTGCCTGCGCCCGTTGGCATATGCAACAGTGCACGTCCTAGCTCACCCTCTATTACAACGTGAGCGCGCGCCTGAACATCGATTTGATAAGCAAAAAGTGGGTAGGCAGGAGAGCACGTCGAGACGGCCGGCGGCGTCGCCACCACAGACGGAACGGGTACGGGCACCTCAAAGAAGGCAAAGAGCGCAGAGCGAGGTCCACCACGGCGGAAATCAATGGTTCGCAAAGCATCGTAAACATCGCCAACTAGCGCATTGCTTCCTGTGACGGCCTGGATGAGCTCATGCGCCTCAGGTGATCGCAGTAGGTCGAGTAGATCCTGCCGTGATGTCTCGTCGTCGAGAAGGTGCGCTTCCGTGCGCAGGCCAAGCACTAGCTCCGAAAGCTTTGCGGGAGACTCCAATCGGCTATCAAGCAGGTGGACAAGTTCTCCCGCCTCCCTGTCGATCCAGTTCATTAACGTTGGCGTGTCGGCTCGGCTTAGAACCTGCTGCAGCTTGCCCGGCATGGTGGCTTCCTACCTGTGGCGCACAAGGCAGGCACTCCCGCCCTTCCCCGTGTCGCTAACTATGCTGACGGATCATCTATTTGTGGCAGATCAAACAGGCCCCGCCACCCTCGTCTTCATTGTACAGATCATCGATGTCCCTGGCATCCACTGTTACTGGGCGTAGAGGATTCGGAATCCGGCGTGCCAACTCGCGGTGCCGCCGAATCTCGAAGTCCGCCTCGATTTCCGCCATGCGCTCCGGCCGCTCCAGCTCTTCCAGTGACTCACCCTGACTCCAGGTGAATGGCGAACCGTGGGAGAGGGCCGATTTTTCGTAGCGCTTCGCTTCATCGAAGCTGTCCGGGTGAACGCTCTTCAGGCGAACCCATTCGATCTTCTTCTGAAAGAAGCAGAACGTGCAGCCGCTGCGGGAACGCCACTTGTAGTAATCCGGCATACCCAGTCCTGATCCTTCCAGAATCTCGATTACTCCCTGCTTATCGATGCCGTATTTGCGGAACGGCATTACCACCCTGAGATTGGGGTCCTGCGTAGCCATTCCTTCCCGCTGGTCCTCGTCCGAGCGGATAGCCACGTAACTGGTGATCTTCGTCCCAGCCTTCAGCGAGGGGCGAATCCATCGCTTGAATGGCTCAATCTTGAGTTGGCGCGTGCACCAGCGGCTTTGTGCCGACGGGAGGAAATGGTTGTACTCTTTCAGCCAGAAGTCAAAACCTCGATCAGGGTTGAGGTGAACGATCCGCTTCCCGAGAAATCCTTCGAGCCGGCTGAGGAAAATATAAACTTCCCGTAGCTCCTTGCCCGTATCAGTGAAGAAATATTCGATGTCCAGTTCTGGGTGGTGTTGCCGCATGAAGACGGCCAATGCGGCGCTATCGCGCCCGCCAGATAGTCCGAGTACGTGGCGCTCCGCAGGTTTTTCCATTATCCATTCCCCCGTTCTAGTAGCATTGACCCCGCCTCAGCCAACGCGGCCAAAAACAGTCTCGTGTCATCGGAATTACCCGATCCGATCTCCAAAATCTTGCTGGTCATTTCCAGCACCCGCTGTTGCTCCTCCAGGCCAACGTCGATAGCTTGCATGATGGTCTTCCCATGCTCACCGGTTCCAAAGACCAGGCCAATCGCATGACGGGTTGGGGTCCGTTCCTTGATCGCCGCTAGCATTTCTGCGTGACGGAACTTCAGTGCCATGTCGGCCAGCGCCAGTTCCGCCACATCCGGCGTTGCGTCGGACCAATCAGTGGTCGGCAGGTTGACGGCGAGGCTCACCAGTCCTTCCATAGCCTCTTCGGACCCATCGAACTCCAACAGTCGGCCTGCGAAGGATTCCAGCCTGAAGTCACCGCTTAGACCCTTAACCACTTTGGCCCTCGCATGCAGCGTTTCGAGATCGCCAGCGTCAGCGGCGAGCGCCTTGAACAACTTGCCATTCAGGCGCCGCACCAGCGCTGGATAAGCCGCCCGGAGCAGCGACAGGTCTTCGATCAATTTATGTCCAAGCGCCTTCGGATTGTCTGCCCCATACAGATTGGGAAGATCAACAAGAAGCAGTTTATGGGGATCGGAGGCTTGGAAAAGGATTTTCCGCAGATCGGCGGCGCGCTTCGGATGGCTAGCGGTCCGGCGCGTCCAATTGGGAAGTTCAAAAGCTAGCTTCACCAGTGCGCGGCCGATGGCGAGCGGTTCTACCGCGCAGCTTAAGCCGGAAGCGGTCTTAACCACCTTCGCCAGGACATTGAGCAAGTCCGCGTAGGTTTCATCGCGGACGACAAGTTGGAGTCCGATACATCTGGGATCACGGAGTACCTCATGCCCGAACTCACGGTCCATTTCAGGTTGATAGACGCCATCCTTGTAAGCGGCGAGAACGTCCCGATTGGTAATGATGTAGGCGAGACCAAGGATACCTCGAACACCTTTGCGCAGCCCGAATGGAGGCATGCTCCAGCGCTCCTGGATGTCGGCAAGCGTAACCCGCTCATGACTCCGCAGCATCTGGTCTGCCTCGTCCCACAGCGCAACAAGCCGTTCAGAGTGCGTATCGGGCGCCGGCTTAACAAATCCCCATTTGTCCTTGTCAACTTTCTGGTGAAGGTTCAATGCCGTCAAGATCGTGGCATATAACCCGCGCTCGGCAGGGAACCCCTCGAAGGCCAGCGCTTCCTGCGTAGGATGGTCAACCATCGCTTCCGCCAAGGCATTCAATGCCGCCTGGGTATTGCTATTGACGGAGTGACGATTTACCAGTTCGCTAAAAATTATTGGGCAGGACTTATAGGCGTCGTCGGCCAGTTTCGACGCAAGGACGGACGGACCGAGGCGGCTATCGCACTGATCCTGTTTGCCACGCACGTACCAATGGGCATTGGATATGGCACTGCTCAACGCATCCTGGAGCTTGCCCAGGACTGCAATGGTGCGGGCTTTCAGTTCTCGACGGGCCACCGGGTCGCCCCACAACTCGGCGTTGTTGTTTTGGACCGCTTCAAGGGCCAGATACTCTCGGCCAAGGGATAAGATGCTCTCGGCGTTATCCGGCGCACCGATGGCGATAGGATGGAGAGTCTCACCGGAAGCCATGCGACACCTCGCTTGCAGTGCCCGCTGGCCTTCCCCTTGAGTAGGCATGACGAGAAAGAAGTGCCCGCTGATACCGGTGCTCGGATCGAACGCCGCAATAGCATCCCGTAAGTCGTCGAGGGCAACGAGATCGAGGCCGAACCAGCGCAGTGCCCCCGTTTCTTGGTAGTGGCGCTTCGGCAATATCGGTTGCAGGCCGGCGAGGGTGGACAGGCGCTTAATGTCGAGCCCCGGTGTTACCGCCAATGTCGCCGACACCGCGGCATCGATGTCGAAATCACTGCCTTGATAGATCGCCCAGGCATTGAGATGCTTTCTGTAGACAATCTGCGACCATCCAGCCATGTCGGCGAGCGCCTTCTCGATCTCGGCCTTGGATGCCTCGGATGCGCAAGTTGCCAACACGGCGTTATCCGCGACCAGGCCGGAGCCATTTCGGAAAAGATCAATCAGCGCAATGGCCTTGATAAGGCGAATGTGGAGCAGTGAGCCCTTTGCCTGGCAACGCTCGACAGCTTCGACGCTCTGTGCCCAACGATGCCCTTCCGACGAGGCAAGGATGGTGCCCTCAAGGTTCTCGCGGAGATAATCCCAGTAGCGGGCTGGTTCGTAGACGGCTTTCGATTCAAACTCGGTTGTACGCAGGAAATCGGAAAAGCCGCGAGGCTCGGCGGACGCCAGGAAACCGAAAGTGCTGCGCTCATTCTGGCCGAAGTGGCGTTTCGAAACGGGACCAAGCAAGGCCGCAGTGACGGGATGAAGCGGCCAGCATCGATCCAGGCGGTGCGCGAGGTCGGCCGGGGCGGCCGGGCGGTTCTTGCGGATACTATGGGCAAGCGCCTTGCACCAGGGCTCCGAATACGGATGAGGCATGCCCTCCGCATCGATGGCGCGGGCCGTGAGTTCGAGCATTTCATCAACGGCCGCGACTAGCGGGATATCGACAAACCGGCCTTGGATTTTTGACCACTCATCGCGGGTTTCCTTACCTAGGCGGGTCGCGTGCTGCTCGAACGCCTGGTGGAGGATACCTACTACCAACAGCCTTCCCTTGCAGCGGGAGGCGGCTTCGCCAAGCTCCTGGAAGAAATGGATATCGCCACCGTGCGTTGCCGCGTACTCAAGGAACTTCCCAAGTTCATCGATGATGATGAGCACGCCGTTGTCGGGCCTGGCTTCCGCGATATCGACGAGGGCCTTGATGATGCGGCGGCCATCCGGCTTATCTCCTAGACGGCGCCCAACATAGGGAATGCCAGAGTTGCGGATTGCATCACCGATGTCCGCGATAGGATCCGCGCGGCGGCCCACGACCGGAACGACGGCCCACGGCTCCTTCCGGGGGCCAATGCCGAGCGGCTTCCGTAGTGGTTCGACAACCTGCTCTCCTAAAACCTCAGCAGCCAACGCGCGGGCCTTTGCCTCGCCGCCAAGCAGCGAGGCGAACGCCAAGGCAAGGGACGATTTGCCGCCGCCGAAAGGGCCGGTCCAGGTAAATGCAGCCTGCCGAGTCGCTGCGAACTGTTGGCACATGGACTCAATGACATGCTGCGCCGTGGTCTGACAGACGAAACCGCGAAGGGCGGCTTCGCTACCCCAGTCCAGATCGATGCGGATGGAACGGAGGAATTGGCGGGAGATATTGATCTTGTTCGCGAGAAGCATTACTTGGCCCCCTGATAAGCAAGTGGCAAAAACTCTTCGGGCTTTACCTCTCTCCGCCGGATAACCTGCCGCATCCCAGCAGTGTCGCTCCAAGCATAGACGCCACCAGAGATACGCTCGACATCCACCAGACGCTCGGCGACCGAGTCGACATCGAGCTTGAAAGTCATGCCAGGAGATCCACGTTCTAGTGCGATTAGGTCGAACCCAAGGGTGTTTGCGGTGCCGGCGTTTTGCCGCCAGAAGGCCGTAAGGGCGTAGAGAAAAATGCCATCGGCTAGCGAAGGTTTCGGACCCACCCGGAAGTCGTAACTGCCGCGCGTCGTCGTGACGAGGCCAAGCTGCGCTAGCACTGGCTCGGCAAGTTCTTCCGCAGCGTCGCTACCAGCACCCTTCGGGATATAGGAACGCAAGCAAACCTCGACATCGCGGGACAAGGTCGACTCGGTCACGCGAACGTCAGGCCGGTTGGCCAAAGTTTCGCGCAGGCCATTTACCAGCGTAGGCTTCTCAAATGCCTGCGCCGAGATATGGTTGAACACGTAATGCCAAGTGGTAGCTCGGTTACCTTCCCCGGCAATCAGCCAGTGGGCTAGCCACGCGCTAGCGGGGTTCTCGAGATAGGGGTCTAGCTGTGCCGGGCCGAAGAGGGCGTTGCCCACAGGGCCGGGAATATATCCACCCTTAGTTTCCGTAATCACATTGCATGCAAGGCCCCAATGCCTGATAGCGGAAACCATGTTCTTGCCAACGCCGAACACGACAATGGCATTCTGATCATTGAAGGTGCCACGAGGCGCGATGGGATCGCATTTTGCGACAGCATCATAAGCCTTGCGCAACCATAGCTGTCGAAGAGGGAAGGTTTCGTGGCCGGCAAATTGCGGTTTGTATTTCGGATCGGAAAGTTTTCCCCGCATGATCCCTCCTTCGGTAAACTATCGGCACAGACGCACTGGCCGATATCGCCAGTTGCCATAGTTTAGTCTCATCTACTGGAGAGGTCCACCAGTAAAACTTGATGGGTGAGGGAAAGATTACGCGCGTCGAGGAGGTTACCCGAATAACGCCATTATGTCGATACGACAAATAGGCCACGAATTCGACGGCAAAACAGTTAGTTAGTTGTACGGCCGGTACTGCTGCGCAACGTACAAAAGAACTTGCAGCAAGGTTCTTCCGAGTGTGACCGTGGACGCAAAAGGACGTTTTCCGCCGCACGCAAATCCGGTGCGCGGGGGCATGCCGTGGTGGCGATTGGCCTATTGAAAGAAGCCCAAAAACGACTAGAAACGACTAGAATAGCCACTCCTCGCTGGATGGTCCTCGCTTAAACCGCGATACCCAATGGAAACAATCCATGGTTGTAATATGCTCGTTCTGGCATGTAATATAACGACGCGTGGTAAAAAAAGGCAACCGCAACTTACGGGGACACACGTGCATGGCTGCGGATATAGAGCGTGAGCAGGCAGATAAAAGAGTAAGAGACGCACAGGCCGCTCTGCTTGCAGCAATGAAGGATGTAGCAGATATTGTCATCCTACACGACAACCTGCAGGATGGTGGCAAGTTGATAATTCGCCAGGGTGAGCTACGCGAAGCAATGACCAACTTTGAGGGGGCGATCAATGCTCGCGCCGCCTTAAGAAGGTAACTCCTCGGCCCGCGTACACTGCTTAGGCATCTGCGGAGTCGTGTATCCCGTAATCGCCGCGACCTGTTAGGGTTTCAAGCCCCTCTCAAAGAGCCGAGCGGGCGCATCACCGGGCGGATAACGGAGGCGCCATCAGAAAAGCCATAGCGCGCTGAACGATGTCGCCAATAGGGAGCGATTTCAGGCAGTCGGATACGCCGGAGTTTTGGCATCCGTTGGCGCGGCATGGCTGGCAGGGATGGCGGTTACGCACGACGACAACCCGCTCGGAGTCGCCCCAGGGCCGAACCTTGTCCGGGTCGCTTGGCCCAAACACGGAAATAACGGGGACACCACAGGTGGCCGCCACATGCCCGATACCGGACTCGGACGCGATCACGCACCCCGCCGATCTGACGGCCCCCACGACGTCCCTGAGGTCGCAACTGATGTGATCGGTCGCCAGTCCGTGCGCCATGGCTGCCTGCTCGGCGATACCGCCCTTGGTCCCGATCAAGGTAATCGTCATATCGCGATAAGCGGCCTTGAGACCATCTATGATACGGGTGACTTCACTAAGCGGGATTGCGCATCCGGATTGGGTGGCGTCGGGGGCGATAACAACAGTCCGCGACGATGCGCTACCGCGCACCTCGGGATAGTTCGTTACGGGCGCAATCTCGAGCGCGGACGCAAAGGCCATATTCTCCGCCGCCGCATGATCATCGACAGGGATGCGATGTGTGATGACGGCGCGATAGGCCCAGCGGTTCACGGCCACTTTATGGTGAACGTCCTGGGCAATGCTCACCGGTACGCGGGCGGCCCAAGTCAGCCATATCCCCAAAGACCCCGTACCCACCTGGATCAAGGCATCGTACCGTTCCCTGCGGATCCGCGCGACAAGCCCGAGGCGGCCGGGAACATCGTACAACAGGGAACGCTTGCGCCATGTCTTAACGGGAACCAGGTGCTGATGGCGGACATGGTGCGCATAGGTCGACTCCAGCCCAGCAAAGCCCTCATCGACAACCGTATCCACGCGCCATCCGGCGACGTGTAATGTCCGTAACAGCGGAACCGCCATCATGATGTCGCCAATGGCGGTGGCAGAATAACCAGAACTGAATTCACAGCCTTTCCTATTGTAGGGCGACTTGCAATGCCAGACAGATCTATTCTACGCGCCGCCTTTCGCTATAATAGATTCTAGCCCCTCCTCCTCGAATGTTCCGGATTGCGCTTTATTTTGTTTATCGAACCACTTACATATCGCTTTTGTTGACAGTTCGCCAGGAAAAGTAGCTGCGTAGTCCTGGACTACCATATCTGGGCCGCCCGATTTTAATCTTACGGTCTCACCGAGCTTGAATTTGGCCATTTCCTTGTCTCCTGGTTGGGTGTGCGGCGATGCTACATGATTGTCTTTAGATTGCCTATATTAGCGGACTACCCCAACATCTCCACCAGATCCTCGGCCCGCAGGTGCGTATACCGCTTCAGCATCTGCAAGGTCTTGTGGCCGGTGATCGCCGCCACCTGCATGGGGTTGAGGCCCTTCTCAAAAAGCCGGGAGGTCGCCTCATGGCGCAGGTCATGGAAGGTCAAGCCCTCGATGCCGGCGGCCTTACAGACCCGCTCAAAGGCCTGGGATATCGAATCGGGGCGCATGCCCCACATCCGGCCATCGATGCGCCGAGCGATCTGGTCCAGGACCCCCAGCGCCGCCGTGGAGAGCGGCACCCGCCGGGGTGTCCCGGTCTTCGTTTCCGGGATCAGGAGCACCCGGGCCTGCCGGTCCAGGTGTTCCCATCGCATGGCCGCAATCTCCCCGCGCCGCATGGCGGTCTCGATCGCCCAGGTAATAATCGGGCCAATCTCCCCGCCGTAGACCTGGGCGGCGGCCAGGAGGCGGACTTGCTCATCGCCAACGAGGCGGCGGGTTCGGCCGCCGGGGAGCTTGGGGCGCTGACCCTTGACAAGGTCCACGGGGTTTGTCAGGGACTCCATGCCCCAGGCGGTGCGAGCCGTGTTGAAGAGGTGGGAGAGCAGCGCCAGGTGAATGCGGATCGTGTTCGGGGCCAGTCTCCGCGCCTCAAAATCCCGGACAGCTTGTGCAACGTCTTTACCCCGGATCGACGCTAAGGCGCGAGCCCCTAATGGGGACTCTTGCCAGACGCGGATCGTGTAGGCCTCACGCGCGCCGCTCTTCTTTTTGTTGCTGACCTCGACCTCATAGCGCCCTAAGGCCTCGGCAAGTGTCGTGGCCTCAGCCTCGGTGCGCGAGACAAAGACGCCCCGGTCGATCTCTTCCTCGATGCGCCGCGCCCAAACCTCCGCGTCGGTCTTCGCGTCAAAGGTTTTTACTTGTGCTGGGTACCCGCGCCGGCGGACATGCGCCTGCCAGACACGCCTGCCGCCTGGACCTTTGCGCGGAATGAACGATGCCATGCTGTAACGCTCGCTGTAGCCTTGACGGGGCCACTCTATCCGTTTTTGGGGCAC
>JAJYQN010000051.1:0-23234 GCA_021794595.1 Pseudomonadota bacterium
TATGAACACCAGGAACCGCTCCGAGTCATCATGAACCGCGCCCTCCACCAGGCCATTCACCGCCTCCTGAGCCCGCTCGTCCGGTATATGATCGGACAGGGGTTCACCTTGACCGCCTGCGTGGAGCTTTTGAAGACCGTGTATGTGGAACAGGCCCTAGCGCGCGATGACCCGCGCGTACCCACCGATAGCGAGTTGAGTCTTGTGACCGGGATCCACCGTAAGGACGTAAAGCGTCTTCGGGCGCTGGTGGCTAACGGCGAACCTGAACCGAGCCTTGGCCGGGGGACCCACATCGCCGCGCAACTGATCGCCGCCTGGGTCTCGTCTCCGGACACCCGCGAGGCAGACGGGACATTAAAGCGGCTCCCAATCCATGGCGCGACGACACTGAGTTTCGAGACCCTGACGCGGCGCATCAAGGCCGACATGAGACCACGCGCGATCCTTGATGATCTGGTGCGCACCCAAGCCGCGACGATCGAGGAAGGCGGCTACGTACGTCTCCTGCGCCAAGCCTACGTGCCAGGAGTCCCTGAAGAGAAGCTCAACTTCTTGGCACAGAACGTAGGCGATCATATGGCCAGCGCCTTCCATAATCTAAGCGCGAGCCCGCCCTTCCTAGAGCGCGCCCTTTATATAGACGCGCTGCCGCAAAAGGCCTTAGAGACGGCGCGGCCGCGCATAGAGGCGGTGGCCGACCAACTCCTTCAGACGCTCCACCAGGAACTGAGCCCTCTTGAGGCGAGCCCCGAGGCTGGGCCCGGGATGCGCCGCCTACGTGTTGGCATCTATTACTACGAAGACCACCCCCACCTTCAGCGCGAGAACCCCGATGAGAATTCCGGCTAATCCCTGGCGTCCCTTACTCATCGTCTGCCTACTGCTCGCCTCGGGCTTTACTGCCCCGCGCGGCGGAATAGGCGGCACCGGACTTGCACGCGGGGGCATCGGCGGCACCGGGGTGACGGCCATCGGCGTGATCCAACGATTTGGCAGCATCTTCGTCAATGGTACCGAGTACCTACTTCTGCCGACAACTCGCTATCTGGTAGACGGTCACCGCGCACAAAGCCAGGCACTGCATCGGGGTAACGCGGTGTTCGTCGAGGCCCGGATCCACGATCACCGAAGCCTCGCAGAGACCGTGCGTGTTCAGCACGCCTTGGTTGGCGTCATAACGGCCATTTCCCAAAACGGCCGCGTGCTCACGGTCTTGGGGCAAACAGTCCTCATGAACCGCGCCACGATCCGCGGCCGTACGGCCCCGAACCTCCGCTTTAGGGTGGGTAGGGAGGTCCGCGTGAGCGGGCTCCCGATCGCCCCCGGGAGATGGCAGGCAACCCGCATCGCACAACTGAAGACACAGCACTCCCAGGACGCGTCCTTCCTGATCCGCGGGAAGCTCACAGCCGTACACGGTCATGCTCTCGTCCTTGGTCGACACCTCTTTCTGTCGACCACCCGGGTCACTCCGCCACCCGGCACTTACGTGCTTGCTCGAGGGGTTTATCGATCGGGCCACGCCATCGTCACGCGGGTGCGAGCCGCCACTGGTCTATTACAGGCCCGTGGTCGACGGGTACTCATTGCGGGCTACCTGCGAGCCACCCGGACAGGCTGGCGTTACGAGGGCATGACCCTTCGAGGTCCTGTCGGTATTACGGCCGCGCCGGGCGCGAGACCGTCCTTTTTTGTTGCCGTGCGCACCGCCCGCGGGACGTTTGCAATTCGCCGCATCGTCCCCGCCATCCCTGTTATGAGCTATGGCCTCGCCCGCGTTTCGGACGGGGCCTCTATTCACCGCGCCCGTATCGACCAGTCATGGATGAGGGCACCCCACAACGATCGTCCGGATATCGACCGCCCATTCATCTCGCACCCAGCGCTGACTCACCCCGAGATCAATCTGTCTCGGCCACCCATGCCTTAATCCAGGCATTCGCAGATCAAAACACCACTTGGCCACCGACCCCGATGCCTATATTGGCGCTCCCGTTGGTGAGCCCCTTGTCGAGATACACCTGGAATCCGCTGCCGGCAGCCGTCACATTATGGTTCCAGGCAACTAAAGCGTCCGCCGGCCCGGCGTAGCCCGGCTGCTCGGACTGTTCGCCGGAGTACATCACGGTCAGGATATTGCGTGGCGTGAGTGCGGCACTCACCCCCGCGTCGTAGGTCACGATGTTCTGCAAATTCTGGCCAGGCGGGCTTCCGACAAAGCGGTAACCGACGTGGGCGAACGGGAACATATTGGCGCCTATCGTGGTATTCACGCCCAAGCCGAACTCATAATCGTTACGGCCGGTGCCCAAGCCCTTGCTCGCCGAGGCGGTACCGAATTTCACTTTGACATAAGGCACCAGGGCCGGGCGCAAGCCCTTTTCCGGGATTACAGTCTTATGGACGGCCAGCCAAATGTCGCCAAGGCCGCTTGCGTTGGTCGTCTTCTGGCTACTCGTGCGGCTCGTGAGACTTCCGTTCGTGACCGTCGCACCCACCGGCAAATGGGATACCGCGATATAAGGGACCGTCAACTTAAGACGTAGCGTCGAGGTCTGGTATTGAAGAAAGGTCGGATCATAAAAAATGCCGATCGTGTGTCGGGTCCCGAAACGACCTTGATAATCGGACGGGACATTTCCCAAGGTCCAGGTAGGGGAAGCCCACGCCGACTGCGATAGTAGCGCCAAAACACAACCCGTCCAGCCCAAACGCATACCACTCTTCTCCTTGATCCACGGCCTAAGCGGCGTCGACGGTGCCCAGTATAACGGTTTTTTAAATCGGTGCGGGCCTTGGGTCCGGAGAGATGCGGCCCTATCTCGTCCTCATCGCAACGCGCGAATCAGTACGCGGCTTGCAAGCCAAGACCGGGGAGACGCGCGAATTTGCCCAAACGACGAAGACGCAGGTAGGGGGAATAGACCGCTAGGACTTCCGTCCCCTGCCCATAAGCCAATAGAGCAGCAGGCCTAGGGCAATGACCCCCGCGACCTCTTCCCCTAGGCGCTGGACCGCGATCGTCCGTGGCGCGGGAAAAACCGAATGCGGGGGCGACCAAAACGGGCCATACGCGATCGGGGCGTGCAAACGGAAACCTTCGAAGTTCGTCCAGACGTCGCGCCACGGGGGGTACACGAGTACGAGCGTGCACAGCAGCACCATAAACCCGAGCAGGCCCCAGCGGGCTCGCGCCGGAGGGCTCGCATGCCGCGCCCTGCGCGTTACCGCATTCCCCTTTTTTGTGGATTTCTTAGCTAGTTTTCGGGTTGTCATCACAATACCGTGGCCCGTGGCGGCCTCATGGTAGATTTCATTACGCGGCCTATATAACTGACCGCCCCGCTCTATGGGCACCGTAGAATCAGGACAGGGTGGCCTCGAAGATCATGAACCTAATATATCCCCCCTGCCGAATGACGCCTCGGCCCATTATAGATCAGTCCGGTGGCTCGAAGAACCCTTTCGTGGCCTCCCCGTGTGGCCATCACGACCATCCCCGGAACGTACTCGCTTCACCGCCTTCTGTGCCTGAGTCTTTGCGAGTCGTTTGCCAGGAGGCAGCACGCCTATAGAAACATCCCGCATACGTCGAGGCTTCTGCCCAATTGACTCTCGAAGGCTTGAAGACTTTCCTCGTCCACGCCGGGCGCGCCGTGATTGGCGCGGACGCGTTTCCAAGCGCTCCAGAGAGCCTGTTTGGGTATCTCAAGGGACTTGACCGAAGCCCGAGAATCCTCCCGCTTGCGCGGTTGTTCTGGTCGCTCTTGCCGAATAGGGCCATGCCTTAGCGCGAACCCGATTATCGAGTCGTCAACGCTCACACGCATGACTCCGTCACTGTGCGCGGCATCGGTTCCCGTGGATACAAAGTGACTCTGGCGCTTGAGAGGTACCCCTCTTGCACGTCTCCCTTGGCATCCAGCGACATCCCTTAAGCTCCGTACCTTACCTGATAAGGCGCAATACCCCCCCTCTCTCTGCCGGATGCTGCCCGCCCCCCAATAGGTTCGCATCAGCGCCTAATCTCCGAACCAAGGGGCTACCCCTTATCTTGGATACAGCATGTCGCTCGGTAATCCCCAAGAGAGCGACTTCTTGGCACACCGACAACTACTGTGACACGCACCGCATGCGCCCGTGCTTCTTTGTCATGGGGAGGCTATGCTATGGGAATAAGACCTAAAATAGGTCGTTTTGTGGCGGGTCGAGCGGGGAGTGGTGGGTTCTAATCGATCATTGAGCACAAAGTCTTTCGATTCTCGATCTCATGATCCATTGCGTATCGCCCCATCGGCGCGCCGAATGGTAGTCAAGTGAGATCTCGAGAAAGGCGCGAGGAGGGGCGAGGCAAGAGTAGATGTACGAGTAGGGGATTGTGCCGTGGTTTAAGAATAGGGATACCCGCAGCCAAGGGTTTTGGGGTGCGACGGCTGATGTCGGTTGCGCTCGGTAAATCGGCAGCTACGGACCCACCTAGCGTCCAGCTATCTATGAGGGCGATTTTATAAAGGCACGCCTGCTATGTTGAGGGGGATAAAAGTATGACAGGCAAGGGTCCAACCTATCTCTTCCTAAAGGTGAGGCGCTACCTGGGTCGGAACATCATCAACGTAATCGGGGGCTTAGTGCTCGTTACGTTGACTGTGGCAGCGGGGGTATCTGTCTATAGCGTCATGGAGCGCCAAGCAGAGACCCTTCTCACCCAGAGCCTTGCCACATCCCTTCGGGGTCGGATGAGTCTTTTTAAAAATCAGATTACCCAATCGCTGATTAATACCCGTATTATCGCCACTCGACCCGTTTTAATCGCCACGCTGCGTAGGCTCGATAGAGATCCTCATGCGACCGCAAGGCAGGCGTTTTTGCAAAGAGGGGCCCAGTCCTTTCTAGCAGCCTATGGTCTTACGGCAGTATCCTTTCATCTCCGATCTGGTCGCGAAATCGCAGGTGCCGGACATCTCCTGCGGGCTTCGCAGTTACAGCTTCCGATCACAAGCTCGCAACTGGCCACCCTATTGTGGAAGGGACAATTTTTTCTGCGTACCCGCATGCCGATGACCGACCGTCAAGGACAGCGGATAGGCAGCGTCCTCACCGAATCACGCCTACCGTTACTGACCCATGCCCTGATTCACCCCCGATCCATAGGCGAGCCAGACACATTGGCCGTCTGTGCACCTCTAGGTGACGCGATGCGTTGCGTAGCCGGGATACCCAATAGGGCTGGTATCAGTGTAGCCAAAGTCTTTGTTCGCCTCCCGCGTACACTAGGGGGCCGCTTGTTGCCGATGGGACATGCCTTGGCGGGGCAGACGGGAGTCCTTTTTACGCGGGATTATCTGCACAATAAAGTAGTTGCGGCCTATGCCCCTATAAGTCATCTGGGTCTTGGTATGGTACTGATGGTACGTCAGTCGGTGCTAGATGGTCCGATCACCGATCAGTTATGGATTATAGGGCCGCTGTTGGGAATTCTGCTGTTAGCCGGGATGCTGTTGTTGCGGGGGATGGTGACCCCCTTGGTGCGTGAAATGGCCTCCTCAGAACCCGAAGTAAAGGTATCCGATAGCAAGGCGCACGAAAGCGGATTGGCGTCTCAGATCATCTGGGAGAGCGGGGATGATGGTACCAACGCTTCTTCTCAAGACGAAAGACCACGACTGACACTCAACACGCCGGCCTCAGTGGTAGCTGTAGCGGGCGTGATTGTTCTCGTAGGCGAATTCTTAATTATGGTCGCGATAGATGTCCTACAGCCGCTCTTTACTGAAGTGGGGCCATCTTTCTGGATATTTATTGACCCCATCACGCTGACTGCCATTGTTTCCCCGGCCCTTTATATCTTGATCTTCAGGCCCATGCGTAATCAACGAATCGCTCTTGAAGGGCAACTCGCAATCCTACGTCACAATAAACAACTGGATACATTGATTGAGGCCATTCCCGATGCGGTTTTCTTAAAAGATGGAGAGGGTCATTGGCTTATCGTGAATGAACCCGCCAAGCAGCTATTCGAATTGCATCATCTTCCCTGGCAGGGAAAGACCGAAAAAGAGTTGGCGGATCTACAACCGGCATTACGCGCCGCTCATGAGGGATGTTTACTGAGCGATGAGAAGGCTTGGCAATCTCGACAATTGTTTGTAAGTGAAGAGCGGCTAGTGAGAGGAGATGGGCTGTGTGTGATCCTTGAGACACGCAAAATGCCTATGTTCGATAAAGAGGGTCGCCGCAAAGGATTGACGATCATTGCCCGGGATGTTACGGAGCGTCATCGGATCGAGCAGGAGCTCCACGTCGCCGCTATTGCCTTCGAGACGGGCGAAGGGATTCTTATTACCGACCGAAATGCTCGTATTCTGCGAGTGAACCGTGCCTTTGTACGCCTAACGGGCTATAGCGCCGAGGAGATGATAGGTCAGACGCCGGCAATGTTCCATTCTGGGCGACAGGATGCCGCATTTTACAGGGACTTATGGGAGACCCTTATCCGCGAGCGCTATTGGCAAGGAGAAATATGGAATCGGCGGAAAGATGGTACGGTGTATCTCGAATGGCAGACCATAACTGCTGTGACCGATGCAAAACAGCAGGTAACCCATTACGTGGGAGTGAGTTCGGACATCACGCTTCGTAAGAAAGCGGAAGAAGAGATCCATAAGCTTGCCTTTTATGACCCGCTTACGAAACTCCCCAATCGGAGTCTCTTAGGGGACCGCCTGCAGCAAGCGCGGGCCTACGGCGCGCGCCACAAGACCTATGGGGCACTGCTCTTTATCGATCTTGACAACTTCAAGATCCTAAACGACACCCAGGGTCATCCTATTGGTGATCTCCTGTTAATTGAGGTCGCCGAACGTCTTCAAAGATGTGTGCGCCCAAGCGACACAGCGGCTCGCTTGGGTGGCGATGAATTTGTCGTCGTTCTCGTGGGTCTTAGTGACGAGGTGTCGCAGGCGATCACTCAGGCTCAGGGTGTCGGAAAGAAGCTGCTAGCCACCTTGAACAAGCCCTATTTTCTTCAAGGCCGCGAACATTATAGCTCGGCCAGCATCGGTATCTGTCTGTTCCTCGGGGACGAGGTTGCCCTAGAGGACCTCTTGAAGCATGCGGATGCTGCGATGTACCAGGCCAAGGCCGCCGGGCGCAACGTCCTGCGTTTCTTTGACCCCCATATGCAGGCCGTGCTGGAAGGCCGGGCGGTACTGGAGGCTGACCTACATCAAGCGTTGGTCCGTCAGCAATTACGGCTCTTCTACCAAGCGCAGGTAGATGAGAATGGGGAAATTATCGGTGCCGAGGCCTTGCTGCGCTGGCAGCATCCCGAACGCGGACTGGTTCTGCCTTTGGACTTTATCCCGCTTGCCGAGGAAACGGGTCTTATCGTAGCGATAGGGCAATGGGTGTTACAAGAGGCTTGTGCTCAGCTGAAAATGTGGCAGGGGAATCCCCGCTTGCGCCATCTAGGGCTTGCTGTCAATGTCAGCGCACGCCAGTTCCGGCAATTGGATTTTGTCGCTCAGGTGCAGAATGCGCTGGCCATAACGGGGGTAGATGCCGGTCATCTCACGCTTGAGCTGACCGAGAGCCTAGTGCTGGACAACATAAGCGAAGGTATCGATAAAATGCAGACCTTGCGTGACATAGGGGTGCACCTATCACTCGATGACTTCGGGACTGGGCAATCGTCGTTGACCCATCTGCGACGATTGCCCTTGGATCAAATCAAGATTGATGAGAGTTTTATAGGTGACGTGACGACTGATCCAAGCGATGCTGTGATCGTTCAGACCATTATTGGGATGGCCAAGAATTTAGGACTGGATCTCATCGCGGAAGGAGTAGAAACAGAAGCGCAGCATGATTTCCTCAAGCGCAATGGTTGTCACCGATATCAGGGGTACTTATTTGGTAGACCGGATGTAATCGCAGACTTTGAGGCTAAGGTATGAGCGGATTAGGGGCCCAAAGTCGATAGCGATTGTGCGCTGGCCATTAGTATGCGCGACGGGACGTCCAAGTCGCCCTCGCGCCTTCGGTCTTCGCGCACTCTTTGTGCCTCCGCTCCCGCTTCGGCACGGCCACGGCCATCCTGCGGGCGAGCCGTGCGCTTTTCCGGCGCACAAGAGGCTCGCCCACAAATAAGTCGTTGTACTAGTTGTCCTATGGTTTTCACGAAGACCCGACCCCAGGCGGAGCAGTATTTTCCAATCAGTAAATAATGGGGCGGTCAATTGCCGGGCCCGGTGATGGGCGCTGCCGCAGGCCTTTATGCCGATCAGACAGGGGTCCGAGTTGGCAAAGAACGTGAGAACCTAAGTTCGATTAAGACCTTTCCGGGGCTATATCCGGATCTCCCCATCGCTAAAACCCTCAGATTCCCTAGCTCCATAGTGTTTTCCGCAGCCCTCATAGCGTACGCAAATCAGAGGGAATGTGCGCAGGGATATCGAGGTCGCCAATCGTAAGGAAGATCAGGTCAGCAAAGGGCTCCAGACCGCGGAATCCCGAGGCCCGGTTCTTGACGATCTTGAGCAGGCGATTGATACCTTCGCCCACGGCATTGGTGAGCGGGCGTTCAATGAAGGAGAGGATGTTGTCGAAGTGGTTACGCACGGTGGTCACAAAGGTCTTTAGTGAGGGCAGCCGGCTTCTGAGGGCCGCCGTCATCCAGCGCTTCAAGAATTGCCTCGCCGCACCGGGATATGTGAAGTGCCAGATGCGCTCGAACTCATCCTTCAAGACCCAG
The DNA here is from genome assembly GCA_021794595.1 of Pseudomonadota bacterium. Lineage (GTDB taxonomy): Bacteria > Pseudomonadota > Gammaproteobacteria > Acidiferrobacterales > Acidiferrobacteraceae > Acidiferrobacter. Next base: position 8,756 of record JAJYQN010000051.1, read on the forward strand.
GCGCGATGGATGCGGCGGTTGGAGGTGCGTAGCGCGTTTAAGAAGCGCGATTGTTTTTTCGAGCGATTCCGCGCCTGCATCCCCAGCATCCACCGCAACCCCTTGATCGCCTGACGCCCCCGTTTATCCAGTCCCCGCCACTCGTCTTTCCGGACGGCGTCGAGCGCCTCGTTCAAGGCCTTCACCACGTGAAAGCGGTCGATCACGAGGGTAGCGTTCGGGCAGTGGTGTTGAATGGCCCCGGTATAGGCACGGCTCATGTCGCAACTCGCCCATTTACTCTTGAGCCTCTGGTGCTCGGAGAGCGACTCATTGAAGAACCGGTCGATCGTTTCGCGCCCCAAGCCCCACCCCACCCATACGACGTGCGAACGGTCCAGATCATAGATAATCGTAGCGTATTTCCGACCCTTACAGTAGGCGATCTCGTCGGCACCGAGGGTCACCAAGCCCCGGATCTTATGCCCAGTACGCACCCGGGTGATGACCCGGTGCAGGCAGTTGGAGAGCGTCGACGGGGCCATCTTCAGTATGGCGGCCGCGGCCTTTTGCGTCATGATCTGGCAGAGCGCACAGAGGCGAAACTCCAGGCGATAGGTGATGCGGGCATAAGGGGCCGCCCAGGGGATGGCCTCCTGCACGAGCCCATGGGTCGGGCAGACGATCTCCTTGGGGGCATACCAGAACAAGGTCTTGCGGCCCAAGATGGCCACATCCTCCCAGGACCGGGCCTCCTGGGCCTCACGCACAATCGGGCAGCGACGCTCACACACCGGGCAGCGGCAGCCGTTTTTGAAGGGCTTGACCCAGAGATGGAGCTCCGTATCGCGTTGCTGGAATGAGAAGGCGGTGATTTTCAGGTCTTTCAGGCGTAGTATTTTCGTAAGCCACGTCAGGCGGCTCTGGGTTTCCTCTCTTTGTCGATTACTGGTCAACAACTGAGAGGAGACCCGTGTTTACTCTCTTTGGCAAGCCCTCATGTGTCCCGACGGGCATCACCCCACTCAATACCTATCCACCCCTGGCCGTTTACGCCGCCACACCCATCAGCCCTGCCTGATTATCAAGTCGATACCGTGGGGAAAGTCGGATAGAGCCCTTTCCGGAACACCACCTCACCCCGGCCATCCACCCCATGAACGGCAAAAGCGGCCTTTGCAAGGATCTATTCCCGCTGTTGTAACCTTCATTGTCGCCTCCTTCCGGTCGGTGGTACGTCACACACTCCACTTTGGCACTCTTGATGCCGTTTAGGGAGGGGGCGACCATCCCATTATTTCCTATCGGACAAGGCTGCTTCTGGAAAAAACCCCCGCTCTCCGGTATGCTGGCGGGATCCTTTATTGCTCGTGAGCCCATGATTCAGCTCCGGACGTACGTCTACATAGACTCACTCCAACCCCAGCTCGCCGCTTACATCGCCACAGTCTCCCAAGGCTTCCTACCGATCCCGGGTGACGGCGCGCTGTGGGTCGAGGTGTCGCCGGGCATGGCCATCCATCGCCTGACGGATATCGCGCTCAAGGCGACGCGCGTGCATCTCTCCCAGCTCGTGATCGAGCGGGAATTCGGCGCCATGATTATTCATCAGCGCGACCAGAGCGATGTACGAGAAGCAGGACGGGCGGTCCTTCGGTGGATGGGGGCCGACCAGAAGGATCGTAAGGCCTGCCGCATCACCTGGAATGAGATCATTCGGGGCATGATGCCGGACCACACCGTCCTCATCAATCGGCAAAATCGGCGCGGTTCCATGATCTTGCCTGAGCAGAGCATGTTCATTCTCGAGACCGAGCCGGCCGGCTATATCATCTACGCCGCCAATCAGGCCGAAAAAGCCGCTAATATTACCCTCGTCGATGTGCGTGCCGTGGGCGCCTATGGACGCATGATCATTTCCGGTCGCGAGGCCGACGTTGATGAAGCGGCCGCGGCCGCCATTCATGCCGTAGAGAACCCTTCGTGGACCTAATTTAAGCCTATGGACCGCAGCAGCCTGCAAGATCGCCTCTGTCATTACCATAGCCACTTTCCCGAGGAGCGGGCCTTTGCCTATCGCGGCTGCCGCCTCTTGCAGAACTCACCACGCTGCTTTTATCGGGACAACGAGGGCGCGCACGTCACAGCCTCGACCTGGGTCCTCAATCCGCGCCGCGACGCCACCCTACTCATGCTGCATCGCAAACTTGGGCAATGGTTTCAGCCAGGCGGTCATGCGGATGGCGATGAGGACGTTTTGCGAGTAGCGCTAAAGGAATGCAGCGAGGAAACCGCGCTTTCGCTGAGTGCGATTCATCTCCTAGAACCGGACATCTTCGACATCGATTTCCACCGGATCCCCGTTAACCGTCCGGATGGGGGACACGAGCACCTCGATATCCGCTTCCTGGTCGAGATCGACGACCGCCTCCCGGTCCCTGGCAACGACGAATCCCACGAATTACGCTGGATCCTGCTCCACGATGTCCCGGCCTATAACCAGGAGCGATCGGTCCATCGCCTCCTGGTCAAGATTCGGCAATGGGCGCAGCGCCACCCCGCCGAACTCTAAAAGCCCCGCGCACGTGGCGGCACGACCCGCCACGAACTCACCCTTAAAAAAACGTTCCGACAGCCGCGTCGAGGGCATCGCGCATATCTGGATCGTCGGTGATCGGGCGCACCAGGGCGACGCTGCACGCATCGATCGGTTTGACGCCCTTTTGCATCAGCGATCCGGCGTAGATCAGCATGCGCGTAGAAAGGCCCTCGTCAAGACCGTGCCCTTTTAGATTGCGGGACCGTTCGGCAATGGAGACGAGCTTGCCCGCCATATCGCTCGACACTCCCGACTCATGGGCCACGATCTCGATCTCGGTATCACGCCCCGGATAATTGAAGTCCAGGGCCCCGAATCGCTGTTTGGTCGACTGCTTCAGATCCTTCATTGAGGACTGATAGCCGGGATTATAAGAAATCACCAACTGAAAATCGGGGTGGGCATGGAGCAACTCCCCCCTCTTATCGAGCGGCAGAGTACGTCGATGATCCGTAAGGGGATGAATGACGACGGTCGTGTCCTGGCGCGCCTCCACCACTTCGTCGAGATAGCAAATGGCGCCGATGCGGGCGGCCGTGGTCAGCGGCCCGTCTTGCCATTTAGTGCCGTCCTTGTCCAAAAGGAAACGGCCCACCAAATCCGATGCCGTCATGTCCTCGTTACAGGCCACGCTGACCAAGGGGCGCTTTAGGCGCCACGCCATGTACTCTATGAAACGTGACTTACCGCAACCGGTGGGCCCTTTGACCATCATAGGGAGACGCGCCGCGTAGGCCGCCTCATACAGTGCGATTTCGTCGTAAACTTCCTTATAGTACGGTTCACTTTGAATAAGGTATTGGCTTTTGAGATCGCTCATATTTTTTGGACCTATTTAATTATTGGTAACGGATAGGGTGGGCTATCTCTATCAGTCTTTGAATTTCACCAAGCGACTGACCTGGATATCCGAAACAAACACCACCCCGGTATGTTTCTCGAAAAATGGCGCGAAGCCCTCCAGAATGGGGGCCACCAGCTCCTCCGGCACAGCCACGATGACCATGATCAGGACATCGTCCTCATTAAACATGACGTGACCCGAATAAATACCATGACTGCCCTTGCCCGAGAGATTACCGACGATGGTGTAACCCGTGACGCCGGCCCGATCCAGGAGATCGGTGACGAACTCCTTATGGCCGCCCTCGGTAATGATTTCTAATTTCTTCAACGGACTCAAGTTCAACGACTTCATACAGATCCCTCCAAAATGGGATGCAGTTCGGAAGAAAGCCTCGCGGCACGCCCCGACCGAGGATGGACGTAGAAATCGCCATCGGCAAACACGTGCATCCGATAGTCATCCTCAGGATCAAGAACGACAAGTCGGACCCAACCGCCGACGATCAGCGCCTTGACCTTCCCGATGCGGCTCACAGTCTTTTGGGCAAACGCGAGCGGCGCCTCAACCATGGCGATGAGCCGGATCGGTTCATGATAGGGCTTGCCATCCTTAAGCATGGTCTGGGTCGGCAAGCCGGTGCGGATATCGCTCTGATTACCGGTCATGACCGCGAAACGCCCCGCGACGTTATGGTAGACCTTGCTTCCGCTGCCATAGTTATCGGTATCGACGACGGAAAAATAGTGCTCGAGATTAATCCATTCTCCGATCACCAGCGGTCCCGTGAGGATATTCTCCAGAAGACGGCCTTTCGGATCCAGACGATAGTCGTAGGATTGCAGGAAGGCCCGGCCCTGCCAACTGACACCCTCGGTGAGGATCCGGCGGCCGACAAGGGCGTAGGCATTACCGGAAAGCCCCCACTCGGGGCGCACCTGCGACCAATCGTGCGCCTGACGGCGCGCCATGACCGCGGCGGCAAAGGGGTCCTCCGCGACCCGCGGCCCGGCACCCAATTTCAGCATACGCTCCGCAGCCGAGTGGCGCGTGGCGGCCGAAAGCCCATCCCGCAGACGCTCCAGATAGAGTAAGTGGCGCGCCGGAAGAAGATCGAGGTCATGGAGCTCGATCGCATCGGTCGTCGTATTGTGGACGGCCGGCATGAACCACGTATCGTCCGGGATCACGATCCCATGATCACGCAACTTGCGCCGGACCTCTGGCTTATTGGCCATATGGGCCAAGGACTGGGCGTTCGGCAGACCTTTGCCGCCTCCGCACGCCCCGCAATCGAGAGCCGATTCGTAGGGATTGTTCTCGGTGCGGCTCTCATGCCCCACAAGCAGCACAAAACGCGAGAAATTCCGATCGAGACCGATCGAGAGTAGGGCCTGAAGTACATAACGCACCTGCTCCTCAAGACTGAATCCAATGCGACCCAGGCGCTCCATCTGCAGGCTGGTCTGCGCCCGATCCACGAGATAGATGCGGCGCAATTTCTCGATGAACTGCGCCTCAGCGGCTGGCGTCATATTCCGTCGCTCGGCCAAGGCGCTGCGGCCATGCTGATGCCCCAAAGCGATTTCCCGCAATTCCCGGACCTCGTCATCCGTCACCTGGTCGCGCGGGACACTAGGCTCCTTTGCCAACGCACGCCGGATCATCGCCCGCTGCACGGCCCGAATGATCGAATCCGCCTGCTCTGGACTCAGCTTGTCGAGCAAAAGTCGCGTAACCCCCTTGCCCCCATGAAGGCGGCCATGCCAGCGATGGTAGCTGAGCGGCGCCACGGTCTTACCGACAAGGCCCAAACTAAAGAGAAGACCAATGGCCTCGACCGCGACGAACGGTGAGAGCACAGACCCCTTCAACTCATGCAATACGTGCTCCAAGGCCCCGTAAAGCGGCTCCTCCTCGAGTTCCAGGGTGGCTGGAATCTCGAGAACAAGGTTCTTCGGCGTCTGTATGGCCGGACAGAGGTGGGTCTCGCTTCCCTTCCCATACTCCAAGTAACCTAAGGGGACACCGAAAAACCCGGCAATGCCATAGGTCTGGTAATCACCCAACTCCTCCAAGCGGCGGCGCATGGGCTCAGAACGAACATCAATACAAAACAAAGCTTGGGCAAACGGCCGTTTAGTACTGCGCTCCTCGCTCACCGGAATCCGGATCTTCTTTACGAGTTCGTTTATATAATGGGATTCCATCGCTTGCAGCCACACATAACCCTCGGACCGCTCCCAATCCCCGAGAATCCGCAGAAGATCGCCCAACTGCGCCGGGGAGAGGCCCATCAATGCCGCTTCCGCATTGCCGCCCGTGCCGCGGGCCAAGAGCCGGAGGCGCTCGCCCTGACGCTCGTTCTCCCACTGCAGCTTGGCCGGCACATAAGCGGCCGTAAGTTCGGCGATCCGTTTGGGGCGTCCGCGGACAAGAACGTCCTCCGCCCGCTGGGCCCATCCGGGCAAGATAGTGCCCCCATAGAGTTCGGAGCGCAGATAGGCGGCCCGCGGATGTTCCCGCAGCAGGGTCAGGACCTCGGTCCTCGAGGCCGGGGTCTGGTGATGGCGCCGACTTTCCTCCAAAAGCGCAAACCCCAGCACCATCCGCACGGCCAGAAAATCAACCAGATCGCCGGGGTACCGTTGGGCCCAGTAATAATGCTTGGCGCTGGTGCGGTAACGAATAAACCCGGCCCAGCCATGCATGCGGGTCAGTTCCTGGGTAATATACCCTTGCCAAACGGACTCCGGCACATCGAGCAAACGCAAGACATGGGCCACCATCCCTTCGGCCGTCTCCTCGCGGGCGAGAAGATCCCGCAGATGGAGGCCACGGAGCCGGAAGCGAATATTAAGCCGCGCGATCTCCTTCCAGGCCGCAAAGAAACCGGCCTCTCGCCCGGGCGCCTGCCAAGCCGACTGGCCTTCGTCAAAGAAATCTAAGCAGCTCTTGCTGAGAAGGTCATCCAGGGTCGCTCCGATCTGCGTGCCAAACAAGAGATCCACGTCGCGATAGACGGGCGTCTCAGGAGAAAACCGTTCCGAGATGATGGGCGCAAGGCGGGCATTCAATTCCTCGTCGGACACCGACAAGCGTTCCCCATGGAGGTTCGCCCAAAGAGCCGCGCCACAAATCCAATCGCCGCTCTCAACGACCCGCTCGCTCTGACAGTTCGTCACGATCTGCCAAAGCCAGGCCTCGAGATCGAGTTCTGGAATCTTGCGTATCTGACCATCGAGAAAGGCACGAACACGCCGCCGCAGTTCCTCATCATCCACCTTGCCCGCGGCTCGGTAGGCCTGATACTGGGACCGTCGCAGATAACCGCGGGCATGGAATAAATGGCTCCCCTGCTCGACGGCCTCGTCAAAGGGGCGATCCTCTAAACCATGGAGTGGGTTGTGATGGATAAAGGTGCGCATGGGCCAAAACCGTGGAATAGGCTCGCTCGCCACGTAGACCATCGAGCGCACCTTAAGCCGATCACCCAAGGACAAGGTCATGCGCTGAACCCTCCACCGAAGAGATTAAGGAAGAGAGAGGCAAACAACATAAGACCGATCAGCGCCGACGTCATGCGCCCCATATCCGTCATCGGTTCGCCACGAAAATCCCCATACAGAAGATCCTGAAAGAAACGACCAGTGGCCCAACCCCATAACAGGGGCAAAGGCATAAGCAGCGGCACCCACGCGAGCGGCAAATGGCCGAAGCTGCGCCAAAGAGCAAAAAAGGCCGGAAACAAGGGCGTACCGAGCAAAGCCAAGGCGGTCATAACGAGGCTTGCGCTGAGGCGCGGCAGCGCCACGACGAGCCCCCCCCGAAGGCCCAGATAGGCCCCGCCCATGCGCCGCGTCAAAGCCGCTGCCAAAAGGAAAAGTAGGGCCGCCGGCAGGCAAAAGGCCAGCGCAAAGACCTGTACCGTGGCCAGGGGCGCGCCACTCAACCACGCCAACCATGCCAGAGCCAATCCCGAACTGGCCAGGAGCCGCGTCCAAATCCCCACCTCCCGGGCGGTGATCGCTCGGAACGCATAGAGCAGACTGGAGAAGACCGCCCACAAACTTCCGTAAAGGCGCCACAACGGAGGTAGAGTGTGCGCGATATGGGAAAACCGCAGCAGCTCGAGTCCCGCCTGGGGCAGAATGATCACCGCCAGAGCTTGGGGCCAGCCGCCCGGTAGGCTCGTCAAAAGACGGTTGAAGCCCCAACTCAAGGGAAAGAGCGGAAGCAGTATCGCGGCAAGAAGACCCAGGGACCAGACCATCTCAGCACCATCCCAGCCAGACGTTGAGCCAGCGCGACCAGCGCAGCAGGACTTGGCTCAGGTAGGCGTAGACGTCCGCCACATAGAGCTCCCGGGACAAGAGCGCATAAAACATGAGATAGAGCGCGCGGCCGCGCCGTCCCAGGTGATTCCCAAGCTCAAACGAGTCCGCGAAGAAGGTCAAGGCCCAGCCACCCACGAAAATCGCCGCCAGCAAAAAGACCAGGGCATCAAAAGACAGCATGTGGATGCTGGCCGCCTGGAATAAGCCCTGGCTTTCCTTGAGGCTTGGGTAAAGGAAATGGGCAAAATAATGACTAATCAGGGTATAGCCAATCACAACCACAACAAACGACACCAAAATACCCATCATGAGCCGCCACGGATCCTGCTGCGACATCTTATGGGCCGCAAAAAGCGCCTGGGCGCCGGTCACCCACCCGAAAAAGAGCAGAACCACGACGCCTTGCTCGTAGAACAGACGCTCGGCCACGAAAAAATGCGACAAGCCAATCACTACCATAGGCACCAAAACCGTGAGACTCGCCGCCACGAGCCACGGCAAGCGGGACGGTTTGGCCGGGCGACGTTCGACAACGGAGGTGTAGATCGGATCGGGCGGCACCCCGTCATGGCGGCGCGCGTCACCGATCACGTTGCCCGAACCGAGAAACAGGGAGGCCTTGAAAAACCCGTGGGCGATCAGGTGAAAAACGGCCAAGGGGAAGGCCCCCAACCCACACTCCATGACCATAAAACCCATCTGACCCATGGTGGAATAACCCAAAGAACGCTTGATGTCGTTTTGAATGAGCATAAGCGCCGATCCGGTGACGGCGGTGACCAATCCGACCGCAAAGGCTATGTGCAAAGCCATGCCGGCATGCTCAAAAAGCGGCGCAAAGCGATTAAAGAGAAACCCGCCGGCGTTCACGATACCGGCGTGCATCAAGGCCGAGACCGGGGTGGGACCGTCCATGGTGTAAGGCAGCCAGGTATGCAGAAGAAACTGCGCGGACCGAGAAAACGCCGCGAATGCCAGTAGCACGCCAGTCACTTCGGTAACCGGCAACCCCCAAATCTGTAAGCCCGGGTGACTCTGTATCTGCGCAAAAATCACCGGGAGAGAGATGCTGTGATAACTGCGAATCAAAATGAGTGCCGCGAACCACAAAGGCAGATCCCCGAACCGATAGGTGATTTGGGTCCAGAACGCGTAGCGGCCGGCCGCCGGCCTGCGGTGATCATGACCGAGCAGAAAGTAGAGAATGACACCGACCAGAAACCAGGCCACGATCAGCGTTATCAAATCGGCGGCCGCAACCATGAACAAAATCACGGCCGTCATGAGGTCGAGCAAGGCAAAGAACCGGCCATAGCCCGGTTCCTCGACCATATAGCGCACGGAATAGATATGCACGATGAGGCTAATGCCGGAAATAAAGGTCCAGAGTACGAGACTTAAAGGGTCCAGCCAAATCGTGCCCCACGATCCTCCAAAGTCGAGGACATGGGCCTGGCCCGAGACGAGGTAATGAATCAAAAGAACGGCCGCCCCAAGAAACGCGAGACCCATGAACGTAACGCTCGTGCGCGCAGCCAGCGGCTGGCTACGGCGAAAGAAAGCCAGGATAAGTAAGGCCGACAAGACGGGCAGAAAGGGGACCGAAACCGCAAGAGCGTCCATGGTAATCATTTTCCTTCCAATATCTATTTAGTCATTGCGAGGTATAGCTGAGGAAGCTTTTCCGGCAGCCGATCCACGTGATCTAAAACCAAATAATTACGAGCCCCGAAGATCCGGGATACGTACTCGTCGGCATACGGATCGAGAGACAAGCAAAACGTCCTAATACCCTTGCGCGCCAGCTCCTCTACGGCCTTTTTGGCATCGAAACGTAGGTACTGGGGGTCACGCACATCGTTATCAGCCGGTTCGCCATCGGTCAGAAGGATAATCAGCTTCTTCTGACTCCCGCGCTGGTCCATGAGATGACCCGCGTGGCGTAAGGCCGCCCCCATACGCGTCGATAACTGCCCAGTCATCCCGGCCAGGCGCCCCTGCACCTTCTCATCATAAGGCGCATCGAAATCCTTGAAGCGATAAAACTCGACGTCGTGGCGGCCATTGGAGTCAAAACCGCACAACATGAACGGGTCCCCGATGCGCTCAAGCGCCTCGGCCAGCAGCGCTGCGGCCTCGCGTGCCAACTGCAAGACCGTCACCTCGCCGTCGACGCGAGAACGCAGAGGGTCATTGGTCGACTCAGAAAGGTCAATGAGTAAGGTCACGGACAGATCGCGGACGTGAAGCCGGGTCCGGATGCCGATCCGTGGATCCGGCTGATGCCCCATCCGGATATCTGTCATGGCCAAAATCGCGGCATTGATGTCGATCTCGTCGCCATCCTCGACCTTGCGTTGCCGGACCACGCCCTGCGGCTGCACGGCCTCAATAAGCTTCTTAAGGCGCTGTACCAGGGGCTTTTGGGCCTCCAGGAACTGCGCGATATCCTGGGGATCGCCCATTTTGGGACGCTTCTCATAGAGCGTGACCCAGAGGGGGCGCTCGAGCTGGGTCTGATAGTCCCACTCGGGATAGTTCATGGGCTGCGAGATAGGCGCCTTGCCCTCCTTCTCGTTGAAGGTCACGCCATCATCGTCGTACAGTTCGGAGGCCAGGATCCAGACCTCCTGGGCATCATCCCCGGCGGTCTCCACATCCACCGTATTGATCATCTCCATGATACTCACGTACTTGCGGACCTGAGCCGCGCCGCCAGCAAGAGGGTCGCCTAGGCCCTGGGCCTCGGGCGGAGTCCAAAGATAACGATTGTCATCGCGGTAAGGGATCTCGGTCGGATCATCGCTGGGCGCCGACTGAAGGCCGCGCGCTGCGGCCGCCGCCGCGAGCCGTTCCGCCGCCGCCACAAGCCGCGTATAGCGGTCGTCTTCGACCTCGATAAGCTCTTGGAACGCAGCGCGCGCCTGAGCCACAAGCGGGTCTGCGTCCTCATACTCCGGATCCATTAAGGCCAGCGCGCACCGGTCCAGAACCGCGGTCAGTTTAGGTTCCTTCTCCTGCTGCACGGTGGCGGCAACGGTCGCCAACTGCCGCCATAAGGGGAAGAGCCCCGGAAACTTGGCCACCGCGCCCCGCTCCACCCACGCATCCTCCAGGAGTCCGACCCAAAGTCTCTGAGCCGGCGTCATCAGCTCAAAGCGAAGCTCAAAGTGGGAGGAAACGACATGGGCTGCGGCATGCGCCACGGCCGCCCGGTATACCTCCAAGGCGGGTATGCGCGCGCCCTTGGCGTTTTCCCAATCATCGTAGGCATCGGGAATATGAATGAAGAAGTTTGCGATGTACGGCCGATAGCCTTCGCGGCTCTCAAAGTCCCCGGAGGTCGGCCGCAGAAAAAAATCACGCCCCCATAGGGCGCGCAGATACATGATAAGACGCCTCTGAACGTCGATAAACAAAACGCCCCGGTGCTCCTGTTGCATGACTGCCTGAGATTGGGGGCTCACAAGACCAAAGAAATCGGCTTGCGCGGCAAAATCGCTGCGATAGGCGGAAATGCCCCACATGGCCCAGCGGCGCAGGCCTCCCAACGTCATCTGATTCAACAGGACTTCGATCTTCCCCAACATCGGCCGTACCCCGCGCGGGGCTTGGGCCAGAAGTTGGTCTAGGAGAACAAGGTAGGCCCGGAACAACTCGATCTCGCCGAGCCGTCTCGCGACCACCGGTGCGGTCGAGAAAAACAGCGAGAGTACCTCAGCGCTGGTCTTCGAGTACATGCGGATAGCGGTCGACAGCATCTCAAAGACCGCCTGCTCGCCGATCTCGCGGGCCACAAGTGGCGCACTTTCAATAAAAGCGCTCACAAGATCGGAGCCCCGACCCAAGGCCTTCAGGCTGCCGGCGCCTTCGAGATAGGCCTCGAGGCCGCGTCGAGTAAAGACTCGCGCCGCCTCATGCCAATTGGCTTCAAGGACCTCAGCGGCGTGCTCGCCTAAGTCCTCAAGAATCTCCGGGTAGTCCGCCAACTGTATGGCCATGCACTCAGTACCCTTATTTTTAGCTAAAACACTCCCGCGGCGCCCGCCACCGCCGCAGGCTCACGCCATCAAAGGTCAATCAGGCCAAATACGGCCAGGATTGCGTTCCCGGCCCCCGCCGGCGTTGAGGTCTGCCGACCCCTGGCTTTCGGCCGAGCCCTTGTGGCTTGGCTTCCCATGCTCAGCGGAGTCTTCGTTTTCGGACCCGCCGGTGGGGGTCCCACCACGGCGCCGGGAGCTCTGCATACTGGCACTGAGTTTGCTTTCTAGGCTGCTCATTTCAGTATCTCCTCAATGAGACGTTCCATTTCATCGACCGCGGCCGCGCCCCGTTTACCCGTTTGGTAAACGCTCACGCCCTCCACCGCGGCATTGCGATAAATCGCTCGGCGACCGATTTGCACCGTCAATACCGGTATGTCCATTTCCGCTATCGCCGCCTTCGAGGCCCGCGACAAGGCGCTGTGCGCCTCAACCTGATTCAGTACGAAATAGGGCCGTAACGCGGGCCGCCGCGCTCTCATGTCGTGGAGCAATTCGGCGCTCCGGCGGCTAGCCCAGAGATCAAGCGGGGAGGGTAATACCGGTACCAGCACCACGTCCGACTCCTCAAGGACTGCGATCACCTCGGGCATATCCCACCGCGGGGGACAATCATAGACGAGATAACGGTAGGACTCGGCCTCGGTCCCCACGGGAGCTAAATCACGGACCTCGATCGCAAATTCGCCGCCGTTGTCGGCCCAATCGGCCCAGTGTCCCGTGCTCCCCTGGGGATCGGCGTCCAGCAAAAGCGTTCGGCCCCGCTTGGAAAGCCCCATCGCCAGATTCCAAGACAGGGTTGTCTTCCCGCAGCCGCCTTTACTGTTAAATAGGGCAATCCGTAGCGTTGCCATGGCCGCCTCAGTCTTGCGCCCGCTGGGCGCATTCGCCAGCGGCCACTGCAAAGTCACGACCCGCCTCGTCTACTACGTCACCCGCAAACTCGACGGTTATCACCACGTGAGTCCGCGCGAAATTCAGGCTCGGATAGTACCCGGTGACGGTAGAAAGCTCAGTCAGAAGATCCAGGAATCGTCGTGTCTGTCTATAATCGGCAAAATCGAATCGCCGATTCCAGGCCAAGGGATGCCGCTGCAGTTGCCATCCCTCGGGGCAAGCTTCATCGGTTCCAGACACAGATAGCCCTCCTCCGTTAGCCTTCCATCCGCGCCAGGGTCTGCTTTAGGTGCTGCAGATGCCCCGCTTCATCCTCCCGCAGGCGCGCGAAAAGCGCCGCCGTCTCGGTGTCACGCAAGCGCCTGGCAAAACTCTCCGCCTCGGCATAAAGTTCCACGGCCGATCGCTCCATGTCCGCATCATAGGTGAGCATCTGGCGCAAGTCTGCCCCCGGACGCGGCGGCCGCAACTGCGCTCCCGTGGGTGCGACGCCGAGAAGCAGGAGGCGCTGATTGAGTAAATCCGCATGCCCCAACTCTTGGTGAGCCTCCTCACGGAAGGTCTCGGCCCAATCGTCCATACCCCACAACGTACAGAGGCTCGCCTGCGTCAAGTACTGTTGTACCGCGCCGTACTCGTGACCCAGGCCCTGACCCAAGAAGCCGATGATGCGTGGATGATTGCGCATCATACTAGGATGCTCAGCTCAGGTTGCCAGTGACGTCGCCGTCCCTGCCGCTACCTTGACTAGTGGGATTCGTTGGCAGGATCTTTTCCACCTCGGAATGTACACGGGCGATAATGTGCGCGGACACGAGGCCGTCACCCACCCGCTCACAGGCATCGGCGCCCGCACGTACCGCCGCGTTCACCGCACCCGTCTCACCGCGCACCAGCACCGTCACATAACCGCCGCCGACGAACTGCCGACCAATCAAGCGCACTTCCGCCGCCTTGGTCATCGCATCCGCCGCTTCGATAGCCGGCACCAGTCCCCGTGTTTCGATCATGCCCAACGCAATACCCGTTTGAGCTGCCATCCGTCTTCTCCTCGAATCTTTCGATTCATTGGCTCGACCCACATCGATCATGCATGGAGCCTTGGGCGTGAAACTCACACCCAGAGGCCCCCCTAGCGCCCCCGCCGGGGGCCGCCCTTAGGCGCTAGGAGCCTTGGGCAGGATGTTCTCCACCTCGGAATGTACACGGGCGATAATGTGCGCGGACACGAGGCCGTCACCCACCCGCTCACAGGCATCGGCGCCCGCACGTACCGCCGCGTTCACCGCACCCGTCTCACCGCGCACCAGCACCGTCACATAACCGCCGCCGACGAACTGCCGACCAATCAAGCGCACTTCCGCCGCCTTGGTCATCGCATCCGCCGCTTCGATAGCCGGCACCAGTCCCCGTGTTTCGATCATGCCCAACGCAATACCCGTTACATCTGCCATTTTCTTAATCTCCTTACATTAAGCCCCGTCCCGACGTCGTTTAGACGCTAGGAGCCTTGGGCAGGATGTTCTCCACCTCGGAATGTACACGGGCGATAATGTGCGCGGACACGAGGCCGTCACCCACCCGCTCACAGGCATCGGCGCCCGCACGTACCGCCGCGTTCACCGCACCCGTCTCACCGCGCACCAGCACCGTCACATAACCGCCGCCGACGAACTGCCGACCAATCAAGCGCACTTCCGCCGCCTTGGTCATCGCATCCGCCGCTTCGATAGCCGGCACCAGTCCCCGTGTTTCGATCATGCCCAACGCAATACCCGTT